>JAEUSP010000072.1 GCA_016788565.1 Chlorobiota bacterium | reverse complement strand
GACTCTGGTGTCGTTCGTGATAAGTTGGCCTTTTTTAATTTCAACAATCTCCCCCAACCTCCTCACCTCCCACTCCCCCCGAAACCCTGGCAACCGTGTTGCGCCGGTAAGGAGTTGCTGCATGGTGGCTTGCTTCAGGTCTCGTTTTTTTGCAATTAGTTGGTCCAGCGCGGCAAGCAGGGCATCCATATCGCTGAGGGCTTCGGCAATGGCGATTTGTTCGGACTTTCGTGGTAATGGAAATAATAAAGGCTTTATATGCTTGTTGTTTATTTGCGGTACGGATGTCGTATCCGCAAATCTCCAAAGGTCTATATATCCTAAATAATAAAATAAAAACTCCGCCTCCAGATGCTCATTTGGAGTAAGTGCCATGAGATTTGTGTCCATGAACGAGTCCTGCGAGAGGATTCGAACTTTATTAAGTGCTATTGCCGCGCCTCTTTTAGCAAAAACTACGCTTCCTTGGGCTACGACTTTATTTTTCTGGAAATGATAAGGAGTAACGGTACTCGTTAGATATTTTTCGGTATTACTAAGTTGCTCAACCTTAAAATATGGCACACCAGTTCCCAAAAACTTAAAAAGAGATGGACTCTCTCCGCTTGTAATTCGGACATAATCCCCAAGCTGTACGGGATCCCACTCCTCGGGAATCACCCCCACTTCAGTCAATTTATATCCAGGTTTCAGATTCATGTTGGTTGCGTAGTTGTTGGGTTTGTGAGTGAGAGTTATGAATATGTTGATTTGGTTTTTTGGAGTGAGGTTGCTGGGTTTGTTGTGTTGCCCGGCCCTCCAAGACCCCCCAGCCCCCTCGGGAGGGGGAGCAAGAAAATTGAGCAAGAAAATTGAGCAAGAAAATTGAGCAAGAAAATCGAGCAAGAAAATTGGGCGGGATGAACCTTCATTTTCCGCCCCCCGATTCCCGCCCCCCGATTCCCGCTCCCTGATTTCCGACTTCCAACTTCCGATTCCAGCTTCCCGACTCCCGATCCCCGATCCCCGCTTTCCAACTCCCGCCCCCCGACTCCCGATTCCCGATTCCAGCTTCCCGACTCCCGCTCCCTGATTTCCGACTTCCAACTTCCGATCCCAGCTTCCCGACTCCCGATCCCCGACTCCCGATCCCCGACTCCCGCTCCCTGATTTCCGCTCCCTGATTTCCGACTTCCAACTTCCGATTCCAGCTTCCCGACTCCCGATCCCCGATCCCCGCTTTCCAACTCCCGCCCCCCGACTTCCGACTCCCGCCCCCCGACTCCCGCCTCCCGCCTCCCGCCTCCCGATCCCCGACTCCCGATCCCCGACTCCCGCTCTCCCCGCTCACAGCACATATCCAAACAGCGCATCCAGAACCAAGATCATTGCTGATGAAAGGGTGAAGGAGCGGACGGTGGAGGTCCCGACGCCTTCGGCTCCGCCGGTGGTTCTCATTCCAACGTAGCAGCCGATCAGCGCGGTTACGCCGCCGAAGGTGAAGGATTTCACCAGGCCGATGATGATCTCGTACGAGCTAAAAAATTGCTGGACCGAGCTGAAGAAATCGAACGAGGAGAAGTTGAATTTCAGCACCATCAGGCTGTACGCGCCGATGATTGCCACAACGTTGCTGAAAACAATCAGCACCGGCATCATCGTCATGCCGGCCACCACGCGGGGCATGGCAAGGTAGCGGTGGGGGTGGACGGCCATCATCTCCAGGGCATCTATCTGCTCGGAAACGCGCATGGTCCCAAGCTGTGCGGCAATCGCGCCGCCAATCCGCCCGGCAATCACCAGCGCGGTCAGCACGGGGGAAAGCTCGGTGAAGACCACCGTGGCAATGGACCCGCCAATGAACGGGCGTGCCAACGCAACAAGGTTGAACTTGGCGAACAAGTTGGTGGCCTGCAACGCGGCAATGGCCCCGGTGAACGCCCCCACCAGCAGCACCAGCGGAAGTGAGTTCACCCCAATGGCGGCCATTTGTTCAATAATTAATCGGCGCGAGCGGAAGGCTTGCGGCAGAAACCGGAGGATACTCTGCAGCAGTTGCACAATCCGCCCAAGCTCGGCAAAAAAACCAGTAACGCCGCGGCCAAACGCGGCAAGCAATCGTGTTAGCACCGGTGGTGGATTCTCCTTATTGTTCCGTTGCCGGAAGTGGTAGTTGGATGACGTATGGTTGCCCAGCGGCGGGCTTCAGCAAAGCCCGTTTTTTTATCCAGGGGTTCAGCAGTTTCACATCCTTGTAGCTGCTTCCTTGTTGGATTGCCCAAGCGGCAAGGTTGGGGATGTCCGCCGCAACAGCAACCTCGGTTGTGCGTGGCGGGGTGTAGTAGTCGGTGGAGTCAAGGAAGAATCCGTACTTCTCGGGGTTGCTCATAATCTCCTTGATGGCCAGGATGCGGAACAGGTAGCGGCTGGTTTCCTCGTTCACATACAGGTCGTAGTAGCTTCCGCGCCGTTGGAACTCCAAATCATCGGTGGTTGCTCCTTCCCCCATGTTGTAGGCCGCCGCCGCCAGGGTCCAGCTGTTGAACCGTGCGTAGCAATCTTTCAAGTAGCGGATTGCCGAGGCGGTGGATTTTTCTGGGTGGCGGCGTTCGTCAACGTAGTCGTCAATCTGCAAGCCGTACCGCCGCCCGGTTTCGGGGATGAACTGCCACAGGCCCACGGCTTCCTTGCTGGATTGCGGCATCTGCAGCGCGCTTTCGGCAACGGACAGATATTTCAGATCGTCGGGCGCGCCAGCTTCGGCAAGCATTGTCTGGAACATCGGGAAGTACTCGCCGGAGCGTTTCAGATAGAGCATCACCTGGCCATCCCACTGCAAGTTCAGATAGAACTCACGTTCGAACCGCTTGCGAATTTCTGGAATATCCATCGGCACCGGCTCGCCACAAAACGTGAGATTGGTTGGGATATCGAACGAGGTGATGTTGGGCCGGAACCGCCTTGCCGAAGCGTGGTCGGGGGGGGGTGGGGAAGGGGCAATCAGCAACAGCATGGCAGCAACACAGGCCGCGCCAAACAATGCAGCGGCGCGCGGGCGTTTGGCAAGCAACGGATGGATGGTCATTGGGTTTGTCTCCGGTCGGTGTTTGTGTCGGTGTTTGTGATAGTTCCCCACAAATGTTCCGTTCCAAGATACGGGATTTGGTGGGGGGATGTGGAGGGGGAAATGCAGGGGCGAATGGAGTAATTATGAAGGTGATTTCGGGTCAATCCAGGTGTAGTGAAAATGGCTTGGAGAAAAGGTGCAGAAATCTTTATCGGTGGTGAGTAAATGGGCATTGAACGCTGAGGTTGTGGCTGCAATCCAAAGGTCATTCTGCGAGAGCGTGGCTCCCATTTGTTGAGCTGCATGTTGCAAGGCAGCATAGGCATTCAAGACATCGTTGTGATGAAGGTCAATCACCACTAATTCTTGCTCAATCGTTCGTAACGCTGCTTGCTTCTGCGCCCCCCATCTGTTCCGCAGCGCCATACTGTACAGCTCGCCAAGTGACACCACACAGATATAAGGCCGGAAGGTGGCTGTGCGCAGATGATACTGGGCTTCAAGACGCTCAGCCAACGCGCCGCCGCGCAGAATGGCCATCACGATGTTCGTGTCCAGCAGATAGGTGTGCTTCATTTATCCGACCTCCTCTACGGAATCAAGCAATTCTTCATCGCTCTCCTCGCCCGGCCAAATTCCCCAAATGGCATTGATCCCGGTGGTGGAGGTTTGTGGCTTCTGTTTTGCGGCAATGCTTGCTGGGGCAGATGGTAGTGGCAGCTGGGCAAACAGATTGCGGTCGTGGTTTGTTGCTGGGGCAATGGCCGTGGTATCCACCCGTAGCAGGGTTCCGGAGGGGCGATAGACAGCAACCCCTTCAATCACCACATCACGGGAAAGAAATTTGCCCAAGCCGATGACCTCATCCTTTGCCCAAACAGCCCGCACACGTTGGCCGTCGGGAAGGAGAAGTTCAAAGACTTTGTCGCTGACCCGAATTATATCAAATGCCCCCGCAATTTTTACGCGGCGCGGTGGCGGGGTGGCTTGCCGTAATTGTGTTGCTGCTGCAATAACCTCCGTAGTGATTTTGGTTTCGTTTGCGGACTCTTTTCTTGATCCCGATAGCTCAATAGACTCTACCCCCTTCTTCAGAACCGTCTGAAATCCGGCGACCTGTTTCAGCAAGTCAGTATCAAACCGCTCGCTGCGGGTTACTTGGCCGGCTACATCATCAATCATCCGGCGAACAAGGTCAAACCCTGTTTCTTCGGGCTGAGCAATTTCTTCAAACAAACTTTGTTGGGCGAACAGTTGCGGCGCAGAATCCAGTAATCGGTTTGCGGTAAAATGCAGTCGTGTGGAGTTCCCTTTTCCTGCGCTTTGTCCGCTGTAGAAAATTTGGCAAGCAGTGTTCAATCCTTCCATTGGCCGGCCACGTTTGCGGCTTGCACGGAACACGCTCATCGTGATGGCTCCACGCACTAATGGTTCTATTCGGCTTAGCATTGCCCCAGCAACTTGCGGTTCCACAAGTTTGCCGTGGCAACTGCTGCCGCGCAGTTCAACAATATGTTCTACCGGTGTAGCCATTGTGGATTACTCCTGCTTTTGAATCAACGTACAACCACTGCGAAGATACTACTCACAGGACATGCCGCCCCCTGCGCGCCGCCACAAGCCCCCCCCTGCAACACACCGTCAACAGAAAAGGCCAGAACCCTACGGTGGGGGGGCGGTATCTTTGTGGACTTCTGCAAAGCAACCTACTCTATCAACTTCACATTTGACGATTCACACATGAAGAAGCACGTCCGAGTTGCCGTCACCGGCCCCGCTGGCCAGATTGGCTACGCCTTGTTGTTCCGCATTGCATCTGGCTCGGTGTTTGGGCCGGACACCGAAGTTTCGCTGAATCTTATCGAGCTTCCCCAAGCCATGAACGCCCTGAAAGGGGTGGTGATGGAGCTTGATGACTGCGCCTTCCCGCTGCTGCGCGAAGTTGTGCAAACCAGCGATTTGAACGCTGGGTTCAAGGATATCAACTGGGCGTTGCTGGTTGGTGCGGTCCCCCGCAAAGCCGGGATGGAGCGGAACGATTTGCTGAATATCAACGGCGGAATTTTCACCGGGCAAGGGCGCGCCATTAACAACAACGCCGCAAGCGATGCCCGCGTGCTGGTGGTTGGCAACCCCTGCAACACCAACGCTTGGATTGCCATGAAAAGCGCGCCCGATATGCCAAACGATCGCTTCTTTGCCATGACCCGACTGGACCAAAACCGCGCCATGACCCAGCTTGCCCAGAAGTCCGGCAGCCCCGTAAGCCAGGTGACAAACCTTGCAATTTGGGGGAACCATAGCTCGACACAATACCCCGACTTCTATAACGCCAAAATTGGCGGCGCGCCAGCAACCGAAGCCATCACTGACCACCAGTGGCTGCAAGGTGAGTTCATCAGCACGGTGCAAAAACGGGGCGCGGCGATTATTGAAGCGCGCGGCCTAAGCTCGGCAGCATCGGCAGCCAATGCGGCCATTGATACGGTGATCTCGCTCACCAACCCAACCCCCGCTGGCGATTGGCATTCGGTAGCCGTTGCCAGCAATGGCCAGTACGGCACGCCGGAAGGGCTGATGGTTGGCTTCCCAATCCGCACCAACGCCGACGGCACCTGGGAAGTGGTGGAAGGGGTGGAACACAACGAGTGGGCGCAAGAGAAATTTATGGCATCGGTGAAAGAGCTGGTGGAGGAGCGGGACGCAGTGAAAGGGTTGGTGGAGTAAGCCACAGCCTGTTGGATGAAAAAACAGAACGGCCCGCCAGCAATGGTGGGCCGTTTTTGTTGAGGGGGACAAAGCCGGGAGGAAGAAAGTAGGAAGTAGGAAGTAGGAGCAAGAGGGGAGGCGTGCGAACCCAGCCCTCCGATGATACTGAGCCCCGAGGTTGCCAATAACCTCATTATCCATTCTCCATTCTCCATTTTCACTTTTCACTTTTCACTTCTCCCCCCCCTTCCTGCTGTTTCCTCTCGTGACTACTCCCTTCGCGGTGGGGTGAGTAATTTTGCGTGGTTTTCTGCATGAAATTTCACTAACAACTTAGTCCAACCTACGGCTCATGTCCACGACCGTCAACGACCTTGATCTTCGCTACACCGACGACTTCATCCCCCGCCATATCGGCCCGAACGACGACGAAATTGCGCTGATGCTTGCCGCATTAGGCTACAACTCCCTTGATGAACTGATCGAAGCCACCATCCCCGCCGACATCCGTTTGCCGCAGCCGCTGGCAATCCAGGATGGCAAAAGTGAGTATGAGATGCTGGCCGAGCTTCGCGCCATTTCCCGAAAAAACCAGGTCTATCGCTCCTACTTGGGGATGGGATATTACGACACCATCACCCCGCCGGTCATCCAGCGGAATATCTTGGAGAATCCAGGGTGGTACACCCAATACACCCCCTACCAAGCCGAGATTGCCCAGGGCCGATTGGAGGCGTTGCTGAATTTCCAGACGATGGTGATTGACCTTACCGGGCTGCCAATCGCCAACGCCTCGCTGCTGGACGAAGCCACCGCCGCTGCCGAGGCGATGCACCTGAGCTATGCTGTCCACAAAAACCACGAAGCCAACAGCTTCTTTGTCAGCCAAGAATGTTTTCCGCAGACGATTGAGGTGATCCGGACCCGCGCACTGATGCAGGGCGTTCAGGTGATTGTTGGCGACCACCGCACCTTCGATTTCAGCACACCAGTGTTTGGCGTGTTGGTTCAGTATCCCGCCGGCGATGGCGCGGTGCACGACTACCGCGACTTCATCGCCCGCGCCCGCCAGCACGGCGCGGCCGTCACGATGGCCACCGATCTTCTGGCGCTTGCGTTGCTTACTCCGCCGGGCCAGTTGGGGGCAGATATTGCCATCGGGACCACACAGCGGTTTGGCGTTCCGCTCGGTTTTGGCGGGCCACACGCAGCATTTTTTGCCACCCGCGATGAGTTCAAACGGATTATTCCGGGCCGCATCATCGGCGTGTCGGTGGATTCGCAAGGGAAGCCTGCGCTGCGGATGGCATTGCAAACCCGCGAGCAACATATCCGCCGCGAAAAAGCCACCAGCAACATCTGCACCGCCCAAGTGCTGCTGGCGGTGATTGCCGGAATGTACGCCGTCTATCACGGCCCGCACGGCATCCGCCGGATTGCCCACCGTGTGCACAAATTAGCGGCGGTGCTGGCAGCCGGGCTGGGGCGTTTGGGGTACAGCATCCACCACGGCGCGTACTTCGACACCATCCGCGTGAGCGTGCCGGAAGGGAAGGCAAACCAGATTCTGCTGCTTGCCCGCGAACGGAAAATCAACCTGCGAAAAATGGATGCTTGCTCCATCGCCATTGCCCTTGATGAAACTGTTCAGGTGAAGGACTTGCTGGACCTTCTGGCAGTCTTCAACAACGGCCTTCCCATCACCTTCGGCGTGGATGACCTTGCCCGCGAAGCCGCCGTGGAGTATCCGGCAGAGTTCGCCCGCAGCAGCGGGTATCTCACCCACCCAGTCTTCAACAAACACCACTCCGAACATGAGATGCTCCGCTACATGCGGATGCTGGAATCGCGCGACCTTTCGCTGACCCACTCGATGATCCCGCTCGGTTCCTGCACCATGAAGCTGAACGCCACCAGCGAGATGTTCCCGGTCACGTGGCCGGAGTTTGGGAAGCTGCACCCGTTTGCGCCAAGCGAGCAGACCGAAGGATATCACATCCTGTTCAGCACGTTGGAGGAAGCGTTGGAGAACATCACCGGGTTCGCCAAAGTCTCCTTGCAACCGAACGCAGGGGCGCAGGGTGAGTACGCCGGATTGCTGGTGATTATGGCCTATCACCAGGCCCGTGGGGAATCGCACCGGAACGTCTGCATTATTCCGCAATCGGCCCACGGAACCAACCCCGCCAGCGCGGTGATGGCCGGAATGAAAGTGGTGGTGGTGGCAACCGCGCCCAACGGAAACATTGACGTGGAGGACTTGAAGAAAAAAGCCGAAGAACACAAGGATAACCTTGCCGCGCTGATGGTCACCTACCCCAGCACGCACGGCGTGTTCGAGGAAGGGATTCGTGAAATCTGCGAGGTGATTCACCAGAACGGCGGGCAGGTGTATATGGACGGCGCAAACATGAACGCCCAGGTTGGGCTAACCAGCCCCGCAGCAATCGGCGCAGATGTTTGCCACCTGAACCTCCACAAAACGTTCTGCATTCCGCACGGCGGTGGCGGGCCGGGGATGGGGCCAATCGGCGTGGCGGCGCACCTTGCTCCATTTTTGCCCGGGCATCCGGTGGTAAAGGTTGGCGGCGGGCAAGCAATCGGCCCGGTATCAGCCGCCCCCTGGGGAAGCGCAAGCATTCTGCCAATCAGTTGGATGTACATTTTTATGATGGGCGGGAAGGGGCTAACCCACGCAACCAACGTGGCAATCCTGAACGCCAACTACGTGGCCAAACGCTTGGAAGAACACTACCCGGTGCTGTACAAAGGGACCAACGGCACGGTGGCGCACGAGTGCATTTTGGACTTGCGCCCACTGAAGGCCGCCAGCGGTGTGGAAGTTGAGGATGTGGCCAAGCGGCTGATGGATTACGGCTTCCACGCCCCAACCGTCAGCTTCCCCGTGGCCGGCACGTTGATGGTGGAGCCAACCGAGAGCGAGACTCTGGATGAGCTTGACCGATTCTGCCAAGCAATGATCGCCATTCGCCAGGAGATTCGTGAGATTGAAGAGGGAACCGCCGACAAAGCCGACAACGTGCTGAAAAACGCCCCACACACAGCGCAAGTGGTGATGGCCGACGAGTGGACGCGCCCGTACAGCCGCGAGCGTGCGGCGTATCCGGCTTCGTGGTTGCGGCAATTCAAATTCTGGCCCGCGGTTGGCCGCGTCAACAACGCCGCCGGCGACCGCACCCTAATCTGCGCCTGCCCCCCGATTGAGGAATATATGGAGGCGTAGGTGTGGGGGAATAGAAGGGGAGGGGGAATAGCATTGTGAAACTACAAGCACTTCCTCCCCTACTGTTCAGATATATTCCCGCAGATTGGTTTGCGGAACTAGACCGCGTGGATGCGCTGCGCAGGCCTTTGGCTCCCGCTTTCGCCCCGACTATTCGGGATAAACTGGGAATGACAGTGATGAAGTTTTTCGCAAACCACTCTGTTTGGAGTATAAATAATGGCCTCGCTGCCACGGAAAATTTATTTGGAAATAACTCTATCTACTGGTTTCGCGATTACAGAAAATCCATTTCAGAATAATTCCTATGAAAACAAAAATCATGTACATTGAACACAAAGGTGGGAATCTAACAGGGGAGGCAAGAATTGGGAAAGTTAATTTTTCAAAGACAGGAAAATCTATTCACTATAACGGTAAAACTTTTCAAACATTAAACGGGCGAGGTTTTAAGGCAAATTACTTTGATACTGAAACAGGTGAGCATTATTGGATTTCGGGCTGCAAAAAAGATGGCTCTGATAGGCTTTATGGGGAAAGGCTGCCAATTTATATTGACGAGGATATACGAGAAGAGTATTGGAATGAAATAAGGAATTTGCCAAGCTGTAAAGAAATAAAAATAATAAATGAAAAATAGAGCGATACCAATAAGGCGTTTCCAAAAAGCCAGCTAAACTGCTGCGAATTACCCCCAAACACACTGGGGCAGCCATATTGGCTGCCCCAGTGCATTATTCGCTGATTGTTTTTACTGCATCACAACACCACCCCAACACACATCCCATCTCCAATCGGAATTAAGGAGCATTGCAGTTCGGGGCGGGCGGCCATTGCGCGGTTGAAGGCTTGCATCCCCAGCACGCTGGGGTCCTGGGCGTTGGGGTTTGCGATTTCGCCCCACGCCAACGCGTTGTCGCCAGCAATTACGCCGCCGCGCCGCATCATCGGCAAAATCAGATCAAGGTAGCGGACGTAGTTCGGTTTGTCGGCATCAATAAACGCGAAGTCGTACGGGCCGCTTCCGGCAAGGTCACGCTCCAGCACATCCACCCCTGCGCCAACGCGAACCTCAATTTTGGAACTCAGCCCGGCGCGCTTGGCCCAACCCCGCGCAAACTCGGCACGGAAGGGGTCAAGCTCAATGGTTGTCACCATGCCATCGGCTGGCAGCGCGCGCGCCATGCTGATCGCGCTGTATCCGCCAAGCGTCCCAACTTCCAGCACCCGTTTTGCCCCAATCGCCCGCAAAAATACTTGCATAAATGCGGCTTGCTCTGGGCTGATCTGGATTGCCGGAATCTCCGCGGTGATGGCCGCCGAACGAAGCTCCCGAAGCAGGGCATCTTCGGCAGGAAATAACTCTATCATGTACTCAACAATTTGGTCGGTAAGCGGTGTTCCTTTCATGCAGCGTCGGTTGTAAAGATTGTGATTGTTGTGCCGATTTGGCGGGCGAATATAGAGATTTGGGATCATCTGTGGGGTGATGCGAAGAAGAGAAAGAACCACAGAGACCCAGAGGACACAGAGGGAAGAAAGAGAGAGTTATACTCCGAACAAAGTGGTTTGCGAAAAACATAGTCGCTGTCATTCCCGCGAAAGCGGGAATCCATAGCACACCTGGCTGAGTAGCGTTTCGCAAACCAATTTGCACCGAGTATAGAGTTAGAGTTAGAGTATTGCCGATTGCTGACTACGAAGCAGCGACAGCGACGCAAGCCCATCTGGCGTGTGGCAGCGTGTCCGATTCTTTGCTTAGCAAGGCGCGAGATCGCTTCGTCGAAGACTCCTCGCGATGACGAGACGTGAGTTTGGAAGAACGCCCCATTGATTCTCGCAAACCAATTTGTGCCGAGTCTAGATTCCTAATCCACAAAAGCCCACGTCACCCCCAGGTAGATTGCGCGCTCCCAGATTGGGTAGCGATACACGGACCAGTATTCTGCATCCAAAATGTTCCGAATTTCGGCACGCAGGTAGGCATCGCCAAGCCGGGCGCGGGCATACACCCCCCAGCTTGGATACAACTGCTCGGCTGGCCGCGCCGGGTTGCGCGGGTTGATGAACTCTCCACTAATCACCTCATACTCCACCCCCTGCAACGCTGTCTGGAACTCCAAGGTGGTTCCCACCCGCAAATTCAGATTCCCCTCCACCAGGGTGAACTGGCCGTACAAGTCGCCGCTTCCGTGAAAAGCGGGGAATCGCTTGTCGGAATCGGGGGGAAGGGTTGCAAGCAGATGAAGGTCAAGCCGAAGAAGGCTGATCGGAATGACTGCGCGCACGTCGGCAGCGGTGATGGTGTAGCTGGCAAGCCCACTGTTGCCGGCACGTGGCGTTGCTTGGCGCAAGTATGCCGCGCCCCGCAACCAAAATCCACCCCCACGCAGCTCGGCTCCGGCTTCCAGAAACGACGATGTGAACCACTGGCTTAGCGCGCTGTTGCTATCGGGAATTGCCCAGACTTCTGGGGCCGGATCGCTGTTCAATTCAAGGCTTTGGCGATAGCTTCCAAACAGCCGCACCGAATCCCCCAACTGAAGGTTTGCTTCCCCCGCCAGCGAGAAAAAATCCCCCCCACGGCTCCGGTGAATTTTTGCCGTGCCACGCGCTTCGGCAACGTCCGATGCGTTCAGCGTTAGCATCCCGCCAGCTTCCAGATAGAGCTTCCCGTTCCCTTGCAATTCCGCCACGCCGTTGGCTTCCAGCAGTGCGAACGCCAGCGGCAGCCGTGCTGCAATCCTTCCGCCAACCACGTCGCGCCGCATCATGGCCGGCTGGTCTTCCACCGTATCAATCGGGGCAAGGGTGTCGGCAATCAACAAACTCCGCTCGGCAAAGGAGTAGTAGAGGCTTGCGTCGAAACGGGTGATGGTGTCGCCACCGATTGCGCCACCGATTGCCGGGCCGCTGGCCGCTGGGGGTAGCTTCAGCAATGGGTGCCATTGTGCCGATAGAGTAAGGTCGTGGCGTAGCGTTTGGTCGTGCAGTTGGTTGTGCTGCATTTCCGCCCCCAGGCTTTGCGGGCTGAACGAGCTTTCGGAAGTTAGCCCGCCGTTTGCTCCATGCGTGTGGTTGCTGAACAGCTCAGTCAGCCCCAGCGCAAGTTGTGCCGAAGGTTGCCACCGCAAGGTTCCGCGCGCGCTCCAGCCGGAAACATCTTGGTTGAGGTATGCACCATCGCTTGGCATCCGCCGGAATCCCAAATTGAGGTTGGTGGTGGATGAAAGATTTCGGGCAAAGGTGAGGTCGGCTCCGCTGCTGTTGTTGGGGCCTTGGATGTACCAAACGCGGGCGTAACTGCCAACCACATCGAACGCTGGCGCAACCATGTTGGCCGTCATCAATGCTTGGCCGCTTCCGTACAGCAACGCGCGCGCGCCGGAAAGCACCTCCATTTGCTCGGTGAACTCAGCCGGGTAGAACTCCATCTCCATTGCGTCCCGCTCAAGGTCCCGCAGGGGGCGGCCATTGAAGGTTGTGGAAAGGGCATCGGGAGCCTCGCCAAGAATGCTGAACCCACGGCGCAACCCCGGCGCGCCTTGCGTCAGCAGGTAGGCGGGAAGGTAGGGGCGAAGCAGATCGGTAGGGGTGAAATAGCTTTGCCACGCCATCTGGCGATTGCTGAGAATCTGATAGCCCCCCGTTGTTCCCGGAGCCACCACACTGCCCAACGGCGCGCCCACCCGAAGCGAAAGTAACTCACGTTGAAGCGTGTCGGCGGCGGCCTTCGCCAGTTGTGCGGCAGTGTCGGGGTGAGTGTCGGGGCGGTTGCTTGTGGAGTCGGCGGCGGGCTGGGCCACGGCTGGCCCAACGCACGCGATTGCCAGAATGGCCGTTAGCCAAATCCAGCGTGCCGCAAGCAAAGCAAACCTGTGTGGCATGGGGATCGTCGCGCTCCTCACGAATGGCTTTTCGGGGTTGCAAGCACTTCGCTGAGCGGTGTGCCGGCGGCAACCTTTGCGTAGCGTTCCATGGATTCTTGGATCACTTGGTGGGCGTAGTCAAGATCGCCCCAACCATCAATGCTGGTGCTTTTTCCTTCCAGAGTTTTGTAGATGGAGAAGAAGTGTTCCAGCTCCACCCGCTCGTGCGGTTTCATGTTTTCCAGCGAGGCATAGTGCTGGTAGCGTTGGTCGCGGGCGGCCACGGTGATGATCTTGTCGTCGGGAATGCCGCTGTCGGTCATCCGCATCACGCCAATGGGGCGGGCTTCAATCAGGCAGCCGGTGAAGGTTGGCTCGTCGGTCAGCACCAGAATATCCAACGGGTCGCCATCAACGTACAGGGTGCTTGGCACAAACCCGTAGGCGGTGGGGTAGTGCATGGGTGAGTACAGCACCCGATCCAGCTTGAAGCAGTTGTATTTGGGGACATACTCATACTTGCTTCGCGACCCGCGCGGAATCTCGATGATGCCGTTCACAACCTGCGGAACGTTTGCCCCGGATGGAATCTGGAGCAGAGGAATTGGTGAAATCATAGCTTGTTTGTTCTCTCTCTTTTCTCCCCTCTGTGCCCTCTGTGGTTCTTTTTATACTCGGCGCAAATTGGTTTGCGAAACTCTATTCAGCTAGGTGTGCTATGGATTCCCGCTTTCGCGGGAATGACAGCGCGAGTGTTGTTGCAAACCACTTCCGTTGGAGTATAGAATGAACCACAGAAGACAGCTGGATGAAGGGAAGAGGTGTTAATCGGTGTTGGTTACGTCTTCGGCCTCAAGGGGAAGCTCAGTTTCTGGAGTGTAGCGTTTGTTCGGGATGCGCAGGCGTTGCACCGGCTGGCCGCCAATCAGGTGAGATTCGATGATCTCATCAATATCCCCCAACGTCACGCCGCCATACCAGACGTTGTCGGGATAGACGACGATTGCCGCGCCGTACTCGCAGGCATCCAAGCAGCTGGCGGAGTTGGCGCGCATTGTTCCGTGAAGCCGGCGTTCTTTCAGTGCTTGCTTGAACTGGGTCCGAATTTCCTCCCCTCCGCAATTCTTGCACGACCCTCGCGGGTGGTCCGGCGGGCGTTCGTTGGTGCAGATGAAGATATGTTTTGAGTATCGCATGGATAGTTGGTTGTTGATCGCGTGGGAGATGTGTGAGTTTCCTGCTGCGGTCTCACTCTTTTTTGTGGCAGGCGGCCCCGTCGGCCATGAACAGCAGGTCGCCTTCCTGTGTGCCGGTTTCGATGAACGTTTCGTGGAGCTGATATTCGAAGTCGCGGGTCATGTTGTACAGGCCAATGTTATCGAAATCGGGAAATGGATAGCTGACCTGCTCGGCAAGCAACGGAAGCGATTCCTCCACGGTGTCGAACGCTGAAACCTGCACGCGGAAAATCTGGCCGGTGAAACCCTTGCACACCAGAACGTGCATTGTTGAGCATTCGTCGAACGGCGTGGCATCAATCTCCGCAAGGCGTGGCCGATTCCGAAGCCGTTTCTTCCGGCGCGGCGCGGCAATTCCGTTGCTGCTTTCCAGCCCGTGATGTTGATGATGATGGTGATGGTCGTCGTTGTGTTCATCACCGTCATCGTGCTCGTCATCATGCTCGTCTTCGTACTCATGCTCATGGCCTTCTTCATGCTCATACTCATGTTCGCCATGATGCTCACTATCGTGATCCCCGTGGTGGGCCATTGCTATTGCTTGGTTGTGGTTAGCGATTGTTCGTATGCCTTGTGAATTTTTTCGGCGGTGCGCAGAAGCATCGGCTGGGCAAGCTCGGCAAGGGTTTGGACGTAATCGTGAACAAGGTCCGAAGTCTGATATTTCAGCCGTGGGTGTGTGGCCTGGTTCAGATCAATCACCAAGTCTTCCGTCCGCGATTTCATAAACCGTAGCTCCAGCCGAAACGTAATGGAGTCCTTCCCAGTCGGGGTGATCGCCCCGGTCAGGTAGTGGTCAATGCCAACGTTGTACAGGATGTCCCGCTCCTGGGCGCTGGTCGGTTTGTAGTCATCCACAGCAAGGATTTTCCCGAGCAGATAGACTTGGTTGCGCGAAGTAATATCGAACGCCACAAGCGATGGGAAATTCATCCGTGTGTATTCGCCAAGCGCCTTCACCCCTTCGGTTGCAAGCTCCTGGCGGTAGGTGGAGAATCGCCCCAACGCGGTGTCCTTCTCAATCGCGATGCTGGTCACCACCAGCGGTGCGCTGGCCACCGGAAGCGAGTCGGAATCGGGGCGGCCAAAAAATTTTGCGGTGCTTTTGCGAAGCACGTCGTACAGCGTTGGCCCCAACAGCATCGTCCCCGCCGAGTCGCGGTAGCGGATCATGCTGAAGGCAAGGTCGCGGTAGGTTGGCTGCCCGGTGGAAGGGTTGGCAATGCGGAACTCCAATGCCAGCACCGAGCTGAACCGTGCAAGCCGTGTATAAACAACGCCATCCAGATGAAGCTGCTGGGCAAGCTGAACCACGGTGAGTTTTTTGCCAGAATCTTGCGCCAGCTTCACCAACGAATCGCGGTAATTCAGCGTGAGATATTCCACCTGCGGAATCCCCTCCAATGCCCGCCGCAGTGCTTGATCCACGATAAACTCGGTGGCAACCGCAACGCTGTCGCGGGCTTCCGACCCGGCAAGCATCAGCCGCATTGGGCGCGTTTGTTTCCACTGGCCTGCGGGCGTTGTGGCGGTTGGATTTCCGTCGGTCGTTTTGTTGGTGGTCTCCGGCGCGCAGGCCACGATTGCCGCAACCAGCAGTGCAATCAGTGCCCAAAGAACTGCACGGATTAACGCCCCACGGTTTTGGTACGGGCGGTAAGCGGAAAGGTCGTCGTTCGGTTCTTGCATGATGCTTCTGTATGGGGCTGCCAGATTGGAGTTGCCGTGTTGGAGTAAGGGATGAAGGAATGTTTACCAGTAGGTTGTTGTCACCGCCACATCACCCAGCACTTCGGCTTGGCAGCTTGCGCGTTCGTTTGGCTTGAACGATTGCCGTTTCATCAGCCGCTGCTCCGGCTGGCTGGGGGTGGAAAGATTTTCCTCCCCTTCCATCACCCGCACTTTGCACCAGGAGCAGATGCCAAACCCACCACACGATTGCGCCACCGGCAGCTTTGCCTGGCGAATCGCCTCCAACAACACCGTCCCCACCGCCACAGAAATTGTTTTGCCAGAAGGGAGGAACGTGACAGTTGCCGCAACTGGAGGAAGCTGGAACAAGGGTAGTTGGTTGCTGTCATTGGTTTGCGTCGTGTCTAACATTTCTCTGACGAATGGTCATTAGTCATTAGTCATTGGTCAGTTGTCAGTTGGAAGAAGCAATTTGGCATTCGACACTCGACATTCGGCATTTCCCCTAGTTCCCCGTGAAAATTGCTTTGAAGACGTGGCCGGCGATTGAGGGATTTTCTTTCAGGCGGCGGATGGAGTAGCCGTACCAGTCGCGGCCAAAGGGGACATAGACCCGCAGGCGGTGGCCCTGGCCCACAAGCTCGCGGCGTTTGCCGTCGCGCACCCCCAGCAGCATCTGGAACTCATACTGCTGGCTGCCCAGCCCGCGCTCGGCGATGATCTTCCGCGCACCGTCAATCAGCACGTCATCGTGGGTTGCAATGCCAACGTAGCACCCATGATCCAGGATGATGTTCAAACACTCCAAGTAGTTCTGCTGGATTTCCTCGCGCCCCTTAAAGGCAATCGTTTCCGATTCAATGTAAATCCCTTTGCAAAGCCGGAAGTGCATCCCTTCGGACGCAAGCTGGCGGATGTCGTCCTGGGTTCGCCGCAGATACGCTTGCAGGACGATCCCAACATGCCCGGCAAACTCCGATTGCGCCCGCCGTGCAAGCTCAATCGTGCTGTCGGTGTAGGGGGCGTTCTCCATGTCAATGCGGACGAAGTTGCGGGCGCGTGCGGCAGCCTCCAGAACGCGGCGCAGATTCTCCCAACAAAACTCTTTGTCAATATCCAAGCCCAGCGAGGTGAGCTTCACCGAGAGGTTGGAATCCAACCCCCGGCGTGCAATCTCCTCGATCACGGCGATATTGTTGTTGGTCTCCTGCCGTGCAACGTCAGGATTTTTGACGAACTCTCCCAGCACATCCACCGTGGCCATTGTTTCTTGCTGGTTCAGCCGAGCAACGGTTGCCATGGCATCGTTCAGCGTCTCGCCAGCGATATACTTGTTGGCCACAACGCGAATCAATGGCTTGGGAGTAAAGGGAAGAACAGCGGAGATCAGTGAGTCGAACAGCTTCATGGCTGCAAAAATATCAATGGGAGCGGTGAATCAGTTCGGACAAATGGTTATCGGGGGGCGGGTGTCGGGGATCGGGAGGACGGGGATCGGGGATCGGGAGGACGGGGATTGGGGAGGGGTTCCTACTTTGATGCTTCGTCAGGCTCAGCATTCAGCACTGAGTATGAGCGGGGGAGCGGTTCGGTGGTGGGGTGTTTTGCCTTGATGCAAAGCATATTGACCAGCCGCGCAATTTAACATCCCCCCCCCCCCTTAAATCAAGTGAAAAATTTCTGTATTGCTCTACTTTTTTCCTTTCCATAGTGTTGCATCGTTCCTTCCGCGAACACCCCGAGCATATTTCGGGTTTCACACTTCACTTTATCCATAGCAGGGAGACACCATCATGGGCTGCGGCTGTAACGATCCCGTCAATTCTTGGT
>JAEUSP010000067.1 GCA_016788565.1 Chlorobiota bacterium | reverse complement strand
GAAAAGAAATTGGTGCTGACTGCTGGCGCCAGCAACTAAACAGCAATAGACTTCCTGCGAAAGTGGTAAATTTGGGCTATGAGCAAGTACGAACAGATCAAAGACCTCAAGGATGAGGAGTTTCGCCGATTGACCGGAGTCAAAAAAGCGACGTTTGTCCGGATGGTGAAGGTGTACGAAACGGCCCTGAACAAACTCAAGAAACTCTCAGGCCGCCCATCGGTGCTCTCGCTGGCAGACCATGTGCTGATGATGCTGGAATACAATCGCGAATATCGCAGTTACTTCCACATTGCCCAGAGCTATGGGCTGCACGAAGCCAACGCCTACCGCTGCATCAAACGTGTCGAGGAGTTGCTGCTGCGTTCCGGGGAGTTCAGTCTTCCAGGGCGCAAGGCGTTGCAGGACGAGGCAGCGATGAACGAGAAAGTGATCGTTGTTGATGCGACGGAAACGGAGGTAGAACGGCCAAAAAAAAACAGCGGCGGTACTATTCCGGCAAAAAGAAGCACCATCACCTCAAAACGCAAGTGGTGATAGACCAGCAAACGGGGAAGATTTTCTGCACAGCGTTTGCCAACGGTCGGCAGCATGATTTTGCGTTGTTCCAGCAGAGCAACCTTGAGATTGCCGAAGGGGTGAAACTGCTGGCGGATTCGGGGTATCAGGGCATCCATCGTTTGCATAGCAATGCGGTGATCCCGAAGAAATCGAGTAAGCACAAGCCGTTGAGTGCCGAAGAGAAGCAGGAAAACAGAGCATTATCGAAGCTACGGATCAAGGTGGAGAACGTGATTGCAACGATCAAACGGTTCAAGGTGTTCTCCACGCGCTATCGGAATCGTCGTCGTCGGTTTGGGTTGCGATTCAACCTCTTTGCCGCCATTTGCAACTTTGAACTCTCTCTATCCTGACTTTCGCAGGAAGTCTATTATAGAAATGAAAAAAAATCAAAAACCCGCACTTAATATAGATAGAGAATTTATGAGTTTTATAATGAAAATGAATGGAGAAATAGATATTGACCTGTATATTTATTAACGCACAATTATCATGAATTTTAAAACTATCACGCAAACCTCGTCACCAGCGTGCGGGTGGCCGATCCGTTGCGGCAGTTTACCACGTTCTACGGCTACAACTACAACGGCCAGGTGGATTCGGTCTGGACGCGCTTGGAGCAACCCGGCAGCGGCCTGCTGAAGTTCACCCCCACCATGCGCGGCGACATCCTTCAACGCCCCCAGCCCTACAACCGCCAAGACAGCCTTGGCATTGCCGACATCTCCTACGGCTACACTCGGCTGGGGAATGTGGAGCAGATGAAGTACCCTCAAGCCGGAGTGATGACCGATTACTGGTACAACAAGCGAGGGTGGCTGGATTCGTTAGAGAGCCAGTACACGATCGTTGCACCGAAGATCTTCACGCAGAAGTTGGAGTACGATTCGGTAGGTCGAATCATCAAGCAGAAATCGAAGAATGCGAGCCAAGCGGGGGTGTTGGAACAGAGCTACGGCTACGACAACGTAGATCGGTTGCAGAAGTGGTATCGGTTAGGGTTGGGCGACACGGTGTTGTACGAGTACGACAAAGTAGGGAACCGGACATTGGCAGCGCGGATAGATGGAGCAGATGTACGAACGTACCAGTACGGCACTCCAATCACCGGCCCGAACCGATTGTACCGAGAGTTCATCACCCAGCCGTTAGTGCCAACACGAAGGGACTACGGCTACAACCAGAACGGTTCGGTAACAGATCGCTTGCTGAGTACGCCAATGCCAGTACCAACGCTCTTGGAGGAGGAGCATTTCGGCTACAGCTACCGAGAGCTAAACTGGCGATACGTGAGCGGGAACCCGTTGATGGACAACCACAGCGACTGGCGCTACCGCTACAACGCAATGGGGGAGCGAGAACAAAAACGCCTCTACCACGCGCCATTAGCCGACAGCATCGCCGGCCAGCCGTACCCGTGGGTGTACTATTTACTTGGTGGCAGCAAAGACCAGCTTGCAGTGTGGCACGGCCAACAAATAACCAGCCCATTTTGCGACACGGTGCGGCGGCGGAATGTGTTCCTGTATCCCACAGAATACATCACCAATGGCATCGGCTGGAACGGAGTACACGAGGACATCACGCCCATCATCACCAAACCAGACGGGAGCAAAGAATACCGAATCAGCGACCACTTGGCATCGCTGCGGGTGAGCTTAATAGATGGTTCGCCGAAGCAAGAAGATGATTTGTGAAAACAACGTCAAACAGGCTGAAAATTAAACAGTATGGAAATCAGAATTAATGACTTGCGCCGCATTGCAGATATTCTTCTTGAGCATATTGGGAGAAGTCATCAAGTCGTTGAGCTTGATAAAGATTTTTATTGGCATATACCAAAAGCAGAAATTTATAACCCGTATAGTAAACCTGCTGATCTAACTCTAGGCCAATTGCACGATGATTGGGAGAATTTACAGGAATTGCTGAGTGAAAAACCTCAACCTCTTGAATATCACTTAGTTCGGTTTGCAGCACTCTGCAGAGCAATTGGTGAAAAATGCTCTGAATAAAGTGAGTGCTTTGAAAAATGCAAACAGCATCGTCGGCCAGGCCATTTCTCACCTCCCCCCACTCACAACACCCTTAATGCCGGAAATGCCGCATCCCTGTTAGCATCATGGTGATGTTGTTGCTGTTGGCGGCATCAATCACTTCCTGGTCTCGCACCGATCCGCCGGGCTGAATTACGGCTGTGGCTCCGGCCTGCACTGCTTCCATCAATCCATCGGCAAACGGGAAGAAGGCATCGCTGGCCACGGCGCAACCTTGTAGCTGCAACCCAGCATTCTGCGCTTTTCGTGCAGCGGTGATCGCGCTATCCACCCGCGACATCTGTCCCGCACCAATTCCCAATGTGCGGTCGGGAGCCGCATAAACAATCGCGTTCGATTTTACATGCTTGGCAACCCGCCAAGCGTACATCATCGCTTCCATCTCAAGCTCGGTTGGCTGGCGTTCGGTGACGGTTCGGAGCGCGCCGCTATCAACCAATGCGTTGTCGCGGCTTTGGGAAAGCAGCCCGCCAGCAACGGTTCGCAGCTCGGGCGTTGTGCTGTTGCTTTCGGCAGCTAATGCTTGGTAATCGGCAGCAATCAGCCGGCGATCCTTCTTTTTGCGAAGCCGCTCCAGCACCTCTTCGGGATACTCAGGGGCAATCACTACTTCCGTGAAAATCTCATTGATCGCCAACGCCGCCTCCATATCCAATGGCCGGTTCACCGCAACAATTCCGCCAAATGCTGAGGTGGTGTCGGTGGTGTAGGCGTTTTGCCAAGCCTGCAACAACGTTGCCCCGCTTCCCACACCGCACGGGTTGTTGTGCTTCACAATCACCACGGTTGGCTGCTGGAACTCCATCACCAATTTTGCTGCCGCGTCAATATCCAGAATGTTGTTGTAGCTCAGTTCTTTCCCGTGAAGCTGCTGGAAAATGGTGTTGAAATTTCCGTACAGGGCAGCACTCTGGTGGGGATTTTCGCCGTAGCGGAGCGTTTGCGCAAGTGGAAGTTCCAGCTTCAGCGGTTCCGGTGCGACGGGCTGGGCGGCCCCAGTGGTTTGGCTGAAGTATTCGGCAATCATGGAATCGTAGCGAGCGGTGTGTTGGAACGCCTCGTGAGCAAGCTCCAACCGGGTTGCCTC
This sequence comes from Chlorobiota bacterium, assembly GCA_016788565.1. Lineage (GTDB taxonomy): Bacteria > Bacteroidota > Ignavibacteria > OLB7 > OLB7 > OLB7. Next base: position 143,213 of record JAEUSP010000067.1, on the reverse strand, counting down.
GCTGAGGATCATGTTGTTCTGGTGCAGTTCGCGGATAATCTGGCCGTAGCGTTCTGGGTTCACAACAATTCCGGTGAACCGGTAGTTTTTTGCCGAAGCCCGCACCATCGCTGGGCCGCCGATATCTATCTGCTCGATAATCTCATCGTGGGTTGCGCCCGGGGTGTTCAGTGTTTGCTCGAATGGATAGAGGTTAATCACCGCCAAATCAATGGATTGGATTCCATGTTGCTCCATTGCGGCGCGGTGGGTTGGGTCGTCCAGCCGGGCAAGCAACCCGCCATGCACCGCCGGATGAAGCGTTTTCACGCGGCCATCCATCACCTCCGGGAATCCGGTGATTTCGCTGACATCCTTCACCGGAATTCCCGCTTCGCGAATTGCCCGCGCGGTCCCTCCGGTGCTGATTAGCTCCACGCCAAGTCCCGATAATTGGGCGGCAAGTTCAACAATTCCAGTTTTATCCGAGACGCTAAGAAGTGCGCGAGCGATGATCTGCATGAAGTGGTTCTGTTGCTGAAAAGGCTGGTGTTATAAGGCCGGACAAATATACTTGGCCAGCAAGGAAAGGGGGGAGCCGCTACACGTAAAGGCGTGCAACTTGAAGAGTGAAGAGTGAAGAGTGAGGAGTGAAGAGTGAATTTTCTACACACTCTTTCTTTTCCCCCCAGACTTGGGGGGACGCGAAGCTCTTTAGAGCGAAGCAGGGGCGCGCGCATGATCGAAGGTAGGTTACTTCAACGCCACCAACCGCGTTGGCTCAACGACTGGCTCGCGGTACAGAAGGAACACCGCCGGATCTACCTGCTCGCCATCAACAAAAATTTCATAATGGAGGTGCGCTCCGGTTGCCGAGCCGGTTGCGCCAACCCGTGCAATCAAGGCCCCGCGCGTGACGGTATCGCCGGCGGCGGCCAGCAGTTTGGAAGCGTGGGCGTAGCGGGTGACGTAGCCGAATCCGTGGTCAATCTCAACGGTGTTGCCGTATCCGTTCCGCCAGCCAGCAAAGGTGACAACGCCGCCGTTGGCCGAGAAAATTTCGGTTCCGTGTGGCGCGGCAATGTCAATCCCGGTGTGCATTTTTTCAACCCCCTTGATTGGGTGAACCCGCATCCCAAACGGGGAAGAATAGCGGCCATCGCAGGGGATCAATATCGGAAGCTGGTTGTTCAGCCGGCGTTGCTCGCTTACCAACATCAGCATTTCGTACAGCGCTTGCTGGTGGTTCACCACCGTCCGCAGCAGCGCGACCGAATCGGCAGTTGGCGAGGGAATGGGCGATTGAGCAAGGCGGATGATCTCTTGAATCTCCTCCTCGATCTCCATCATCCGCTCGCTTGCGCGCACCCCAAACGGTTCGGGAATTGATTGTGCGATTGATAAAATATCTGCCGAAATCTGTGCTGTTGCCTGCAATGCCGAGCTACTAAATGAACCCTCCCGCAATGCCGTGGTGGCAAACGCGGTGGCCGCGTGCGACAGCAGCAGAATGCCGAACATGGCAAATAGAGCAAACGGTAGCAGTAGAGTTTTTCTACGTAAAGTCATTCTTCCTGTGATTACTGGTCAGTGTTTTTCGCGGCTTGCAGCGGCGGGGTTTTCCCCGGCCGGAGAGACTGAAACGGTGAGCCTTGCAGCAGAGAAAAAAGCGGTGGCAGCCAAAGCCGCCCTGCGTTGAACGCGGTGCGAAGAAAGGGTATCCAGAGCGTCCCGCCAATTAATTTTCCGTCATCTTTCTAGTATGAAAGAACTGTAATCAAAATGATGCTTCCGCCAGCAACGCCAGCCCCCGCAAAACCGTGTGAAATCAAGGATTCGCGGGGGGGGAAGGTGTGCAAATGAGGATGCAAAAAACGTCTGTTGTTAAAACGTAACGGGGGTGAAGAAGAGAGTGCGTCGAATCAATCTGGCGCACAACAGACCCTCACATCCTCCGCTTCATCCTGTTCCGTAGATTCGCGGCAATCATAAGAATCACGTATGCTGCTTGCCGCGCTTCAGTTTTGCCCTGTTCGGGGGGATATTGCCGCTAACCTTGCGGCCATGCAATCATTGGTTGCTGGCCAATCGTTCGATCTGCTGGTGATCCCCGAGCTTGCCTCCACCGGATACTCCTACACTGATCCGAAAGAACTGCTCCCCCTATCCGAGCTTCCCGCCGAAGGGATTTTCACGCAATGGATGCTTCAGCTTGCCGCCCAGCGCAATGCCCCGGTCATCGGTGGTTTTGCCGAGCGCGACCGCCACGACCGCTTGTTCAACTCGGCGTTCATCGCGCTTCCCAGCGGGGAGTGGAGTGTGTACCGGAAGACGCATCTGTTCTACAAGGAGAAGCTGATCTTTCAGCCCGGCGATAGTGGCTTTGCGGTGACGGAGTGGAATGGCGTGCGGATTGGAACCATGATCTGCTACGATTGGCGGTTCCCCGAATCGGCACGCACGCTTGCCTTGCGCGGGGCCGACCTGATTGCTCACCCCTCCAACTTGGTGGCGGCAAAACATCTGTGGGGGCCAACAATGTGCACCCGCTCGTTCGAGAACAAAGTGATCTCGGTGACGGCAAACCGCACCGGAATTGAAACTTTGGAGGGGGAGGCGCTGACCTTCACCGGCGAGAGCCAGATTGTTGGGATGAACGGAAAAGTGTTGGCCGATTGCAGCCCCGATGCTGCAACGATCATCACCGCCGAAGCCGATCCGCTGGCCACCCGAAACCGGCAGATCAACAACTTCAACGACTTGTTCGCCGACCGCCGGCCCGAGGCCTACCAGCAAGCATAATCCGCGTGCGCGCCGGGTGAAAAAAACAGGTGGTCATCCGTGCTTCTTGTGATGTGTTGGGGAAGGGGCTATATTTCGCGCTGTCAGAAGAGGGGGAACCTTTCAATGGAATCCTTCACTTGGCAAATTCTAACGATCTCGTCCATGCCCTCCTGCCCGCAAACGTGGGTGAACGTGCGGGGGAATTTTTCAGCAATTGCATTCCGGTGAACCTAACCAGCGACACAATCAACGCCGTTGCCAGCATCCTTGACGCTCGCGTCGAGGCGAACGGAACCGAAACCATTCTGTACGTCGGCGCGGGGCGTGCAACACCCGCCATTGTGGTAACGCTTTCGGCATTAAGCCAGGGCATCACACTGGTTTCGGCGCAAACGGTTCACGGCTATTTTGAACTTCATGCCGTTCAACGCTTTGTTCCGGTGGACCCCGACGAAGTGATCTTTGTTGCCGAAGCCGCCGGGCGCATCTCGGGGCTGGTGGTTGGCCGCGAAGGGACTTGCTCGCTGTTCGCCAATGTGGATCACGCAATTCTTTCGGCGGACCTTACTCAGCTTGATCCTCCGTTGCTTCTTTCCTCCATGCAGTTGGGGCTAACCGAGCAACACAGCTTTGAAGCTGAAGGATAAGGGGAGGGGGATGATTGCTGTCGTCAATGCCCACCCAACCACACGGCTTCGGCGCGCACCGATAGCCACGGCGGTTGAGCAGACGTTGCGCGGGGAAAAAATTCGTCGCTGGGATATCACGGTGGTGCTGGTAAGCGATGCGGAACTTTTGCGGATGAATCGGGAGTTCCTTCAGCACGATTACTTCACCGACGTTATCACCTTTCCGATGGAGAGCGAACCGCTGGAAGGGGAAATCTACATCAGCGTGGATCGCGCACGCGAGCAAGCCGCCCAGTATGGCGTGGGGGTGTATGATGAAGTTTGCCGGTTGGCTATCCATGGCGCGCTTCACCTTGCCGGCCACGACGACGCTACCCCGCAAGAACGTGCGGCCATGAGCGTGCTGGAAGACCGTTACTTAGCAACACTACACCAAGCCCAGGGGAACAGAAAAAAGAGGGCATCACCAAAGAAAACGCTCACCCACACAAAAGGGCATTGACTACGCCGTTTTCGGAACATATTTTCGCCGTTGCTTGATACCAAATCCTTACTTACCTGCTCATCAATGAACGAGAGGATTATAGACCTTATACTCTACCTTGCTAGCCAAATCCGAAAAAAAACGCCGATGGATTCCATTGACGTGAAAGTGCTGTCTGCCGATGGCTACACCGATGCCGAAATCGGCGCGGCCTTTAGCTGGATTGCCGACACCAGAATCTTCCGCATGATGGGGGCAGAGCTTCGGCGAGCAAGGTTTCGGGTGCTGCATGAGTCCGAGCGCGCAATTTTTCCGCCGGATACCTACGGCTATGTGCTTCAGTTGATGGAAATCGGCATTCTGAAGGAGCGCGATTTTGAAAAACTGATTGACCGGATGCAATGCAGCGGGTCGCCGTCACTAAGCATTCGTGACATCAAAGAAATAGTCCCGGTGTTGGTTGCCGAACGGGAGGAGGATAATTTTGATGGCACACGGCTGATGCTGAATGCCAACGACACAATCCACTAAAAAAGCGAAAGCCGTTGCGCAAACGCCGCGCAGCCAATGCTAACCAAAGGGGAAGGGAATTTGCTGAAAACCCTTCCCCAGCCTTGGGATACACAAGCGCGAACAACCGTTGTGGCGGCACACCACAAACCACGCAAACTGACTACTTCTCCCCCATGATTATCGGCACATTCGATCCGGCAACCTCTTTCTTTTTTATTGCTGGCCCATGCGTTGTTGAAGGGCGCGACATGATGATGGAGGTGGCCCAGCGATTAGCAGAAATTCGCGACCAACTTGGCACCAACATCATCCTGAAAGCCAGCTATCGCAAGGCCAACCGCACAAGCGGAGCTTCCTTTACCGGGCTGGGAGATGAAGAAGCGTTGGGGCTTATCGCCGAAGCTGGGCGCACCTTCAATCTTCCCACCCTGACCGACATCCACATCCCCGACGAAGCTACTCTGGCTGCGCAGTTTGTGGATGTTCTGCAAATCCCCGCATTCCTCTGCCGGCAAACGGAGTTGATTGAAGCCGCCGCCGCAACCGGAAAAGTGGTGCATATCAAGAAAGGGCAGTTTGCCGCGCCGGAGGATATGGTTCACGCTGTCGAGAAAGGGAAACGGGCGGGGAACAATCAGTTGATGCTGTGCGAACGGGGAACCTCGTTCGGATATCACAACCTTGTGGTGGATATGCGCTCGCTGCTGATTATGCAGGAAGCCGGCGTTCCAATAGTGTATGATGCCACCCACTCCTTGCAGCTTCCAAGCGCCGACAAAACCAGCGGCGGCCAACCGGAATACACCCTTCCGCTGGCACGGGCTGCGGTGGCCGTGGGGGTGAACGGTGTCTTCTTCGAAACCCACCCCAACCCGGCGGTGGCCCTTAGCGATGCCACCACCCAACTGCCACTGCACCAAGCCGAATCCTTCGTCCGCGACTGCCTGCGAGTCCATGAGTTTGTACAAAGCCTGGGATAATTGCAGCCAAACCACTCCCCAATTACCAATTCCCGCCCCCCAATTCCCGACTACCGATCCCCGATTACCGATCCCCGACTACCGATCCCCGACTATGCACTTCCATCGCGGCAAAGAAATTATTGCCATTGAGCAGCAAGCCTTGCAGGGCGTGGCCGAATCGCTGGGGGAAGAGTTTGACCGGGCAATAACGCTACTGCTGCAATGCCGTGGAAAGGTGATTCTGATCGGCGTTGGGAAGTCGGGAATTATTGCCAAAAAAATTACCGCCACCCTGAACAGCACTGGAACTCCATCCTGTAGCCTTCACCCCAGCGACGCGCTGCATGGCGACGTTGGAGTAGTGCAGGATGGCGATGTGGTTATCATCCTTTCCAAAAGTGGTGAATCGCCCGAACTGCTTCAGCTGCTTCCGATGCTGCATGGCCGCCCGCTGAGCATGATTGCCATTACCAGCAATCCAACCAGCCGTGTGGCCCGCGCCGCCGCCGCCGTGCTGAGCTGCGCCGTGGAGCGCGAAGCCTGCTCCTACGACATCGCCCCAACCGCTTCCACCACTGCCATGCTTGCGCTTGGCGACGCGCTTGCGGTGGTGCTGTACGAACAAAAAGGGTTCACCCGCGATGGCTTCGCCCTCACTCATCCCGGCGGCTCGATTGGCAAACGGTTGCTGCTGAAGTTGCAGGACCTGATGGCTACTGGCGATGCAGTTCCAACGGTTGGAAAGCAAGCAAAGGTGGATGAAATTTTGATAGAGATCAGCCGCAAACGGATGGGGGCCACACTGGTTGTTGAGCAGGGGAAACTTCTGGGGATTATCACCGATGGCGACCTCCGCCGGGCGTTGGAACGGAAGGCCGACCTGTATGCAATGCACGCCGCCGACCTGATGACCACCACACCCCTGACCGCCCCCCCCGATATGCTTGGAACCACCGGGCTGATGTTGCTAGAATCGGGCCAGCAACGCCGAACCCAGCTCCCCGTTGTCAGCCGCCACGGGAAGGTGCTTGGCATCGTTCACCTGCACGACCTGATTGATGCAGGGCTGAAGTAGATGGGGATTGAGTTCGCGAGCCAACTCTGCGCGAACCCGCCGCCCTTCCCCGCAGACGCTGTTCTGTTCCGCTCATTCTGATCCCTTCGCACGTATCGTGAAACTGATTTCGCTTCTGCTTCTTCCTCTGCTTCTGCTTGCTGCTTGCGGCACCGATCCCGGCGACCGCCCGCCGAACAAAGCTCACATTCCCCCCAACGCGCCGGATCGTGAAAGCTGGAACACCACAATCCTTCTCAGCGACTCGGCCTGGACCCGCACCCGCATCCAAATTGGCCACGCACGCCAGTACCAGGGGCGGTTAGAGACGCTGCTGGATAGTGGGGTAATCGCCCGATTCTACTCACAAGATGGCTCGCTGAACGCCACGCTGGTTTCCGACAGCGCACGGATTGACGACCGCACCAAAGATATGGCCGCCTACGGGCGGGTTCACGTCGTCAGCATCAAGCGGCGCATTGTTGTCACCACCGACACGCTTCATTTCGATAACACCGCCCGCCGATTTTCTTCCGATGCCCCGGTGCGTGTGGTGGATAGCGTCCGCAAGTGGGTGATTGAGGGCGTTGGCTTCCAAAGCAACGAGACGTTAAGCGATTACACCATCGCACGCATCACCGGAAAGGTGAACCAGGGAGAGTGAGGGGGGGAATGCCGAATGTCGAATGCCGAATGCCGAATTGATTCTTTTCAACTGACAACTGACCACTGACCACTGACCACAATCCATCAGTGAGGGGAATGTCGAATGTCGAATGTCGAATGATGGAGTACTCACCGAAGCTCACCCTCCGCTCCTGCTGAGCTCCGTCGAAGTATGAGGCGGAGCCAGTGAAGAAGAGAGTTTTTACTCACCCTCTGCTGCGCAAATCCAGGTATTCTGCGCTGACCATCATTGCAGGTCGGGCGTATCTACTATTTTTCTACTCGTTCTCAATCGCCGATAACTCAATCAACTCACACACACACGTTCCAAAACCGAATCACAGCCATGCGAAAAACAATCATTGCCGGAAACTGGAAAATGAACATGGACCTTGAAGGCGGGCGCGCGCTTGCCGACGGGATCAAAATGGGAACGTTGGGGATGGACCTTGCCGCCGAACTTCGCGTGATTCTTTGCCCCCCGGCGGTGCTGCTGCACGACCTTTGCAACCGGCTTTCTGAATGCAGCATCAAGGTTGGCGGCCAGACTCTGCACAACAAACCAAGCGGTGCGTTCACCGGCGAAATTTCCGGCCCGATGCTCCGCTCGGTTGGATGCCATTATGTGATTGTTGGCCACTCCGAGCGCCGCACCATGTTTGCCGAATCGGACATTGAGGTTTGCCTGAAGGCGAACGCCGCGCTGGATGCACGGCTTTCGCCAATTATTTGCGTTGGCGAAACCATCACCGAGCGGGAAGAAGGAAGGGTGAAAGAGGTTCTAAGCCGCCAGGTGCGGAAGGCGTTGGAAGGAATTTTTGATTTTGGGATCACCGATTGCGTGATTGCCTACGAGCCGGTGTGGGCAATCGGCACCGGAAACACCGCCACCCCGGAACAAGCCCAAGAAGCTCACCGCTTGATTCGCGATCTGCTGGCCTCGATCTACAACGCCGAAATTGCTGAACGAGTCTCCATCATCTACGGCGGAAGCGTTACCCCGCAAAACGCACGCGACCTGTTCGCACAGCCCGATATTGATGGCGCGCTGGTTGGTGGTGCTTCGCTTCGCGCCGATTCTTTCTTGGCCATTATCAACGCCACCCGCCCGTAACCAACCAGCAACCAATTCTCATTTTTCAATTCTCCATTGCTCATGCCTACTCTCCAGCTTGACGGCCAATCGCTTACCGTGCACCAGGTTGCGCAGCTTGCGTTCGATCCCACCATCCAGATTGCCCTTGCACCCGATGCAATCGCCCAGATGAACGCTTCGCGCCAAGTGATTGAAGGGTGGGTGGAAAAAGGGAGGGTGATCTACGGCGTGACGACTGGGTTTGGTGAGTTTGCCAACGTGGTGATTAGCCGCGAAAACCTTGAGCGGCTTCAGGAGAATTTAATCCGTAGCCACGCCGTTGGTGCTGGCAGCCCGATTGAGCTTCCGGTGATGCGGGCAATGATGGCCTTGCGGATCAACGCGCTGGCAAAAGGCTTCAGCGGCGTGCGCGTTTCCACGGTGATGACCCTGGTGGAAATGCTGAACAACAACATCATTCCGGTGGCTCCCTCGCAAGGGTCGGTGGGGTCGTCGGGGGACCTTGTTCAGCTTTCGCACCTTGTGCTGGCGGCAATGGGGGAAGGAAGAGTTTGGAGCGATGGGAAGATTGTTTCAGCCCGGCCAGAGCTTGAACGCGCCGGAATCGAACCGCTGCGGCTTGGGGCAAAGGAGGGCTTGGCGCTGATTAACGGAACCCAGATGATGGGTGCGTTCGGCTCGATTGCCTTGGATGCCGCAATCCGCTACGCCCGCACTGCCGATATTCTTGCAGCCCTTTCGGTGGAGGCGTTGAAAGGGACCGACCGCGCGTTCGATGAACGGCTGCACCGCGCCCGGCCCCACCCGGGGCAGATGCTGGTTGCCAGCAACCTGCGCACGCTGATGTCTGGCTCAGAAATTCGGGAATCGCACCGCCACGGCGACGACCGGGTCCAGGACGCTTACTCACTCCGCTGCATCCCACAAATCCACGGGGCCAGCCGCGACGCGATTGCCCATGTTGAGCGGGTGATGACAATCGAGATAAACTCCGCCACCGATAACCCCCTGATTTTTGCCGAAGATGGCGAGCCGATTGAAGGGGGAAATTTCCACGGACAGCCGCTTGCCTTGCCGTTGGATTTCCTGACGATTGCCGCCGCCGAGCTTGCCAACGTCTCCGAACGCCGCACCGAGCGGCTGGTGAACGGCGCGCTTAGCCGGCTGCCCCGATTTCTAACCACCAACGGCGGGCTGAACAGCGGCTACATGATTGCCCAGTACACCGCCGCCTCAATCGTCAGCGAGAACAAAGTGTTGGCGCATCCGGCTTCGGTGGACTCCATCCCAACGTCCGCCAACCAAGAGGACCACAACTCCATGGGGTCCATCGCCGCGCAGAAATCGCTGAAGGTGGTGCAAAATCTTGCCAGCGTTTTGGCGGTGGAGTATATCTGCGCCGCGCAAGGGATTGACTTTCACGCTCCGCTGAAAACCGGGCGCGGATTGCAGCCGGTGTATGAGCTTCTCCGCTCCCAGCTTCCACACCTGAACGAAGACCGGGTGATCTACAACGACCTGCAAATTGCCCGTGAACTGATTGAATCGGGAGCGGTGCTGCGTGCGGCGGAGGAAGGGTTGGGTGAGGAAGTTGGGTGAGGCTGAGTAAATGCGGCTACGGCGTTATCGCTATCGAGAAACTTCCGCTGACGGTTGGTGCGTTGCCATTCAACAGCGCAAACCCCCGGAAGGCAACCTCGCCACGCTGGAAAAGTTTTAGGCCCAGATAGTAATTGCAGAACGGGAGCGTCGCGCTGTTGCCGATGCCGATTTTCTGGATGGATGCTTTGTCGGCAATCAAATAGTTCAGCGTCGCGCCACCAAACACCACAACATCCGCAGTTGGGGAATAAACCCCGGTCACCTCTGTCACCAGATTATGCGTGCTGCTTTGGATAGATGAAGCGGATCCGCCGCCGGTCTGGATTCCCAATCGGTAGTTCAGGTTGCAGCGGACGTTTAGGGATGGTTTCTGGTATTGCAGCAGGCCGCTGGTTAGCGTCACCAAGTAGTTGCCGCCGCCGTTCAGCAGGTTGCTCAGCAAGTTCCGCGTGATCGCTTCTTTGTTCACCACCAGTGCCCCGGCCGAGTCGGCAGTCTCCTCCTCCTTACTCACCACCAGCGCGCCGATTGAAGCACGCACGCTTGGCCCGTAGATCACAAACAGGTCGGTGGTGACGGCGGCATTTCCCACCGCTGCATTGCTTCCGCCAACGGCCAGCCGGACGTTTGGGGCAAGGCGATAGATGGCATCGTCGCTGCTGTTTTCAAAGTAGAGTGTGGTCTCCAACAGGTTGCTTCCAAACTGCCACCAGAATCCATCAGAAGTCTCTTTCAGCCAGACATCTTCCCGCCAGCGTTGCTCGGTGGATTTGGTGAATTCCTCCGCTTGGCTCAGTGTTCGTGTGGCCGCTTGCCGTAGCGAGTCAAGCTGTTGGCGGCTGTTTGGGTAGCGGATTGCTTGCTCAATCATCACCGAATCAAGCGTTTGCCGTGTTGTGATGATCTGGCGTAGCATCCCCCGGATTCGTTCCAACAACGGCTTTGTGGTGTCGCCCCGGGCTGCGGCAATGGCTTGGTTCCCTTGCTTCAGTGTGGTGTTGATTGGTTCGGAGAGCGGGTCGCTGGCGAACCCAATTTCTTGCAGCAGATTTTGCGAATTCCCCAAGCCGCGTTGGATTGAGGATTGGCCAGCACTTGCCAAAAAATCGCTTGCCCGGCGCGGGACTGCCACCGGAACAATTTGGGCGGTGAGCTCCCCGCCGCCACCAGCCAATGCAAGGGCGGCCAGCAGCAGGCTTGTTGAGAACGGTTTGCAGAAGCTCATAAACATTTCCTGGTTGGTTCCGGATAAGATTTTTTTTCTGGTGGGCGTTACGTCTGTTTGGCTGGTTGGATCACCCGTTTGGCAATCAACTTCTTCTTTCACGTCTTCTGGCGTTCTGGCCTTCCCAAGCCTTCTCTCTTCTTGCCGCTCTTCCGGTCTCACTGCTGCCAATCATTCGGTGAGCAATCCTTTCGGTACTGCTTAGGAATCCGTTCGCAGTCATCAAACACAAACCTACACGTCACACATGGCACAACCGCACCTTGTACCGCGCCTGCTACACCGGGTAAGCTGGCATTGCTGGATTTTTTTGCTGATGGCAGTTGCTGGCGTTACCGCCCATGCCCAGCCAACCACGCTTCGGATGCTTTCCCCCAACGGTGGGGAGCAATGGGTGGTGGACACCACCTACCGTGTTCGCGCTTCGGTTTTTAACGTTACCGGATTGCTGACGTTTGAATACTCAACCGACAGCATGGCCACGTGGAACCTGATTGACACGATGACCGCCAAAAACGGAACCGACACCGTCTTCTGGAAAATCCCGAACGTTCTGACCACCAACGCCTTCGTCCGGGTCAGCAACGCCGATGGTAGCCGCCGCGACACCACCAACGGGCGTTTTTCAATCGTAAGCGAGCCGCCCAAAACCGTGCGTGTGCTTACCCCGAACGGAGGGCAGCTCTACCGTGTGGACTCCAACGCGTTCATCCGCTGGACTTCATCGAACATCCCTTCTGGCACGTTCAACATCTACTACTCAGCCGACAGTGCCCGAACCTGGAAAAGTGTGGGGAGCAAAGCTGTGCAATCGGGGCTGGATTCGATTGCTTGGAAAATTCCGAACGACACCACCTACAACGCGTTTGTTCGTGTGGTGTTGGCCGAAGACACGGTCATCCGCGATGCCTCCGATGCGCGGTTCGCCATCCGCCTGCAAATTACGCCAAGCATCACCGTCATCTACCCCAACGGCGGCGAATCGTTCAAGCCCGATTCGGTGATTGTGGTGCAATGGAAAGCCCAAGATTTTAACGGAAACCTGAGTATCCAATACTCGGTTGACAGCATGGCCACGTGGCAAAATTTGGGGAACCGACAAGTACGGCAAGGGGTGGTAGATACGCTAAGCTGGCGCGTGCCGAATCTTCCCACAACCACGGCGTTTGTGCGGGTCAGCCAAGCAATCGGTGGCGGTGGCGGCGGCGGGGCAACCGCAATCCGCGACACCAGCAACCGCCCGTTCACTATCCAAAAACTTCCCGATTCGCTTGCGCCAAAAATCACCGTTACCTACCCGAACGGAGGCCAAGTGCTGAAGGCCGACACCACCGTGTTGATTTCTTGGAATGCCGAGCGGGTAAACGGGGCAATCAGCGTGCAATACTCGGCGGACAACGGCACAACTTGGACCACCATCGCCAACCGCCAGGGGCGCGACGGAGACGACACCGCAAGCTGGCGCGTCCCGAACAGTCCAACAACCGAGGCGTTGGTTCGTGTTGGCTCGGCCACCATCACCCGCGACACTTCGGATGGAACGTTCACAATCCTTGCCCGCCCCGACTCGCTGAACCCAAAGCTGAAACTGCTTTATCCAAACGGAGGTGAGGTGCTGCAAACCGACAGCATCGTCACGGTCTCGTGGGAATCGAAAAACATCACTGGGAACGTGACAATCCAATATGCCGTCAACGGTGGCCAGTGGAAAAACGTTGCTACGCAGGCCACGCAAGAGGGGCCAAACGGCTACCGCTGGAAAGTGCCGAACGACCCCAGCACATCAGTCTGGATGCGGATCACCACCGGTGGCGGTGGTGGTGGCGGCGGAACTGCCGTCCGCGACAGCAGTGATGCTGTCTTCACAATCCAATCCGGCCCAGCCGCCGAAGTGACGTTGATCGAGCCGCGCGTTGGCCGCCGTCTGGTTGGCGGAACAAAAACTTGGATTGTGTGGACTTCGCTAAATACCGGTGGAACCTTGTTGCTGGAGTACTCGCTGGATGGGAAGGGGACTTGGAAGGAAATCCAAGCGGTGCAAGCCATTGGCGCACGCGATTCCATCGAGTGGGTTGTGCCACCGGACACCACTACCCGTGGGTGGGTTCGGCTGCGGACGTTCGATAATTCTGCAGAGTATGCCATTGGCCCCATCACTATCCTGCCGTCAGGAACAACCGGGGTGAATGAAGCTGCGGCTGGTGCAATGTCATCGCTGGCAATTCTGCCGAACCCAGCCGCCAGCCAGGCGGTCCTTCACTGGCAGCAGAAACAAGCGGGCGATGTCACCGCACGGCTGTATGCTTCCGATGGAAGCCTTGTTGCCACAACTCCATTGGGGAACCGTTCGGCAGGTGCGCAACAGTGGCAGATGAATGTTAGCACGCTTCAGCAAGGCAGCTACTTGTTGCGATTGCAAAGCCCCGGCGGGTGGGTAGAAGAGCGGGTGGTGGTGGTGCGGTAAATCACAACAGTGCATCAACATTGTTGATACGGCAATGATACGGCAACGCCGCCGGGGAAATCCTTCCCGGCGGCGTTGTTCGTTCCGCACGGCCGCATTTGGCAGGGCCAACCATTCAAAATCTTGGGCCGCGTTGCTGGCGGAACGCCTCTGTTTCCGTAACCTTGCATCCATGCAATCGGCAACCCGAAATTTGATCATGTTGTTCGCGATAGCCGCCGCCGCTGTTATCGTAACCTTGCTGATTGGAGCTTTGAGCAACCAGGCAAAAAAATCAGAGAAAATAATCGCCTACGTTGGCCGGTTCAGCAATTACCGCGACACCATCCCGCTGAACCACCAAAAGCCGAACCCGTTCGATAAAATGCACGAAACAGTGCTGCGCCAATATCTGAACGAATTGAACACCCACGTAGCCAATGCCCAGTTCACCCTAAAAACATTCGATAATCGCCGCGATCCTCGTGTCTCCGACTCACTTTACCGCTACGCAATCGCCCCCGATACCAACATTGTGATGGTGATAGATAACACGTGGGGGGAACACCTTCAGCCAGCGGCGGCAACCATCCGCGATCAACACATCCCGATAATTAGCATGAACGCCGACCGGGGAAAGGGGGATTATGGCGATGCCGCACTCTTTATCGGCAGCGATGACGACACTCCACAAGATGTCTCGGCATTCCTGCGGCGCGCCCTGCATTGCCACCAGATTATTTTTATCACCGAAGTGGATTACCCGCTGCATGAAGTTTATCAGCAGGTGTTTACTCACGATAGCGTCACCGTTATCCAGCAATTTGATGTCGTCGGGAAAAAATCAGTTGAGGATCAGGAGTTGAATTTGCTGCTGCGTCGGCTGCGCGATTTTTTTGCGCGCTCGACCCAAGTTTCAACTACACCCGTGGTGATTAACGCTCACCAAAAATGGGGGAATAAAATTGTTGAGTTTTTGGATAAAAATTTGAACGATGCCACAATCGTTGCTCCAATTATGGCGTTGGATGTTGCGGTGGCAAATAAAATTGGCGGAAATAACAATCAGCTTCTGGTGGTCAGCCGCCCAAACGATGCTGTTAGCCGGAAATTGAGCAACGATCTGGATGGATTCCGAACCACTTCCCCAGAGTTGTTTGCATCAGCATCTGCCCCATTTTTTCTGAAACGCTGCCAAGACGTAGCCGCAATTCTTGCCGGGATGCCGCATCTGGATTCCGTTGCCCCCTCCCGTGCATCTGTCCGCCGCTACCTATCCTCACTTCGTGATTCGTTGTTGGTGGGTGAGCATGACCTGTATGAGTTCAAGGGAAACCGGCTGGTGAAGGATATCTATTTCACCCGCTATCGTGGGCGGCAGTATTATTCCTACCCAATTCAATTGAACACCGACCGTGAGGTTATTCCAAACCTGTTTTTTGGCGTGGATGTGCTGGATATTTATGACATTGATGCCAACAATAACACGTTCAAATCTGATTTCTTCTACTGGGTGAAAGTAGATACCGGACACCGCAATGCCGAACGGAATCTGATTTTTCAGAACTTGATGCAGAACGAAAGCAGCCGCGAATTGGTGATGCAGAAAATGGAGGAAGATATTGAGTATAAACTGTACAAAGTTTCCGGGACGTTCCACCACGATTTTGCTTTGGCCGAGTACCCGTTGGATAAACAGGAAATAGCGATAAAAGTGGAGATACTGGCTCCTTCCAATAAATTAAAAATATCCTTCGACCAAAGCAGTCTTGACGAAGATGAGAAGATTTTTGAGCGATTTAAGGTGCAGGCTTGGAATAAGCTGAAGTATTACGTGACGGTGGATAACCGCATCGCGGCCACCATGCGTGGCGACCCCGATAACCGCGAAGGGAAGCCAACAGTGTTCAAAAATTTCTCCTTCCGGTTGCTGGTCGAGCGGAAATTTTTGGGGCCATTTCTGCAGATTGTTCTGCCGTTAATTCTTATCGGGTTTGTGGCGATTTCACTGCTGTACATCACCGATATTTCATTTGAAAATCTTGGCGAAGTAAGTGCCGGAACATTTCTGGGAATTATCACCTTCTCCATCGCGCTCTCCAACATCACCCCCAGCAGTGATTATTTAACAAAAGCCGATTTGCTGTTTTGGGTGACGTTCATGGTGGTGCTGGTTAGCTTTATCACGGTAATTGTGGTGAACTCACGGTTCCGCTTGGAGCAACTGCAAGGGGTGAGTATCCGCCCAATTAGCTACGCCCTGACGGTCGTCTATCCGCTTTGCGTTTTGTGGGTGCTGCTTTGGTACTAATTCCGGGTGAGGTGATTTTGAAATTGCTTGCACAACATCATTCTATCATTCCATTTTTCATCAGCCGATGAACTCTTCTCGCCGAACTACTCTATCGCGACTGCTGTGGGGGGCGGCTGGGGTTGTCGCGCTTCCGGTCGCGTACGTTGCTGCCCGGTTTTTGCGCCCCCCAGTTACCGAACCAGCACGATGCGTTGCCGGCTCAATCGAAAAAATCCGCTCACAGCCAACCACGCTGGTTCGTGTTGGGCTGAACGATGCCGTGGTGCAACCAATGCCCGATGGCACGTTGCGGGCCATAAGCCTGCGTTGCACTCACACCGGCTGCCCGGTGCGCTGGGTGGATGCTTCCCGGGAATTTCACTGCTCCTGCCACGGTGGCCGTTTCGATTCCGACGGGAGGGTGATTGCCGGGCCGCCCCCCCGCCCGCTGCAACGGCTGCGTGTTGAACAGAGCGGCGGAAACGTTATCGTTATTGATGAGCCTCCAAGCGATGAACCTCCATCGGCATAGCGCAGGTATTTCTTTTCCACACCCAGCGTGATTATTCCTCATGGCTGATTTTTCTCAATCGCAACCTCAAACACAATCGCAACCAATTCGCCAATTCTTTCGGGAGTTGGTTCCCGCAACGGATACCTTGCTGTGGTACTTCGGCGGGTTGGTGCTCTTCTTTTTTGGAGTGATGTTGCTGAGTGGTCTTCTGATGTTGTTCCACTATCAACCCAGCGCAGCTCCGACCACCGCACCCGATGGAACCCCGTTGCTGCTTGCCCGCATCACCGACACCACAACATGGCTTGGGGTGGAGTATCTCCCCGGCCAGCTTGTTCCCGTTAGGGCCGATAGCAGCGGCGGCAATGCTGATTTCCCAACTCCGTTGCGCTCTGCTGCGGAAGTCGTTTGCGATTCGGCAACGGGCCGCCCGGTGCATCCATCGGCGGCATGGGTGAGCATCGAGCATGTTGTGATGCGGCAGACGGAGTTTGGGTCGCTGGTTCGTTCGGTTCACGCTTGGGGGGCGCAGCTGCTGGTTGCTTCGCTGCTGATTTGGTTCGGCGGCTTGGCGTGGCAAGGGGCGTGGCGGAAACCGAACAGCGCAGTTTGGAGTAGCGGGCTGTTGTTGATACTGCTGGTGCTGGCTTCAGCATGGACTGGCTCGGTGCTTCCGTGGGATCGGCTTGGATATGCGGCTGCGTGGGTGGGATCGTCGTTGCCGGAGCAAGGGATTCCAGTGGTTGGGGAACCGCTTGCCCAAGCGATGCGCGGCGGGAAAGAAGTTGGCGGAGGGGCGCTAACGCGAATGGCCGCAGCCCACACAGCACTGCTGCCGATTGCGTTGGTTCTGGTGCTGATTTTTCATGCCAGTTGGTGGCGGCGTGGGGTTGTTTCTGGGAATCGGGGGTATGATCCTTCCAAGCCATTCAGTGCTGCTGCGGTGCTTGCTGCCGGCTGCGGTCTTCTGTTGGTGATCTATCCGTTTATTGCTTCGCCGTTCAATCCTGCATCCCCCTTTTTTCTGCTGCCGCTGTTGCTGCTTCCGGTTTGTGCAGCGCAGTTGCTGAACCGGCTTGCGGGCGGTGCGGCGGTTTCGGTGACTTCATCCCAGGCTTCTTCCGATGGACTCTACCGGCAGCTTGTTTGCTGGTTGTTGGTGGCCGGGGCGTTGCTAACGCTGGCGATTGCCGCCCCCTGGACCCGTGGCGAAGGTGGCTTCCCGATTGACCTAACCCAATCGCAGTTGGCCGCTACTCAGCTTCGGCCAGAGTGGTATTTGTTGGGGTTTTATCAGTTACTGGAGTGGTGCTCGGCTTCAGTAGCAATGGCGTTTCTTCTTTCGGTGCTGCTGTTCCTTTCGCTGCTTCCGTTGGCCGATCGCCCGGCTTCGGCAGCAAAGGGACGCGGCGCAATCCGTTGGATGGTGTATGCTCTATTTCTGCTATTTCTTTTCTTGACGCTGTGGGGATACATGGAAGTTGGTGGGTAAGGTGTGGAATGCCGAATGTCAAATGCCGAATGTCGAATGTCGAATGAAGAATATGGGAGTGAAGAATGCTGGAGTTTTCAGCGAACACAGCCCCCCGCTCATGCTGAGCCCCGTCGAAGTATGAGCGGAGCCACCGAACGGCGGGGTGTTCGTCATTGCGAAGCCATTAGGAGCGCGGTGGGGTGCCTGCTGAACATGCAATCGTGGGTCATCTAAATTTTTTTTGGATAGTCTGTCACGTTTTGGCAAGTTTCTGACACTATACAAGTGACGGGGTTGTCGTTGTATTTGAAGCCTCCCTTTTTCAGCCCAGTCACTCCCATACAATACACAACCCGTTGGAGATTGGCAATGGCCTCCTCGCCCCGCCAAGAAGCGCGACGCCCTGCGTTGAAGCAAGAGTTTATAGATCAGTTGGAAAGGTGTTCGGCAAGTGCCAACCAGTACCTTTATCACAAGGTAGCCGATGGCTATGCACGAGAAGAGATTTTCTCGGAAGCAAGGGCAACCTCGCTGGAACGGTATGTGGGTGGAGAAAAAGTCGAGAATTTCCGGGGCTGGTTTTTGAAAATTCTGCAATTCAAGGTTCTTAGATATTTCCGAGATGAGCGGATGAAAGGTTTTGCAGGAATACGGGAAGCATTCAACGAAGAATTGCACACAGACACAGGCACAGGCACAGGCACAGGCACAGGCACAGGCACAGGCACAGGCACAGGCACAGGCACAGGTGCTGATGCGCGGTTAGATTGGGAGCTGATAAGAGCCGTGCTAACGAAAGAAGAAGGGGAATTGCTGTACAAGCATTGGGGAGAGGGACAAAGCTATGCTGAGATAGCAGAGGAACTGGGGATCAAAGTAGATACAGTGCGGCAGCAATGCAACCGAGCAAAACAGAAAGTATTACGCCACTTTCCGGAATTACGTGGCATGTACTGATAGAGCAAAAACCTTGTACTCACAGTAAATGGAATCACAAAGCGCACTTCTTACCTGCGTTGTGATGACGTTGAAGGTGGGTGGTAGGAACAGGGTAGTGAGACACAACAAACTACTAACTGACAAAGAGGGAACAAACGATGAAAACGCTACAAAAAATAGGTGCAACCCTATTAGGGATGCTTCTACTAAGCACCACATTCACCTACGCTGGCTTTCATGAAGGCTATCAATATGCTCCAGGTGGAGCAACGATGGGATTTGGGGGCCATGTCCAGGACGTACAGATCGACGCGCATACGATTGGGGTTTACTGTCAGGGTAATGTAGGGATTTGCTGGCTGATTATAGGTGGCGATCTTTACACTGGGCCTGATGCACTGAAATCATATACACCTGATCCTGGGGGATCAGTTACCTTACCACTAGTATACATTACCGATATTTAACCACCTAACGCAACCCAAAACTTATGCTCAATGGAATGTCAATTTCATTGAGCATAAGTTTCATAACACTAATAGCTATGAAAACTCTCGACTTAAAATGGGTTTGGCCATTTTTTTGTGCTCTTCTTTTTCCTACATGCTCAGCAACAGATAATCAGGCTGTTAAAAATGAAATACCAATTGGCAATAACCGTATAGATTCATTAAATACAATCAATGATTTTTTTATTCAAGAAGATCAACAGCCTTTAACGAAGGTTTCGCATGTGGCATTTAGCCCCGACGGTAAAATGATGAGCATTTGTGATATTGGAAGCTATTCTTGTTTTTTAGTCTCAACATCAACAGGAAAAACTTATGACATCATCAAGTCCCATTATTCAATGATGGATAGTGTTGCTTTATACATCAAATTTGCAGATTCAAGCACTTCTGATAGAATAGTAACAATGCAAGATTTGATTGCTTCTGGAAAAAAAAATAAACAGCAAATCAACATTCAACAGATCAGTTCGCAGCTATCCACAGAATTTTTTAGTACTATTTTTTTATCGAATGATCAAATAATAGGAAATAGTCTAACTCGAGTGTTACTTGAAAGGGGACAGGGAGATAACGTGCAAAGAGGAGTAGCTAGTTTGCCAACATTATTTTGTTATTCATTAGCTGATAAAAAAATCAAAAATTTTCATCCTTATGAAAATGAAAATTATAATAATGGCCCTTCCCCTATTTTAGGTAACATAGCTCTTAACTATCTGGACATAATCGTTTCTCCTTACATTGACTTTTTCAATATGAGCAAACGTCAGTATGATAACATAAAGGCGATCGGTTTTTTTGATTTCAATGGAAAAAAGATATCTACTACTCTATCTTTGCCAAAAGAATACGGTGAATATCAATTGGATTATAATATGTATCACTTGTATTTATGTGAAGGGGAAAACAATCACATATATGCAATGAATTCAAAAATCCCAAGAGTATTTGATGCAACTAATAATCATTCATTTGAAATGAAAAATATGCCAGAGTACGCTAACAACAAGGCATATCTTATCAATGCCTCCTCTTTAAAGCAAGATTCGATATCTCAATACTTTGGCTTTATCAGCACTGGTTTGTATTCAAAAAAATCACAATCGTTAATGGTCGTTGGTTATTGGAAAGATGAATTTGATAGATTCGATGTAAATAAATATACGTGGTTTGTCCAAGAATATTCAGTGGATGGTAAGTTAATAGGTATGAGAACTTTGCTTAACAAAAGCGATTCTGACAAAGGAAAAATTCAGTGGATCACATATTCTAAATCAAACAATGCTGTTTATGTTTTTTATCTTTCAAAGAAAAATGGTTGGAGAGTGGTAGCTTACCAATGGAGACCGTAATGAAACTAACAGCTTCAATTCTTATCATTGCACTTCTACATATTTTATCTGTATGTGGTCAATCTTCATATTCAGTTTCTAACCCTATTCAAGAAGCAATACGCAAACTCTCGCTTAAAAAAGATGATGTGGTTGTCATTGCATTCGTCATTCCGGGCGAATGCGTGAAATGTAATTTGGCACTGTCTTCTGCTTTAACTTGGGTGAATGAAAAAATATCAAAGAGAAAAATAAAGTCCATTGGATTTGTTGCATGCCAACGAGAAATTGAATTAAAACAGCATGCCCCTCATTTCCCGATGTTCGATTTGTTATTGATGGATGATGGTGGTATTAAAGAGCAAATGAAAATCCCATTAGCTACCCGCGTTGTAATCTGTGACCATAATGGCAACATTTTAGGAATTATTGGTTATGAGGAATACTTCGGCGACATCCAATCAGCCTTCAAACGGATTCTGAAAATTAAGTGATGGATGTATTGGATTGCACGTACTGCTTTCCTGTGGTTGCTTATTGCATTGCCTGTATTTGCTGTGCAACCTCCTGCGCTCTCCCTCTATCTTGATTGCCCTGTATGCAATCTTGATCACCTTCGTACAACTCTACCATACCTCCAATTTGTCAATGCTCCCGATGCTTGCGATGTTCATGTAATGGCTTCCAGCCAGGGAGCTGGCGGTGGTGGCACGCAAGTAACATTGCTGCTGCTTGGCCGTCGCCAATTTTTGGGGATGAGTGATACTCTTCAAGTTCTTATTGCCTCGGAAGCAACCGAAATTCTTCAGCAAGAATCTATTGCACAAGCATTGTCTGCTGGGTTAGTCCGGTTCCTGCTGAAAACTCCGCTGGGCGCAAACCTGCGTGTGGTTATCACTCAGCAAACACCTTCCGCCACCCCATCTTCTGCTGAAGATTTATGGGGTGGATGGATAATGAGAGTTTCCCTGAACGGTTCGGCCACTGCGCAACAATCTTTGGTAAATGGCTCTGCTTCTGGGGGCTTATCTCTGGAGCGGATGGGCGAAACATGGAAGGCGGAAATCGAAGGGTTTATGAATTATTCCGAATCTCAGTACTCCCTTAGCGACACCTCAACCATCACCAATATCCAGCGCAATTATTCTCTTGATGGATATGCTGCATTGAGTTTTGGGAACCATTGGTCGTTGGGGATTTTTGGCGGGGTTACTTCCTCGCTTTATTCAAATAACCGCCTTCATCTTACACTGGAGCCAGCCATAGAGTACAACCTGTTCCCGTACGACCAAGCAGTATGGCGGCAGTGCCGTGTGGTGTATCGGGTAGGTGCGGGCATTGCGCAGTACAACACCGAGACGATTTACGACCGAACACAGGAAACGCTTCTTCGCCAATCGCTGAACGTGGCCGGAGAACTGCGCGAGACGTGGGGATCGGTTGGGTTGTCGGTGCTTGCTTTGGAATATCTGAACCGCTCGGATGCTTGGCGGCTTCAGGGTAATCTCTACGTGGCGTTGCGGTTGGTTGGAAGATTGTCGTTAACCCTTTCAGGAAATGTAGCGGAAATCCACGACCAATTATCACTGAGCAAAAGTGGGGTTTCGGCGGCTGGGGTGCTGCTGCTGCGGGAACAGTTGGCCACCAACTACAGCGCGGGGGCTTCCTTTGGGATTAGCTACATTTTGGGGGCGCTGGGGAGCAGTGTGGTAAACCCGCGATTTGGGCGGTGAGGTTCTTGGCTTCCAGTACAATCCCACCACCCGCCTATTCGTTGGTAAGCCACCATGACCAACCAACAACTTCCGCAGAATACTCCTGCACCAGAATCGCAAACGCAGCCGCCGAAGCAACGCCGCCGATGGACGCGCCGCGCGTTTCTGTGGGCTGGTGGAATCTTCGGCGCAAGCGCGATGACCGGAACAGCGTTTGGGCTGAAACTCTCCTCCCCCGGCTATTCTGGCCAACTCAGCGATCACTTCAACGGTAAGCGATTCCACAACCCGAACGAAGGGGCGCGTGGTTTTCTTGATATGCTGAAATGGATGAACGAACGCCAGCCGGGTCACTGGAGTGAGTTCCGCCAAGTAACGCCCGCCGCACCCCCGCCAAAGCGTGTTGGGAAGGGTGAGCTACGGCTGACGTTCGTGAACCACACCACCGTGCTGATCCAGATGGATGGAGTAAATATCCTGACCGATCCTGTCTGGAGCCAGCGGATAAGCCCTGTCACGTGGGCCGGGCCAAAACGCCACGCAGGGGTTGGGCTGCGGATGCAAGACCTTCCGCCGATTGACCTGATTCTGTTAAGCCACAACCACTACGACCATTGCGACGTTGCCACGCTTTCCACACTGGCGCGGGTTCATCGCCCGCAAATCCTAACTCCGCTTGGGAACACTGCGTTGCTGAACGCCTACGGCATTGGCGGCGGCCAGGATATGGATTGGTGGGATTCCGTGACCACACGAAGCGGGCTTCGAGTAACGTGCACCCCGGCTTGGCATTTCTCCAACCGTGGGCTGTTCGACCGCGACACCTCACTCTGGGGTGGCTTTGTGATTAGCTCCGACGCTGGCGACGTGTACTTTGCTGGCGACACTGGGTTTGGTGATTTTTTTGCGGAGATTGCCGCGCGTTTCCCACGAATTCGGATGTCGTTGCTGCCGATTGGGGCCTATCGCCCGCGGTGGTTCATGTCAGCGGTTCACATGGGGCCTGATGAAGCGGTGAAGGCTCACCAAATGCTGAAAACGGAGTGGAGCATGGGCGTTCACTTCGGAACGTTTGCGCAAGCTGATGATGGTGAGAAAGAGCCGGTGGAGTTGCTGAACGCGACGCTGGATACACTGGCAATCTCCCGCGAGCGGTTCCGGGCGTTGGAAAATGGAGGCGTGTGGGAATTGGGAAGACAGCAAGGAGATACTCCGTAGAACACCAGGGCGCATCACCCCTTTTTCCCTTCTCTCACGTACTCCCCAAGCTCCCGCATCAACCAGAAGTAGATGGCAGTTAGCACGCCCAGATCATCCAGCCAGCCGATGATCGGGAGGAAATCGCTGACGGCATCAATCGGGGAGATGACGTAGAGCAAGCCAACCACCACCCCCGCTTTTTTCCAGAAGGAGACCGAGCCGTCGGCGAAGTATGCCGGCAGCTTCCGCACCCGCGAAAGGAACGATGGAGTAATCCGCTGCGGAGATTTCATAGGCAATGATAGATGGCAGTTGCTGATGGTGGGCACGTGCGGCCCGAACCGGAAACGGTTATTCCCAACCGGAATTGTGAGCAGGGGTTGTTTTTTGGGGGGAAGGCTGTATCTTGGTGGCAGTTGCAAGGTTAACAAGATAAAAACAACTTGAAGTATCGTTGGATCCTATCGTCCATACCAGATGACAACTCCGTTCAAAACTTAGTACGCGCAATCAACGTTACGCCGACCATTGCCCGAATCTTGGTCGCCCGTGGCATTACTACTTTCGAGGGGGCGCGTCAGTTCTTCCGGCCAAGCCTGACCGATCTGCACGACCCCTTCTTGATGGATCACATGGATCGCGCTGTGGAGCGCGCCATGCGGGCCCTTCAAAACAACGAAAAGGTAGCCATTTACGGCGATTATGATGTTGACGGCACAAGTTCGGCAGCCATGCTCTATCTCTACTTCCTGAGCATCGGTGCCGACGTTGATTTCTACATTCCCGACCGATTCACCGAAGGATACGGCGTATCCAATGTCGGTATTGACCGGTTGGCTGAACAAGGTGTCACTCTGATTATCACCGTTGACTGCGGCATTACCGCAGTTGAACAGGTGCGCTACGCTGCTTCGCGCAGCATTGATGTCATCGTCTGCGATCACCATGAGCCAGGCGATGAGTTACCACCAGCCTACGCACTGCTTGACCCAATCAAGCCCGGCTGCTCCTATCCATTCAAATTCCTTTCCGGTTGCGGGGTCGGCTTTAAGCTGATCCAAGCAATGGCCATACGCCGCGATGAAGTGGAGACTGTCTATCAGTACCTTGACCTTGTGGCGATTGCTGCTGCGGCCGACATCGTTCCGCTGGTTGGCGAGAACCGCTCGCTGGTGGCGCATGGGCTTCGCCGATTGAACGATTCCCCACGCCCGGGCTTGCGGGGATTGTTGGAGTGTGCGGGGATCAAACGGGGAAATCTTGGCACTTCCCAGATTGTGTTCGGCATTGCGCCACGCATCAACGCCGCTGGCCGGATGAAGGATGCACGCCGTGCGGTGCAGATGCTGATTGATGAAGATGAGGTTGGCGCGTTCAAAAAAGCCCAAGAACTTGAGAACGACAATCGCAGCCGCCGCACCATTGATGAAGGTACTTTCACCGAAGCACAAGTCATCGCCCAGGATTTGCTGAACTCTGGCAATTATCGCGTTCTGGTGATTCATAACCCCACCTGGCATCCCGGGGTTATCGGCATTGTGGCATCGCGGCTTGTGGAGAAATACTACCTGCCAACGGTGTTGCTTACCACCCTGGATGGCGTGGCAAAAGGCTCGGCCCGTTCCATTGCCGGGTTCGATATTCACAACGCGCTGAAGCAGTGCGAAGGGCATATCGAACAATTTGGTGGGCATAAATATGCAGCGGGGCTTTCCATCCGTGAGGAGAATATCGCTGCGTTCCGCCAGGACCTTAACGACTTTGCGCTGGGTGCCATCAGCGACGAAATGCTAACGCCCGAACTGCGGATTGATGCCGAAGTCACGTTAGCCGAGGTCACTCCACGGTTCTTCTCGGTTATCAAACAGTTCGCGCCGTTTGGGCCGGGGAACTCACGCCCGCAATTTCTGATCCGTGGGGTTGAAGTGGTTGGATATCCGCGTGTGGTGGGGAAGGATCACCTGAAATTCCGCATCCGCAGCGGGAACGATTTCATTGAAGCCATCGGCTTCGGCATGGGGAATCGCCTGCCGGAACTGAACGGGCGTACTCAGTATGATCTGGTGTTCAATATCGAAGAGAACGAATACCGTGGCGAGGTGAAACAGCAATTCCGCATCCACGATTTCCGGGTGCACACCCCGGGCATCTACCCGGCGGCCAACGGCCAACCAACGCCTGCGGCAGTCGTGCTTGACGGCGAAGGGTGAAACCGCCTGCAAGTTGCTTGAACAATGCCGCAGCCGTATCGTTCGGTCTGCGGCATTGCTACGAACGTGGGCACCTACAACATCACAATAACTTCTGATTGACTTCACATGGCTGGGCATAGTAAGTGGGCAAATATCAAGCACCGAAAAGGGGCGATTGATGCCAAACGGGGGAAGATATTTACCCGCATCGCACGCGAGATTATCATTGCTGCACGGCTGGGCGGGGGTGACCAAAACGCCAACCCACGGTTGCGCCTTGCCGTGCAAAAAGCGCGCGGGGTGAATATGCCGAACGACAACATCAACCGGGCAATCCAGAAAGGGACCGGAGAGTTGGAAGGGCAGCAGATGGAGGAGATGATGCTGGAAGGTTACGGCCCCGGCGGAATCGGCATACTGATGGAATGCGTTAGCGACAACCGCAACCGCACCGTTGCCGATGTGCGCCGTATCCTTAGCCGCAACGGGGGCTCGATGGCCGATGCCGGCGCGGTTGCCTGGAACTTCGTCCGCCGCGCTGTGATCTCCGTTCGCCAAGATGGCAAAACGGAAGATGATGTGCTGATGGCCGTTCTGGATGCCGGGGCCGAAGATGTCCGCGCCAACGAAGAAACCTTCGAGGTCCAGGCTCCGATGGAGAATTTTGAACTGCTCCGGACTGCATTGGATGCTGCCGGGTTCACCATCGCCGAAGCCAACCTCCAATATGTTCCCAGCCAAACCCTTGAGCTAACCGGCGAACAAGCCGCAGCCGCGCTGAAGTTGCTTGATCTGCTGGACGACTACGACGATGTCCAAGACCTCTACTCCAACCTTGAAGTCTCCGAAGAAGAAATGGCGAAGATGGAAGGCTGAGGTAGTCGCGCAGGCTGAAAAACTACGCCTGCAATGCAGCTGCGCAAGCCGCCACTGGGAATGTCGCCAGCTCCTCCATTCACTCGATTTCTGAAAACCTGATTTCTACCATATTTCTACCATGCCAAACCGTCCTGATATCACGCTTCTTCCGTTCGAGGGGGTTGCTCCAAGGATTCACCCCAGCGTCTTCATTGCGCCGGGTGCGCGCATTGTGGGTGATGTGGAAATTGGGGAAGATTCCTCCGTCTGGTTCAATGTGGTGATTCGGGGGGATGTCCATTTTATCCGCATTGGGGCGCGAACCAACATCCAGGACCTCACGATGTGCCACGTCACCAACCAGCGGTTCCCGTTGGTGGTTGGCAACGACGTAACGGTTGGCCACAGCGCGGTGCTGCATGGAACCACCATTGCCGACCGCGTGTTAATTGGCATGGGCGCAAAAGTGCTGGATAACTCCATTGTGGAAAGCGATTCCCTGATTGCCGCTGGCGCGGTGATTCGCGAAGGGTTCAGGGTTCCGCAGGGGACGTTGGCGGCGGGGGTGCCGGCAAAAATTATCCGGGAACTGAGCGACGAAGAACGGGCATACGTGGCAAAAGGGGCCAGCAACTACATCAGTTATGTGGCCCGCTTCCGCGCCGATGGCAATCAGTGGTGATGTAACATCCCAACATTCCGTTAGGTCTTGTACAGCACCAAGCTATCCCACCATTTCCCCTGCATATCCAGATTGCTTTGACCGATACAGAACAATGACCAACAACGGATTGAATTCGGCGGGTTACATGAAAGAGCGGTTGCTGAGCGATGCCGAACGGATCACCGAGCAGGACTACGAACAGCTGAACCACACCCTCCCGGAAAAATTGAACGCCCCAGACCTTCGCGAGCTTCGCGGAGCCACCAAGTGGATTAACTCCATGCTGGAGCGGGTTGGGCTGTTGTACGCGATGATTCGCGACCGTGAGTTCAGCATCAGCGCAAAAACCAAAGGGCTGGTTGGCGCGGCCTTACTCTATTTTGTGCTTCCTACCGACATCGTTCCCGACTTCCTTCCTGGCATCGGCTACATTGATGACGCGCTGATCCTGACCACACTCTGGAATCTGATCCGCTCGGAAATTGACAGCTACAACGATTTCCGCCGCCGGAAGGCCAACGCGTTGCAGCACGTGTAAGCAATCCGCGGCTGGCTTGGAAGGCCCCACCACTAATTGTTATTTGGCGTTCCGCAGCGTTCCCCTTCATATTTGCGGCCATGACAACACGCCGCTACACTGTTTCCGGGTTGGTGCAAGGGGTGGGGTTCCGTTGGTTTGTGCGCCGCATTGCCGATGCCTTTGGCGTTACTGGCACTGTGCAAAACTTGCCTGATGGAAGCGTGGAAATTATTGCCACCGGGGCCGAAGACCAGCACCAATCGTTTCGGGAACAGGTGGAGATTGGCCCAGATTCCGCACGGGTTGACCACGTTGCTATTCAGCCAATGGAGCTTCGTCGGTTTTCCGATTTCCGCTCCCTTCGTTGAAAAAAAATCGTTGGGCTTCCTCCATCAGCTTCCCACTTTTCCTTCTTCCAAAACCACAGTTTCCCTGATGATCCGCAAACCTGTTCTTCTTATCACCGGTGCCGGTGGCGAAATCGGCCACGGGCTAATCCAACGTATCGCCGCCGAAGGAACCTACGGTATCCTTGCGCTTGACCTGCGCCCCATCGAACCGGAACTGACCGCCATGTGCGAGGATATGATTGTTGGCAATATCCTGGACACCAACCTTCTGGAGCAGATCGCCAGCAAGTATGAGGTGGCGGGGATTTTTCACCTTGCGGCAATGCTGTCAACGCGGGGTGAGTTTATCCCGGAAGTTGCCCACGAAGTGAACGTGCAGGGGACGCTGAACCTGCTGAAATTTGCCGTTGGGGAATCGCGCAACGCCGGGGCAAATGTGAAGTTCCTGTTCCCAAGCTCGATTGCGGTGTATGGCTTGCCGAGCGTGGCAACAAAAGATGCGGCAGGGAAAGTTGGGGAAGATCAGTTCCTGACCCCCACAACCATGTACGGCGTGAACAAGCTGGCGTGCGAGCATCTGGGCCGCTACTACAACTTCCACTACCGCCAGCTGGCTGCCGACCGCGACCACTTCCATGTTGATTTCCGGTCGCTGCGGTTCCCGGGGTTGATTAGTGCGTTCACCGTCCCATCGGGCGGGACCAGCGATTACGCCCCCGAGATGCTGCACGCCGCAGCAAAAGGGGAATCCTACGACTGCTTTGCCCGCCCCGACACCCGCATTCCGTTCATGGCCATGCCCGACGCAATTGATGCGCTGATGAACTTGTTCAAGGCCCCGGCGGAATCGCTTTCCACAAATGTTTATAACGTGGGAAGTTTTGCTCCATCAGCCGATGAAGTCCGGGCAATGACGCTGGAAGCCTTCCCGAACGCCCAGCTTGGATACGAAACCGACCTGAAACGGCAGGGCATTTTGGACACCTGGCCCGCCGATGTGGACGACACGCTGGCCCGCCGCGATTGGGGCTGGGCACCCGCCTACGATGCCGAACGCTCCTTTAGCGAGTACCTGATTCCGAACATTGCCAAGCGGTATCAATAACCGAAAAGATCGGCACGAAAAAAGTTCTTGCATAAACGGTTTTGCCGATTATATTCGCGCCCCAAACAGCAGCGGAAACAGAAAGGGGGTTGGTGGCGAAAAAAAATGTTCCGGAAGCCACAGCCACACACCTGCTGAACCGCCGTTGCTACCGTTGAAAGAATCATCGAAATCTATATCCCATATTGGAGGAGAATCCATGCTTTGGACCCCTGAACTTGCCGATTGGCTGGAAGACGCACCGTGGCCAGCCACCAAAGAAGAACTGCTGGACTACGCAAACCGCACCGGCGCGCCGTTTCAAGTGATTGAAAATCTTCAAGAACTGAGCGATGATGAGGAAGAAGTGTTCGATAGCATCGAAGACATCTGGCCGGAAGCCGCCAACCACGACACCATGTTCTTTGATGAGGACAACGAGGAGTATTAAGCCCGGCGCGTAACCCGCGGAGATTGGTGGATGTGCTTGTGTTGGCTACCAAGGTTGGCTGCCGCTAACCAAGCACCACGTAAAAATGAAGATCAATTCGGGGAAGCTGTGTTTGTGCCTGCTTGGCCACGCCGCTTCCCCGCTCTGTTGTTGTGCTCGCAATCACAAGGTTCTCCCGTGGCCATGTTCGCGAAAGTGGAAATCTGGATGTTTCCGCTGAACGTGTGCCCCGTGAAGCTGCTTGCCCGGTTTGATTGCCGTTGTTGATGATGATTCCCAGACCCATGACCATTCGCCATTGTGCCTTGCTGCTTGTTCTGCTGATACTCAGCGGAAGCCGCAGCATCGCCCAAAGCCCTGGCCAGCCCCCCCGAAGCGCAGCCTCCGGCACCATTCGCCCTGTCCTGATTGATGTTGAGTTTGTTGGCAACCCCTCGATTCCTTCGGCGGAGCTTCTGTACAACATCGAATCCAAGCCGACCAGCAACACCAGCTTGCAGCGATTTTTCGAGGCCTATGCAACGCTGATGAAAGCCAACCGCCGGTTTGCCCCACGCTACCGGCGGTTGTTAGAGCGAATGGTGGATAGCCTTCGCGGAACCATCCGCTACTACAACTCCGCACGCGCCGCTGCCGACACCGCCAACATCCTGCGGGTCTATCAGAACCGTGGCTTCCATGATGCAAGGGTGGCGTGGGGGATCAGAACCGACACCGCCAACACAAAAGTTGTGATCCGGTACGCTGTCCAAGAAGGTCGGCGATATACCATCCAAGGGCTGGGGTGGTCGGGAATGGATGTGGACACCTTGCCCCCCGATGTGCGCCAACAGCTATCCGAACGGGCGTTTGCCAAAAATGGCGAACCGTTTGCTGTAGAGCTTGTGAATGCTGAACGCGACCGCGCAGTTCGGGTACTTCGCGACCACGGATTTGCCTTTGCGTTGGGGCAAGGGGTGACGGTGATTACCCAGCGTGATTCCGCCGCAGGGCGTTTCACCGACTCGCTGCTATTGCAGGTCTATTGCGGCCGGCGATACCGCTTTGGGGCCACCGATTACCACGCCGAAGCACCCCACGGCGGGGTGCCTGTGGATCGCGAATTGGTGCTGGCGCAGGTGGAGTACAAGCAGGGGGATTGGTACAGCGACCGCGCACTGGAGCAAACCCGTGCGAACCTGAATGCCTTGGGGGTGTTCGACCGCATCCGCATGGAGCGCACCACCCACGGCGACAGCTCCGACTTTCTGGATATCACCTTTGCCACCCAGCTTCGCGAGCAGTGGGATGCAGAAGGCGCGGTGGAAATGGCTGCCGAAAAACGGGTGCAAGGCTGGCGGTTGCTGTTGGGGCTTAGCGGAAGCCTTGCCAAAACAAACTTCTTTGGTCGCGCCGAACGCTTCACCCTGGGTGGGCGCGTTGCGTGGCGGCCCGCCGAAGGGGGGCGGTTGGAGTGGGAAGGAAATTTCGGTGGGCATCTCCCCTCGTTCGGTTCATCCCGAATCGGGCTTTCAGCCTCGGTTGGCTACAGTGATGTTGTGGAAGCAAAATGGGTGGATCGCAACGATGTGGAAGGTGCGCTTCGCAACCGCCGCGTGCGTGCCGTGGGTGAGGCTGTGTACCGCTTCCCTGTCTATACCTTTTTCAGCAGTGCTCAGTTCTTTCTCAACGTCCAGTACAACGAATACTCAGGCGTGGCTGGCTACATCAGCGATGCCACCGTCAACAAAACCGGGGCCGGCATTGTAAACTACGATTGTGCGTTCGAGGTTCTGGACCCCAGCCGGTTGGAGCAACTGTACGGGGCAATCGAGAACGCCATGCGAAGCTCTATCTATCGGCTTCAAGTGCTGCAAGGGGACGACATCAGTTTGCTGGCCGGAACCGACACAATAGCCCGCCAGCAATTCAACGACCTGAAGCGGACCTACGCCGGTGGGGTGACGCTGCTGCACGACACCCGGAACAATTTCTTCCAGCCAAACAGCGGCGCTTTCTTGAACACACGGATCGAGCTTGGCCTAACCGGGGCGTTCAACGGTGGGTTTGGGAAACTAGAGTTCGATTACCGCTACCACACTCCTTCTGGGTTCCGCTCCAGCTTGGCGTTTCGCAGCCACGTGGGGTGGATTGTTCAATTTGGCGGGTTCCCGCTAACCCCGGTCAGCAGCCGATTCACCGCTGGCGGGGCTAACAGCATCCGTGGCTGGGGTGTGCGCGACCTTCTGGTGACGGCCCCAGCGCAGTTGGCCAGCTTCCTTGATAGCATTGTTGGCCAATGCGCCGTCCCGATTTTGGAAGATATTGACCAGGAAAGCCGCCGCCTGCAAGGGGGGCTGGGGGTGATTGAGCTGAGTGCCGAATACCGCAGCTGGTTGTTCAATCTGCCAACATCATCCACCCTAAACCAGCAGCTGAATCAACTTCAGTTTATGGGCTATGTGGATGTTGGGAACGCGTATTTCCGCGATTACGCCAACGATAGCTCGTTAGTGAATCTTGCAAGCATCGTGGAAAGTTTGGCGGGATCGGTGGGGATTGGGCTTGGATATTCCACTCCGTTCGGCCCGATTCGGGTGGGGTTCGGCTACAAATTCTACGACCCCGTTGACCGCCACGGCCCAACCCGCTGGTTCTGGAATCGCCCGCTAACGCTTGCCGATGTCTCCTGGTATCTTGCAATCGGCCACGCCTTCTAACAAGAAGATGCAAGAACAATTTCCCATTTCTGTGAACCTAACCAACTCATGCTATGCCAACGTATGATTACCAATGCTCCACCTGTGGCAAACGGTTCGAGCATTTCCAATCCATCACCTCGGCTGCGCTGACGCACTGCACTGCCGGCATCTGTGTTCGCGATGATGGAGGCCAAAAAGGGGAGGGTGAGGTTCGCCGTTTGGTGAGCGGTGGGGCTGGATTAGTGTTTAAGGGGGAAGGCTTCTATTTAACTGATTACGTCCGAAAAAAGGGGGGAAGCGGGGAAAAAGGGGAAGCAGGGAAAGGGGGATCAGCCGCAAGCAGCGACCAAAAAGGGGGCAGCGGAACAACCTCGGCCACATCAGGAAATTCCACGGCCGACTAAGCCAAAAAGCAAGCAACACTGCCCCGCAGACTTGGCCGTTGCGCCGATTCTGTGGGGCAGAATTTTCTTCCCCCGTTTACATTTCGCGAAAGAATACCCCTGCTTTTTGGCCATTTCGCGTTTGGAATCGCCACCTGGGGGAGCCTATATTTGCAGGCTCTGAAACCAACAGTTCTGCGAAACGCACAGGTCGCGCCCTGCAAACTCTCCGATCACATCATTGCGGAGAAAGTGGCGGGGACTTCCAGGAAACAGAGGACTTCGGGCGACAGTCTGGGCGCAACGCCCGGCAGGGATTTCAACCGGAACCCTTCCTGAAGCCAGTTTCCGCAACGTGAGCCTTTGCACAAGGCAGTGCACACTAAACTCGACACACCGCACCGTCGAAGCGCCCAGCATCTGGAGCGCACGTGCCAGCCGGATGTAGAACGAATTACTGGGATTTCAAACAACCGAAAACGTTATCCAGCACCATGCTGCCAAGCAAGGGGGGAACCCCAGCGGCACTGGTGTCAATAGATTGTCTTTTGTCAACGCTTCAGAAGAAGGGAGCAGATAAACAACCGTGGCAGCACAAGTTATCCGAATCAAACTGAAGTCGTACGATCACAACCTGATCGACAAATCGGCTGAGAAGATCATCCGCACCGTCAAGCAGACCGGCGCGATTGTCTCCGGTCCGATTCCACTTCCAACCGATCGCACCGTTTATACGGTGAACCGTTCACCGCACGTTGACAA
This sequence comes from Chlorobiota bacterium, assembly GCA_016788565.1. Taxonomy (GTDB): domain Bacteria; phylum Bacteroidota; class Ignavibacteria; order OLB7; family OLB7; genus OLB7. Next base: position 109,856 of record JAEUSP010000067.1, on the reverse strand, counting down.
AAAATCGCGCGAACAATTCGAGCATCGCTCACACAAGCGGCTGATTGACATCCTGAACTCAACGCCCAAAACCGTTGACTCATTAATGCGGCTGGAGCTTCCCGCCGGCGTTGATGTGGAAATCAAGGTGGATGCCTAAATCCCCCACCCGTAGTAACCGCGCGACACTGATACTTCTGACAGAAACGAGATTTTTCCTTACGCAACCATGTCCACGCTCATCGGCAGAAAAATTGGCATGACGGGAATGTTCAACGAACAAGGCGTTTACGTCCCTTGCACGTTGATCGAGACCGGCCCCTGCACCGTTGTGCAGGTGAAAACAGATGACTCCGACGGCTACACCGCCCTTCAGCTTGGGTACGGCAGCGGCAAAGATAGAAACGTCAACAAGCCATTGGGGGGGCATCTGTCCAAAGCAGGAGTTGCAACGCCCAAGCTGCTGCGCGAAGTCCGCACCTTCGATGTTGCCAACTACAAAGTTGGGGATGTGATCAGCGTGGGTGATGTGTTCACCGTTGGCGATAAAGTGAAAGTTGTGTCCACCAGCAAAGGGCGCGGATTCCAGGGCGTTATGAAGCGCCACCACTTCGGTGGTGTTGGAATGCAAACCCACGGCCAGTCGGACCGCCAGCGTGCACCAGGTTCGATCGGCGGGTCAAGCTATCCATCGCGTGTGTTCCCCGGAACCCGGATGGCAGGGCGCATGGGTGGCGAACAAACCACCGTCCGCAATCTTCAAATTGTTGGTGTCCTTCCGGAAAAGAACGTGCTGATTGTGAAAGGCTCGATCCCCGGCGCACCAAACAGCATTGTGGAAGTTGTACGGATGCCCAAAGCCTAAATCTGGCTTTTGTTATCGGGTCCTATCCCGGATGTTTTTTACTCCAGACACGCACGCGACCAACGACGCAGGACTTTTCGATAAGAGAGACTAACGATGAATCTCAACGTTCTCAAAATAGACGGTTCTTCGGCTGGCAGCATCGAGCTGCCGGATGAAGTTTTCGGCATCGAGCCGAACGTGGCCGTCATGCACCAAGCCGTCAAGATGTACCTGGCCAATCAACGCCAGGGCACTCACAAGACGAAAACCCGCGCGGAAGTCCGTGGCGGTGGCCGCAAGCCGTGGAAGCAAAAAGGTCGCGGAACCGCCCGCGCCGGCTCCACACGCACCGGCGTTTGGGTTGGTGGTGGCAACATCCATGGCCCAATCCCCCGCGACTACTCGCAGGCAATGCCCAAAAAAATGCGCCAACTGGCACGTCGCTCTGCGCTTTCGCTGAAAGCACAATCGAACGAAATCGTGGTGGTGGAGGACCTTGGGTTCGGCGAGATTAAAACCAAGCCGTTTGCCCAAATGCTGAAGGCAATCAACGCAGGCGGACGCAAAGCCGTGGTGCTGATGGGCGCACAGAACGAGAACGTCCTCCGTTCAGCCCGCAATATCGCCCGCTGCCAAGTGCTGCAAGCAACCGATGCTTCCACCTACGACCTGCTGAACAATCAGGTGCTGGTGTTGGAACGCAGCTCGGTGGAAGCACTGATTAGCCAGCTTGGCAACAATGGTGCAACAACCGCAACCGAGGAGGGCCAAGCATGAGACAGGTTCTGAAGCGTCCGATTCTCACCGAGAAAAGCACTGCACTGAGCAACAAAGCCCAGTATGTGTTCGAGGTGGATGTGAACGCCAACAAGATTGAAATCCGCAAAGCGGTGGAAAGCCGTTACCGGGTTGATGTCGCCAGCGTCCGGACTATCACCGTTCGCCCGCAAGCCCGCGTCCAGATGACCCGCAAGGGCTGGATTCAAGGCAAAACCAAATGGCGCAAAAAAGCCATTGTATCATTGAAGCAGGGACAGACAATAGATATTGTTGGCGATCTGCCGACCGAGGAATAACGCTCCATGGGTATCCGTCTTAGCAAACCGATTACCAGTTCACGTCGCTTCTACTCGACGCCGACGTTCGATGAGATCACATCAACGACCCCCGAAAAGTCGTTGCTTGCCCCGCTGAAAAAAAGCGGTGGCCGCAACAACACGGGTCGCGTGACCTCGCGCCACCGTGGCGGTGGCCACAAGCGGATGTACCGCATCATTGATTTCAAGCGGAATAAAATCGGCATGGAAGCAACGGTTGCAACCATCGAGTACGATCCGAACCGCTCCGCCCGCATCTGCCTGCTGGAATACTCCGACGGCGAAAAACGCTACATCCTTGCTCCGAACGGAGTAAAAGTTGGCGATACACTGATGGCTGGCCCCGATGCTGAAATTCGTGATGGAAACGCCGTTCCGATTGGCCGTGTTCCGCTTGGCTCGTTCGTCCACAACATCGAACTGAAACCAGGCAAAGGTGGCCAGCTTGGCCGCTCGGCAGGAACCGCCGCCCAGTTGGTTGCCCGTGAAGGGAAGTTCAGCACCCTTCGCCTCCCTTCCGGCGAAATGCGTTTGATCCGGAACGAATGCTACGCAACGCTTGGTGTGGTGGGGAACTCCGAGCATGAGAACATCAGCTACGGGAAAGCAGGCCGTATGCGTTGGTTTGGCATCCGCCCACAAACGCGCGGCATGGCGATGAACCCGATTGACCACCCGAACGGTGGTGGCGAAGGCCGCTCCAAATCGGGCGGTGGCCGCCAGCATCCCGAGTCGCCGTGGGGCAAGTACGCCAAGGGCTTGAAGACCCGCAAGAAGAAGAAGGCAAGCAGCCAGTATATCGTCCGCCGTAGAACGAAGTAATCAGAGAACCAGTAATTACCGAACTATCAATGGCACGTTCGCTTAAGAAAGGCCCATACGTTGATGCCAATCTGATCAAGAAGGTCGAGGCGTTGAACAACCAGAATCAGAAGCGCGTTGTAAAAACGTGGGCACGTGCTTCCACCATCGCCCCCGATTTTGTGGGTCATACGTTTGCGGTGCACAACGGGCAAAAATTCATCCCTGTCTATGTCACCGAAAACATGGTAGGGCACAAGTTGGGTGAGTTCTCGCCAACGCGAAATTTCCGTGGCCATTCGGGCGATAAGAAGAAGTAAGCGAATCCACACAAGAGAAGCACGAACCAGACCATTTGGCCAGCAACGGCTGGCGTTCTGAAAGGATAGAATCATGCTTGAAGCACGCGCAAAACGACGCAACATCCGCTCTTCACCCCGCAAAATGCGATTGGTGATTGACCTGATTCGTGGCAAGAACGCCACCGAAGCGCTAAATATCCTGCGCTTTATGCCAAACCGCGCTTCCCTTGCTGCCGAACAAACGCTCCGTTCAGCGGTTGCCAACCTGTTCAACAAAGACGACCGTGGCAGCCTTGATGAAGATGCGATTTTCGTGAAAGCAGTCTTTGTGGATCAGGGTGTCACCATGAAGCGGATGCTTCCGGCCCCGCAAGGGCGTGCCTACCGGATGCGGAAACGCTCCAACCACTTAACCATTGTGGTCGGAACAAAATAATTGGCAAAACAATTCGGGTGAAGGTGGCGCAACAACCGTGCTACTACTCACTTGGAAATAGAAAGATCACAAGGAACCTTCGTTCAACGCGAAACCAGCAGAGAACCGTCTTGGGACAGAAAACGAATCCGATTGGACTCCGGCTTGGCATCATCCGTTCATGGGATGCCAACTGGTACGATGAGAAGAACTTTGCACAGAAACTGACCGACGACATGATGGTGCGGAAATACCTCCGCAACCGTCTGAAGCGGGCCGGTGTCAGCCGTATCGTTATCGAGCGGACAGCAAAGCTGATGCGCCTGACGATCCACACCTCACGCCCCGGCGTAGTGATTGGCCGCAGCGGCAAGGAGATTGCCCAGCTTGAGGAAGAAGTCCGGCAGGTAGCAAAGATGGACGTGAAAATTTTGATTCACGAAATCAAACGTCCCGAGCTTGATGCCTACTTGGTGGCCGAGAACATTGCCCAACAGCTTGAAGGGCGTGTTGCCTTCCGGCGCGCCATGCGCCAGTCGCTTGCTTCAGCAATGCGGATGGGGGCCGAAGGGGTTCGTATCCTTCTTTCTGGCCGGCTTGGTGGCGCGGATATGTCCCGCACTGAACAGTACAAAGAAGGGAGCGTGCCGCTGCACACCTTGCGTGCCGACATTGACTACGCACAGGCAACAGCACAAACCAAACAGGGGGCAATCGGGGTGAAGGTTTGGATTTGCAAAGGGCATGTTATTGGCCAGCAGCCAATCAACGTGTAAGATTATTCAGCGAAGAACTACCGACTACGGATACTTATCATGCTACTGCCGAAACGAGTCAAATATCGCAAGACCCAGCGCGGGCGTATGACCGGCAAGGCCTATCGTGGTTCCAGCATTGACTTTGGAACACATGGCCTGAAGGCGATGGAACCAGCGTGGATCACCAGCCGCCAGATCGAATCGGCCCGTATCGCGCTTAGCCGCCGGATGCGCCGCGACGGAAAAATCTGGATCCGCATCTTCCCCGATAAGCCTGTCACCAAAAAGCCAGCCGAAACCCGTCAAGGATCGGGTAAAGGTAGCCCAGAGTTCTGGGTGGCAGTGGTCAAGCCAGGCCGAGTGATGTTCGAGGTTGGCGGCGTCGCCAACGACATCGCACTGGAAGCGCTTCGTCTTGCCAGCTTCAAGCTGCCATGCAAAACCAAAATCGTCACACGCCCTGATTACCAGGCGGAGTGATTCATGGGGAATGGCCAGAAATTAAATCTGGCCACAGCGACGCAACGATCAACATCCGAAGAGACCGAGAAGACTGAACAACCATGAAGCCGACGAAACCAGCCGACTTGCGGCAACTGACCGATAGCGAACTACAGGATCAAATCCAGCGAAGCGAAGATGCGCTGACCAATATGCGATTTCGCAAAGCGGTTGGCCAACTGGAAGAACCTTCCACCATCCGTGTGGTACGCCGCGACATTGCCCGGCTGAAAACTATTCAGCGCGAACGCCAGCTTGCAGCAAAAGGCTGAAAGCATTGATTCGACTCCGAAGAGCATTATCACGTTTTCCGAATTGACGCTATGTCCGAAGAAATGGATCAGCCGACAACCGAAACAGCAACGCACGACCCATTGAATTTAATGGGCGAGCAAACGATTGCCTCCTTACAAGAAGAGACTGCCGCTGTTGCCTCGCAACCGAAAAGCCGCCGCAAAATCCGCGTTGGCACTGTGGTCTCCAACAAAATGCAGAAAAGCATTGTGGTGGCGGTGGTGCGTCGCGTTCGTCATCCGCTGTACAAGAAGTACTTCAACAAAACCAAGAAGTACATGGCGCACGACGAAACCAACGACTGCAAGGTTGGCGATACCGTCCGCATCATCGAGACCCGCCCGCTAAGTGCCCGCAAACGTTGGGCGGTGGACGCTATCGTTGAACGCGCCAAGTAAAATTTTCGCGCTGATTGCGCACAAACACCCGCTGCACAGCAGCAGCAGAATCGTAGTGGAGGAACGAACCCCCCTCCCGAATCCAACGATCGAACACATCATTATCTGGGCAACGCTGCAAACGCAATGCTTGGAACGTCGGGGCGGCAGGATGGTGAACTTCCCGTAAGGAATATCCACAGCATTCTTGCAGGAACCCTTTAGCCAAACGACAGCAGACTTTGTGAGGCAACAATGATTCAGGAAGAAACCAATCTCGTCGTCGCCGATAACTCCGGCGCACGCAAAGTCCGGTGCATCCGTGTGCTGGGCGGCCACGACCGCCGTTATGCTGGCATTGGCGATGTTATCGTCGTGGCAGTAAAAAGCGCGATCCCCGGCGGAAACGTCAAGAAAGGGGATGTTTCGAAGGCAGTGATTGTGCGGACCAAAAAGGAAACCCGCCGCCGCGATGGCAGCTACATCCGCTTCGACGAAAACGCTGCGGTGCTGCTGAACAACCAGGGCGAGCCACGCGGAACCCGCATCTTCGGCCCAGTTGCCCGCGAGCTTCGCGACCGCAACTACATGAAAATTATCTCCCTTGCGCCGGAGGTGTTGTAAGCCATGAAGAACACAAAAGCAGTAACGACCCGCATAAAGAAAGGGGATGAGGTCATCGTCATCGCTGGTGCCGGTGCCGACCCCGAACGCCCACGCCGCGTGATTGCGGTCTATCCAAAAACCGGGCGTGTTCTGGTAGAAGGGATCAACGTTGCCCGCCGGGCCTACCGCAAAAACGCTGACTCTAGCTACCCACAAGGGGGCATCCACGACAAGACCATGCCGATTCACATCAGCAACGTCATGTTGGCCGACCCCAAAGATGGCGGGGCAACCCGCGTTGGCGTGCGTGTGGAAGAAAAAGATGGGAAGACCATCCGCACACGCTACGCAAAAGCCTCCGGTACCGATTTCAAGAACTGAACGCTGCCAATCCATTGATTGATTGATAGAGAGCAATGGCAAAAGAGAAAAAACAGAAGCAGGAATCACACGGGGGCGGTTCGCGTCCAGATGTTGTGGCAACCGTGGAAGCTGTTGCCCCACGCCTGATCCAGAAATACCGCGAGCAAGTTGTCCCGGCCATGATGAAGCAATTTGGCTACGCCAACATCATGCAGGTTCCCCGCTTGGTGAAAATCACGCTGAACCGTGGTGTTGGTGATGCAACTGGCGACCAGAAATTGCTGCAAACCGCAGTGGATGAGCTTCAGCTCATCTCAGGGCAACGCCCAGCAGTGACCAAAGCAAAGAACAGCATCTCCAACTTCAAGCTGCGCGAAGGGGTTGCCATTGGTGCCCGTGTGACGCTGCGTGGTGCGCGGATGTACGAATTCTTCGACCGCTTCGTGGCGGTTGCTGCCCCACGTATTCGCGACTTCCGTGGTTTCCCCGACCGCTCGTTCGACGGGCGCGGCAACTACTCCATGGGGGTGAAAGAGCAGATTATCTTCCCAGAAATTGATGTGGACAAAGTGGTTCGCATTGATGGGATGGACATCTCCTTCGTCACCACTGCCAACACCGACGAAGAAGCCTACGCACTGCTGAAGGAGATGGGATTCCCCTTCCGCAAACGCGAAGGAGCCGAAGCCTAAGCACGTAGCATTGGGCAAACAGAGATAGAAGAACCTTCACGGCATTACCGATAGAGATCGCATAACAGCTATGGCACGTAAAAGCCTTATCGCACGGGAAGTAAAGCGGAAGCAGATGGTGGAGAAATACGCCGAACTCCGCGCCAAATACAAAGCCGAAGGAGACTACGAGGCGCTTGCAAAGCTGCCCCGGAACAGTTCGGCAGTTCGCCTGCACAACCGTTGTTCGCTAACCGGGCGTGCACGCGCATACTACCGCAAATTCGGGTTGTGCCGTAACCAGCTTCGGTTGCTGGCACTGGATGGCAAAATCCCAGGAATCCGTAAAGCAAGCTGGTAATCATTCCCGCTATAACACAAGTGCTATTCCCCATGTAGGGGAATCACAGACGTATCTTGTTCGCGATCATCAACAGAAAGTTTTCCGAGAACAATGACCGATCCGATTGCAGACTTCCTCACGCGTATCCGCAACGCAGCCGACTCGCGACATAAGGTGGTGGAGATTCCGGCCTCGAAGATGAAGGCAGGTTTGGCAGAAATCCTGAAGGATCAAGGATTTATTGCCGACGTTGAGAAGTTGGAGGAAGGGCCACAAGGGTGGCTACGCCTGACGCTTCGCTATGTCAATGGCAAACCGTCCGTTTTGGGGCTTCGCCGCGTTAGCCGCCCAGGCTTGCGCCGGTACGCCTCGGCGGAGGAATTGCCCCGCGTGCAGAATGGCTTAGGCATCGCTATCATCAGCACCTCGCAGGGGTTGATGACCGACAAAGAAGCTCGCCGTCGCAATGTCGGTGGTGAGGTCCTCTGCTACGTCTGGTAAAACAATCGTGTGGTCCGGTCGCAAGCCGGTGCCAGATGAGTACAGAACACCAGGGGCGCGCACAAGCGCACGAATTTTTCCTGAACCTTGTAGATAGTAAAGGGTAGAAGCTGTGTCACGTATTGGCAAAAAACCGATTGCAATCCCCAGCGGCGTTACGGTGAAGATGACCGACAACGCTATCATGGTCAAAGGACCAAAAGGGGAGCTTGTCACCCCGCTGAACCCAGCGGTGAATGTGGCTATCGAGAACAACGAAATTGTGGTAACACGCCCAAACGACTTGGCGGTCAGCCGTTCATCGCACGGGCTGATGCGCACCCTGATCTTCAACATGGTTCAGGGCGTTACCGAAGGCTATTCCCGCCGGCTTGACATCGTTGGCGTTGGCTACCGTGCCGAACTGAAAGGCCAGGCAGTCCAGATGAACATTGGATACTCCCATCCAATCTTCTTCTTCCCTCCGTCGGAAATCGTTTTAGAGGTTCCGCAGCCAACGGCCATTGTGATTAAAGGCATTGACAAACAATTAGTTGGCCAGGTAGCCGCGAAACTCCGTTCTTTCCGTCCGCCCGAGCCGTACAAGGGGAAGGGGATTAAGTATGAGAACGAGCAGATCCGCCGCAAGGCTGGCAAATCGGCTGGCAAATAACAGGTAGCATTTCCCCAGCGTTGCTTCCGCAACCCCGCGACGCACAGAGAGAGTGAGAAATCAGTCAAGAAGTAGAGTAGATAGAGAAGACCATGAGCGCACAGAGCAAACAACAGCGTCATTCACGGCGCAAAGTTCACATCCGCAAGAAATTGCGTGGCACGCCGGAACGCCCGCGCTTGAGCGTTTTCCGCAGCCTGAAGCATATCTACGTGCAGGCGATTGACGACCTGAACGGACGTACCCTTGCTTCGGCTTGCAGCTTGAACGATGCTGGTGTTGCAACCACCGGCGAAGGGGGAAAGAAATCGGTGAGCGTGGCTGTTGGCAAAGCCATCGCCATGCGGCTGAAAGAGAAAAACGTGGAGCGCGCTGTGTTCGACCGCAACGGCTATCTCTATCACGGACGTGTGAAAGCATTGGCCGACGGAGCGCGGGAAGCAGGGCTTCAACTGTAACGATGATCGCTGGCAGCGGCGGGTTACGCTGAATTTTAGCCGAACCCCCGTATCTTCGCCCCCCGCTTTCCAAAGCAAACGGGGCAAAGTGCCGAACAACTCTTACGCAGGACATTTAACAGCAGACAGGCAGTGGTAAAACCGAAAACATCTGAACTGGAACTGAAGGACAGGGTTGTCAAAGTCAACCGCACGGCAAAAGTCGTGAAGGGTGGCCGCCGATTCGGCTTCAGCGCAATCGTGGTGGTGGGCGATGGAGCCGGGCACGTTGGTGTCGGGTTGGGCAAAGCCCGCGAAGTGGCGCAAGCCGTCACCAAAGCAACCGAAGCCGCCAAAAAGAACGTGGTGGCTGTCAACCTCTTGGGCCATACTATCCCGCATGAGGTCTTTGGCAAATACGGTGCTGGCAAGGTTCTTCTGAAACCAGCCACCCCCGGAACCGGCTTGATTGCTGGTGGTGGTGTGCGTGCGGTGCTGGAAGCCGCCGGGGTTCAGGACATCCTGACCAAAAACCAGGGTTCTTCCAATCCGCACAACGCCGTCAAGGCCACGTTGCAAGCACTGATCAATTTGGACGACGCTCAGTCGGTCAGTATGCGCCGCGGCATTCCGGTCAGCAAGGTGCTGAAAGGATAATTACACGACAACACCAGAGTGTGGAACCAGAGGTCGCCCTCTCGCTTCTCCTCTCTTTCAGTAACGCAGTCATGGCACAAGTAAAGATCACGCAGATACGCAGCATTATTGATCGTCCAGAAAAACAAAAACGGACGATTGCTGCGCTTGGGCTTGGCCGCCCAAACTATTCCCGTGTTCACAACGACACGCCGCAGCTTCGCGGAATGTTGACGGTGGTGCGCCACCTTGTGAAAGTCGAACCAGTGAACGGTTAATCCGGCCAACGGCCTATTCAACCGAAGAATTTTCCAAAGCATTTTCTAACCCGCTTCAATACGGATAGCTACGATGTCGAACCATTTAGGAATGCTCCGCTCCCCAGACGGAGCCACCAAGGCGAAAAAACGTGTCGGACGCGGCCAGGGGTCGGGTCGGGGTGGAACCTCCACACGCGGTCATAAAGGGCATCAGTCACGTTCTGGCTACGAAGGGAAAATGAATTTTGAGGGCGGCCAGATGCCGTTTGCGCGCCGCGTCCCAAAATTCGGATTCAAAAGCCCCTTCCGTGTTGAATATCAAGTGGTGAACGTTGCCCGGTTGCAAGAACTTGCCGATGCCGGCCAGCTTGCCGGTGGCGTTGTCACCCCCGAATCGCTGTTTGCTATAGGTGCAATTTCCAAACGGAGCCAGCCGATCAAAATTCTTGGTAATGGGGATATCACCGCGAAACTCTCCGTCACTGCCCACAAAATTTCGGCATCGGCTCAAGCAAAAATTGAGCAAGCCGGCGGAACGGTAACTACCAATGGCTAGGTTCATAGACACTGTCCGCAACGCGTTCAAGATTGAAGAACTGAAGCAACGGCTCATCTTTACTGGGCTGATGCTTCTTGTTGTTCGCGTTGGCTCCTTCATTGCTGTCCCCGGCATTGATGTTGCCGCAATTGACCAAGCAAACGTTGCCGGCGATGCCAACACCCTGTTTGGTTTCTTCAACCAATTTGTGGGGGGGGCGTACTCCAACGCCTCAATTTTTTCGCTTGGGATCATGCCCTATATCTCCGCTTCGATCATCATTCAGTTGATGACAGCGGTGGTCCCGTTTTTCCAGAAACTTCAGCAAGAAGGGGAGCAAGGGCGCGTCCAGATTAACACGATTACCCGCTACATCACCGTAGCACTGGCCTTTGCCCAGGGAATTGCAATCGCAATCAGCATCCAAAACATTGATGCTGGCGGCGGCGTGCCGGTGGTTCCGATATCGCTGCAAGGCCCCCTGTTTATCCTGACGGCAGCATTTATTATGACCGCCGGAACCATCTTTCTGATGTGGATCGGTGAGCAGATCACCGAACGGGGCATTGGCAACGGTGTATCGCTGATCATCTTTATCGGCATTGTTGCACGATTACCGATTGCTATCCAGCACGAGTTCGCGCTGGCTTCCACCAGCCCAGGCCGCGTTGTGATCGAGATTGTTATCGTTGCCATGTTGCTGGCAATTATCGCCGCAGTGGTGCTGTTCACCCAAGCAATGCGGAAAATCCCAGTGCAGTACGCAAAGCGGCAGGTGGGGAACAAATCGTACAGCACACCCACGCAGTACCTTCCGATTTCGTTGGTAACTGCCAACGTGATGCCGATCATCTTTGCGCAAACACTGATGTTCCTGCCACAGCTGCTGGGACAAACGTTTGCTGGAACCGGTTTCGGTGATTATATCAACACTCACTTCCAGCATCAAGGGATGATCTACTCGGTGGTGTTGGCAGTGATGATCATCTTCTTCACCTTCTTCTACACCGCGATTGTGTTCAGCCCAAAAGACGTTGCTGAACGGTTACGGAAGAACGGTGGATATATCCCCGGCATCCGCCCCGGCAAGCCAACCGAGGAGTACATTGACAATATCCTCACGAAGATCACCGTCCCCGGCTCGCTCTTCCTTGCACTGGTCGCTATTCTTCCAGCATTCGTCCTCAGCTTGGGCGTTAGTGGGGAGTTCAGCGCATTCTTTGGCGGAACCAGCCTGCTGATTATCGTTGGCGTTGCGCTGGACACCTTGAAGCAGATCGAATCGTACTTGCTCATGCGCCACTACGATGGCTTCATGAAAAGCGGAAAACTGCGTGGCCGTCAAGCTAGCGGTCAAATTCCAGGATAATTTTACCGAAGTCGATACAGCATGGGGTTCACTTCCACAAGGATGATAAAAACTGCCGAGGAGATCGCACTGATCGCCGAAGCAAGTGCTATCGTCTCGGATGTACTGACCCTGCTGAAAGACTACATGGCACCGGGTGTCACCTCGATGCGGTTAGATGAAATCGCCGAGGAATTCATCCGCTCACGTGGGGCTGAACCAGCGTTCAAAGGGCATGTTGTGCATGGCTTAGCCTACCCAAACACCCTTTGTGTTTCGGTGAACGACGCGGTTGTCCACGGATTGCCAAACAACCGTGAAATGCGTGATGGCGATTTGGTTTCGTTAGATGTTGGGGTGAAAAAAAACGGCTACTATGGCGATAGTGCCGTCACCTATATGATTGGCGAACCAAGCCCGCTTCAGCAGAAACTGATGCAAGTAACCCACGAAGCATTGTGGTTAGGGATTGAGCAAGCCGTTGCTGGCAATCGGGTGTTCGACATCTCGAAAGCTGTTCAGCAGCATGTTCAGGCAAACGGATTCACAGTGGTGCGCGATTTGGTGGGGCATGGGATTGGAACAACAGTCCACGAGGAACCAGCTATTCCAAATTTTGTTCCCGGGCCATTTCATCGGCACAACTACCGGAACACACCGCTGCAGGAAGGGATGGTGATTTGCATTGAACCAATGGTCAATGCAGGAACCTTTAAGGTGGAGACAGAGGATGACCAGTGGACAGTGGTGACAGCCGACGGAAAACCATCGGCACACTACGAACACACAGTGGTTGTGCGCCCCGGCCAGGCCGAAGTCCTGACGCGGCACACACGAATCGAAGAAGCAGCAGCGCACGCGTAAAACAATCAATCAGAAGACAAGGGAAAACACCTGCTTATGGGGAAGCAGTCCGCAATCAAAGTTGATGGAGTTGTGACGGAAGTCCTTCCAAACGTGATGTTCCGGGTTCGCCTGGAAAATGGCCACGAGGTGCTGGCACACATCTCCGGAAAAATGCGGATGAACTACATCAAAATTCTCCAAGGGGATAAGGTGTCGGTAGAGTTGTCGCCGTATGATCTAACAAAGGGGCGCATCACCTACCGCTACAGATAGCTTTGCTTCCGGTGGGAAGTGGGGCGTAGGTGAGAACGTAATCGAACCATTCATTCTACACGATAGACCAGACCATGAAAGTCCGAGCCTCGGTCAAGAAGATCTGCGACAACTGCAAGATCGTCAAGCGCAAAGGGGTGGTGCGCGTTATCTGCAAGAAAAACCCCAAGCACAAACAACGTCAAGGGTAATCCACCCAAACACCCGTCCAACACCGTTGCTGCAATCAGCCACTGATGGCGGGGGATGCAATCGAACAAGAATCTGAGAACTACATAACTACTGTCCGAATTTCATGGCACGTATTGCTGGAGTTGATCTGCCGCGTAACAAGCACGCACGCATTGGGCTAACCTATATCTACGGCATTGGCCCAACAACTGCGATGAAAATTTTGCAGAGCGTTGAGGTTGAGCCTTCCAAGAAGATTGGGGAGCTAAGCGATGAAGAGGTGAATCGCATCCGCTTGCTCATCCAGAACGATTTCAAAGTGGAGGGTGCTGCCCGCAGCGAAGTTCAGTTGAACATCAAGCGATTGATGGACATCGGCTGCTATCGCGGATTACGCCACCGCCGTGGGCTGCCAGTGCGTGGTCAACGCACCCGCACCAACTCGCGTACCCGTAAGGGCCGCCGCAAGACGGTTGCAGGGAAGAAGAAAGCCGGCAAGAAGTAAATGATAAATCTTGCAGCAAGGGTGCTTCCGGCCTAACCGAAGCACCCTGCACTGCAAGAACTGTTCCGCCAATAGCAAACGTTTTTACGATCCTCTTTCTGACGATACACGAATGGCAAAGACAACGCAGCAGAAACGGAAGAAAAAAGTTGTTGCCGACGTTCATGGCAAAGCCTACGTCAAGGCAACCTTCAACAACGTCATCGTTACGGTGACGGATATCTATGGCAATGCCCTAAGCTGGAGTTCCGCCGGGCGCAACGGCTTCCGTGGCTCGCGTAAGAACACGCCCTACGCCGCACAAGTCTGTGCCGAGAACGCCTCCAAGGAAGCCTACGACATGGGGCTTCGCAAATTAGATGTGTTTGTGAAAGGACCAGGGTCGGGTCGCGAAGCCGCCGTGCGTGCAATGCAGCAAGCCGGGCTGGAGGTGCTGACCGTCACCGACACAACCCCGTTGCCACACAACGGCTGCCGCCCACCAAAACGTCGTCGCGTCTAAAAAAAAAACACTGCGCACCAACTGTTGGTTGCACTGGAACAGTAGAACGAAGAAGTCCTTCCATCATAGTTTTTCTCAATGGCTCGATATACCGATGCAGTCTGCAAGCTTTGCCGCCGTGAGCGCCAGAAGCTGTTTCTAAAGGGGGCGAAGTGCTTCACGGAAAAATGTCCGATTGAGCGCCGCAACTATCCGCCAGGCCAGCATGGCAGCGGCAACGCACGCCGTGCCAAAGTGACCGAGTACGGCACACAGCTTCGCGAGAAGCAAAAGATCAAGCGGATGTATAATCTGCTTGAGAAGCAGTTCCGCCTGACCTTCCAGAAAGCCTCGCGCCAGCGTGGTGTCACTGGCGAGAACCTTGTGAAACGCTTGGAAAGCCGCTTGGATAACATCGTCTATCGTTTGGGCTTTGCCAGCTCGCGCGCGGCTGCACGCCAGCTTGTGCTGCATTGCCACATCATGGTGAACGCCACGTTGGTGAATGTCCCCAGCTATATCTTGAAGCCGGGTGATGTTATCACGGTTCGCCCAAAAAGCCGCAAGCTGGAGGTCATCACCGAGTCGCTGAAGCGCGTTTCCGAACGCCAAATTCCGGCTTGGTTGCAGCTTGACAAAGCCGCCCTGAAAGGGACCTACCTGAACACGCCGGAACGTGCCGACATCCCGATGAACGCCAACGAACAGTTGGTCGTCGAGTTGTACTCCAAGTAAGGCTGGCATACACTGCTCAGCCACAGAACAATCGCGCCGATGGTCCGCACACATGCCATGTTTTACCACAGATGTGTGTTCCCCCTTTGGCGCGATTTATACGGAATAGAAGAGTAATCCGCAGCCGCTGACACTTCCCCACGAACCTGAACGCAGAGGTTAGCCTTGACAGATCAAATGACTGCGCCAATCAGTGCGCTGATGCAGATGCCCGAACGGGTTCAGCTTGATGAAGCTACACGGAGCGAGACGTTCGGACGGTTCGTTCTGCAACCATTGGAAGAAGGATACGGAACCACCATCGGGAACGCATTCCGCCGGGTGTTGCTGGCTTCTATCCCGGGATGCGCCATTGCTGCCATTAAAATTGATGGCGTGCTTCACGAGTTCCAGACCATCACCGGTGTCACCGAGGATATGGCCGAAATTATCCTGAACCTGAAGGAGATTCGGCTGAAGCAGATTGACAAAAAGACCAACAAAATTGCCTTCGACGTTCGCGGCGCTGGCGATTTCACAGGGGCCAATATCCAAGCCGCTACCGATGCCTTCGAGGTGCTGAACCCCGAACACCGCATCGCTACGCTGAGCAGCGGCGTAACCATGAGCGTAGAGCTTCGGATTGGGCGCGGCAAAGGCTACGTCCCAAGCGAAGAAAATCGCCAGCCCGATATGCCAGTCGGGATGATCCCCATTGACTCCATCTTCACGCCGGTATTGAATGTTCGATATACCGTCGAGCCAACCCGCGTCGGCCAAAAAACCGACTACGAAAAGCTCACGATTGAGATCACGACCGACGGCTCGATCTCGCCAGAAGAATCCTTGGCGACCGCCGCAAAAATCTTGCGCGACCATATCCAGCTCTTCTTGAATTTCGATGCCCAAGAAGCGCAGATTGCCGAAGAAGAAGAGTCCAAGGAAGCTGAGATCAGCCGGATTCGCCGAATCCTTCTGACGACGGTGGATGAGTTGGAGCTTTCGGTTCGCTCGCATAATTGCCTGAAGGCCGCCAACATCAACTCCATTGCCGACCTTGTGGGCCGCCAAGAGAGTGAGATGCTGAAGTTCCGCAACTTTGGGCGCAAGTCGCTGGCGGAACTGACCGAGATTATTCAGGAGTTTGGCTTGGTCTTCGGCATGGATATTGACCGCTACCTGAAAGAAGACAAAGAGAGCAAATAGCCCACGCAACCGCGCTGCAGACAACTGCGGACAGCCAACGCATTTTTTTCCCAGAGCATACCCATGAGACATAACGTAGAAGGCAGAAAACTAAAGCGGACCGCAAGCCACCGCCGTGCGTTGTTGCGTGCGCTGACGGTGTCGCTGCTGCGCCACAAGCGGATACGGACCACCGAGGCCAAAGCCAAGGAAGCCCGCCGCTTTGCCGAAGCAATCATCACACGTGCCAAGAACGCTTATTTGGCCGAGCAAGCTGGTGGAACAACTAACATCCATGCCCGCCGTGTGGTGGCTCGCGACATCAACGACGCTGCTGTTCTGAAAGAACTTTTCAGCGAGATTGCCCAAAAAGTTGCTGGTCGGCCCGGCGGCTACACCCGCGTGGTGAAACTTGGCCAACGCATTGGCGATGGTGCCCGCGTTGCAATCCTTGAGTTGGTAGATTACAACACCGAGCGCGACGAGAACGCCGTCCGCAGCCGTGCAAAACGGATGATGTCGCGCGCTGAACGTGTTGCCCGTAGCCGCGCAAAGCAAGCCGAGCTTGAAGCCAAGCAGGCCACAGCGGTGGCGGCCGAAGAAGCCCCAGCCGAAGAAGCAATCATTGAGGCAACCCCCGCCGCAGAAGCAGCCCCAACTGCAGATGCTGCCACCGAACAACAGCCCACTGCCGAAGCCCCAGCCGCCGAAACCGCAGCTGATGGCGATCAGGCAAAGGGATAATTCGGAACAGGAAAGTGGCTTTGCAAAAAAACTGCTTGGCCAAGTTGTAAAACATTCCAATTTTTGCCGCCAAGCCTTCCTACGCTATCGTATGGAAGGCTTGGTCGTTTTGCAGGCTTCCCGCGTGAATCATTGGTGGTCGTTCGTGTGTTCTGCTGTTGGCTCAGCCGCTTCGCAGTGTTACCAGGCTACTTTGTGATAAGACCAGTCAGCCCAGCAAAGTTCTCCTCAATCAACTTTCATACTCCCTTGGCAGAATGAACATTTATGTTGGAAACCTCGCGTTTGCAGTCACCGAACAGGAGCTTCGCGAAGCATTTGAACAGTACGGTCCAGTTCGATCGGCAAGCATTGTCATGGATCGCGAAACCGGGCGTGCGCGCGGGTTCGGATTTGTTGAAATGGAGCAGGATGAAGATGGCCGCCGCGCAATCCAAGAAATGAACGGAAAGGAATGGCGCGGACGCGCACTTACCGTGAATGAAGCTCGCCCACGCGAGGAACGCCCACGCTTCGGTGGCGGAGCGCGCAGTGGTGGCGGCGGTGGATGGGGAGAATCAAGAGGCGATGGCAACCGTGATGGTAATCGCGACGGCAACCGAGGCGGAGGCTACGGCGGTGGGGATTATGGCGGTGGACGTGGTGGCGACCGTGGCCGCGGAGGACGCGACCGCAACGACCGTGGCGGGCGCGGCAACAGCAGCGGCGGCGACCGCTACGACCGCTCCGAAAGCCGGCGCAGTGGCTGGGGCGACGACGACGACGAATAGCCCAAAACACCCAGCCCCACGGCTTCGGCGTACTCACAACGTCTGCGTTCCCCGCTCCCCTTTCTTCTTTTTGAATCATTGCTATGCTGCCGCGTCGCTGTGGCGCGGCAGCGTTTTTTACAGGCCTGCTGAATGCTTCGCATCACTACATCCGAGTTTATCATTGGTGCGGCTTCCCCCAGCCAGTTCCCCAACACCAGCTTTGCCGAAGTTGCGTTTGCTGGTCGCTCGAACGTCGGGAAATCCTCGCTGCTGAACACCCTAACTGGGCGGAACAAACTGGCGAAAGTCAGTGCAACCCCCGGGAAAACTCGCCAGATCAATTTCTTCCGCGTCAACGCCCGATTCCACTTTGTGGACCTTCCCGGATATGGCTACGCAAAAGTTGCCAAAACCGAACGGGAAGAATGGGGAAAGCTGATTGATACCTACGTCCGCAATCGCCAGCAACTTCGGCTGATCGCTTCGCTGGTGGATATTCGCCACGAACCAACCGCGCTGGATCGCGAGTTGTTCCAATATCTGGAATCTATCAGCCGCCCTTTTGTGGTGATCTTAACCAAGCACGACAAAATATCCGCAACACAAGCCGAGCTTCGCCGCCAAGAAGTGAAAACCTTGCTTGCCGATTTCCGCTTCTGCGTGGATGTCATCCCGTTTTCCAGCCAAACAAAGCATAACCTTCCCGCATTGCTTGCCACGTTGGAGCTTTGGCTGAAAGGGAAAGGGGAAGTGTGAGCGGAAAAATTCTGGCGGGGCCAGTGAGGAAGGCCAGTGAGGAAGGCCAGTGAAGCGCATCAACGACTGTTTTCTGCATAACCAGATAAACCACCGGAGTACACGTCCATGAAAACCCGACTGTTTACGCCAGGCCCAACGCCCGTGCCCGAACCAGTGATGCTGCGGATGGCACAGCCGATTATCCACCACCGAACCGATGAGTTCCGCGCCGTGATCCGCCGCGTGAGTGATAACCTGAGCTATCTGTTCTGCACCGCCCAACCGGTGCTAACGCTTACCAGCAGCGGAACCGGGGCAATGGAAGCCGCAATCGTCAATACCATGTCGGCGGGTGAGGAACTGCTGTTTGTGAACGGCGGGAAATTTGGCGAGCGTTGGGGGGAAATCGCGCGTGCCTACGGCCTAACCACACACGAGCTTGCTGTCCCCTGGGGAACCGCCGCAACCCCCCAGCAGATTCTGGAAATGGTGGCGCAGCATCCGGCAGTGCGCGCCGTTTGCCTAACCCACAGCGAAACCTCCACCGGGGTTTTTACCGATGTTCAAGCAATCGCCCGCGCGCTTCGCCAGCAGGGGTACGAAGGGCTTGTGATGGTTGATGGCATCACCGCCGTTGGTGCCCACGAAATGCGGTTCGATGATTGGGGCCTGGATGTTGTTGTTACCGGTTCGCAAAAAGGGTTGATGATCCCCCCAGGCCTTGCGTTTATTGCCCTAAGCCAGCGTGCGTGGGAATTCAACAAAACCTCCACACTCCCCAAATTCTACTTCAATCTTGCCGAAGCGCGGGCTTCGCTGGAAGCCGACGACACCCCCTGGACACCAGCCATCACCCTGATGCTTGGGCTGGACGAAGCACTTCAGATGATCCGCCACGAGGGGGTTGAAAACGTCTGGGCACGCCACGCACGCCTGGCGGCGGCATTGCGCGCCGGTGCGTTGACGTTGGGGTTGCAGTTGTTCGCTTCCCCCTCCTCCAACGCCGTCACCTCCATCACCCTTCCTGAAAACGGCAGCACATTTATGAAGCTGCTCAAGGAGAAATATCGGGTGACGGTGGCCGCCGGACAGGAGAGTTTGAAAGGAAAAATTTTCCGCGTCTCGCATCTGGGATACTACGACGAAGCCGATATGCTCAGCATCCTGTTCGCAATCGAAAGCGCGCTGACTGATGTTGGGCACCAGCATTCAGAAGGGGGAGGGCTGGCAGCGGCACAAAAGGTATTTAACCAACCACACACAGCACCCGGGGAGCCTACGTAATGCAAGTGCTCATTGCCGATAACGTCAGCCGCCAGTGCGACGCGGTGTTGAACGCTCACGGAATCGAAACCGTTCGGGCCGTTGGAACCCCGCGCCAGGAATTGCTGGCAATGCTTCCCAACTACGAAGGAATGATTGTCCGAAGCGCGGTGACGGTGGACCGGGAAATGATCCAGGCGATGCCCCGGATGCTGGCCATTGGCCGCGCCGGTGCCGGCGTTGATAACATTGATGTTGTGGCCGCAACCGAGCGGGGAATCTTGGTGATGAACACCCCGGGGGGGAACACCACCTCCGCCGCCGAACACACCCTTGCCATGCTGATGTCCTTGCTGCGGAAAATCCCCGCCGCCAACGCCAGCATTCGCCAGGGGAAGTGGGATCGGAAAACATTTGTGGGAACTGAACTGTTCGGCAAACGGGTTGGTGTGTTGGGGTTGGGGCGAATCGGGCGCGAAGTTGCTTCCCGAATCGCTTCGTTCCAAGCGCAGATTGTTGGCTACGACCCTGTCCTTTCTCCCGAAGCAGTTAGGGCGTTGGGGCTTGAGCCGACCACGTTTCAGGAGATGGTGGAGTCGTGCCAGATCATCACCATCCACATCCCCCTGACCGCCGCAACTCGCGGACTGATTGGCCGCCCGGAGTTAGCCCGGATGCCGCACGGATCGTTCATCATCAACTGCGCACGTGGCGGGATTGTTGATGAAGCCGCATTGCTGGAAGCACTGAACAGCGGCCAGATTGCTGGCGCGGCCCTGGATGTTTTCAGCACCGAACCGCCAACCTTCCCCGCTGCGTTGATGGATCACCCGAACGTGGTGGCCACCCCCCACATCGCCGCCAGCACTCACGAAGCCCAGGAGCGCGTCGCGGTAGATATCGCCGTCCAGATGGCAGAATTTTTTGAAGGGCTTGGCGCACGCGGTGTGGTAAATGCCAACGGAATGGAAGATTGTTTGATGAGCGCCGCACGCCCAATGATGCGCGCCACGCGGTTGCTTGGCCGGCTGCTTGCCCAACTTGGCGGCCCCAACACCAGCCATTTCAACTTGATTGCTCACGGCCCAGATGCAACCCAAATCATGCAAGGCTTAGAGGCGGCATTGCTGACCGGGGTGATGTGCCAGCGCCAAAGCGGAGCAGTGAACGAGATTAACGCCGCACGGATTGCAGCGGCGGCTGGCATCACCGTGGAAGCCGTTGGCGAAGGGGAACACCCCCGCTACCAGATGCTGATTGCCGCCGAAGTGGTAGCGGCCAGCGACCACGATGGCAATCAAGATGGCGACGAAGATGACGGCCACGAGGGCGGCCAATCGCACCACGCAGCCGTCACCCTGTTTGGCCGCGATGATGTCCGCTTGGTGATGCTGGATAACCTGTGGTTCGATGTGGTTCTTTCCGGCGTGCTGCTGTTGATTCGCGGAACCGACCGCCCCGGCGCGTTGGCAGCAATGGGGGGCGCGCTGGCCCAGCAGAACATTAACATCAGCGACGTATCGTTGGGGCGATGCCAGGATTCCGGCGATGCCGTAACCGTTATCCGGATTGATGGCGATGTATCCCCCGAAGCGCTGGACGCGCTTCGCAATCTACCGGTGGTTCAAACCGTGAAAGTGGTGCGGATGGGATAATCACCGATAGCCACCGACCGCCACCAATAATCATCCTCCAACTCCTGTTCTCAGCAACGTTTTTATTCAGAATCCAATTCAACGCAGTACCAAAGCAGTGCAACGACAACGCCAACGCCAACAATCAACCCGCGACACCCAGCCGCGAACGCTGAAACCGAACACATGGGAGGATGCCCGCTCGCGGAAACCAACGGCCCCCCGCGAACGCCGCGAATGGACCGACGAAGAAGATGCGCAAGTGAAAAAATGGTATCCCACCAAAGGCTCAACATTCCTGATGCAGCTTCTGGATCGCCCACGCGCCAGCATTCAACAACGCGCATTGCGGTTGGGGGTGAACGGACGGGGGAAACGCTGGAGCAACCGCGAAGATGTTTTTGTGAAGCATAACTACGCCAAGCGTACAGCCACCTACATTGCCGAAAAATTAGGCCGCACCGAGATGTCGGTTCGGCAACGGCTGATTACCCTGAAGCTGACCAACGCCACAGCCCGCGCCTGGACTAAACAGGAAATTGAGTGGCTTCGCAAACACTACGGAACTACCACCTCCGCCGAGCTTGCCGCCGAACTGGATCGCACCGTTGATGCCGTGGAGATTAAAGCCGGAAGAATTGGCCTTAGCAAGTCAAGCAGAAAAATGACTGCGCAGGAGCGGAAGTGGATTGCCAAAAATTTGGGCGAGATCAGCATGCTGAACATGTCCATCCAACTGGGGTTGGCACACTCGCAAGTGCTGAAAGCTGCTCGCGCACTTGGCTACTATCCCCGGCCCAACAACCGCCCCTGGACCCCAGGGGAAGATGATCAGCTTCGCCAGTTGTACCCCACCACCACCGCCCGCGAGCTTGGGGAACTGCTGGACCGAACCGTCCCCGCGGTGCGGGTGCGGGCCGAAAAACTTGGCCTGACAACCCCCCGTGAACTTCCCCGCATCTGGACAAAAGAGGAAGATGCAGTCGTGCGAAAATTATACGGAAAAAAGACGGCGGTGGAGATTGGAAAAACTATCAACCGCACCCAATTTGCAGTGATTGCCCGCGCAAAACACCTGAACGTCTCAAGGGCGCGCCACGCCAGCAACGCCAGCCCAGCAGAAGAGTAGCCAAGCTGTATGCTTGCCTGGGGTTGGTAGTGTGTGGCTTGCATCAGGCCGGTCTACTTTTTTTTCTGAGGAGGGATACTACTCATGCCGCTGTTGATCAACTTCAACACCATTGCCACGATGTTTGCCGAGGTGGTTAAGCGTTTTGGCAACAACACCAAACCGGCCTTCCAACGGAAGGTTAGCGGTATCTACCGGGACATCACCTACCAGGAACTTCACCAGCAGGTGGAATCGTTCGCGCTGGCGCTCCGCTCGTTGGGGATTTCCCGTGGCGACCACATCGGGCTGATGTCCGAGAACCGACTGGAGTGGGTTGTCACCGACCTTGCCTGCGCGTGCAGCGGCGTTGCCGATGTTCCCATCTTCCCAATTCTGACCCCCGCGCAAATTGAGTACATCTTCAACGATGCACGGGTGAAAGCGGTAGTCTGCTCCAACCAACTTCAGTTAAGCAAGCTGCTGAAAGTGGTTGCCAACATCCCAACCCTGCGCCACATCATCGTGATGCAGCCGGAGCTTACCGCGCGCCAGCCGGAAGCATCTGGGCGAACGCTCATCTCCTTCCAACAAATGCTTGCCGATGGAGCGCGACTTGCCGCCACAGTCCCCGGCCAGTTGGACAATCTGATTGCCGAGATTGAACCCAGCGATATGCTGACGCTGATCTACACCAGCGGAACCACCGGCCACCCGAAAGGGGTGGTGCTCTCGCACGGGAATCTTGTGGCCAATATCCAAGGTGCGGCTGCGGCGTTTCCGGCCATCACCGAAACGGATGTGGTGCTCAGTTATCTGCCGCTGTGCCATTCCTACGAGCGGCTTGGGGGCTACTACACCTGCATGGCGTGCGGGGCCACCATCGCCTTTGCTGATTCGATTGACACCGTCCGCACCAACCTTACCGAAGTCCGCCCAACCTTGATGACCAGCGTGCCACGCCTGTTCGAGCGGATTAAAGCCGGGGTGGAAAAACAGGTTGCCGAAGGGCCAGAGAAAAACCGGAAAGTGTTCCAGTGGGCGTTGGAAATTGGGATTGAGAAATTTCAGTTGGAGCAGGCGGGGAAGAAACCGGGGCTGGTGCTTGCCGGCAAGTATGCGTTGGCCGATAAACTGGTGTTTGCAAAAATTCGGGAGAAGATGGGGGGGCGGATTCGATTCTTTGTCAGTGGCGGGGCCGCGCTTCCCCACAGTGTGGGCCAGTTCTTTTTTGCCGCCGGGCTTCCGGTGATTGAAGGCTACGGCATGACCGAATCGTCACCCGTCATCAGTGCCAACCCGATCGCCAAACCACGGCTGGGAACCGTGGGGAAACCGTTGCCAAACATCGAGGTGAAAATTGCCCCCGATGGCGAAATCCTGACGCGCGGCCCCCACGTGATGCAGGGCTACTACAACAACCCCGAAGCAACTGCCGAAGCCATTGACCCGCAAGGCTGGCTTCACACCGGCGACATCGGTGTGATTGACAGCGAAGGCTATCTGAAAATCACCGACCGCAAGAAGCACCTTCTGGTAAGCAGCGGCGGCAAAAACATTGCGCCGGGGCCGATTGAGTCCGCATTGCTTCACAGCCCGCTGATTGACCAGATCATGCTGATCGGCGACGACCGCCCCTACCTGACCGCGCTCATTGTCCCCGATTTCGACGTGCTGAAGGAGGTGCTGCAATCGCAAGGGATGAACGTGGGGAACATCCACGACATGGCGGTTCGGGAAGAAATTCTGGATCACGACGCGGCGGTGCTTGCGGTGGAGGCGGACATCAAACGGCTTCAGCGGGATTTATCAGCATTCGAGCGGGTGCGCCGCTTCGATCTGCTTCCCGAGCCGTTCACTGTGGAAAATCACATGCTGACCCCAACGCTGAAAGTGAAACGGAAGGAGGTGGAAAAAATCTACGGCCAGCGAATTGAGAAAATGTACGAGGGGATGGAGTCCGATTAACCGTGGCGAGGGGGAAAAAACAAACATGGCTGTGATGGAGTTCCGAACTCCATCACAGCCATGTTGTTGTTGTACTGCCGTTACTCTACTCTATCGCCGCCGTCCCATTCCCCCCGCTCGCTGTCGGTGGCGGCGGCTTCGCTGGGGGAAGCGGCGGCTGCGTTCGGGTTTTCGGCGGCGGGGCGTTTCTCCTCCGGCCGCATCATCGGGAAGAAGATCACGTCGCGGATGGATTCCTGGCCGGTGAGCAACATCGTCAACCGGTCAATGCCCACGCCAAGCCCTGCGGCGGGGGGCATTCCAACTTCCAGGGCGTACAGGAAGTCGTGGTCAATCAACATTGCTTCATCATCGCCGGCGGCGCGCAGCTTGGCTTGCTCGGCAAAACGTTCCCGTTGGTCGCGTGGGTCGTTCAGCTCGCTGAAGCAGGGGGCAAGCTCTTGGCCGTTGACAATCAGCTCCCAGCTTTCCACCAACCCTGGTTTGCTTCGGTGACGTTTGGCCAGCGGGACCATCTCGGTCGGGAAATCCATCACAAACGTTGGCTGGATCAAATGTGGCTGCACCCGCTCGCTGAAAATTTCATCAATGATTTTTCCGGCCCCCATGCTTGCATCCACCCCAATGTGAAGCTGGTTGGCAACGTTGCGGAGCGCGTCGGCATCCATGCCGTCAATGCGGTGGCCGGTGTATTCGTAAATCAGCTCGTGCATGGTGGCGCGGCGGAACGGGCGGGTGAAGTTTAGCTCCCCCGAAGCGGTTTTCACATGCAGCGATCCGTTCACAGCCAGCACCACTTCGTTCAGCATCTCCTCCACCATTTCCAGCATCCAGAGGTAATCCTTGTAGGCCACGTACAACTCCAGCATGGTGAACTCTGGGTTGTGGGTTTTGTCAATCCCCTCGTTCCGGAAATTTTTGCCAAGCTCATACACCCCTTCAAAGCCGCCAACAATCAGGCGTTTCAGGTTTAGCTCCAGTGAGATGCGGAGGTAAAGTGGGATGCTCAGCGCGTTCAGGTGAGTGCTGAACGGTCGCGCCGCCGCGCCGCCGTACATGGTGTGCAGCACTGGGGTTTCCACCTCCAAGTATCCGCGCTGGTCCAGATAGCGGCGCATGGTGGTGATGATTTTTGCCCGCTTGCGGAATGTGTCGCGCACTTGTGGGTTCACCGCCAGGTCCAGATAGCGCTGGCGGTAGCGAAGCTCCTTATCGGCAAATTGGTCGTGGATAATCCGGTTGCCGCGCTCGTCGGTTTCCTCTTTCGGCACCGGCAGCGGGACCAAGCATTTGGTCAGCATCTGCACCGATTGGGCGTGGACGCTTACCTCGCCGGTGCGTGTGCGGAACATGTAGCCATGCACGCCGATGATGTCGCCGATGTCGTACAACTTCAGGTGGTCGTAGTTCGGCAGGTCATCTTTTTTTAGATAGATCTGCAGCCGTCCGCTGTCGTCTTGCAGGTGGAAGAAGCTGGCTTTCCCCATGCGGCGGATTGCCACAACGCGCCCGGCCACGGCAACCTGCAACGGCTGGGGGGTGTCGTCCTGGAACAGCGCGCGCGCGGCGGCAGTGTCGAAAGTTTTTGGGAAGGAGTAAGGGTAAGCAACCACCCCCTCGGTCTCCAGCTCATGCAGCTCTTCGTAGCGGCGCGCTACCTGATCGTTCTCAAAAGTGTTCATTCCGTAATGGCTCAATGTTGGCTCTGGTAAAAAAAGCAACAGGGGGAAAGGCGTGAGGCCCGAATCATCCCCGCCGACTGTTTCATCCTGTTGATGAAGGGTGACAAATCTACGTAATCCCGAAAAGTGGCTCGCATGATTTCCGCGTGGCGTGTATCTTACAAATGGTTTGGTACAGGTTCGGTGGCCGAAGCGAACATGTGGCAACCAAGCAATGATGAACAGGGCGTTTGATGTCTCCTCCCCCTCCCCCAATGCTAATGATACAGATGCAGAACGGCCACCGGCTTACAACACACAACAGCATAACATCCAATGGCTAACCGTTACACACACACCTTGCTCCACTTCCTCCTGGTAATCGCAATCGCAATGGCCGCTGCGGCCACTGCCCACGCTCAAAAATTTGACTTCCGCGCCGTTCATCTTATCCAGGGGGCGGGGGCGGTTGATGTCCACTTTAACGGCATCGCCACCCCAACGATTCAGGGGTTGGAAACGGAGTACATGTCCACCACAATCCCTGGGCTTCCGGCCGGGGCCGGAACGGTGAACGTGAAAGTTGTGGCCGCAGGCAGCGGGCTTTCCAACCCGCTCATCAGCTCCGATATGGTGGTTGCTTCCAGCACGGAGTATCTTGGAGTCGCCTACGGAACCAGCGGCGCGCCAAAATTCAAAGCACTTAGCCGGCTGAAGAGCACTGTTCCAGCCGCAGGGAAGGCACTGCTGCGGGTGCTTCATGCCGCCCAGTTGTCCGATTCGTTCGATGTCTATCTGGGGACGGTGGAACCTAACGGGGCACTGTTCGCCAACGTGCAAACCGATAGCGGAACCGCGTTCAAATCGGTGGATGCGGTGGCCGCCACGCTTACCATCACGCGGAACGGCTCCACCCTACCGTTGGCGCAGTTCATTGCTCCGCTGGCCAATCTTTCCTACACCACACTGGTGATAACCGGAACCGGGGCGAACAAACTGAAGGTGTATGAGATCAACGGAGCATTGGGGGGGACCGCTGCGGTAAAAATTCCGTTGTTGGAAGGGGCCACAACGCCGCCAACGTTCATCCGTGCGGTGAACGCTTGGCCGCAAAGCAATGTGCCAAAAGTGGATATCTACTTCGATGGCAACATCCGCACCACAAAACTTGGCTACCGCAGTGCCAGCGAACGCTACGGCCCGCTTACCGCCCAGGAAGCAACGATTAGCTTTGTGGCCGCTGGCGAAAACCCTGGGACTCCGTTGCTCACCACAAAAATTCCGCTTCATTCCGACACCGGCTACTCGGTGGTGCTGACCCAGTTCGACAACGGCGGCCGCACGCACTTGCTGATGAAACGGTGGCTCTCCATGAAAAGCGACAACCCCAGCATCACAAAGATTCGCGTGGCGAACGTGACCGATTTCTACGGCCCGCTTACCCTTGTGCTGAAGCCCGCCGCAGGCGATACTGTGATGTACGACAGCGTTGCGTTTCTGGGCTACACCCCCTACCGCGACGTGCCATCGGGGATGGTGAATTTGCAGGTGTTCCGCCGCGGCCAGGAAACGCCGATCTACACCGGCGACCTGCAGATGTACGGAGCCAGCACCGTCACCTTCCTTGCGCTGGGCGATGCTTCCCGCTTCAACGTGGACATCCTGAACGATTCGGTGCCAACGCTGCAATCGCCGATGCGCTCGTTCGACCCCGCCAGCGGTGTTGATGACCAGTTGCGTGCCGGGGGGAAACTTCTGCGGCTTGCAGTTGCGCCAAATCCAACTTCCTCCGTTACTCACGCTTCGTTTACGCTGCCCGCTTCCGGGAACGTTTCCCTTGCGCTGTACGACGTGATGGGGCGCATGGTGGGAAGCACGATTGAACAGCAGATGCCGGCCGGCCAGCAAGCCGTGCCACTTTCTGTGGAGGATATTCCGGCAGGGGTCTATAGCTGCGTTGTCCGAACCGAATCTGGGGTGATGGCTGCCGAGCGGGTGGTGGTGGCACGGTAAAACGAACGATCCTACGTAGCTATGTTTGCCGACCGTATCCAGCCTTTTGGAACCACTGTGTTCAGCCAGATTAGCGCGCTATCGCGGAAGGTTGGCGCGGTGAATTTGGGGCAAGGCTTTCCCGATTTCGATGGCCCTGCCACGGTGCTCCAGGCCGCTGCTTCGGCGATTGGCCAGGCGCGAAACCAATACGCCGTCACCTTTGGCGAGCCTGAGTTGCGCCAAGCAATCGCCCAGCATAGCCAGCGATTCTACGGCCAGCAGGTTGATGCCGAGAGCGAGATCACCGTGACCAGCGGGGCCACCGAAGCAATTTTTTGCGCGGGGTTAGCGTTCCTGAATCCGGGGGATGAGGTGGTCGTGTTTCAGCCCTGCTACGACAGCTACGCGCCGGCGATAACTTTTGCTGGAGGGGTACCAGTTCCGGTGACGCTGCACGCCCCCCATTTCCGGTTCGACCCCGACGAGCTTCGGCGCGCCATCACCTCGCGAACCCGTGCACTGTTCATCAACACACCGCACAATCCAACCGGCACAGTCTTCACACACGATGAGCTTCTGCTGATCGCCGAGCTTTGCTGCCAGCATGATTTGTTGGCCGTGAGCGATGAGGTCTATGAGCATATTCTGTTCGGCGAAGCCCAGCATCTGCGGTTGGCAACATTTCCGGGAATGGCCCAGCGGACGCTGACGATCTCCAGCGGTGGCAAAAGTTTTTCGGTGACAGGGTGGAAAGTTGGCTGGGCGATGGGCCCCCAGCCGTTGCAAGCTGCGTTGCGGCGGGTGCATCAGTTCTCGGTGTTTTCCACCGCAACGCCGTTGCAGTACGCGATTGCTCACGCCCTGCGCCTTCCCGATAGCTACTTCACCGAACTCCGCAGCGATTACCAAGCCCGCCGTGATGCGCTTGCGGTAGTGCTGCGCCAAGCCGGTTTTTCCCCGATAGTGCCGGAAGGGAGCTACTTCATCCTAACCGATACCAGCAGTTTTGGGCGCGGTGATGCGATTGCGTTCAATCATTGGCTAATCAGTGAAATTGGCGTGGCGGCAATCCCGATTTCTGGGTTCTACCAAAGCGGCAACCACGGGGATAATCTGCTCCGGTTCTGTTTCTGCAAACAGTGGGCGACGATTGAGGAAGCAGGAAGGAGGATGGAGAAGATTCAGGAGCAGGGAGGACGTGGGGGGAAAGTAGGCGGATAGAGTAGCGCGCCTAAAACCGAATCACTGGCGACAGTGCTACCGAAAACTCTGGGCGGTACGGTTCCCGCGCCCCGAAGGCCCCGAAGAAGATTGTTTGCAGGCCAATTGCGTCGGTGAATTGTTCGTGCCAGGCCAGCATCCAAGCGTTGCGGGAGAGTTCCGTGAGCAACTGAAGCCCAACCGAGCGGCGCAGTGTTCCGGAATCGCTTGCCAAGCAATACTCCATTTTGATCAGTGCCTTAAAATGGTCGTCGGCAACCCCCATCACGGGTTCGCCTTCGCTTCGGTGAATCCGTTGCACGGCTTGCGTGTAGGTTAGCCCCAGCCGCGTCCGCAGGTATCCATCCCCCAGCGGCCAGCGGCCCAACGGGATCAGGCCATAGACCAACGCCGAGCGTCCGAACGCCCACGTGGTGTCGCCCAACAGTGGCGCGCTGCCGATTGCTTCGGTGGGGTCGGACCAGGTTAATGCCCCGCCAAACGATTCCCCCTCGAACGACAATCCCACGCCAGCCGTTGCATCCAATCCACGGGCAAACAACGCCGTGTGGGCCATCCCAAACGGCAGCGGAATTTCACCCCAAAACCGGACGTTCCGCCAACCAGCCCCAGCCCGAATTTTTCCGTAGGAGGCCGCCGGAAAACCGAGATCATCATACCCCACCCCAGCCCAAACACGCAACTCCTTCCCCGCCTTGTAGGTGGTTTCAAACAGCGAGAGCTGGCGGGGCGGAAGGTTGTCGCTGGCTTGGAATGTGAGGTCGTAGGGATCGGGGCGGAAATTGCTGGGATCGTAGTTCACCACGTCGTGTGGGGTCCAGGCTTCATTCAGCACACGGAACTGCTGATTGCGCCAGAAACAGTTCCGCCGCACCAGCGAGTCAAGAATTGCGCGTGGAAGAAATCGCTCGAAATCTTGATCCACCACAATCTTCCCCATCACCAATTTCATCAGTTGGCGCGATTCCTTCCCGGTGGCTGGGTCCACACTGACCAGCACGGTGACTTGCAAGGGGTCGTCAAGCCGTGCGGTGGGAAGCGTGATGTCGTCGCGGGTGCGCCAGGTGTTGGCGCTGTCAATCACGCGCCGCGCAAGCTCCTGCCGCAGGTCGAAATCTTTGTCCTGAATCGTCCACGACTCCACGTAGGCTTCCTGCGGCTGCGCCACCAGTGTGGCAACCGGAGCAAGAAGAAGGAGGAGAAGAACGGTGTGAAAACCTCGGGTCAATGCTGTGTGTTTTGTGATGCGTGTGGTTCTTGCGGCGTATCGCTTCATCGGGTTAGTTCATCCAAGCGATAAGCCGCTCGGATGCTTGCAACGCCGGCTTGTAATCGGGCTGGTGGCGCAGCGATTGCTGGTACTGGCGCAATGCCTCCTGGAACTCACCCGTGCGTTCGTAAATCCTTCCCAAGTTGTGGTGGGGGAAGTGGCGCGATTCGTAGCGTTCGGCTTTGGTGGCTAATTTCAGCCAGGGGATCGCTTCTTCGTATCGCCGCAGGGTGATAAGGTAGGAGCCGATGTCGTTGTAGGGGTTGCCGAAATCGGGGTCCAACCCGATTGCCTGCTTGCATTCTTCAATGGCTTCTTCCAGCTGGCCACGGTAGCTAAGGGACCACCCAAGATAGGTGTGCCCTTCGGCGGTGGGGTACAGCTCGATGGAGCGGCGGCAGAACTCCACCGCTTCGTCAATGCGCCCCCCAAGCAATGCGTTGTAGCCCAACTTCCAGTAGCGTTCGGCTTCCTGAAGTGATGAAGATGTCATAGTTATGCGGTGCTTGATGATTGCTTTTTTTTTCAGAACTGGAGCCAAGTTTACGGAACGCTTGCATGACGGGCAAGAGGAGGGGAGAATTGAAATGCGCGATGGAGTAAAAAAAAACTGTGGAAGCAACAATCTCATCATCGCTGTGCTCCTTGTGATGACGACGGTTAGCGTAGCTCCATTCTTATACTCGGCGCAAATTGGTTTGCGAAACTCTGCTCAGCTAGGTGCGCTATGGATTCCCGCTTTCGCGGGAATGACAGTGATTGAGTTTTTCGCAAACCACTCTGTTTGGAGTATAGCCCCGAATGGGGCGGTACTTCGGTAGCCCAGCGGCGTAAGCCCTGGGACGCTTTCGCCCCACCGCACTTTCTATCCCCGTAGTGGGCGACAGAGTTCCCCGCGCATCAGCTATTCTTTCGCCCACTACGGGGCTTCGAGCGTTCCAACTTCACACACCATCGTTGCCAGAAATCGGTGAAAAACCTCACAGCATTCCGCTCCGTTTCCGCAGCAGCCACTCCATCGCGAAGGCGGCAAGGGCAGCAAGCAGCAGATAGAGGTTGTTCCAGAGTTGGTGGTCGGCGCGGTGCTGGATGGAGCGGGGCGCAAAGCCTTTGTGGGAAAGGATATCCCGCATCAGTTCCCCAACTTGGCGCGTGGTGTAGAATCGCCCGCCGGTCCGCTCGGCAAGGGTCCGAAGCAGCTCGGCATTCATGGAGGTTTGCAGCAACTCCAAACCAACCTCACCGATGGTGAACCTCCCTTCATCGCTTCCAAG
Source organism: Chlorobiota bacterium (assembly GCA_016788565.1). Lineage (GTDB taxonomy): Bacteria > Bacteroidota > Ignavibacteria > OLB7 > OLB7 > OLB7. The sequence continues at coordinate 78,327 of JAEUSP010000067.1, read as the reverse complement.
TTCCTTGCCGCCAACAATGGCGCGCCCCGCAAACGAATAATCGCCGGCGGGAAGATTGCTGAGGGTTGCTTCGTACCGCCCGTTCCCGGTTGCCGCAAGGGTTAGCGGGAAGGAACGCCCGCCGCCGGAAACGTTCACCTCCATCTGGGCATCGCTGATTGGCGCGTAGCTGTCGTCGTAGGCCTGGCCCAGCAACCGGACCGGTTCGCCAAGATTGTACAACGGTTTGCTTGCCACAATCCGGACTTGCTTCTGTTCTTCGTGGGTGGCAAGCCACCGAAGCGAGCCGTTGATAAAATCCCCCAACACGTTCGCCCCCTGTTCCCCCCGAACCTCACGTTGCCCGTCGCCAATCAGTTGCCAGCGGTACAGCCCGTATCCGGAAACGAAGATGGAGCGGGAACGCCCAAGCCGCCGCGTCACCACAAGCGGCTCGCCAAGTTGTGTGCTTCCAATCCGTGTGGTTGCCAGCACCTCCGATTCCGGTTTTGGTTGCACCGCAGTTTCGGTGGTGAAAATTGGGGGAAGCGCGCCCCACGCTTCAAGGTTGGTGCCGCGCAGAATCGCACTGTTTTTTCCGGCATCGGTCAGGCTGGGAAATACTTGCAGCTCGGTTGGGCGGCCAACCCCCAGCGTCACCGGAAGGAACGGCTCCAATGTTTTCAAGGCGTTGACCTCCATCCGCGAACCGTTCACCACCATCAGCGGAAGATTCCCGCTGCCAAGCGCGGCGCGGATTGTTGCAAGATCCGCCGGTGAGGTCTGGCGTGTGGGGAAATCTACCAGCACCAACGCCTCGGCATCGCGGAACGCCCCGGCATCCAACTTCCCCTCCAAAAATTCCCCCTGTTCTTTCTGGATGTAGCTGCGGACCTCAATGTTGTTCTCCTGGGCCAGCAATCGTTTCAGGAACGCCACATCGGGGTTGGGGCCGCCAGCAATCAGCAGATATTTCCGCTTGTTCGATTTCACTTTCACAAACACGCTGCGGCTGTTGTTGCGCGGCGTTAGCTCGGTGCCGATTGCGGTGTTGTCGGCTGCGTTCACGGTGGCCGTCAGCTTGGCGGTTCCGGGTGTGCGAGGGCGGTAGGTGAAGGTGGTGGTGTAATCGGCCGTGCCGGTGGTGGCTTGCAGTTGTTGGGTTCCAATCACCCCAGCATCATCACGCAGCGTAAGGTTCAGCGCGCCCCCCGATTGCAGTCCCGCCGAGCGCACCCGAACCTCCACCGGAAGCTCGGCATCAACGTAGGCAACCTCGTTGGTGAAGACTTGCTGGACCGAGATGTCGCGCGGTTCCACCGAATCCCCCAACCCAACGGCAAACACCGGAACGCCCAGGCTTTGGGCTTCTTGGATGGGGTTTGGGCCAGCGTTGTAGCGGCCATCGGTCAGCAGCAGAATGGCGCGAAGATTTTTCCCGCGAAGCGTGTCCGCCGCCGCCGAAAACACCGCCGCCAAACGGGACTCGGTTCCCGTTGCGCGAACCCGAGCAAGGGAATCGGGGGGAAGCGAACGAATGGAGTCGGAAATGGAGATCAGCGATGTTTGCGAAGCCAGTTCGGAAGCAGCGGCCACCGTCGCGGCAATGCTGCGCGCCTCGCCAATGCGTGCCGAATCCAGCCCGGGAAGCACCATGCTTTCGGAGTTATCAATGGCAATCAACAGCTCCGGCGGTTCGGCTGTCACCGTCAGCATGGAGAGCACCGGCTGGAACAGCGCAAGCAGAAGCAGTCCCACGCCGATTGTCCGCAAGGCAATCAGCGTCCAGCGGCGCGGCGGCGTGGCCGGCGGCAGCGTGCTTCGGTAGGTGTAGATGGCCACCCCCGCAGCCGCAAGAATAATGGCCAGAACAATCCAGGGGCTGGCGGCTAATCCAATGGTGAAGTCGTTCATAAACGGGGCAAAGGTATCGGTTCGGGGGAAGCTGTTCAACAACCAAACGTCGGACTGGTTCGGAAGATTGCACACCGTAGCAAGTTGGCCGATTGCTTGGGAATCCAAGTTGTGTTTATTGCCGCCACTATGCCCGCAACGTTGCTTGCCATCGAATCTTCCTGTGATGAGACCTCCGCCGCCGTCATCCGCGACGGCGCGGTTGCCTCGCTGGTGATCGCTTCCCAAAAAGAACACTCCGCTTGGGGCGGGGTGATGCCGGAGCTTGCCTCGCGCTCGCACGTGCGCGCAATCGCCCCAACGATTACCGAGGCTCTATCCAATGCCGGCACAACCCCCGCCGAACTGAGTGCCGTTGCCGTCACCACCCAGCCCGGGCTGATCGGATCGCTGCTGGTTGGGGTGAACGCTGCAAAGGGAATGGCGGCCGCGTTGGGAATACCGCTGATTGGCGTGCATCATATCGAGGCTCACCTGCTGTCGGTGTTGATTGACACCCCCCAGGCTGAGTTCCCCTGGCTTTCGCTGGTGGTTTCCGGCGGGCACACGCTGCTGTACGTTGTTCGCGCCGCCGATGATTTCCAGTTGCTTGGCTCCACCCGCGACGATGCCGCAGGGGAAGCCTTCGACAAAGGAGCAAAGATGCTGGGGCTTGGATACCCGGGCGGGCCGCTGGTGGACCAGCACGCACGCAACGGAAACCGCACCGCCCACACGTTCCCACGCGGACTTCTTTCCCCAACCACCCACGACTTCAGTTTCAGCGGCTTGAAAACCGCGCTCCGCTACTTCCTTCGCGACCGTTTCCCCGACCAGATACCAACCGGCCAGGACCTTGCCGACATTTGCGCCAGCTACCAAGAAGCAATCGTTGAGACGCTGGTGGAGAAAACAATCCGCGCAGCCGCCGCGCATGGCTTGCGGCGGGTTTCGGTGGTGGGGGGCGTTTCGGCAAACAGCCGGCTGAAGCAGCGGATGGAGCAGGAGTGCAACAAGCATGGCTTGGCCAACTACATCATCAAACCGATTCACGGGACCGACAACGCGGCGATGATCGGCATTGCCGGGTGGCACAAATTTCTGGCCGGGAATTTTAGCCCACTTTCCGTCACCGCGCGCGCCAGCACCATCCGCGCCGACCGCCACGGCACGGTGCGCGTCAAAGGCTGATCCCCCCGCCTCTCCTTGCCAGCCCACATTCTTCTTTCTTCTTTCTTCATTCGACATTCCACATTTGAAATTCCCATGTCTCCAGTTTCGTTGATTGGCCATTGCCGCGAGCTGTTGGAGTTGATTTTTGAATCGCCCAGCCGCCCAGCCGACCAAAGCATCAGCCGGTTCTTCCGCGACCGCCGCTACTTGGGCGCGCGCGACCGTGGCTTCATTTCCGACACCGTCTATTCCACGCTGCGGGGCGCGCTGCGGGTTGGGGCGTTGTGTGCCGATCTGCTGGAACACAAATCCCCCGACCGCCAGGCGCGGATTCAACTTGCGGCAGAATTGCTTCGCGGAGTTGGAAGCGGAAACCACCAACTCCACACCGCCGACATCCGCGATGCCGCCCGCGTCACCGACCAGCAGGTGATGGAGCTTCAGCAGAAGTTGGCCGCGGCGCAGGGGGCCATTGCGGAGATGGAGCAGCCGCAGCGTTCGGCAACGGAGTTCAGTTTGCCCGCTTGGTTTGCAGCCAGAATGTTGGCGCAGTTTGGCGAGCAGGAGGGGGGTGAGATCATGGCTTCGTTGAACCAGCAAGCCCCCATCACGCTGCGCTGCAACCGCCTGAAAGGAAGCCGCGGCCAGCTTCGTGAACTGCTTGCCGAGCGGGGCATTCCTTCAACCCCCGGCCTTCACTCACCCGACGCGTTATTGCTGGAGCGGCGGATGAACGCCAACGCAATTCCGGAGTTCAAGGAGGGGTGGTTCGAGCTTCAGGATGAAGGGAGCCAGATGCTATCGGTGCTGCTGGACCCGCGCCCAAACTGGAAGGTGTTCGATGCTTGCGCGGGGGCGGGGGGGAAGACCCTTCACCTTGCGGGAATTATGAAAGGGCGCGGCGTGGTGGTGGCGCACGACGTGAACAACCGGCGGCTGGAGGAGATACGCCCACGGCTTCGGCGAAGCAACACGCAGAACGTGCGGGTGATGGATCACCGCGCCTTTTTGCTGCAACGCCAAAAACTTCACGGGACCTTCAACGCCGTGGTGATTGACGCGCCATGCAGCGGAACCGGAACGCTGCGCCGCAACCCGGGGGCGCGGCTGATGTTGGAAGAAAGCATGGTTGAGCGGGTGGCGCGGCTGCAATCGGAAATCTTGGATGAGTACAGCGAGTTGGTGGAACCAAACGGCCTGCTGATGTACGCCACCTGCTCGTTGCTGAGCCAGGAGAACGAAGCGCAGGTGGAGGCGTTCCTGGGGCGGCAGCGTGGTTGGGTTCGCCAAACAATCAGCACGCCGGAAGCGATGGTGGATGCCGACGGATACTTCCGCGCACTTCCGCACCGCCACCGAACCGATGGCTTTTTTGCAGCACTGCTGCGGCGAGTGGGGTAGATGGAGTTTCGGAAAATCTCCCCCCCCCCGCATCTACCTGCGAGTCCCGCCCTCCGCTCATGCTGAGCTCCGTCGAAGTATGAGCGTGAGCCACCGAACAGTGATGACCGGGGTGTGAGTTTTGCAGAAGCCACTTCGTCATCCCCCCGACAGGTCGGTGGGATGACGGGATGATGACGTGGCGTATGGTGCAGAGCATCCTCCATGCTCGCAAGCCAGATTGCTTCAAGTCTATTATTTTGCCCGCCCGGTAGCGGTGTGCACGCGCTGGCAATCCGAACAACCACATTCCCATTCCCACGATGTCCTCCCAACCACTTCAGGTCGCGCTTCTTTGGCATCAGCATCAGCCCTACTACAAGTTGGAGGAGCGGTACTTGCTCCCCTGGGCGCGGCTTCATGCCACAAAGGATTATTTCGACATTGCCGCAATCGCCAGCCAGTTCCCCACTATCCGCCAGACCATCAACATCGTCCCGTCGCTGATGATCCAGCTGCTGGATTACATCAACAACGGCGCGGTGGATGACGTTCTGGAGCTTTCGCGTCGCCCCGCAAGCGCGCTGAACGACGACGAGAAAATCCAGATTCTGCGGAATTTTTTTCTCTGCAACCCCGAGCGGATGATCCGCCCCTATCCCCGTTTTGCCGAGTTGTTCGCAAAAGGTTCGCGCCACCGCGACGACCTTGCCGGCCTTGCCGAAGCCGCCCAAACCTTCTCCCCCGCCGACTGGCGCGACCTTCAAGTCTGGTACAACCTGACGTGGGTGGGTGAGATGTCGCGGGGGAAAGAACCGTTTGCGGCGATGCTGGCAAAGGGGCGCGGGTTCACCGAACAGGAGAAGCAGACGCTGCTGGATGCCACCATGCAGATTGTCCAATCGGTGATCCCCACCTACCGAACGATGATGGAGCAAGGGGGGCTGGAGCTTTCCGTCACGGCATTCTATCACCCCATTCTGCCGGTCCTTTGCGATAGCCACGTGGCGTTGGAGGCGATGCCGAACGCAACGCTGCCGGAGCAGAGAATCCAGTTGGCGGAAGATGCACGGACGCATATCCAGCGGGCAGTTGCGTTGTTCCGCGAACAGTTCGGTGTGGCTCCGGCGGGAACTTGGCCAAGCGAAGGGAGCGTCAGCGATGCGGCGATGGAGTTGGTTCGGGAAGCCGGTTTTGCGTGGGCCGCAACCGATGAAGGAATCTTGCACAACACCCTGGGGGAGCGCCGCCGTAATCTTGATAAATACTTTCCGTGGATGCTGCGCACCGCCACCGGGCCGCTGTGGATGGTTTTCCGCGACCACGAACTGAGCGATGCCATCGGCTTTGTCTATAGCAGTTGGAACCCGCGCGATGCGGCGTTGGATTTCTACCACCGGCTTGTGGAAATCCGCAGCCGAATTATCCAGGAGCGGGGCGCGGCGGCGTTGCAGGACGCGCTGGTGTCGGTGATTCTGGATGGCGAAAATTGCTGGGAGTATTACGAAGCCAACGGCCGCCCATTTCTGGAATCGCTTTACCGGCTGCTGAGTGAGTCGAACGAGATTGAGACCGTCACCGTTGGCGGCGCGATTGCCAACCGGAAGCCAGCGCCGGAACGAACCATTGGCCGCATCTACAGCGGAAGCTGGATTGGGAGCAACTTCAAAATTTGGATTGGCCACGAAGAAGACAACCAGGCCTGGGACTTGCTGCTTGGCGCGCGCGCGGCACTGATGGAGGCCCGCGGCAGCATCCCCGAAGAAGACTTCACCAGGGCGATGGAGGCGATCTACATCTGCGAAGGTTCCGACTGGTTTTGGTGGTACGGCGACGAGAACAGCGCGGCAAACCAGGACGATTTCGACACGCTGTTCCGGGCGCACCTGGCGCGGGTTTATCGGCTGATTGGCCAGCCGGCACCGGCAGCACTTTCCATTCCAATCCGCCGCGCAAGCCGCCGGCCAAAGGTGACACCGCCCACCGGCCAAATATCGCCAACGGTTGACGGGCGGCGCAACCCGATAGCCGAATGGGAGCGCGCAGGGTGGTTCACCGTTGCGGAAGTTGGCGGCGCGATGCACAAAGCCGCCGGGCTGGAGCGGAAAATTTGGTACGGCTGCGACGAAGCCACCTTCTACCTGCGGTACGATTCAGCAGCGGCGATTGCGCCAAACCAAGTGGTACGCATCGCGCTTTCGGCGGCCCGCTCGGTGACGCTTCACCTGATGCCAGGGAATGTTGGGATTGAGGCCCCAACCGATGAATCGGGGCGGGTGAATGTTGGTGGGATTACCGCTGCGGTTGGCGAGATTATCGAGGCAGCAATCCCGCTGCAACTGCTTGCGGCTGGCGGCCAAACGATTGAGCAAATCGGCTTCGTCTGCGAACTCTACGAAGGCGGGCACGCCACCGAGCGATTCCCGCATCAGGGGGTGTTGATGCTGGGGGTTGGGGGGAGATGAAGGAATGTTGGAATGCCGAATGTCAAATGTCGAATGTCGAATAGAAGAGAGTGATGGAGTTTCCACCGGATGCCGCCCTCCGCTCATGCTGAGTTCCGTCGAAGTATGAGCGTGAGCCACCGAACGGCGAAGCACCGTCATCGCCCCGACGGGTCGGGGCGATGACGGTGATGGAGTTCGGAAAACTGAGTAGAAAATAGAAGCAAGATTGGATGTCTGCGAATCCAGAAAATGCTTGCTATCCACGCCCGCTCATTCACGCACCAACCGCTTGTATTTCATCCGGTGCGGACGGCTGGCATCAATCCCAAGTTCCTTCTTGCGGAACTCTTCATACTGTGAGTAGTTCCCATCGAACCAGCGGACGTTGCTCTCCCCTTCAAAGGCAAGAATGTGCGTTGCCACCCGATCAAGAAACCAGCGATCGTGGGAGATCACCACCGCGCAACCGCCAAAATTCTGCAAGGCTTCCTCCAGTGCGCGCAAGGTGTTCACGTCAAGGTCGTTGGTGGGTTCGTCAAGCAGAAGCACGTTCCCCCCCTGGCGCAGTGCTTTTGCAAGATGAACGCGGTTCCGCTCGCCACCGCTAAGGCTTCCCACCAACTTCTGCTGGTCGCTTCCGCTGAAGTTGAACCAGGAGACGTACGCGCGTGAGTTCACGTCGCGGTTCCCAAGCCGGATCAAATCTTCGCCGTCGGAAATTTCCTGCCAGATTGTTTTTTCCGGGTTCAGCGGGCGGCCTTGATCCACGTAGGTTAGTTGCACGGTCTCGCCAACGCGGAAGGTGCCGTTGTCCGGCTCCATCTCCCCGGTCATCATTCGGAAGAGTGTGGTTTTGCCGGCTCCGTTCGGTCCAATCACCCCAATAATTCCGCCGGGGGGGAGTGAGAAGCTGAGGTTTTCGTAGAGGAGTTTATCGCCAAAGGCTTTGGAGACTTCGTTGGCATCAATCACCGTATCGCCAAGCCGTGGGCCGGGGGGGATCACGATCTCCAACTCCTCGTTCCGTTTCTGGGTTTCCTCACTCAGCAATTTCTCGTAGGCGGCAATGCGGGCTTTGCTTTTCGCGTGGCGGCCTTTGGGGTTTGTGCGGACCCACTCCAACTCCTCGGCCAATGCTTTTTGGCGTTTCGATTCCTGCTTCTCCTCCACCTCCAACCTCCGTTTTTTCTGCTCCAGCCAGGATGAGTAATTCCCCTCGAACGGAATGCCCTGGCCGCGGTCAAGCTCAAGAATCCAGCCGGCAACGTTATCCAAGAAATAGCGGTCGTGGGTGACGGCAATGATGGTCCCTTTGTACTGCGAAAGATGCTGCTCCAACCACGCAACCGACTCGGCATCAAGGTGGTTTGTTGGCTCGTCCAGCAGCAGCACGTCCGGCTCCTGAAGCAGCAGCCGGCAAAGTGCGACGCGGCGGCGTTCGCCACCGGAAAGGACGGAAACGGAGGTGTCGCCTTCGGGGCAGCGCAAGGCATCCATCGCCATTTCCAACTTGCTGTCAAGGTCCCAGGCGTTGCGCTGTTCAATCTGTTCTTGCAGCCCGGCTTGCTCCTCCATCAGCGCGTCGAAATCGGCATCGGGGTCGGCAAATTTTGCGCTGACTTCTTCGTAGCGTTTCAGCAGGTTCACGGTTTCCTGGGCCCCTTCCTCCACAATCTCCCGAACGGTTTTTGCGGGGTCCAACTCTGGCTCCTGCGATAAGTAGCCAAAGGTGATTCCTTTCTGGGCGTTGATGGTTCCCAAGTAGTCTTTATCAACCCCGGCAATGATTCGTAGGAGGGTGCTTTTTCCGGCCCCGTTCAACCCCAGCACACCAATTTTCGCGCCGTAGAAGAAGGAGAGGTAGATATCCTTCAGCACCTGCTTGTTCGGCTTATGGACCTTCCCCACGCCGATCATGGAGAAGATGATTTTGTTGTCGCTCATTGGTTAAAAATCTGACGATAGTTTTGTTGGAAAGGGCGCAAACTACGGCAGCCAATGCGCGGGGGCGGGTTAAAGTTTGTGGCGGGATTGGGAAGCTGTCGCAGCCAGCCCTCACCCAAGCTGGGGTTGTCTCACATTGGGCGGGTGGAAGAGGGGGGGGGGCCAAAGCCGGAGAAGGAAATAGGAAGTAGGAAGTACGAGCGGAAGCCTGCGAACCCCGCTCTCCGCTCATGCTGAGCTTGTCGAAGTATGAGTGGAGCCACCGAACCGAAGCCGCCGTCGCTGCCTGCCCTCACCCCCCGCCCTCTCCCAAGTGGGTGAAGCTGCTGGTTGCCTCACATTTGTCGGGTGGGAGAGGGAGCCAAAGAGAAGAGTGAAGAGTGAAGAGTGAGATGGGAAGAGTGAGATTGAGGTGGCACGCAATCTCCGCGCTGAAGCACGGAGCAATGGGGAACCAACCACTGACCCCTGTCTGCCCCTGCCTGCCCTCACCCCCCACCCTCTCCCAAGTGGGTGAAGCTGCTGGTTGTTTCACATTTGGCGGGTGGGAGAGGGAGCCAAAGAGAAGAGTGAAGAGTGAGATGGGAAGAGTGAGATTCAGGTGGCACGCAATCTCCGCGCTGAAGCACGGAGTAATGGAGAACCAACCACTGACCACTGCCTGCCCCTGCCTGCCCTCACCCCCCGCCCTCTCCCAAACATCTGAAGCTGCTGCTTGCCTCACATTCGTCAGCTGGGAGAGGGAGCCAAAGAGAAGAGTGAAGAGTGAGATGGGAAGAGTGAGATTGAGGTGGCACGCAATCTCCGCGCTGAAGCACGGAGTAATGGAGAACCGACCACTGACGACCGGCCACCATCCACTGACCACTGACCACTGACCACTGACCACTGACTCCCGCTCCCCTTACTGGCAGTTAAACTCCACATTCCGTGATCGCCCGTTTGGGTCGCGGCTTCCGCGCTGGTCCAGGATGTGCAGGGTGATTTGCGTTTCCCCTTTCCCTTTGCGTCGCAGTTTCCAGGTTTGTTGGTGGGCTTTGGTGCGGCTGTTGTACTGGTAGTCATCTTGGATTGGGTCCTCCACGTTTCCTTCATCCACCACTAACTGCCCTTTGTTCGGAACCCCACGGATGCTGCCGTAGCTGGTGGTGCGAACGGTGATGAAATCGCCGCCGGAGCAATCGGGCTGGCCGCTGAAGGTTGGCGCGGGGAGCGGGATCACCGTTGCCGTGTAGCTGTCGTACCGTTTCCGGTTCACAAACCGCACAAAGGTGATGGTCCCGGTGCGCGACGGGGTGAAGCTGATGCGCGCCCCGCCGCTGGCAACCGTGTCGCTTCCGGCCACCGCCGCCACCTGCACAATCTCGCTTGGAACCCCCTGCGAGCCGAACTCCACCACGTAGTTTTCCCCCACGTACATCTGGCGCGGAAGGTCGGGGCCATCCAGCGGCGAAGCATCCACGGTGAAGGTTGCGTTGAAGGTTTGGCGGTCGCTGGCACGCACGCCGCGAAGCGTGATCTGCTGTTTTCCGCTGGCCGGAGCAATGCCGCTTAGGGCCAGGCCAGTTGGATTCCGAACAAGGCTGACGTTGCTTGGCGCGACGGTGAAACTGATGTCGGGTGAGTTGGTGAACCCGGTGAAGAACACTTGATTCCGCCAGGTTGACCCCGGCGCAGCAATCACCGTTGGCGACTGAACTTGCAACTCGCCAGCGATTGCTGGCACGCCCCCGGAAGGGATTGCCTGGAGAGCAGCAAGAAGTGCGGGATCGGTAGGGATTGTGTCGGCGGTTGCGCCCGCGCTGGTGTCAATCGGGTTTTGGCGAAGCGTGGCAACAATGCCGTTGTTCAACTCAATCATGGTGACGGCAAACGTGACCGAGTCGCTGATGGGGCCGTGCCGCCGCAAAATCTCAATCACCCGCTGGCGCAACTCCGGCGGGCCAACCGATTCCGGCGGAAGCGGGGTGGCCATTCCGGCAACCGTCACCAGATAGACCCCGGGCCGATGCGGCGCGCATGGCCGCCAGCGAAATTCCGCCGATGCGTTCCCCTGCTGGGCCAGCGAAGCACACTCCACCGGAAGTGTTTCGCCGCTTGCCGAATCGCGAATGGCAACGATTGCAAAACGGACATCGGCAACGCTGCCGCTGGCAAGAATCAGGTTGATGCTGTCGCGCCGCAACCGAAGCCCCGCCGTATCCACCGCAGCCCCGGCGGGAATGAACGGGTAGATCAACGCCGCCCGTTTTGCGCGTACCTTAAAATCACGCAGCGAAAGTTGGACGATGGCTTCTTCCAGATCCGCATCGCCCCCCCCTTTTTTCACCAGAGGTGTGGTCCCAAGCAGAAGGATAATGGCCGAGAGGTAGAGGACGAAGTAGAGTTCAACAGAGACCTTCCGGCGGCGTATGGGGCCGCGTTTTGCCGGGGCGTTCATCGCTCGGTCCTCGGTTGGTGCTGTTCGGTGGGGAGTGTGAGGTCGGTTCCGTTGGTGCCATGCCGCAGTATCCGCTCCATTTCGCGGCGGACGTGATACTCCAGTTCTTTGCCGAACATCATATCAATCCGCTGGTTCATTCCATCAATTGCGGTGGTGAGTTGGGCCAGGAGTGTGTTGGTGGTTTCCAGCCGTTCGGCGTGCGATTCCAGCAAGTTCAGCCCCTGGATTGCCCCGACCCGCTGGGCAAGCTCGCGGATGCTTTCCTCCTGTGCGCGGGCAAGTTGCTCCATTTTCATCCCAAGCGTGGCGTAGGTTCCGCCAATGTCCTCAATCTCATCCAGCACTTCGCGGATCACGTCGCGTGCGTCTTCTTCATCGCTGGCGGTGGGGTCCTGGGCAACCTCCAACTCCACAATTTCATGGTGGTCATCTTCGGGGGAGTAGAAGAGCACCAGGAAGAGGATCAGCAGCATACACGCCTCGATCCCGATGCCGATCAGCGCAACTTCTTCGGAGAGCAATCCGGCAAATCGAAGCCCCAAAAACAGCAGCAGCAGCACCGCGCCAAAATAGACCAACGCCTGCACGTTGTTGAAGTAGTGCCGGACGATGATCTCCTCCATAAACAACCGGAACCCATGCCGAAGCCCCAGCGGGTGGCCGATGCTGTACGATGCGTCCTTGCTGACAAGGCGAACTTCCGCGCCGGAAATGGCAGTGCGAAGCAGCCGCAGCAGCGAAGGGATCACCGCGCTCCGTTGCTCGATGATAAGATCATGCCACAGGTCCTGATAGACGCGGCGGCCCGAGGGCGTTCCAAGGTTGGAGATAGTTTTCTGGTTCATCCTGGGTGAAATTACGACTTTGCACGCCCCAACCGCAATCACCAATTACCGGAAACATGGAATGTCGAATGCCGAATGTCGAATGTCGAATGCCGAATGTCGAATGCCGAATGTCGAATGTCGAATGTCGAATGCCGAATGTCGAATGCCGAATGTCGAATGTCGAATGCCGAATGTCGAATGCCGAATACCGAATGGATTCTTGCCACTGACCACTGACCACTGACCACTGACCAGCGATAAGAAATGCCGAATATCGAATGTCAGCACACCCCTACTCCACATTGCTGGGCTGAAGTTTGTACTGAAGCCGGTGAAGCGTGGCGTAGATCCCATCCAGCTTCAGCAACTCCTCGTGCGTGCCCGATTCGCGAAGGCGGCCGTGGTGCATTACCAGAATCGTATCGGCCTTCTGGATTGTTGAAAGCCGGTGGGCAATCACAATCGAGGTGCGGCCTTTCAGCAGCCGGTCAATGGCTTGCTGGATCACCTGCTCGGTCTCGGTATCCACGCTGCTGGTGGCTTCGTCAAGAATTAAAATTTTGGGGTCGCAGGCAAGCGCGCGCGCAAACGAGAGCAGTTGCTTTTGCCCCACGCTTAACGTTGAACCACGCTCCTGCACGGGGGTGTTGTAGCCTTCCGGCAGCGACTGGATGAACGCCGCCACGCCAACCGTTTCCGCCGCTTTTTTTGCTTGCTCCAGCGTGATCTTTTCGTTCCCCAGCGTGATGTTATCAAGGATTGTCCCACGGAACAGGAAGACATCCTGCATCACCAACGCAATGTCGCGCCGAAGGTCGGCGGTGGGGATTGTCCGCAGGTCGCGTTCATCAATCAGCACCTGGCCGGCGGCGTACTCGTAGTACCGCATCAGAATGTTGATGATGGAGGTTTTGCCGGCCCCGGTTGCCCCTACGATTGCCACGGTCTGGCCCGGCTGGGCGGCAAAACTGAGTTCCTCCACCACGCTGTGCTGGCCATCGTAGCTGAAGCTGACGTTGTTGAACTCAATCTTCCCATGCTTCACCGCAAACGGTTGCGGGTTGGCCGCATCGGGGGCGAACGCGGTGGTGTCTAACAGCTCAAAAATTCGTTCCGAGCTTGCCATTGCGTTCTGCAGAATGTTGTACTTCTCCGACAAATCACGCACCGGGCGGAAGAACATTTCGGTGAACTGGATGAAGGCGAACAACGTGCCGAAGGTGAGTGCTTCCCCCTTGACATCGCCAAACCAGCTTTGCACCATTTGGAGTAATCCCAAATCGGGAACGGCTTCCAGCACCTCCTTCCCGCCGTACCACAGAATCAGCGCGACGGCCAGCATCGAAAGGAAATCCACAATGGGGAAGAAGACGGCGTAGTAGAAAATGGAACGGATTTGGGCATCGGTGTAGGCTTTGTTGATCTCATCGAATTTGGCTTGGGCGGGGCGTTCCTGGCGGAAGAGTTTTACGGTGAGCGCGCCGGTGACGTGTTCGTTCAGGAAGGTGTTCATCCGCGAAAGGTGAAGCCGGGTTTCGCGGTAGGCGGCGCGGACGCTTTTGCGGAAAATGGAGGTGGCCCACAGCAGGAACACCAGCGAGATTAGCGTCACCAACGTCAGTTTCACCGACATCAGGAACATCACCACCACAATGCCGAGGATGGTGAAGATGTTGGCGGCAATCATCACCAGCCCGCTGCTGAAAAAATCGTTCAGCACCTCCACATCGCTGGTGACGCGCGTGACCAAGCGGCCAATCGGGTTGGTGTCGTAGAACCGCAGCGACAACCGCTGAAGGTGGGTGAAAAGTTCAAGGCGAATTTTGTGGATGGTCTCTTGGCCAACAAACTGCATCAGCAGGTTCAGCGCGTAGGTCAGTGCAGCTTGCAGGATCATCAGCAGCAACATCACCCCAATCACCCACAGCAAGCCGCCGTAATTTTTCAGCAGAAGGTAATCATCAATGGCAATTTTGGAGACGTAGGGCCGAAGCGCGAAGAAGCCGCTGGAGATAATCGCCATTGCCACCGCAGCGATAACGTGCCAGCGGTACGGGCGGATATAGACAACAAGTCGCTTGAGCAACGAACGGTCAAGGGCCTTCCCCAAGGCCTCGGTCTCTTCTTGTTTTGCCATGCGGAAATTTTGGGTAGGAAATTTGGGATACGTGGTTTTCCGAACACCCCCTTGACGATGAACCGGGGGAAGGATTGCCCAATTCACCGAAGGGAATGCTAATTTCGCCCAACCAGCCGAAACTTCCATTCATCAACATGTGAGCCAGCAATGGAACCTGCCGCAGAATCTTCCGCTTTCGCAACCAATCTGCCCACCACACAGCAAGAATCGGAACGGGTGAAGACGCTGATGAAAAGCCGCAACGCCCCTTCTTCCCACCCCGAGCATTGCTTGGATTGTGGCCAAACAATCAGCGGCCACTACTGCGCCAACTGTGGCCAGGAAACCACCGCACACACCCTCACCATGCGCGAACTTGCCAGGGATGCTGTGGGTGAGTTCGTTTCCACCGACTCCAAATTTTTCCGCACGCTGCGGAAGCTGCTTTTCAGCCCCGGGGCCTTAACCGCCGACTACATCGCCGGGCGGCGCGAACGCTACCTGATGCCGTCGCGGATGTTCCTTGTTCTTAGCGTCATCTTCTTTTTTGTGCTGTCGCTTACCCAATCGCTTATCCAAGTCCCCTTCTCCGAAAACGTGATCACGATGACGTTTGAGAAGGGGGAGATTCAGGCGGCGTTCCAGGCAAGCGGGCTAAGCCAGGAGATGTTTCTGGAGAAGTTGGACTCCGCCTTCACCGCCGCGCTCCCGATCATGCTGTTGCTGATGGTCCCGCTGTTTGCCGGGGTGATGCGGCTGATTAACCTCACTTCTGGCTATCGCTTCATTGTTCACCTTGTGTTCAGTTTTCACCTGTTCTCGTTTGTGGCGGCGGCCACGGTGGTGGCTTTTGGGGTGTTGGTGCTGCTGGGTTTGGTGGCAATGGTCGCCGGGGAGGAGGCAATGGATGTTCTTGCAGTAATCTTGATGTCGGTTGTGGCCATCTACCTGCCAATCTACAGCATGATCGCGCTCCGGAAAGTCTATGATTACTCATGGCTTGGGGTGTTCATCGAGACGGTGGTGCTGTTTGTGGTTGGCGGGGTGATTGGCGTGGCGTATCTATCAATGGTTGCAGGGTTTGCGTTGGGGTTTGTGGGGCAGTAGGGGGGGGGATATGTGCGTATGATTTATATGCTCGGTGCAAATTGGTTTGCGAAACTCTACTCAGCCAGGTGTGCTATGGATACGCTGCGCAGGCCTTCGGCTCCCGCTTTCGCCCCGACTGGTCGGGGTAAACTGGGAATGACAACGACTAGGTTTTTCGCAAACCACTTTGTTTGGAGTATAACCACAGAGGCACAGAGATCACAGAGAGGGGAAGAAGAGAGGGGGGGAAGGTGAGTTTTTTCCCTCTGCTACACTCTGCCCTCGGTAGTCCATCGCAAAAACATTTCGGCTGCGCAAAAAAACTCTTCCCCTGCCGTTGTTCATCACTGTTTAATCCAGTAGTTTTCCAATGCTCGCTTGATTCTGCTTTGGCTAAGTCCCTCTCCCTCTCTCACTTTCTTCAACACACTCTTCTTATGCCTCAATCTTCATGGCCTTCCATCCCATTTATTGGCCGCCACCGCCCATTGCAACGCCTTATTGAACTTTGCTCCCAACAGGAAACGGATAACGATGGCGAGCGGCGGTTGATTGCTGTGGAAGGGGTGAAAGGGGTTGGGTTAAGCCGATTGTTGGATGAGTTCACTCGCCAACTACAACAGCAGGAACGCACCTACCTGCTGCGTGCGGATTACAGCCAAAACCTGCGCCGCGCCCCCTTTGCTCAGCTGCTTGATTCGTTGGATCACCTGCTGGCCGACCACTTCCCAACCCGCCGTTTGTTGGCATTGTTTTCGGATCCTGCGCACGCTGCGTTGCTGCCACAGCTTCCGGCCACTGCCGAGCGAATTGGTGGCGACGATGATGGATCAGCATCGAACAGCGTGCTTACCGATACCACCGCGCTTTCGGCTCATCTAGCATCGCTGTTGGTCCAGATGGCACGGCTGCGCCCGGTGGTGTTGGTGCTGGAGGATGCGCAGTGGATGCCGGAGCCGACCCAGCAAGCATTGCTGGGGCTTCATGTTGCCTTGGAGGATGCGCCAGTGTTGATGATCGCCACCCTTTGCTCCGACCATCCAGAATCCCTAAAATTTCGCCGCCGAACCGAGCCGTTGTTGCTGGAGCAAATAATGATTGCCCCCTGGGAGCATCACGAACTTTCGGCATTGCTGACCGAGCTGTTCGGCCCCCACATCGCCACACGGCTTGGCAAGGAATTGTGGCGTGCGGCCGAAGGGCTGCCATCGCAAACGATTGGCCTGCTGCGGCGGCTGGTTGCCAGCGGATCGCTAACCCAAAACGGGGCGGGGGAGTGGCAGCTTGGAAAAATTGATCGCCTGCTGCTTGTTGCCACTGGCCACGACGCTGCCACACCAGATAGCCAGCAGCTTCAGCAATGCCCGCCAGCGCAGCGGATGATGTTGGGGTTACTCTATTGCGTCGCCGGGGGAGCTTCGGTGGCGGAATTTTGCCAGTGGTTCGATGCGGTTGTGGCAAGCGTGGCGTGGGAAGATTCGCCAAAAAAATCTGCCGAAACAATCCTTGCTGAACTACGCGATATCGGGATGATTCGGCTCCCTTCTCTCCCTTCAGGGATAGTGCTGTTTTTGCGGCCAGAGCTGGAACAACAAGTGGAGATAGAACTTCGCGACGATGAGCTTGAGCAGATTGCCCGATTGGTTGTATTTCCAGAAGCTGAGGGATTGGAGATACGCAGGTGCATCGGTGCGTCCCGGTTTATGCGCGCCGTGTTTCGCCAACTTCCCAACAACCAGCCGGAGTTGCGCCGCCGTGTGCTTGATCCGCTGATTGGCCCACAACTGCTCCATGAGTTTGATGGCGACCCCGCCGCCCTTCATCAGATACACACGATGTTGCTGCAAGAACCGGAGATGCTAACACCGGTGGAATATGCGATGGCACTTTCGCGCATGGGGTTGTCGCTGTCGTTTACGCGCCAGTACGACAAGGCGATAGAGTTCATCCGGAAGATGCACGACATGGCCACCACAATCCCCGATTGCGCCCCGCTGCTTGCCGAAGCCTGTGCGCTGCTTGCCGGAACACTATACTTTGTCGATCGCACCTACAATCCCATGCCCCTTTTTGCCGAGGCAACAGCCGCATTGGATAGGATTGCCGACAAGCAGGAACGCCAGGGGGTGGCATTGTTCATCACCAAAGTTGAGTGGAACACAATCCCCGTAGATCAACCCCAACGGACATTGCAGTTAACCCGCCGATTATATCACTTAATGCTTGAGCTTGGGATACCGGGCAAGCACGAAATGTTGAGCGCGATTGTAATGAGTTCGGCACGGCTACGCGACGGGGAAGTTTTGCACCGCTACTGCAACGAACTGCTGGATGAAATCCATCTGCGGAACATGGCGGTTCCCTTTATCACGCTGTTCAACGCAGCACGCGCAGCCCACACTTTTGGCGATCTCTTCCTCTTCCGAAAACTCTACTCTGCGTGGAATGGGGCTTCGGCACCAATAGTCATGCGGGATTTTATGGCACGGAACATCCTGAACGCAATGCTTGCCGTTGACGACGGCGATACCGAACGTGCGGTGCAGGAACTGCAATCGGCAAGAGCCGAATATTGCCGCCACCGTGAGTATGCGGAGGAAATATGGTGGGATCTGCTTTTTCTTCATACCATGCTGGTCGGGCAGCTTGCGCGGGTGTTGGTGCTGGCAGGTGAGAACGAAACCGCTGCAGAGTTTATTGACCAAGCCATTTCCGAATCGGAAACGGACGGGGTCGCTGCACACTACCCCGACATCATTCGTATGCTCACGCTCTACCGATTCTACCTCCGCTGGCGCAGCCAGTACACCGCGCCGCAAGCCTTGTTGGCCTGGGGCAAACCGCCTGTGATAGCAAGCGTGCCGCAATCAAAGCCAGTCCACGTTGGATATTCGGCAGCCGCAATCGAAGCCGCCGAAGCCTACCGCCAGCGCAATCGCGAACTTTCCGCCGTTGCCCCGCCCCCGGTGATGTTTGTTGGCGAGATGCTGTTGGCCACAATCGAAGCTGCCGAAGGGAAATTCGATGCCGCAACCGAGGCAATCAACCAAGCCGAGGAGTATGCCCGCCGCATCTACAACTACCAGTACGATGTGGAAATTCAGGTGTCGCGTATCACCCTTGCGTTGCGCCGCGCCGCCAGCGAAGGGCTTTCGGCCACAGCACGGCGCGAGGTGATGGAAACGGTTCGGGGGGTGATGCAAGGGCTTGCCGAACGTGGTCTTCCTGAAAAAATTGAGCGGTTGAAAGAGTTCCTATCGGACGAAGCGGCCGCCACCGATGCCGAGCTTGCCGAGCAGATTCAGCGGGCGGGAAATACATCCGTTTCGGTGGCGCAAGGGGTGTTGCAGAACAGCCGCTCGGCAACCAGCGGTTCGGTGAACGCTCCACGGTTATTCATCATGGGGCCGTTGCGGCTGATGCAGCCATACTCCTACATGGAGCTATCCGACAGCGCGTTCGACCGCGAAACAGCGCGCACACTGCTGACCGCGCTGGCCGCCGCACAAATCATGGGGCAGACCCTTACCCGCGAAGAACTTGCCGGGCGAATTGCCCCAAAAGCCAAAACCCCCGAGCAACAAAAGAAGGCACTCTACAACGCCGCCAGCGCAGCCCGCGCCGCGTGCTGCTCGGCCGAAAGCATCCTTCCGGTTGGCTCCAACAGCTTGGGATTGAACACCAACCCTGAAGTTCCGGGATACGTTTGGGTGGATGCCATCGCCTTGTTGCAACTGATAGCCTCGGCACGGCAACAGGAGCGGGCCGGGGCAAGCAGTGCAGCGTTCAACAGCTACCGCGACGCGCTCACGATTGCCCGCCGTGGCGATTTTGCTCCCGACTGCTACGATGACTGGGCCGACCCCCCGCGCGATTTGCTTCGCGGAAGGGTTCGTGATGCTGTGTTGGCATTGGGGAAACTTGCGTTGCGCAACGGGCTGTATGCCCCGGCAATCGAAGCCGCCACCGTGCAGATTTCCCGCGACCCCTACGACGAGCCAATGCACCGCCTGCTGATGCGGCTGCACAACGACAGCGGCAACCGCTCGGCCGCGCTAAAGCAGTTCGACAAATGCGCCAAACTGCTGAAACGTGAGTTCGATGCCGAGCCAGAACGAGAAACAATGAAACTGCGTGTGGAGATTTTGAAAGGGTGAGAATGCGCGACTTGGATTCCCGCAGTGTGGGAAATATGATCCAAGCCGCCGAACATCGCCCTCCGCTCATGCTGAGCCACGTCGAAGTATGAGCGGAGCCACCGAACATCGAAACACCGTCATCGCCCCGACCCGTCGGGGCGATGACCGGGCGTTGGGTTGGCAGAATTATACTCGGAACAAATTGGTTTGCGGAAATAGACCTCATGGATTACCGCTTTCGCGAGAATAACAGCGCGAGTGTTCTCGCAAACTACTTTGTTCCCACTATCCATACAGATTCCTCTCCAATATTCTGTGAAGGCTGAGTATTCTTGCCTGCTCAAGGAAATGTAGCATTCTTGTAGAGGTGTTTCTTGGGTGCAACGCGTACATCCGATCTCATATCGAAGCCTGTTGATTCAGTTCTGCTTTCCTCTTTGCGCGGTAATTCTAGAT
Source organism: Chlorobiota bacterium (assembly GCA_016788565.1). GTDB lineage: Bacteria > Bacteroidota > Ignavibacteria > OLB7 > OLB7 > OLB7. The sequence goes on along the minus strand of JAEUSP010000067.1, from coordinate 58,438 downwards.
AGTTTGTGTAAGTTTTAGCAGTGCATAGGGTTCTATAGATTTATGAGCATACAGGATTGATGACAAGGTTCAGGCTGTTTATGGTATGATACGACATCCATGCCGTATCATACCATGTGAAAAGTTAACAAGGCGTATTACAGTGAGAATAACCCACTAAAGATACGGTGTGAATATGAGGCTCCTCCATGGAAAACACGAACGCCCTTATTGATAAGGATAACCGAAAAAAAATATTTGAGAGAAATCTCACCAAGGTTTATAATCGTGCATTTCATTATGCAGAAAGGGTTCTTTGTAATAAAGATGACGCAAAAGATATTGTCCAAGAAGCTGCTTTAAAAGCTTGGGAGAATTTTAAACATGATTCTATTGATCAATTTAATTCATGGTTTTTTAAATTTATAATTAGAGAGTTAAGTCATTATCAGCGCAGTGTAATAAATAAAAAAAGATATGTGGTTGCTACTGAAGACCTACAAGGAGTCGACATTAATAATGTAATTTCGTTAGGGTATTCTTATGAAGAATATTTTGATAAATTTAATACTTTAATGCTTTTAAACAACAAAGAACGAAATTTATTATTGTTGCGTGCAAGTGGATATTCTTATCAAGAGATAGCTATAAAGTATAACATTAAAAAAAATACGCTCGAAGTTGCATTGTATAGGGCACATAATAAATTAACCAAATTGTCTAATAAGTCGAATAAATATTATTATGACAATGTTAAAGAGGAAACAAATAATGTTATTCAATTAACTATTAATGCTGCATCAGATTTTGATAAAATTCATTCCGAAATTTACTCACCATAATAGCACAGCAATTAACTACAAGGCTTCGGAATATCCAAAAACTATTTCAGATAACCATAGAGTGCGTAATAAATACTTCTGCATTAGCTAAAAGTAATCGACATAAATTTCATTCCTATCTGAAATTTTTTGCGATTGTCATTAGCTATTTGATAGGAACAGAAGCAAATCCTCTCAAAACACATAAACAAAGGAGTCCGCTTATGCCGCTTCCAGCCTTTAACACTGCCAATGTAAACTGCTACCTTGGCACGATAAACAACAACCAAGCAGAATTGGATCAGCTCGCAACTGATCTAGAAACAAACTTTCTTGGAGCATTGCAATCGCGGTTTACATTGTCTCAATGGCAAATCGATCGCGTGAATTTTGTTCCCCAAGATGCTAAGGATATAGTAGCTCAAACAGCTCGTAAGATCGCACAACTTCACACTAAAAATCCAACAGAACCTGTTGATTTAGTTGTGAGTGGTATTGGTGATCGACCTCCGGGATCAGCAACAAACGGCAATCTTACCGTTGATGGTGAGGTGAGCGTTGAGGCGACATCTGGTAGTGCACCAAAATATAACGGGAAAGTCAAGGCATCTTGTACTTTCTGATCTTATCACGCGCCGGATGGTTAATAGCTGTCCGGCATTTCTTTTTTTACCAATGAAAAACTTTACCATCCGTACTTGGCACAACATCATCGCTCAGATGATAGGAGCATCATGCTTTATTCTGTTGTTTTGTGGCTGCAACCCGCGATCTACCGAACCATTACTTGGATTTATATCCACAGAACAATTCAAGGATGGAACAGAAAATATTACCGTAACATCATACTGGAATAACGACTCGATTATGTTCGGAGAAACCCGAATCCGAGAATCAATTCTGAAATACGTGGGAAGAAATGGGGATTCGCTTGGCCTAAGATTATGGTATCCGCCTGCAGGAAATTATGATTCAACACAGCTGATTGTATTAATTCCAGGATACGGGGCAAGCTCACTAACATTATTTCCAATGGCGGTTGCTTGTACGCGGCGGAATATTATTACTGGCATCGTGAGTTTACGAGGGTTTGGGCAAAATTCTCGCCATAATCCTACATTCGGTTTGCAAGAACATCAAGATGTTGTTGATGCCATTTCAGCATTTCAAAAACGATCCAATATCTCAGAAGTGCGCGTCGCAATTTTTGGTGTCTCGTTAGGTGGAGTAGTCGCCATCAATGCGGCTGTTGAAGATGCTCGAATCAAAGGAATTGTTTTGGAAGGAATTCCGTTCGATTTGCAGAAAACAGCAGATAGGGTGCTAAGTGGCCGAGAACTCTCCATTGCTCGATATGCTCTTGAAGGGCGTGAGGCAGTTGTTGATAGCCTCTCCCCAAAATCATCTATCTCTCGGCTTCGTCCCACGGTTCCTCTGATGGCTCAATGGGGAAGTCAGGATGATGTAGTAACCGCTGATGAGCAAATTTCTTTGCGCCAGGAATTCAAGAAAATCAATCCCTCGGTAATTCTTCGAACAATTGATTCTGCTGGACACACCATGCGGCTTGGATTCCCGCTTTCGCAACAACAAGCCATTCGGATTAACGAAGAAATTGCTGAAATGCTGGAACGGGTTTTGCAGAAATAATTTTCTGATGTTCTGTTGAAAAAATGGGACGGATTCTGAATCGCGGATTATGCGGATTTTGAGATTGCGCGGAAAAGAAAAAAATCACACTGTGGCGGATAAGTCATAGGCTTCCGCGCCATCTGTTGGTGTAATCTGTGCCGTCCGTGTAATCCGTGTAATCCGTGATTCAGATACTCAAGAATTGGAGTAAAGTGTTCATAACCCCCTCAACTCTTCTACAACCTCTTCTTTTGTCTGCTCCCTCAACTCCAACTCCTGCATCCCAGGAATTTTCTTGAAGCGAAGAAGCAATCGCCCCTTTTTTTGCTCTTCTTTTTTGGAGCCTTTTGTTGTTGAATTCTTCTGTGTTGAATTTTCCGTTGCTTCCTCTTCCACCACCTCTATCGTCGCGCCAGAAATGTTCCAGGGATGCTCAATATTGAAGGTCGCAATCGTTGCATCGAACTTCCAATTCATGATGTTCCACTCCACAATCGGCGCGGCAAAGCGGTCGCGGATGCTGATGGTTCCGGCCTTGTCAGCACCCAGCGTAATCACAACTCCAACATCCCGATTCAACAGCGGATCCCACGCGAGAATTGTTGCCACCTTCGGCGGTTTGGCAGGTGGGCGGCTGCTTTTCTCTTTCTCACACGAGCGTGCCAGAATATCATTCACCAAATTGGTTACTGCCTGCCCCATCAGGAGTGAGTAAAGATTCTCGATGCTGCGGCCCGGGTTCTTCACATACTTGTTGAAAACCTCACTTGACGGTTCACCACAGGTCGGGGCAAACTGCACAACCGCACCGGCCGTTGCTCCGGTAGGGTCTTCTTCGCCATCCCCCGCCACCCAGAACTCACGCAAGTGAACGGTGATCGCAATATCAGCCTGCGCGGGGTTGGAAACGATGGTGACATGCTGGTTCCATCGCTTCGTTAATGAGGCCGACAACATTGCTTGGCGGAACAACTCGGTAGGAAGATCACGCCACTCCTTCGATTTATCACGGCGGAGCGAACCGTTGGAGCTTTGCAGCAGGATACCTCCATCATCAATTGCCCCGGTTGCGGTAACATCAGAAATGAACAGCTTGATGACTCCATCACACTGGCTGGAGGTGGCCGTTGAATGATACCGGACGGGATAGAACGTGACGCTGCGACATCCGACCCAGCTTAGGCAACACACCAGCGCAGCCCAGCACGCAACCACCCGATTGAACAACAAGGCCGATGAAATTTCTGGAACGTTGCTCATGGTAGCTTCCTCCGGATATCTTCAATCAATCTGTTCAGTGTTTGTGTGGCTTCTTGGATGCTTTTTGTGGTGCGGGCTACATCGGCGTTGATCTCATCAACATCCCCTTCAAGGTGCGGCAGCGTTCCGGTGCGGATTCGTTGGCTTACCTGTTGCAGCTCGAACGCGGTAATCTGCAGCCGCTCAATCATGGCCTGCGCCTCACGCACTGCTTGGTTGATTTCTGGCAGTGTGGTTCCTTTCACGTCAAGCACGGTGGCATCAATATCCAGGGCCGCCCGGTTCATTGCCTTCACCGCTCCATCCAAATCATCCGATGCGTTCTGGATGTTGTGGACGATAAAATCGAACCGCGTTTTTGGCGGAGTTTTTACCCCTTCTGGCGTTGCAGCAAAGGTGTTCAGATCGGCGGTGATGCTATCAATGTTGGCAAGGGTGTTGTTCAGGTCAAAAATCACACGCTGGTAGCGGTTGGTGGGGGGCGCGTTGATGCGCGATCGTGAAAACGCATAATCGGTGAGCTGGTTGGCAACCGCTTCAAAGTCGAAACCACCACGCACCGAAAGCTCGGGGTTCGCTCCCGCAGCCCTTGTTGCAATCGGCGATGTGGCGAACGACGGCTCGAGGGTGAGTGTTGGCTGGGTTAGCCCAAAATTGGAGCTAAGCCGCAGCCCCGCCCCCGGCCCAAACCCCGAACGCCCGCCAAGCGATTCGGCCAGAATCGCGGTATCTATCTTGGCAAAAATCCGCGTGAACACCGCCGGCGGATTCCACTGGATGGTAATCGCCCCAACGCGCAGCCGCTCCCCGTCGTTAATCCGGATTCCCACCTTTTCTTTCTTGCTCCCCCTCTTGAGGGGGCTGGGGGGTCTGGAAGGCTGGCCGAGACCACCAACCCCAGGAACCTCACCCTGCAGAGTAGAATCCACAGCTTCTTCCATTTCTTTCTTGCTCCCCCTCTTGAGGGGGCTGGGGGTTCTGGAAGGCTGCCGAAGCCCACCAACCCCAGAACCCTCACCCTGCAGAGTAGAATCCACAGCTTCTTCCATTTCTTTCTTGCTCCCCCTCTTGAGGGGGCTGGGGGGTCCAGTCTGATCTCCCCCCGCCAGCTCGTTCGGAAGCTCCCGAAGCGGCTTGTCCTCCAGCATCATCCCATCCATTGCCGCCGCATCGGCCATCACCAGCCAGCGGGTTTCTTTCCCGGGCGTGGTGGTTGCTTGCTTAATCGTTGCGATTGCCCCCCTGGGGGTGCTTACCTGCAGGCTGTCCTGATGGAATTGGAGTGTGAGGTTTGCCTCCGGTATCTGGATTGTTTCCCCCGATTGCAGCGTGACTGTTTGGCTGCGTGCGGGAAGCCCATCGCGGGCAATCACCAGCTGCAACGCCACTTGCTCATGGGCCACCGAATCTACCGCACCAATTTTTGTTTTCTGGAACATGATGGGGGTGCTGTTCTCAACCGCAGCGGCCCCTTCAAACCAGGCTTCGCAGAGGACTCCATCGGCTGTGCCGGGGCGCAGCAGCCACAGCGCAACCAGGCCGCCAACCAGCAGCACCACAACAACAAGCCCACGAATTTGGCTCGGGTTCATACTCATGGCAGAAAAGCGATTATGAATGAACAAAGCAACGACATCACACTGCTTTCCCAAGCAGCGTCGTAGCGGTCGTCGGGATCGGCGGGTGGGGTTGCTTGCGGGGAAGCAACGCGCCGTCCGCCGCGCATTCCCAATGCCGAGGCAATCAGCACAATCATCAGTGCCGAGGCCGCCGAACGCGCCGCGCCCAGATAGATGCTGGGCCACAATCCATGCTGATCCAGAAATCCCCACACCGCGTGGAGCGGAACCGCCGAAAATTCCGCCACGTTCCCCTGGCTCAGATACCCAAACAGCAACCCCCAACAGAGCAACAGGTGAAAGAGGATGCTGGAGGTCACGCCGCCAACGATGCGCGGCATCACCTCGCGCTGAAGCTCGGCCAGCCCCTGGCTGCTTTCCGGCGGATGCTTACTCCACTGGCCAACTCCGGCCAGATATTTTGCGACCAGCGTTGCCCCCTGGCGCGCACTGATGACGGTGGCCAACACAATCGGGAGGATGGTTTCCAGCAGCAGCGGAAGCACCGATTGCTGGAACATTGGGCGAGTAAGCGGACCAAGCACGCGGGAGATTTCCCCGATGCCCCAAACGGTGACGGCCACCAGCCCAACCACCGGAACCAAACTGCGGACGAAGGACCGGATCAGTGAGCGGCCCAACTCCATCAACGTGGTTTTCCAGCGTGCCGAGCCGATGTCCGAAAGGGTGTGGGGGAAGGCACGGATCAACTGCCCGACGAACTCCACAATCGTCCACGGGTTTTGCAGCCAAATGCGGTCGGCACGTTCAAGCAGTTTGGCAGGCAGTTTCATGGTGCGTGTTGAATCTGAAAAATGCGTCATCGTCGGACCACCGAATATCGCCCTCCGCTTGTGCGCCCATCACGGTGTCCGATGACTTCACCGCCAGCCGCGAGATGGGCTTGCGCCGCTGCTTCGCGGTGCTTCGTCGAAGACTCCTCGCAATGACCGGGTGTGAGGTGTGGCGGAAGTTCCGTTCGTCACCGAACGTCGCCCTCCGCTCATGCTGAGCTACGTCGAAGTATGAGCGGAGCCACCGAACGGCGAGGCTCGCTTCTTCCTCACTCTCACTCCCGATGCAGCACGGTTTGCTGATCGCTCCGTTTGGCATCATCGTTCCAGCAGCGAAGGCCGTTGGCAACCAGCCGGCCAGCGGCGTTGCGATTGCACCAAAGGAAGGTGAAGGTGCGCTCCACGCGAAGCTCGGCACTGTTGGCTTGCACAATCGGAATCCACGTTCCGGTGTTGAAGAATGCGTGGCCGTTTGGGGCAATCAGCTGGTCGGGATTGTGGGTGTGGCCCATGGTGACGATTGGATATTTGCGGCGTAGCTTCACCACCGCGTCATCATCCGTCATCGAGTCAATGCCCATCAGTTGGATGTTCGAGACCATCTGCCCCAGCAAGTACGCCGCGTACGCGCTCAGGAAAAACCGGATGATGGTGTCGCCCACCTGCACAGAGTCGGAGGTCAGCTGGGACGACATTCCAACCCAATACTTCATCTGAATCCAAAGCTGTGCCCACCATCCCGCCGGGGCATCTCGGTAGGTCAGCCAAGAGACAAGGATCACCGGCCCGAACACCGCTACAATCTGCCAGAGCAATCGCCGGAACAGGTAGTTGACCAACGCCTTTCCGTATGCCTGATAGTACTTCCCCCGAATCAACCGAAACAGCAGCGGGATATGCCAAAAAATGATCTTGATCCCCAGCCAAAAACGCTCCCGCAGAATGATCGGTATCACATTCTGCGTGGGGCGGATGTTGTCCATGAACGGGTGCAGCCGCTCGATCCGGTTCAGCAAGTAGCGGTTGAAGAAAGAGCCAAACGGGATGTTCAACTCCGGCTCGGCGAGCTTCAGCGGAAGCACCGGTTCCCCAATCACGCGGGCGTTCCGGTCGTAGCGGTGGCCATGCTCCATGTAGAGTTGGCCATCAATCAGCAAGGCATCATCAATGAAGTGAAGCTGACCAAGTACGCTCTGCTGCAAGGCTTGTGCGTTGCTGATATTTTTTGCTGCGGCAAGGTGGTTGGCAAGGATCAGCCGCAGCGTGTTCCGGACTTCGGGCCAGTACCACTCCAAATCATGGTTCCCTTTGGTGATGACAATCTGGTTGCCGCAACCCAGCCACGCCGCAAGCGACCGGAAGAACACACCATGCCCACGGTCCGCCAGCCACAGCTTCCATGCCGATTGCGGAGCCGAGGTCCCAAGCCCAAGTTTTTTCTGCCGATTCGAGACGCTTGCAATCAGCGCTTGCGGGGCGTTGTTTCCGTTCCAACCAATCGTGGCCAACAGCGTGGACCATTCGTTGATCTGGCTCATGTTCGGTATGCCGTTCTCATCAAACGGGACTTCCACAATCCGCAGGAAGTCAACAACATCGCCGTTGATTGCCAGCACGGTTGGGCGGTTGGTGGACGCAGCAGCATCAGCAAGGAATCGGGCAAACGCATCGTCGTAGAAAAAATTCTCCGGCCCGGTGTATCGCCCGTCGGGGTGCGCCCCTTCGGCCATGTGAAGGTCGCTGACGGCAACCACATCGTGGCCAGCGAACTCCATTTCCACAATGGATTCTGTTCTGTACGGGGTGCTGTTCTCATGCTCCAGCAACAGTTCGGCAACTGCTCTGGCATTCTTGTTCGGTGTGGTGTTGGTTGTTGCCATTTCTCTGCTTCGCTCCTGTTGGATTAGGCTTGTGCTACGCGCTTGGCGGCCATCCACGACAGTGCCATCACGGTGGCTTGGCAGTTGGCGGCAATGTTGGTGGGGAACAAGCTGGCATCGGCAACAAACAGGTTGCGGAAGCCATGCACGCAGAAACTTTCATCCACCACGCCGGCGGCTGGGTCGCGGCTGATGTTGTTCCCCCCTTGCGGGTGTGCCGATCCCAAAATCAAATCGTCGGCCCCCTGCACAAGCCGATCCAGCCGCGCGAAATCGTTGGGGTGATACAGGTCAAGGTGGCGGAACGTTCCCGGGAACACCGCCACCGCTCCGGCAGCGAAATACAACTCCGCCAGCGTCCGTATCCCCTGCTTCATCAGGCTGATCCTGTCGTTGGTGAACTTCAGGTTGATCTTGACATTCCCCTTTTTATCCAATGTGATTGAGCCGTTTGGTGGCGTGGGAACCATCACCCCGGCTTGCGCGAAATAGCGGTACTGCTCCATCCGTTCAATGTGCGTTGCAAACCACCCGGGAAGGGTGATGGAGAACGCCCCCGGCGGAGCAAAAAATGATTCGATCACAATTTCTGGATTGTTGTCATCCAGCAGTGTCGTCAGCCCAATGCCGTCGAAGTTGTTGGCGATGTAGGGCATCTGGGCGGCAACCAGCACCCCGCCCAACGCATGGAATCGTTTCCCCACTTGGCCGTTGGCAGCGATTCCGCTTTGCAGCAGCAACGCCGATGATCCGATTGCCCCCGCGCTTACCACAACTCTATCGGCCGTGGCGGCTTGCGGCTTGCCATGCCGTGTGAACTCTATCCCTTCTGCGCGGAGCTTCCCGTCGCCCTCCTTCTTCCACCGAATGGTGAGGTTCTGGCAGCTGTCCAGCACGGTCGCGCCTAATTGCTGTGCCCAGGGGATGGTTGTCACCAGCATCGAGAGCTTCCGGTTGTAGCGGCAGCCGTAGTTGCACCAGCCGCAGCCGATGCAACCCTTCCGGTTGTGCTTCAGCATCTGGGCCTTCATCCCCAACGCGGCGGCTCCATCCAGAAATGTTTTGGCTCCGCTGGAAGATTCGTTGGCCGGATTGGCTGGATCGTACGGGGCGATTGGAGTAACGTGCAGAAGCTGCTCAAGCTGGTGGTAGGCAGCTTCAATTTCTGTGCGGTCAAGGTTGGCACCGGCGGCGTTCCATGCTGGCAGCACCCGCGCCAAATTGGCGCGCAGCCAGATTGCGTTGTTGATAACCGTAGATCCGCCAACGGTGCAGCCTTGCATGATTGCAACGTCGTTGTCGGCAGTGGTTTGCAACCCGCCATGCTTGTAGAGGCGGGGGATCATCGCCAACTCATCGTGCGTAAAACTTGTGGGGTCTTCGTGGCGGCCACGCTCGGCCACCAGCACCCGCAGCCCCATTTCCGACAAGCGGTAGGCCATCACCCCGCCCCCCGCGCCCGAGCCGATCACGATAGCATCATAGTGGTTCATTGTTGTTCGCCTCCATCGTGCTGGTGTGGGTTGCCGTGGTGTGGATTGTGGTTGTTGGGGAGCGGGTAGCTGAATGGAGTTTTATCAAGGTTGGCTCTGCGTTCGCCAGCATCAACTTCGGTGTAGCCGATGGAGCGGCGGACATCGGGGTGAGTGTAGAAGGAGAAGGTGGTGAGCAGCTTCAGCGTGCGGGCAACGTCGCGGAAGGGGCCTTTGGACCAGATGACTTTCTGCACAACGCGGCGGCGTTCGTGGGTTCCAAGCTCGCTGAACGCCACCAGCCGAAACACCAGCAGCGGCGTAAACCACTCCACAAGAAACAGCACCAGCCGAATGTCTTTTTTGATGGGGGAGTCAATCGTGGCCAGAAGGTGATCGGTGCGGAGCGCGACGGCGATTGGATGCAGCCGTTCCTTCTCATCGTCCAGCATCACATCGGCAATCTGCACCAGCGTCTGGAACTGGCGCAGCGTTAAGTAGCGGGGATTGAACCGTGCGCGAACGGCCTCGCGAAGGGTGAGTTTGCTGAGGGCGTACTCAATCCCCAGCACCGCGCCAACAATCGCTCCCCACCAGGATGATTGAGCAATCCCCAACGCCAGCCACGCCGCCGCCAACAGCAGCAGCAAGCGCAATCCCATATTCAGCACAGCGCGGTTTTGGCGCACGCCACCGCTTCCCAACATCAGCATCAACCCGCACACAATGGTGATGCACGCAGCCGAATCACTCAGCCGCCCGGGGTGGCCAAACCAGAGCGGGAAGATCAGCCGGAGTGTTCCCAGAATCAACAGCAACCAAGCGAACAGGTTCACCATGCTGGAAAGGAACGCCTCGTTGATGTTGTAATCGTAGCGGCGCATTGGGTAGATCATGCCGGAACCCTCCTGCTTTTTTCTGGTGCAGCAGTCTTTTTTTCAGCCAGCCGCGAAAGCCAACCGGTCACGGTTTGCAGGATGCCGAACAGCCATTGCCAGCGGCTAACTGGGGGGAACCGTTTATCCATGCCGCTGGCCATTGCCCGCGACATAAACCGGCTAAGCCAGTAGAACTCCTCCATCAGGTTCATTGCCAGCACCACAAACGGGCGGACGTTGTTCCAGGGATACCACGGCGTAAGGTCGCCAACGCGGGTGATGTGGATGGTTCCCCAGCGGTGCATTGCTTCTTGCAGCACGTAGTTGTGGGCGGGGTTCATCTCCATTTTTTCGTTGGCCACCCAATCCAGCGCAAAGATGTTATCGCTGGCAAAGAAGGTTTTGGTGTGGTTCGGGTCGGCATCGCGGACGTGGCCGGTAAGGCCGTCGCCGCTAACCCAGGCATCAAGAAAACCGAAGTGAACCGGAAGGCGTTCGGCAATCAGCACGGCGGCTTCGTAGAACTCAATCCCTTTGCCGTGGTAGTGGTTCATTTTATCCCACTTCGGCAAGCACCCGTACACGTTCTTGATGCAGCCGGTGTGGAAGCATTGCCAATGGCTTTTGTTTTTGGCGAAGGAGATGCGGTAGTTGGCATCGTGCCAAATTTTTCCGGCAGGGCTGTGGCCCAAGCGTCCGCCGTAATCAATCGGGACGGTTTCCTGGGAAAGGTCCACAATCGCGTAGCCGTTGCCGGTGTAGCCGCAGATTTCGCGCGCCACGTTCTGCACGGTGCGGCGTTGGTAGGAGTAGTTATAGACGTTCTGGGCATCCACCACAGAAATGGAGGTGAAGCCTTCGGCGCGGATTGCGGCAATCAGCTGCTCCACCAACGCAGGGTCGGTATAAACCGGGGAATCGGGAAGTGATGCCGATGCCGTCATAATGTTCGGCTTGATGGCAACCGCAAATTGGACTTTGGGGATGGGATTCCCCTCTGTGTCCTTGCTTGCTTCCCAATGGCCAAGCAAGTGCTGGATGAACCCCGATTGCGCCATTGCCGCAGCAAACGTGGCGTGCTTCTCCATCCCCTGCTGTGGCGTGACGATGTGGACGGTGGAGTTGCGCGAATAGACCGGATGTAGATGTTCGGTGCCCATGCGTGACGGCGATTAGTGCAAGAATGTGGTGGCGGCCTGCTGCCGGAAAATTCGGCACAGCAGAAATGGAGTTGGCTCCGTGGCATCAGCGATGCGCCAGAAATGGCGTGCAATCGGCAGACCCGGTGGGCTGCAACATCAATGCAGCCTGCGCTTGTGTGTGTGTGAACTTCAGATGGCGGCGTTGCTGGGTGCGCGTGTGGGTTAGCACACGGGCAGCGTCGTCAAGAGTACCAAGAAGGAGCTTCCCGAATAGTGGTCGTTGTGGGAAGCGTACACCGACGAAAATGTCCCCGTTGAAGGAACGCCCGAAAAATACGTGAAGTGCTTCTTGGGAACCAAGAGTTTTTTTGGGAGGGGAGGAAGAAAAGAGGGGGGAAGAAGGGTTCACGCAAAGACGCAAAGGGGGAACGCAAAGGGCGCGAAGAAGAAGGGGAAGAAGAGGAAGAAGGGGAAGGGAGTTAGGAGCGGCGTAGCTCGTGCAGCAATTCTTGCAAAATGCTTTGCAGGGCGGCGCGGCTGATGGTGAGTTCGCCAAGCTGAAGGTGGCGCAGGCGGAACATTGCGCTTGCGCCGCCACGTCCGTCGTAAGGCTCAATCGAGAGGTCGCCGTAGCCCATGTCGTAGTGGTGGCTTTCTCCGCGAAGGTATTCTTGCATCTCACGGATTTCAGCAATGCTCATCACCGGAGCCATCATCCGCCACAGTTGGTCGTCGTTGTTGTTGGAGTTCTTGTTCATGGAGCGTGTTGTTGGTTGGGTTCAATGGTGTTGGTTGCTGGCTGCGCAGTTGTTCTCAAAAGTCATCTTCCTCAATCCGCAACCGATACCCGACCCCCGGCTCGGTGATGATGTAGCGCGGCTGGGTTGCGTTCTCCTCCAGCTTGCCGCGTAACGTCCCCATATAGACCCGCAGATATTGAGTTTCGGTCATGTAGGTGGGCCCCCACACTTCCCGCAATAGATGCCGCTGCGTCACCACTTTTCCGGCATGGATGGTTAGCTGGCGAAGCAGTTCGTACTCCTTTGGTGTTAGCTTTAGTTCCTTTCCACGAAGCCGAACAATGCGGGCGGCAAGGTCAACCTCCAGCTCGCCAGTGCGGAATACTGGGTCGGCTGTGGCCTGCTGAATCTGGTGTCGCAGTGCCACGCGGATGCGTGCCATCAGCTCACTCATGCCAAAGGGTTTGGTCAGGTAGTCATCGGCTCCGGCATCCAAAGCGCGAACCTTTTGTGTTTCCTGTTCGCGCACCGAAAGGATAATCACCGGGGCTGTACTCCATTGGCGCAATCGCTCCAGCAGGTCAATTCCGTCCATATCGGGCAGCCCCAAATCCAGAACCACGACATCGGGATGCTCGGTGGCGGCAAGCCGCAGACCATCGGCAGCGTTGGCGGCTTCGATAATCGTGTAGTTGTGGGCCGAAAGTGAAGCCCGCAAGAAACGGCGTATCTGCGGCTCGTCATCAATGATAAGAATTCGGAAGGCGGAGTTGCTCATTGCTGAAGCTGAAGAGGTTCGGAGTCTTGTAGCGGAATTTCCTTGATGGGGAGCGTTATCCGAAACATTGCTCCGCGCCCCGATTTCCCGGGGCTGATTGCAATGATACGCCCGCCATGTTCTTCCACAATGCCGCGGCAGATTGTTAGCCCAAGCCCGGTTCCGGCAACCACGCGGTCGCCATGCTCAACGCGGTAAAATTTATCGAACACCTTCTCAACATTTTCGGCGGAAATTCCTATCCCTTCATCCTCCACCTCAATCACCACGTGGTGTTCTGTCCGGAATGCCCGCACGCTGATGGTTGATGCTGGCGGCGAGTACTTTGCGGCGTTCTCGATAAGGTTCACCATCACTTGCTCAATTAGCACAAAATCAAGCCGAAGCAAGGGAAGGCCGGGTTCCACTTCGTCGGCCAGCTGGTGCTTGGCAACCACCCCTTTCAGCCGGCTGAGCGCGGTGCCGATAATCTCACCAATCTCACTCCATTCCTGGTGCAGCGTTAAGGCTCCCGATTCCAGCCGTGTGGTGTCAAGCAAATTCCCCACAAAGCGGTTCAGCCGTTCCCCTTCCTCTTGGATGGTTTTCAGCAATTCCCGCTCGGTTGTTTTGTCGAACGCTCCATTCGATTCCAGCAAGCTGCTGGCCGAACCCAAGATGGATGCCAGCGGCGTGCGAAGATCGTGAGAGATGGCCGAAAGGAGAATTGCTTGCAGCCGCTCGCGTTCGCTTAGCAGTTGTGCCCGTTCAAGGTTGTTCACCAGAACCGCCCGCTCCACCGCAAGCGCGGCCTGCCCCGCCAACGCATCCAGCAGCCGTTGCTGCTCGGGGTCAATCACCGTGGATTCCTGGTGGAACAGCAGGGCAACCACGCCAATCGCGCCCTGTGCCGAGCGGAGCGGAAGGTAGAGCCTTCGTTCGCCTGGGAGCGTATCGCTGCCGCGCCCGACGGCTTGGTTATGCCGCCAACCCCACGTGGCCGATGCTATTTCCGAATCGGTGAGCGTGGTTGGTGGGTGGCTTGCTGCTGGCTGCAATCGGTCGGCTTGGGGCAACAGCACAACAACGTCCGCTTCAAGGTTGCGCCCAATCTGGTGGGCCACTACTTCGGTTACTTGCTCCAGCCCTACGGCACTGGCAAGCTGGCTGCTAAGGCTGTAGAGTGCGGCGGTGCGGGCTTCGCGGCGGCGTGCGGCCTGGGCTTGGTCGCGAATGCGTCCGGTAAGGTTGCTGGTAAGCACCGCCACCACAAGGAAGACGATCAGTGCCAGCACATCTTCCGGGCGGTTGATGGTGAAGGTGTGGGTGGGGGGGACGAAGAAGAAATCATAGAGCAACACACTCAGCAGCGAGGCCATCACCGAAGCGCGCAACCCCCACAACACGGCGCAGATCAGCACCCCAAACAGGAACACCATGGAGAGGTTGGGAAGGGAGAGGAAGGCTTGCAGGACATCGGCCAGAAGCGCGGCAATGCTCACCACAATCACGCTGAACAGATACTCCTTCCAGCTTTGTTGTGTTGTTGGCTTCAGTGTGGAAGCATGGCTTCCCCCAACGGATTCTTCCTCGCTTCCGGTGATGACGTAGATGTCAATCACGCCACTTTTTTGGATCAGCTCATCAACAATCGAGCCGCGCAGCAGCCGGAACCACCACGGGCGGTGCGATTTCCCGATAACTATCTCGGTGATGTTGTTGGTCTGGGCGTAGTGGATCAAATCTTCGGCAACGTTGTTCCCCGGCACCGTCACCGCTTTGCCGCCAAGCTCTTCGGCAAGGCGCATGGTGCGGGCAAGGCGGTTGCGGTCTTCATCGGAAATCCGGTAGTGGCGTGGCGTTTCCACATACACCGCGCTCCACTGGGCGTTGCGCCGCTCGGCCATCCGCTTTGTTGCGCGAACCAGCCTGCCGGATAGTGGGCTTGGGCCAACGCTTACCGCCATTCGCTCGGTTGCGGGCCAGGGGCCGGGGATTGCGTGGGTTCGCATGTAGGCCTCCATCTGGTCGTCCACACGCTCGGCAGTTTGGCGCAAGGCAAGCTGGCGCAACGCGTTCAGATTTCCCGGACGGAAGTAGTTGCGGATTGCCCGTTCGGCTTGTTCCGGCAGATAGACCTTCCCTTCATGCAGCCGCTGCAGCAGGTCCTCGACAGAAATATCAACAAGCTCAATCTCATCGGCCCTGGCAAGGATTCTATCCGGCACCGTTTCCTGCACACGGATTCCGGTAATCTGGGCCACCGCGTCGTTCAGGCTTTCCAGATGCTGGATGTTGACGGTGGTGTAAACATCAATCCCTTCATCCAGCAGTTCTTCAACATCCAGGTAGCGTTTGGGGTGGCGGCTTCCGTCAACATTGGTGTGGGCAAGCTCATCCACCAGCACCAACCGCGGGCGGCGTTGCAGGATGCCATCAATATCCATCTCCGTCAGTGTGTGGCCACGGTACTGGATTGTGCGGCGCGGAACAACGGGCACCCCCTGTAACAAACCCGCTGTTTCGTGGCGGCCGTGGGTTTCCACAATGCCGGCAACAACGTCAACGCCCGCGCCAATTTTGGCGCGAGCGTTCTGCAGCATGGTGTAGGTTTTCCCAACGCCGGGTGCGGCACCAATAAAAATTTTTAGCCGCCCACCTTCGGCACGGCGTTCCCGTTGAATCTCATCCAGCAAGGCTTCCGGCGAGGGGCGTGCTGGCTCGTGCGATTGGTCTGGCATAAAAAAAATGGTTGATTATCGCGTGCCCAACTCTGCGTCCAACATCCGGTTCAGCAGCAATACGTTGATGCGGGCTTCACCCAATATCCCAAAATCGCGTGGCTCCGTTGCGCGCGCAACTCGCTTCCGTATCTCCTGCTCCGCAACCCCTCGCGCGGCCGCAACGCGGGGAATCTGGAAGGCCGCAGCAGCGGGGGAGATGTGGGGGTCCAGCCCGCTGCCGGATGCTGTGGCAAGCTCCACCGGAACCGCTTGGTTCGGATTCTGTTGGTGCAATGCTGTTGCAAGGCTATCAACGCGGTCAATCAAGGCTTTGCTGGTGGGGCCAAGGTTGGAGCCACTGCTTGCAGCGGCATCGTAGCCACCACCGGCAGCCGAGGGGCGCGGGTGGAAATATCTTGGGCGGGTGAAATTTTGGCCGATAAGTTCCGAGCCGATCACCCGGCCATCATCAACAATCAGGCTTCCGCCGGCCCGGTGCGGAAACAGCACGCTGGCAATGCCAGTGATTGATAGCGGATAGATCACCCCGCAGATGATCGTCATCACCAGCAGCAGAAGGATTGCGGGCCGAAGTTGTGAGCGCATAATTGAGTTACTGGGTTCGATGGAACGTTCGTTAGAGCAAACGAGTTGAGCAAACGAGTTGAGCAAACAGTGGGCCGCACCGGATTACACCAACAGCGACACCACCAGATCAATGGCTTTAATGCCGACAAACGGGACTACCACGCCGCCGATGCCGTAGATCAGCAGGTTGCGTTGCAAGGTTGCTGCGGCCCCCATCGGCTTGTAGGGGACACCGCGAAGTGCCAGCGGAATCAGCGCCACAATGATGAGCGCGTTGAAAATCACTGCCGACATAATCGCGCTTTCTGGCGTTGCCAACCCCATAATGTTCAGCGCGTTCAGTTCGGGATAGGTGGCCGCGAACAGCGCAGGAATAATGGCAAAGTACTTGGCCACATCGTTTGCGATGCTGAAGGTGGTAAGCGATCCGCGCGTCATCAGCAACTGCTTCCCAATGGCCACAACCTCAATCAGTTTGGTGGGGTTGGAGTCTAAATCAATCATGTTGCCAGCTTCCTTTGCGGCGGGGGTTCCGGTGTTCATGGCCACGCCAACATCGGCTTGGGCAAGCGCGGGGGCATCGTTGGTTCCGTCGCCACACATCGCCACCAGTTTCCCTTTGGCTTGCTCCTCGCGGATCAATGCCAGTTTGTTTTCGGGGGTGGCTTGTGCCAAGTAATCATCCACCCCTGCTTCGGCGGCAATGGCGGCGGCGGTTAGTGGGTTGTCGCCGGTAATCATCACCGTGCGGATTCCCATCCGGCGCAGTTGGTCGAATCGTTCCCGCATCCCTTGTTTCACCACATCTTTCAGGTGGATCACCCCCAGGATTTTTTTGTTTTGTGCCACCACCAACGGTGTCCCCCCCGAGCGCGCTATCATCTCCACAATCTTGGTTACTTCATCCGATGCTTGGTAGGCTTCTCCGCTCTGTTCTTTCACGTATGCCATCACCGCATCGGCGGCCCCTTTGCGGATTTGCTGTGTGGTCCCGTCGCTTGCGGTGATGTCCACCCCGCTCATCTTGGTCTGCGCCGTGAACGGGATGAACGTTGCGTGAAGCTGAGTAATCTGCCGCTCGCGTAGGCCATATTTCTCCTTTGCCAGCACCACAATCGAGCGGCCCTCCGGTGTCTCATCACTGAGTGATGAAAGCTGTGCGGCATCGGCAAGCTCCAGCGGGCTTACTCCGGCCAGCGGCAGGAACTCGCTGGCCATTCGGTTGCCCAGTGTGATGGTTCCGGTTTTATCCAACAGCAGCGTATCCACATCCCCTGCGGCTTCCACGGCGCGGCCGCTCATGGCCAGCACGTTGTGCTGAATCAAGCGATCCATTCCCGCAATGCCAATCGCCGAAAGCAGCCCGCCGATGGTTGTTGGGATCAGCGTCACCAGCAACGCAATCAGCATGGTAATGCTGATGCTGCTGCCGGCGTAGATGCTGAAGGCTTCGATGGTTCCGGTGGCAAGCAAGAAGGCAATGGTGAGTCCGGAAAGAAGGATGCTCAGCGCGATTTCGTTTGGCGTTTTGCGGCGTTGCGCTCCTTCCACCAATGCTATCATCTGGTCAAGGAACGTTTCGCCCGGGTTGCTGGTGATGCGGACTTTTATCCGGTCGCTCAGCACCACGGTTCCGCCGGTAACAGCCGAGCGGTCGCCCCCGCTTTCACGGATCACCGGAGCCGATTCCCCGGTGATTGCCGATTCGTTCACCGAAGCCACCCCTTCCACAACTTCGCCATCGCCGGGGATGATGTCCCCGGGTTCCACCAGCACAATATCACCTTTGCGTAGCTGTGTGGCGTTGATCTGCTGATAGTGTTCATCGCCAATCGCGCCAAGTTTTTTTGCGGCGGTATCGGTTTGGGTTTTGCGAAGCGAGTCGGCTTGCGCTTTGCCACGCCCTTCGGCAATGGCCTCGGCAAAATTGCCGAACAGGACCGTGAACCACAGCCATGCAGCAATTTGCCCAACAAACGAAGCATCGCCGGTAGCGGCGAACAGGTCGCGAACGAAGAGCAGTGTGGTGACGGCTGCAACAACTTCCACCACGAACATCACAGGGTTGCGCATCAGTGTGCGCGGGTTCAGTTTGCTGATCGCATCAATGGCCGCACGGCGAACCATTGCGGCGTTGTACATCGAGCGGTTGGTTGATTCAGTCATGGATTCCAAAAGTGGAGTAGGTTACAACAAGCTGCCGGTGGCCATTTTTAAGTGTTCAACGATTGGGCCAAGCGCAAGTGCGGGGAAGAAGGTCAGCCCGCCAACAATCAGGATAACAGCAACCAACAGCATCACCCACAGCGGGCCGGTTGTTGGGAAGGTTCCGCTGGAAGCGGCGGCACGACGTTTTTGCACCAACGAGCCAGCAATCGCCATTGCTGGGATGATGAACAGGAACCGCCCCATCAGCATGGCAAGCCCCAGGGTGATATTGTAGAACGGTGTGTTGGCGCTAAGCCCGGCAAACGCGCTTCCGTTGTTTGCGGTGGCCGAGGTGTACGCGTACAGCATTTCGGTGAAGCCATGCGGCCCCGTGTGCAGCGGCCCTTGCACTCCGTCGGGATAGACGCTTGCCAGCGCGGTGAAGCCCAAGATGCTGAGCGGCAACACCAGCACGATTGCCAGCACGGCCATCTTCATCTCCTGCGCTTCGATCTTCTTCCCCAGATATTCCGGCGTTCGGCCCACCATCAGCCCGGCAATAAACACGCACAGAATAGCGAACAGCAGCATCCCGTACAGGCCGGCACCAACCCCACCAATCACTATTTCGCCCAACTCCATATTCACCAGCGGAACAAGCCCGCCGATGGGGGTGAAACTGCTGTGCATCGAGTTCACCGCGCCGCAGGAAGCCGCCGTGGTGACGGTTGCGAACAGTGCCGAACCGGTGATGCCAAACCGCACTTCCTTCCCCTCCATATTCCCCCCAGCTTGTTGGTCGGTTGCTGCGGTTGCCAGCCCGATTTTTTGGAATGCTGGGTTTCCCTCGCTTTCGGCATTGTACACGATGCCCGCCCCAACAAGAAACAGCAGCGACATTGCCGCAAACAGTGCCCACCCCTGCCGCTGATTCCCGGCCATGCGGCCAAACGTGTAGGTTAGCCCCGCGCCAATTGCGAAGATGGAGATCATCTGCAAGAAGTTCGTCAGCGGCGTGGGGTTCTCGAACGGGTGCGCACTGTTGGCATTGAAGAACCCACCACCGTTGGTTCCAAGCATCTTGATTGCCTCCTGCGAGGCGACCGGGCCTTGAGCTATTGTTTGGGTTACGCCTTCCACCGTGGTGGCAGTGGTGTAGGGATCAAAGTTTTGCGGAACGCCTTCGGCCACCAGCACCAAAGCCAAGACCACGGAAAGGGGAAGCAGCAGGTACAGAGTGCTGCGGGTGACATCCACCCAGAAATTCCCGATAGTCTTCCCCGATTGCCGGACGAAGCCGCGAATCAAGGCAACGGCCAGTGCGATGCCGGTTGCTGCCGACAGGAAATTCTGCACCGCCAGCCCCGCCATCTGCACCAGATAACTCATGGTGGATTCGCCACCATACGATTGCCAGTTGGTGTTCGTGACAAAGCTGACAGCAGTGTTGAACGCCAAGTGGGAACTAACTCCATCAAACCCTTGCGGGTTCAGCGGAAGCACCCCTTGCAGTTGTTGCAACCCAAACAGCAGCACCAGCCCGGCAAGGTTGAACAGCAGCATCCCAATGGTGTACACCGACCAGTGTTGCTCGGCGTTGGGATCAACACCGATAACGCGGTAGATCAATCGTTCCACCGGGCCAAGCAATCGGTCAAGCACCGTTGGTTGCCGCTCGAAAATCGCTGCCATCAAAGCCCCCAAAGGCTTCACCAGCAGCACGATCACTCCAAAGAAGAGGAGGATTTGAAGAACTCCGTTAGCTGTCATAGTTGAGTAAGGTTCAGAATCGTTCAGGCCGGATCAGCGTCCAGATTAAATAGGCCAGCAGCGCAATCGCCACAATGCCACCCAGCAGATAGTCGAAGGTCATGGTTGTCGGGAATCGGTTGTCGGGAATCGGTTGTCGGGAATCGGGAATCGGTTGTCGGGAATCGGTTGTCGGTTCATTGAGAGCGATTAGCACTGTCGAGTAAAAGAACAGTTTTCGCTCACTTCTTCGCTCAGAATTTCTTCTTTGCAACTGACCACTGACCATTGACCACTGACTTCCATCGGTTATCGGTTATCGGGAGTCGGGAGTCGGTAATCGGGAATCGGTTGTCGGTTAATGACTAACGACTAATGACTTTTGTCGGGGAAGAGTTGTTTCTCCTGAAACGAATCATTGATCGTGGCATCGTGATGCTTACTCTATCACCCGCCAGGCGAACCCTGCGGATACTGAGTAATCGGCCACGTTGCCGGCCAACCCAATCCCACCGAACAGATCAAGCTGAAGGTTGTTGTTCAGCAAGTAGGCAAAGCCCCCATCGAACGAGTGAGTTGGAAGAAGC
Organism: Chlorobiota bacterium; assembly: GCA_016788565.1. Classification (GTDB taxonomy): domain Bacteria; phylum Bacteroidota; class Ignavibacteria; order OLB7; family OLB7; genus OLB7. The sequence continues at coordinate 37,669 of JAEUSP010000067.1, read as the reverse complement.
TGCGGAGCCATCGCCCCGTAGAACTCGCCAAACGTGCTGAAGGCCGGGGTGATGTTGTAGTACAGCGCGGCAGCGTAGGTGCCGAATCCTTCCGGGTTTGCTCCATCCCAAGCGGCTCCGGCGTTGGCGTACAAGTTCAGTGCGTCGGGAACCACGGTGCTGTGAAGCAGGAATGCAAACGAGGGCGCAAGGCTTGCGGGGCGGAATGTTCCGCTCCCCACCGGCAATCCGATTGCCATCTGAAGTGAGAGTTCGGGGATTGCTTCATCTTCGGCTGCAATCCCAATTTTAGTCCCCACGGTAAGCGATGCCAAACCGGAAACGGTGGTGTCAGAAATGGAAGGAGCAACGGTGGAGTTCAGCGAACGGAACTCACCGCTGAACCGAAGCTCCATCGTCTTCAGCAATCCAATGCGTGCTGTGGCAAACGGCAGCGAATGGGTTTGCAGTTTCACCCCTTCGGTTGGCTGGTCGGCGGCAAGCTGCACCCCCATTGCAAGCTCCACCGATCCCGGGATTGCGATTGTTGGAACCGTTGCCTGCCCGGGGCGGTCGGCAGCGATGGCGGGTGGGGCTTGGGCGTAGCTGCGTGGTGCTATCAGCCCGATTGCGGCGGCCCAAACCAGCAGGAAGTGATCCCCCCAAACACGTGATGAACGTTTCATAGTGAGCAGTTGAATTGTTGCTGTTGAATGCTTGTTGTTCGGCAGCTTACATCGCAAGAATGGTTGCCATCATGGCAATCACCACAGCAATCGCAATCAGCAAAGTGCGGCGCTCGTTCCCTACCAGCGCGATTGTGATCTTTGCATCAATCTGCCCCGGTTCAAGATGGCGGCGAGCGGCGATTGTTGTGGGGGCTTGATTCCGCAACGGCGCGCCCGCTCTGTTGATTGCCGAACCAAACTCCCTCTCAACCTCTCTTCGATGTAGTGGAACCGCTTGCATGGAGAATGCTCCGGTAAACGCAGTGTGTCAGTGTTCTTGCTTTCAACTGCAACTTGGCGGGAAAAGTATCAGAAGGGTATAAGAAGTTGAGGGTGGGGCGTAAAGAAGGCGTAAAGAAAACCAAAGCGTTGCCCATGAACCCCCAGATGCTATTTTCGCCCCCTTTCTCGTCCCCAACCAACAGCAACCAGAGTAACCGACCAGAGTAACCAACACGTCACCATGATAGATATTCCATCCATCCTTTCTGCCGAGCTTGGGCTGCAATCCTGGCAGGTGCAGAACGCTTTGCAGTTGTTCAACGAAGGGGGGACGCTCCCCTTTATCGCCCGCTACCGCAAGGAACGCACCGGCGAGATGAACGAAATTCAGCTTCGCGATCTGTTCGACCGATTTGACTACCTGACCGAACTGGAAGAACGCAAGCAAGCAATCCTGAACTCCATTTCCGAGCAGGGGAAACTCACCGATCAGCTTCGCCAAACAATCGAAGCCTGCTTGGTGAAAACGGAGCTGGAGGACCTTTATCTCCCCTTCAAACCAAAACGCCGCACCCGCGCAACCATCGCCCGCGAGAAAGGGCTGGAACCCCTTGCCGAACGCCTCCGCCAGCTGAACTCACCCAATGCTCCGCACGTGATACTGGACCAGGAAGCCGCACCGTTTATCAACCACGAGCATGGGGTGATGACAACGCAGGATGCCTTGAAAGGGGCCGCCGATATTCTTGCCGAAGAGGTTGCCGAACGCGCCGGGCATCGCGCGTGGATTCGTGAGTTCTTCGTCCGCGAAGGGGCCTTTGCCACAAAAGTGAAAGATGCTTTTCCCGAAGGGAGCACCAAGTTTGAGATGTACCGCCAGTTCCGCGTGCCGGTAAGCCAGATTGCCGCGCACACCATGCTGGCAATGCGCCGTGGCGAGGAAGAAGAAGTGCTGACGCTGGAACTGCAATTCGACGAAGAGAGCATCCTTGCCTATCTGGATTTGCATGAGGTGAAGACCCGCCAGGCGGAGCTTCGCGGATTTTTGCAGGCGATGCTGCGCGATGCGTTCCAGCGGCTGATGCGGGCATCGCTGGTGGGTGAGGTCCGCTACGAACAGAAGCAGCGTGCCGATGCCGAATCAATCCGCACCTTCGAGGAAAACTTGCGGAACCTTCTGCTGGCAAGCCCTGCCGGAATGAAGCCCACACTTGGCGTGGACCCCGGATTCCGCACCGGATGCAAACTTGCGGTGATTGATGCCACAGGGCAGCTTCTGGGCTACCGAACAATTTTCCCGCATCAATCCGAGCGCGAACGCGAAGCCGCCGCCGCAGCAGTGCGCGCCATGATTGCACAGCACGACATCCAATTAGTGGCCGTGGGGAACGGAACCGCCGGACGCGAAACCGAAACGTTTCTGCGCGAAGCTCTGCAGAGCGTTTCCCCGCAACCGGCGGTGATGCCAGCGGTAGTAATGGTCAGCGAGTCGGGGGCATCGGTCTATTCCGCCAGCGAGGTTGCGATTGAGGAATTCCCCGACCTTGATCTCACCGTGCGCGGGGCGGTCAGCATCGGGCGGCGGCTGCAGGACCCGCTTGCCGAGTTGGTGAAACTTGACCCGAAGTCAATCGGCGTTGGCCAGTACCAGCACGACGTTGACCAACGATTGCTGAAAAAGAAATTGGAGGAAACGGTGGAAGCCTGCGTGAACCACGTTGGCGTGGATCTGAATTTGGCCAGCAAGGAACTGCTCAGTTACGTTGCCGGAATCACCCCCAACGTGGCCCGCAGCATTGTGGAGCATCGGAACCGTTCCGGCGCGTTCCGTAGCCGGCGGCAGTTGTTGGAAGTGGCGCGGTTTGGCGCGAAAGCGTTCGAGCAATCAGCCGGGTTCCTGCGAATCCGTGGCGGCGATGAACCGCTGGACAACACCGCCGTGCATCCCGAACGCTACGCCGTGGTGGAGCGAATTGCCGCCGATCTGAACGTCCCGTTGCCGCAGATTACTCACGTGCCGGAGCGACTGAAATCGGTGAACGTACAGGGCTACATCACCAGCGACGTTGGCGAGCCAACCCTGCGCGACATCCTTGCCGAGCTTGAGAAACCGGGCCGCGACCCACGGGCCGAGTTCCGCTACGCCAGCTTTGCCGAAGGGGTGAAAGAGATCACCGACCTGAAGCCGGGAATGGAGTTAGAAGGGGTGGTGACGAACGTTGCCAACTTTGGGGCGTTCGTGGATGTTGGCGTTCACCAAGATGGGTTGGTGCATATCTCGCAACTTGCCGACCGGTTTGTGAACGATCCCAAAACCGTTGTTCGTGTGGGCCAAGTGGTGAAAGTGCGGGTGTTGGAGGTGAACGAGAAATTGCGCCGCATCAGCCTAACCATGCGCAGCGGCCAGGCTTCCGGCCAGTCCGGCACGCCACGGAATCGCCCCGCAGAATCGAGCCAACGCCAGTTCACGGTTGATGATCTGAAGGCAAAGTTTGGGAAGGGGAGATAAGCCACACGGATAGAGTTCTGAAGTATCCATCACGGCAATGGCCACGTTCGGCCATTGCCGTTGTATTTTGCTGCATGAATCAAGATTCAACCCAGACCGAGCTTTGGACCATCATGCGGCTTATCACATGGGGTTCTGATTTTTTCAAGAAGCGTGGCATTGCATCGCCACGGCTTACCATGGAGTTGCTTCTGGCGCACCTGCTGAAACTCTCCCGCTTCGATCTCTATCTGCAATTTGAGCGCCCGCTGAAGGAGAGTGAGTTGGCAGCGTTGCGGGCGATGGTTCGGCGGCGCGCCAACCACGAACCCTTGCAGTACATCACCGGCGAAGCTCCATTCTACAAACGCACATTCCACGTCACCCCAGCAGTGTTGATACCGCGCCCAGAAACGGAGTTGTTGGTGGAGGAAGCCTTGCGCCGCGCGCCATCGCTGCGCTGCTTGGATGTTGGGACTGGGTCCGGCTGCATTGGCATTACTGTGGCGTTAGAGCGGCCGGAGACAACCGTGACGGCGATAGATATTTCCGAAGAAGCCCTTGCGGTGGCGCGGCACAACGCGCAGCAGCTTGGCGCACGCAACATTGATTTCCACCAGATTGATCTGTTCGACGATGCCCGAATGCAAGACTTGGGGACGTTCGACCTCATCGTTGCCAATCCCCCGTACATCGCCGCCAGCGAAATAGCGGAGCTGGACTCCGACGTGCGCGATTTCGAGCCACAAACGGCACTAACCGACGGGGCCGACGGCTACCGATTTCACCGCCGTTTGGCGCAGCTGCTTCCGCTGCTTGGCCGCGAAGGGGGGAACCTGTTTGTTGAGCTTGGATATGGCCAAGCCGCAACCGTCCGCCGGATGTTCGAGCAGGCCGGGTATCGGAACATCACCGTGCTCACCGACTTGGATAAAGTGGAGCGGATACTGTGGGTGCAGAAGTAGAAAAAAAGGTTCATCAACCGTTGGCGTGGAAAGTATGATTCGAATTGCCGAACCGTGTCCCCGCTCATGCTGAGCCCCGTCGAAGTATGAGCGGAGCCACCGAACCGCGACGCAACCGATACCCCGCCTCCATCTTCGCACGCAAACTTGAGATGAGCCGAAATAAAAATGGGAACCCATTGGCGCGCCGCCCTGGGTGAAAGAAAAAACCAGCCCTCTTCCGTTTAGCGGAAGAGGGCTGGTTGATGTTGTGCAGCCAAGAAATGCCGTGGGCGATTGCCGCCCCGCGCAGCTACTCTAACCGGAAATCTTCGTCGGTGGGATTGGTGGGGGGGATGGTTTCTGGTTGCTCCGTCATCGCTTCTCCATTCCAAAGCATGAACCGGGCTACGGCTATTTTCTTCCGCATCTCCCCGCCAACTCCGAACATCTTCCCCCACCCTTTCCAGGTCCCGCCGTGAAATCCAAATGGAGGTGTGGCAAACTCATCATTGCTGCCATCATTGCTGCGGGCGGCCAGCCATTCTTCCACTTTCTGCTTCGCGGCTTCGCGCCATTGCTGTACTTGTGGTTTTGCTGTTTCCCCAATCTGCTGCAACGTCTGGCGGTACTTGATTGCCAGCGGCTTTAGCTCCTTGAACAGATCGTGCCGTTGCTGGCGCATCCCCTTCAACGCCTCACGGTGGGTTTTCAATGCGTCGTAGTCTTCGTCCTGCCAAGCCGTGCGCAGGCTGTTCCGCTGGGCGATGAACTCCTTACGGAGCGTGGCGGCCCGGGCGCGTAGGCCGTTCAGTGTGGTTACATCTTCGGGGGTCATCGCCGCGTCCAGTTGGTTTTTCCACTGGGTTAGCGTGGGCCAGATTGTGGTTCGCGCCCAATCAAGCATTGTTTGCCGCAACTGCTGCCGCGCAGCTTCCCGCTCCGGGTTCGGTTTGCGGCGATTTGGCTGTGCCAGCGCAGCCGAACCAAGCAGCAACGCCAGCGCAGTTGTTGCCACCAAGGTTGCTCGCAGTGTTCGTGTTGTTGTTCTCATCGGTGCCCTCGTTCTGTTTATTGGAATACTGTGTTGTGGGATTTCTGTTGACGTGTGTGCCGCTTGCCGTCCAGCAGCGCGCCACGGCTTAGTGGTTGTTGGGCGCAATCGGTTCCTACTCACGGAATCACACTGCGGGCGGGTTCATCAGGGTTGCTCAATCTGCTCGATTCTTTGTTGATGCCGTCCGGCTTCAAATGGGGTGTTCAGCCAGGTGTCAACAATTTGGATTGCTGTTTCGGGGGGCATCATCCGCTGGCCAATCGAGATCACGTTGGCGTTGTTGTGGGCGCGTGCCAGCCGTGCCGATTCCACATCCCAACACACTCCGCACCGGATGCCGCGAACCTTGTTGGCAACGATTGCCTCCCCATTTCCTGACCCACCCAGCACAATCCCCACATCGCAAGTTCCATCGGCCACCGCTTCGGCAGCTGGGCGGATGAACTTGGGATAATCAACCGGTTGTTCGCTGTCGGTCCCCAGATCAACAACGGTGTGGCCAAGCCGAGCCAGGTGTTCAGCAATCAACGTTTTGTAGCGGAACCCCGCATGATCCGAAGCAATGGCAATCGTCATAAGTCGTTTTTTTTTTCTGTGGTTGATAGTTGTGTGACGCAGCCCCGCCCGCTCTTGTTCCCCCGCGTCTGCCTTTCGCCGTTTGGCGTTCCCTCACTCCTCGCCGCCGTTCCCTTTCCGGTTGCCGCCGTTCCCTTGCTGGGGGTGGACGCGCCAGCCGGCTCGGGGGTAGGTTTGTGCCAGCCAATCACGCAGAATGATTGGCCATCATAACAAACAAACGCCAGAACCAGAAAGAAAGAACCAGAGAGAACGATCACGATGAACACCAAAACAGCACGCATGATACTGACATCCGCAACGCTTGCGGCAGCCCTTTGCGCCATTGTCAGCACCATTGCCAGCGCGCAAATTAGCGTTGGCGGATTCACGATTGGAAGAAGCAACAGCGGCGGAAGCAACAACGGCGGAATTGACCCGCTGAAAACCGCGCAAGAACTGCAACGCAAACGGGTGAAAGCCTTTCACGAAGCAATCAAGCCGTACAAAAGTGCGATTGATTACTTCGACAATGCCTACCCCGACGGGGCCATCCGGTTTGGCGACAACATGATGGGGCAATTCAAGAAGCACCTTGCCAACCTTGCAATCGTGGATAGCATCGCCAACTCTGCAGAGTTCAACGATGTTCACAACAACAAGGCCGACGACTACTACTGCAAACCGGATGACATCCGCGCCGTGGCTGCCGCGCGCAACCAAATTGCTGAACGCTCGGTGCGGGCAACCGTGCAGCAAGGGTTGGAGCTTTGGATTCGGGAGGCCGACCGCCTGGGAAGCAACTTGCAAAGCAACGAGGGCTGGGTGCGCCCTTCCGGCAACATCATGTACAATCTGGTGTTCGAGCGGGAAGAAGGCCACGCAGAGTTGATGAAGAATATCACCCCAAAATATCAGGCCGTGGGCCTTGCCGTTCCGGCGGACATCTTTGCCGAGCTTGATGCCAAGCTGGACGCGCTGTGGCGCAACATTGAAGCCGCCGCGCCAAATTTCGCATGGCCAACGGACCTGAAGAAAGATGCCACGATTGAAGCGATCGCAAAGAAAAAAATGGGCGGGGTTGCGGGGATCACCGTGCTGAAAACTGGGATGCTGAAAAGTGAGTGGGGGATCACCAAAAACGGCTTGGGAATCCCCATCCGCCGCTACCGCACGGGGGTGATGCTGTACCGCAAAACTGGCGAGGAATTATGCCGCTACCGCGAGTTCACCTACGAAGAAGAATACGCTGGCGGAGGAACGTACAGCAAAAGTGAGAAAGTCTGGTTCAGCGAAGGGATGAAGCTGGTGAAATGCCCGTGATTGCTTGGTGGTGAAAAGAAACAACAAAAGGAGCAAGCCTGCGAAATCCACCGGTTGGAGTTCGCAGGCTTTTTTATTTCCAGCAGTGGTGATTTTGGGGGATCATCTAACGGTAGCCAGCGGCAATCCTCTCTTTTCTTCCCTCTGTGTTCTCTGTGCCTCTGTGGTCCTTTCTCTTCTTCGCCAAGAAAGGAAACCACAGAGACACAGAGGGCACAGAGAGAGGGAAGAAGAGAGGTTCGTACAACTCTGATATTCAGCCCAACAATTTGCACATGCCCCCTTTGCTCACGTCAGATTTTTTTTCAGAAATAACCCCATCCCTCCCCAAGTTCCGTTTGCTAACTTGCCGCCAATCCTTGCTGGCTTACTATTCCCAACTTGCGAAACCTACTCGACGTGCTTTTCCAGAAAGAAATCATGCGCCAACCCCATTTCCCAGATACTGCTTGGCTTGCAGGCGTAGTGCTGGGCGTAGCGTTGCTGTGGCCGGTTTGTCCGGTTGCCGCCCAAGCTCCCGAACGCCTTCCGATTGAGGTAAACAGTCATCTTTCCGAGCTTGTTCCGGTGATCGCGCCCGACGGGAAAGGGCTGTGGTTTGTGCGGAACGATGCCGCAGAAAATATCGGCGGAAGCGGCATGGACATCTGGTACGCAACCCTGGGGAACAACGGAGCATGGAACAAAGCGCGCAACGTTGGCCCACCGCTGAACACCGTTGGCGATAACTACATCTGCTCGGTAACTCCCGATGGCCAAACCGTGCTGGTTGGCGGAAACTACCAAGCAAATGGCCAGCTGCTTCCGGGCGTATCCATTTCGCAGCGGACAGCAAATGGGTGGAGCAAACCGCAGCCGCTACACATCCAAAATTTCTACAACACCGCAAAGTTTGCCGAGTACTTCCTTGCCAACGATGGCCGCACCCTTCTGCTCTGCGTGAAGCGGGACGATTCCTACGGCGACAAGGATATATATGTGAGCTTTCTGCAGAAGAGCGGGTGGTGGAGCACCCCGCTCAATCTGGGAAGCAGACTGAACAGCACGGGGAGTGAGGTTAGCCCGTTCCTTGCTGCCGACGGGGTCACACTCTATTTTTCCACCGACGGGCGCGGCGGGGAAGGGGACAACGACATCTTCGTGACGCGCCGATTGGACAGCAGTTGGGCGCGTTGGTCGCCGCCGCAAAATCTTGGCCCGGCAATCAACACCCGCGGCTTCGATGCCTACTACACAATCCCCGCTTCCGGCGATTTCGCTTACTTCGTCAGCACCGCCAACGAAAGCGGGCGTGAGGATATTTACCGCATCCCACTCCCCAAACCTGTCCGCCCGAAGCCGGTGGTGTTGGTGAAAGGGAGGGTGCTGAACAGCCAGACCAACACGCCAATCGGCGCGCAGATCAGATACGAGCGATTGAAAGATGGAGCCGCGCAGGGGGTGGCAAATTCGGACCCAACAACAGGGGCGTACACCATTGTTCTGCCAGCCGAATCGGCCTACGGTTTCCGTGCCGAAGCCGATGGGTTCATTGCCGTGAGCGATCATCTGGACGCAACCGGGGTGACGGAATACCGCGAGATCACGCGGGACCTTCTGCTTGCCCCGCTGGTGGTTGGCCAGACCGTTCGCCTGAACAACATCTTTTTCGATTTCGGCAGCGACACGCTTCGCCCGGAATCCTTCCCTGAACTTCAGCGGGTTGCGGGGCTGCTGCGCGATAATCCACAGATGATGATCCAAATCGGCGGCCACACCGATAACGTTGGAAGCGACCAAGCCAACGTAAGCCTTTCGCAAAACCGCGCAGAAGCGGTAAGGGAGTATCTGCTGAAACAAGGCTTCCCGCAACAACGGATTAGTGCGCGCGGCTACGGACGCGCCCGCCCGATTGCCCCCAACGACACCGAATCCGGGCGCAGCCAAAACCGCCGCGTGGAGTTCACGATTCTGGCGGGGGAAACCAAACCGTAACCTGCTTCCCCGCTGAGATATTCCCCGTAGTGCTTCCTCCTGTCTCCGTAGTTTTTCCGTAGTGCTTTCCCCTTTCCCTTCATGCTATGATTGCATCGGTTCTTCAGTGATAGATCAACGTAATCAACGGGGTGTCCAATGTCGTCTTTCTCGTACTCATTTCTCCGCACAGCCTTGCTGCTGGCAATGGCCGTGGCGATAACCACCATCACCACCACCATCACCGCCACCGGCCAAGCGTTCTTGCGCCCGGAATTCCTTCCCAAAAAGGATAGCGTTTTCACCGTGCCGCAAATCCAACAAGCCGCCAACGATTATTTCACGGCGCATCCAGAAAAAGTTGGGAAGAAGGGGAGCGGGTGGAAGCAGTTCAAACGGTGGGAATGGTACTGGGAGCAACGCACGTTGGGGAACGGCGGGAAACTTCCGGCGCAGAAACAAGCCTGGAATGAGTGGACCCGCTACGTTGAAAAAAACGGAGCGGTGCTGGCAAGCGCGGCCAACAGCGCAGGGGACTGGAAACCGCTTGGCCCCACCACGGTTCCCGCACGCGGCAACAACGGGCTTGGGCGGCTGAACTGCATTGCCTTCCACCCCACCGACCCGAACACATTCTGGGTTGGTGCGCCGGCCGGTGGCCTTTGGAAAACCACCGACTTCGGCACAACCTGGCGCACCATCAGCGACAACCTTCCGGTGCTTGGCGTAAGCGATATTGCCGTTCACCCGAACGATCCCGACATCATCTACATTGCCACCGGCGATGGCGACATGGGAAGCATAACCAGCTTGACCGGAATGGAACAGGAAGGGGACACCAAAAGCATTGGCGTGCTGCGGACCAGCAACGGTGGATACACGTGGGAGACCACTGGGCTGTTGATTCCGGTGCAGCAATCGGTGCTGATCCGGCGGTTGGTGATGAACCCAGCGTATCCGAACGTCCTGCTTGCGGCCACCTCGGCGGGGATGTACATGACCGTTGACGGCGGTGCAACCTGGGCCTTGACGTTGGCCGATTACATGATTGATATTGAGTTCCACCCCACCAACCCCGCAATCGTCTATGCCACCAGTTTCAACAACCCGAACAACGGGACCACTGCGGCCACCTTCTACCGCTCGGAAGATGGCGGTCTAACGTGGGTTGCAACGGTGAATTTGGAGGATGTGATCCGGATGAAAATCGGTGTCACCCCGGCGCAGCCAAACCGCGTGGATATCCTTTGTGCGGGGAAGCACTTGGGGTTGTACGGCATTTTCGCATCGCTGAACACCGGCATCAGCTTCAACTCTGGCTACGTCCCCGATACGCTTCGGGGGCGGCCAAATTTGCTGGGATGGTATCACGGCATGGCCAGCTACGATTACCAAGTTGGCCAGGGGCAATATGATCTTAGCTACGCCATCTCGCCACAACAACCCTACGAAATGTATGTGGGCGGGGTGAACACCTGGCGCACAACCAACGCGGGGTCGGACTGGGAAACCTCGAATGTCTGGAGCGATCATCCAGAAATTCTTGCAATGCTTCCCAACCCCACCGATGTGGCCCACGCCGACAAGCACTCCCTAAGATTTCACCCGCTGAAACCGGAGTATCTGTTTGAATGCAACGACGGCGGGCTGTGGTACAGCAGCGACCGCGGGCGCAACTGGTACAACCTTAGCAGCGGATTGCAGATTGGCCAGATTTACCGCATTGCCGGGTCGGCAAAGGAGGAAGGGACAATCCTTGCCGGGCACCAAGACAACGGCACGATGTTGCTGCAAAACGGAGTCTGGAAAACCGCGGTGTCGGGCGACGGCATGGATTGCGTGATTGACCACACCGACCCCAATATCATGTACGGCGCGTATGCCAACGGAAAAATCTACCGTTCCTACCGCCGCTTTGCCGACCCGGAGGACACCAACGATGTGGTGATGATCTCAGGAAATATCCCCGGCTATGGCAAGAAATTTCAAGGCGCGTGGGTAACGCCCTACGTGATGGATCCGTTCGACTCCAAAACGCTGTACGTTGGGATGAACCAAGTCTGGAAAACCACCGACCGTGGGGATTCCTGGGAAGCAATCTCGCCACGGGTCTTCAGCCGCACCAAAACCGATGCCGAAGGGAATCCTCGGCCAATCAACATCCGCTCCCTGGCGGTTGCCCCTTCCAACCCGAACGTAATCTATGCGGGTACGTTCGAGGATATCTCTGTCACCACCAACGGCGGCGGTACGTGGCAGGACCTGAATGCCATTGCCAGCACTGGCGAAACCATCACCTACATTGCCGTGGATCCGCAAAATCCCGGATTGATCTTCATCTCCGTTTCCGGATACAACGCCGGATCGAAGGTCTATGCCTACGACCTCTCCACGCACACCTTGCTGAATATCTCGCGCAACTTGCCGAACGTCCCGGCAAACTGCATAGCCGTTGATAACAAAAACGGGCGGGGCTTGTACGTCGGGACCGATCTTGGAGTGTTTTATCTGGACTTGCTGCGCCAATTCTCGCTGTGGCAGCCGTTTAATGATGGAATGCCGATTGTTCCCATTGCCGAGTTAGAAATTCACGAGGCATCGGGGAAGCTGCGGGCGGCAACGTTTGGGCGTGGAGTGTGGGAGACAACATTGCCGGAATACATCCCATCGGCAGCACCACCGGCGGATCAACACAGCAGCAGCGGCGGCGCACTATCGGTGGCGCAGATCACCGACGATGGCTTGTTCCAGCTGCACGTGCCAAGCCTTGCCCTCAACCAGAAAGCGATCATCTACGACTACTTAGGCAAGACCATCATGGAAATTCCGGTGACAGCCACCGAACAACCGATAGATTTACGCTTGCAACCGGCCAGCATCTATTATCTTGCGCTCAGTTCCGAACGGGGCAAGCCGCCAGTGAAACTGGTGAAAATGAAATAGAGGGAGTAGGAAACAAAGCAAGAGGTGATGGAGTGTTAGCACCGATCCCTCCCGACAACAGTCATTAGTCATTAGTCAGAAGCCTGATTACCGACAACCGACTCCCAACTTCCGACAACCGGCTTCCGATTCCCGACTCCCGACAACCGATAACCGATTCCCAACCATGCTACGCCAACTTTTTTTACTGCTGGTGGCGATTGCTACAACAGCTTCGGTCAGTGGCCAAACCGTGACCTCGCTGAACATGAACACCACGCGCGACGACTTCGCTTCCACCTTCACGGGGAACCTGCGGGTGATGTACCTCACCTCACGCATCAACGGAAACCAACGGGTTTTTACTGCCGAGCGGAACTCGAGCGGGTGGGGTGCCATTGCGGAACTTCCCACGGTAAGCGAAGGGGATGAAAACGGAACCGTCACCCTTACCCCCGATGGCCAGTTGATGATCTTCAGCTCGCTGGATAATCCGGTGGATGGACAGGGGCGCACTGACCTGTACTCCGCCCAAAAAATCAACGGGGAATGGACGAACATCCAGAATCTTGGGCCGGAGATTAACTCACCCTACTGGGATTCCCACCCCTCCCTTAGCAGCGATGGCCGCACACTCTACTTTGCCAGCGACCGCCCGGGGGGAAGCGGGAAAGTGGATATCTACATCAGCCGGTACGTGAATGGGAAATGGGGAGCCGCGATGAGTGCTGGCTCCCCAATCAACACCCCCGACGACGACCTCTCGCCAAGCGTGGCCCCCGACAACAAGACGTTCTACTTTGCCAGCAACCGCTCCGGCGGAAGCGGTGGATTTGACCTGTACACCGCAAAAGCCAGCAACAGCGGTTTCAGCGGGCTGAAGAACATGGGTTCGCCGATTAACTCAGCCGCCGATGAGTTTTTCTACACCGCGCTGAGCAGTGCCGACCGCGCCTTTTTCAGCAGCAACCGTGGCGGCGGCGCGGGGGGGATTGACATCTACCTTGTTTCGCCAAACCCATTCCCATCCGAAGCGGTGGTGAACGTGCATGGTGTGGTAAGCGACGCAACCACCAAAGCACCGCTTGGAAGCACCATCACCATCACCGACCTGAAAACAAACCAGCAAGTGGCGCGGCTCCGCAGCGACGACATCAACGGCGAATACTTTGCCACACTGGTGGCCGGGCACGAATACTCCATCACTGCCGAACGTGACAAATATCTGTTCTACACCGAACGGTACGAAGTCCCGACCAGCGGGCTAAGCCAGGATATTGAGAAGAACATCACCCTTAGCCCGATTGCAGGGGGGATGGTTCGCTTGATGGTGCTGTTCGATTATGACAAAAGCGATCTGCTTCCGGAGTCGGTTTCCGAGTTGGAGCGGTTGGCGGAGTTCATGCGGGAGAATCCAGATATGCGTATCTCGCTGGAAGGACACACCGACGACCAGGGAACCGACGATTACAACGACGCGCTATCGCAACGCCGCGCCGCTGCGGTGCGGCAGTATCTGCTGGATGCAGGGATTGCGGGAGCACGCATGGAAACCAAAGGCTTCGGCAAACGGAAACCGTTAGTGGCCGGAACCAGCGACGAAGCCCGCCGAACCAACCGCCGCGTGGAGATGCGGGTGATCCAGTAGCGCACGCATTTGGGCCAAACGGGGCGGGACAGATTCCCCCCAAGCACGCAAACAACAGAACAGGCTTGCAGCGTTTAACCCACTGCAAGCCTGTTCTTGTTTTTTTTCCCTCTGCAGATGTTTTCGCAAGCCAAGTTCAATGGGGGATAAACTGGCGCACGGGGGCGTGGCACACAAAATTTTCGCAGAGATACACCGCCGCGTGCCCCTCCAACGGCTTCATTTCCGAAAGGGTTGGAACGCCCTGAGCCAGCCAGGAATCAACTCCACTTTCGGGAATAAACAGCAACTGAGTGCCGGGAAGATATGCGGCGCGAACTTGCTCCAACAACCGCTCCGTTTCTTGCTGGTCGCTTCCGGCAACCACAACGGCTTGGCGCGGCGGCGTGGCAAGCTCCAACCCCACGGCGGCCATCAGCGGCATCACCATCGGTACATCGGCAACGCGGTTCAGGAATAGGTGGATAGTCTGTTCGGCACGCTCCAGAAAGTGCGCATCCCCCAGCAGCCGCCCAAGCCGCAGAAGGTTCATCGCCATCAAGCTGTTCCCCGCCGGCTCGGCTCCGTCGTGATCCACTTTTGCGCGAACAAGGATGTTGGGATCATCGCTGGCGGCCATGAAGTATCCGCCGTTCTGGTCATCGTAGAACAGCTGGTCGGCGGCGCGGGTAAGCTGTTCGGCATGGCGCAACCAGCGTGGGTTGGCGGTTGCGTTGTACAGTTCCAGCAGCCCGGCGGCAAGCGCAGCATAATCGTCCAAGTATCCGGGGAATTTGGCTTCGCCATCTTTCCAACGGCGCATCAGCCTTCCTTCAACCATCATCACTTCCAGAATCGTTTCGGCAGCGCGTGCGGCAATCGCGGCATATTGTGGCTGGGAAAAAGCGGCCGCTGCGTTGGCAAGCCCGCCAATCACCAGCCCGTTCCATGCCGTCAAGATTTTTTCATCGCGGTGTGGTCGCACCCGCCCTTGCCGCAGTTGGAGTAACCGCCTCCGCGCCGATGCCAGCAATTCTTCCGCTTCGGCAACGGTGCTTCCCACTGTTTCGGCAACCTCGGCAAGGGTTGCGCTGGTGTGCAGCACGTTTTCCCCCGGCTCGCCTGCGTTCCCTTCTTCCGTGATCCCGTAAAACTTCACGGCTGCGGCAAACTCAGCCCCCGGCAATGCGGCCCGCAGTTCCTCCATCGTCCAGAGGTAGAACTTCCCTTCGATCCCTTCGCTGTCGGCATCTTCGGCGGAGTAGAAAGCTCCGTTTGGGGCGGTCATATCTCGCTCCAGATACTCCACCGTTTGGCGCGCCACCCGTTCGATTGCGGGGTCACGGGTCAGCCGGTAGGTATCGGCCAGCAGGGAGAGCAGCTGCCCCTGGTCGGAGAGCATTTTCTCGAAATGCGGGACGCGCCATTCCTCATCCACCGAGTAGCGCGCAAAGCCGCCGCCAAGCTGGTCGTACATTCCCCCCGCCGACATCGCCGCAACGGTGTGGTGCGCCATCGTTAGCGCGGCTTGGGCAGGTTCGGCAGTTGCATCGGATTGGCCAAGTTGGTGGCAGTAGCGAAGCAAAAATTGCACGATGCTTGGCTGCGGAAATTTTGGGCGAGTGCTAAATCCACCGTGGCGCGGGTCGTAGCTCCGTTGAAGCTGCCCGAAGCAACGCTCGGCAATCGGAAGCAGCGGGGCCACGCCGGCATCGGCCTGAATCATGGAGATTTTTTCCACCGCTTCGATGATTGCCGCCGCCGAACCAAGCACCTTTTCTCGCTGGTTTTGCCAGGCATTGCTCAGTGCCCGCAGCGCGTCGCGGAAGCTGGGGCGGCCGTAGGCTGGGCGCGGGGGGAAGTAGGTTCCGGCGTAGAACGGCAGCAGTTCCGGCGTAAGCCACACCGATAGCGGCCACCCGCCGGACCCGGAAATGGAGTGGAGCGCGGTCATGTAGATATGATCCACATCGGGCCGTTCCTCGCGATCAACTTTGATGTTGATAAACAGTTCGTTCATCACCGCTGCGGTCGCTTCATCCTCGAACGATTCCCGCTCCATCACGTGGCACCAGTGGCAGGTGGAGTAGCCGATAGAAAGGAAAATCGGCTTATCCTCGGTTCGCGCCCGTGCAAAGGCTTCTTCGCCCCAGGGATACCAATCCACCGGGTTGTGGGCGTGCTGTTGTAAGTAGGGGGAGCGTTCGTGAAGTAGTCGGTTGGGCATTGGTGGTCAGTGGTCAGTGGTCAGTGGTCAGTGGTTGGGGGGGTGTTGGAAGTTGGCTGACGAGTAGGGGGGCTTTGGCTCATCTGCAGGTCGCGTGCGCAGTATGATTTGTGAGCTACCGAACAGCGTCCCCGCTCATGCTGAGCTCCGTCGAAGTATGAGCGGAGCCACCGAACATAGAAGCCGCCGATGCCCCGGTTACCGTTCCCATCCTTCGCAGGCTACCTTGAGATGAACCAATTCTGTTCAGTGGACAGCGGCCTTGCCAATGCAGCCTGCCGCAACTTAGCATTGATTGGGGACTACCGGCAACAACGGGGAACAATGGTTGCTCACCCGCCCCCTTTTTCACCCTGCATGAATTTGGCGGTTGCTTCGGTGCGGCGCGTGGCGTAGGTTGCGCACCGCAAATGTTGCACAACCAAGAATTCATGACCACACTCTCCCGATTGATCGCGCTGTTGCTGCTTGCGGCGGTTGGCATTTCCGCCTGTGATAGCTCGGAGGACCCGAACCTGCTGAACCCGCCGCCGCCAGATAGCACCCAAGTTCGCACCCTTAACCTGCTTGGCGGGCAAACGATTGATTTCCGCATCGGCGGCGGAATTGTTGCGCCGGGGCTTGCCCCGTTTACCGCCACTGCGTTCAGCCCGGTGCTGATCCAGGAGCGGACGTTTTTTGTGATTGGGCGCGCTGCGCGTGCCGATACCATCGCCAACCAGCAGCTTCCGCTGGGGGCCAACGTCACCTTCCTTGTCTATGGGCGCGATTCGCTGCCGCAGTTCAAGCAGCTGCAAACTTCCGACCAAGATCGTTTGGATTTGACGGCGGCGGGGCGTGCTCGCGTCATCTTCATCAACACGGTCCCCGATTCCACGCTGTACCTGCGGCGCGGCTGCCAAAGCGGCGATACCGTCATTGGCGGAACGGGGTTTGGCATCAGCACGGCGGTTGATCTTCCGCAGAGTGAGGCTTCGCTTTATCTGTTCACCGCCGGCGTTCCCGCCCCGATTGCAACCGCCCGGCTGGCATTGCCGATTGGCTCCACCACCTACTTGGTTGCCGCGCGCCGCAACGGAGCAATCGAATTGTTCAGCGTTGATGCGGCCACCGGGTTTGCCGGCCCAATTCCAACCGCCCCACCAGAAACCCGAACTCAGTCAGCCGTGGCATTGATTAACGCGATTGATGGAAACGCAACCGTGTCGGCTTCCATGAAAGGCTCGGGAGCGGTGATTGCCACCGGGATTCCCACCTTCGGCGTATCGGCCGAATCGAACGTGGATGCGTGCCAATCACCGTCGGGCGATAGTCTGGACCTGGCCACTTCTTCCGGGCAGTCGCTTGCGGTTGGAATCCGGCTCAGTGTTGGAGGTCGCTCGTTTGCGGTGCTGTACAACACGCTTGGCACCACCCGCGCACTGGTGCTGGAGCGCGCCGCCACACAAGCTCCTTCCGGCAAGGCCCGTGTTCGTGTGGTGAATGTTTCCAACGATGGCCGCTACGCTGTGGTGATCGGAAGCGGGTCGCCACGCGGAGATTCGGCAAACACCCGCCCGTTCGGGGCGCAGCTTCCCGGGGAGCTTAGCCCAACCGTTGATCTTCCCGCTGGCGATTATCCGTTGCTGCTGAGCGATGATGCTTCCGGGCGGTTTGTGGAAAGTGGCGTGCAGAATTTAGGGGAGGGAGTCTGGACAATTTTTGTGGTGAGCACAAATGGCGTTGCGTCGTTGCGGGTGTTGCGGGAAGATGGGAATGCTGGCGGCGGATTGCAGCCGCTGGGAAGCATTGGACGTTCGGCAGTGCTCTTCAGCATGATCCCGGACGGCAACGCCTCGATCACGATTGGCCAGCTTACTCCATCGCCGATTGGCTACAGCTACGTTCGCTACTCGGCGATTCCTGCGGCGCAGTTCCAAGCCACGTTGAACGGAGCGGCCACGCAAACGGTGGATGGCGCAGCCGCCGATTACGTTCTTGGCGCAACCGGCACAACCGCCGCCCCGCAACTGATCGTGTTTCCGCAACGCTCCGATGCTATCACCATTGGCCAAGCCGCCGTCCGGTTTGTGAATGCCGTGCCGGCGGAAACCACGCTGGAGCTTCGCGAAAGCAGTATCAGTGCCGACTTGCTTCGCAGCAGTGATTTCGGTACACCGAGCGACACCATCCAACGTGAGGAACGGAAATACTCCTTTATCATCTCGCGCCCGGGCCAGCAAACGGTGCTTGCGCGGATTGATGGAGTTGAGCTTTCGGCGGGCCGCCGCTACTTGCTGGTGGTGGGGCCAAAACGGACGGCTTCCGCCAGCGACACCTTGCAGTACCGCACTCTTTGGATGCAGGAGTGAGCAACCACCCCCTCGGCGGAGGGTGAGTCTGATTCATCAAAACAACAAGGCTCGGCATCACGTTGGATACCGAGCCTGTTCGGTGCTCTCGCTCTGTTAGCTGCTCCAGAAATGATTCTGGAGATTGTGGCTGGTGCTCTCTATCTCTGTTGGTTGCTCCAGAAATGATTCTGGAGATTGGGTGGTGATGGGGGTGAAGTCCCTCTCTTAGTTGATCACAATCTGGCGTGGGCGGGCGGCCTCAGCTTTTGGAATTTGGATGTTCAGAATGCCATCCTGGAATGCCGCCGTGATGTTGTCGGAATCAACCTCCGATGGGAAGCTGAATGCCCGCTGGAATTTCCCGTAGAAGCGTTCGGTGCGGTGGTAGCTCCATTGCTTTTTCTCCCCTTCCGCTTCTGGTGCTTTCTCTTCGTGGGTCTGCTTCCGTTCCCCCGAAATCGTCAAGGTGTTGTCGTGGAAGCTCAAGGTGACTTCCTCCTTTTTCAGTCCTGGAAGCTCCACATCAATCATGTAGTTTGTGCTGTTTTCGCGGACATCAATCACCGGCTTCCAGACTTTTTCGCGTGGCTGGTTTGCGCGGGTTGCCTCCGTTTTGGAAGGCGTTAGGAAGTTGTCGAAGAAACGGTTGATTTCCCGTTGGATGTCGTTGCTGGTTAAGTTCTGGAATGGATGGAGGCGCGTGTGCGTGTTCATTTCGTTTAGCTCCTTTGCTACTATTTGGTTTGTGGATACTTCGTTTCTGCAAGCGGGAATCGCTTGGCGGCATCCGTGTGTGTGTGGAGAGTGATGCCGTGTGGCGTTGCGCCGCGTTGTTGTTGAACTTGCCTACCTGATTATCAAGCATCATGCCAGCCCTTTCCCCCCCCTGTTTGCCGCCACCGCAGCAACCGCAGCCGGACAGCATTGCGCAGCGGTCGGCAATGGTTGCGGCAATGCCTGACAAGGAATCGCAGGGTGGCAGAAAAATTTTCCGGCGGTGGTTGCTGGTGCGGTGTGGCTTGGTTGGATTGTTGCTGGTTGGTGCTTGGATCGCGCAATCGCAGGTGGCGCAATCGCAGGTGATGGTTGGGGTGCGTGGCGGCATCAACATTGCAAACCAGGAGTTCACCCCTCCGTTTTTCACTGGGGTGCGC
The DNA here is from genome assembly GCA_016788565.1 of Chlorobiota bacterium. Lineage (GTDB taxonomy): Bacteria > Bacteroidota > Ignavibacteria > OLB7 > OLB7 > OLB7. Next base: position 18,157 of record JAEUSP010000067.1, on the reverse strand, counting down.
CACGGCTTGGTGGTTGGCGGCCACATCCAGGCCCCGCTCGACAGCACCTTCAGCGTGGTGTTCCAGCCGCAGTATGCCCAGAAAGGGGTGGTGATTGAAGGGGCCGCGGGCGCGCTGGTAACGGCCAAGTTCAACTATCTTGAGTTCCCGCTGATGCTGAACGCCAGCTACCGGGTGCGGCCACTGATGGTGTTTGCGGTGGCAGGAATTAATCCGGGAGTGTTGCTGTCGGCGGCATCGGTAAAACAGTACGCCGACAGCACCGTGACAATTGAAGCCGGGGCGCAAACCAGCACCATTGATATTGCGGTTGACGTTGGCGTGGGGGTTGGTTATCAAATAACCAACGGGGCAACGATCACCGGCGATATTCGCTACTGCTTTGGGCTAACCGACATCACCGTGGAACGGGGAAGCAGCAGCACCAATTCCTCGCGCGATCTTCGCATTGTTGCCGGCGCGTTGTTCCGGCTTGGCAAGTAACCAACCTGACGTTTTTCTTCCGTACCCAAGAGACCTATGGCACAACTCAGTTCCTGCTTCGCCCTGGCCTTGCTGGCGGCCACGCCACTGCTGGCCAACCCAAGCGACACACTGCTGTATGCCGACCTGAACGGCGATGCCAAACCCGACACCATCCGCGTGGTTTCCACTGCCGATGGCTACGATGTTCTGAATGGCTGCACCATCACCATCAATGGCCGGGCGATTGGGGTTCCACTGGAGGATATTTACCACATCGAAATTGCCGTGCGGGACCTTGACGCTGGCGATCACCAGCAGGAGTTATTTCTCACCACAACTGGAGCAAGTGATGTTGTTGGCCACCGTGTTGTTCGGCTTGGCCGTGGCGGTCCGGTTGTCTCCAACTCGCTGTTCGGCAGCATATCGCTTGTTGGTGATGGTGTGGTTCAGGTGCAACAATGGATGGGGTTCTGGAGCATCGCCCGCAACTATCGGCTGGATGAAGAAAGCATGAACTGGCAGGAGCTACCGCAGGAGCTGTACCAACTGAACACCGCCGGAACAACCACAAAACCGGTGACGTTGCTATCGGCGCACGAGCCGAAAGCAAAGCCAGCCGCAAAGCTGAAACCAAAAACTGAGGTGACGATTGTGGGTTGCATCCCAACCAATCCAACGGGGGGGACGCAGGGGGAGGATTGGTACCAAATCAAAACTGCAACCGGGGCCACTGGCTGGTTGCAGTTGAAAGATTTCCGGGATAAAATCACACTCCCCTGGCAGGGATCGTAACGCCTGCATCACGCGGTTGGGCAAGCTGCGAATGTGGCCACTGAACGATACTCAGTCTAAGGCTCAACTTGGGTGATTCCCCGATTCTTGCTGTCGCCGCTTTTCATTCCGTGCCGAGATGGCCGAGATGACATACCCCAGCCCAACCACAAGCAGCAGTGGAAGGAGGTATTTCAGAAAAATGGTTCCGATGGGGGCATCATTTTGCGAAGAAGCGATTGGCCTTCCGGACTCATCCGTCCCGGCGGATTGATGTTCGGCTGGGGGGCCGATAAAGCTGAAGCTGTTGAAAAATTCCGTTGCTTCCGCCCCCGTGATTTCGCTTGCCGGCCCCACCGCTGTCAGCACGTAGCCGTGGCCGTTGGCAACCACTGCGGTCATCCTCATGCTCACCGATTGATCTTCCGGCGAGGCCCCGCTGCACTGCAACGACTTCACCCCCGCCAGCGTTCCGAACGTGCAGCTAACGCCACGCAGTTTCCCCATGATAGATTCCCGCAAGCCATCAACAAACGCGGGGTCATCCAGCGTCAGCGTCCGCTGCACCTCGATCACCACCAACGCCAACCGCGACTTCCCGGAAGGGCTTTGCAATGCCAGCAAGCTGGCACCGGCTGGTGGGCTGCCAACGTCGGCGCGCTGCCAACCGGCGGGGGCGGCCACGCGGCAGAGGTATTGATCGAAACTGACTGGCTGGGCACGCAACGGGGCAATGGCTGCGCAAAGAAGAAGCGCGAACAGTGCGGTGGAGCGGGGCATCATCGGCAATCGGTTCACAAAGATTGTTCAGTGACGGGAAATGGAGGGACAAGCGCAGCAACCCGCTGCTGCACCGATTCGGCATAACTGCGCAGCACCACTTTATCGGCAGAAGCGGGGGAAGGGAGAGGGGGAAGGAAATGAAACTGCGCGGTGATAGAACGAAGCTGAAGCACCTTCCAAGCGTGGGGAAGGAACGGCTCATCGGGGTTATACCAGTAGGCAAAATCGCGGTTGGCAAGCGTTGTTGGCTGGCCGGCAATGTGGGTGTACAAGATCACGAACGGCTGCACCATCACATCGCTTCCGGCCACCGTGTTGAACAAAAACGGCTTGAACGAATCCACCCTTCCCCCTTCGGTTGTTCCCCCTTCCGGGAACAGGGTGATGTGGGCACCCTGGTGCATTTTATCCACCATCCCTTTGGCCGAGGCAATCGCCGAACGGAGTGAGCTTCGGTCCAGGAAAATGGTCCCGCTGATTCGGGCAAAAATTCCCATCACTGGCCAATCTTTCACATCATGCCGCGAAACGAACACCCCGCCAATCGCGCTTCCGGAAACAAGGATATCAAGGTAGGAAACATGGTTGCCAACAAACAGCCGCGAATCGGGATGGCGGCGCCCCCGAACCACCACGCGAAGCCCCATCATCCATGAAATCAATCGGGACCAAAACGCGATCAGGGCCATACTGACGGCGTAGCGTCCGCGTGTGCCAAACAACGCGCCAATGCCGATCATCAAGATGAAGACCGGAAGCAGTACAATCAGGGGAGTCAGCAGCAGCAGCCGCAGCACCCCGCGCAATACGTTCAGCGATGGGGAATCGGACATTAGTTGTTGTTGTTGTTCTGGGTTGTTAGCAATCACTTCTGATTCACGGAAACTGGCAGCATGAGCGTAGATTTGTTTGCGGTGCTGGCGGTTACACCATCACCAAAAAAACATCACGCACACGCACAAAAAAACGATGCGGAAACTTTCTCACGAAGAACTTCTGGCGCAACGCCTGACCCCAACCGAAGCACTGGCAACGGCGCGCCACCCGGTTGTTGGCGTGCTGGAAGATCTTCGCTCACTCTACAACGTTGGCTCCTGCTTCCGCACCGCCGATGCCATGCTGTTGCAGCGGCTGATCCTGACCGGCTACACCCCAACGCCGCCACGCAAGGAGATCAGCAAAACCGCGCTGGGGGCCACCGAAACCGTCCCGTGGGAGTTCATCAAGGATGGGGCCGAAGCGGTTGCGTTGCTGCAATCGCAAGGATTCCGGACCTACGCGCTTGAGCTTACCGACAGCAGTTTGCCGCTTGGCGATCTGGTGCTTCCACCGGGGCCGGTGGCGTTTGTTGCTGGGAACGAAATCACTGGCGTATCCGCCGCCACGCTGGCCGCCTGCGACGGCGCGCTGGAAATCCCGATGCACGGCGTGAAGCACTCGCTAAATGTAGCGGTAGCGTTTGGGATTGTCGCCTGGGAATTGGTGAAACGGAGGGGGTAAGAAGTTCTTCAGCGAACTCCATCACTCTATTTTTTTTTTGAGTGAGTTCCCCCGGCCCGTTGGCTCACCGTTCCATCACCTCACCCCTGTCTCACTCCCGCCTCACACCTCTGCCGCCTCGCCATGCACCATCGTCACCAGCCCTGCAGCGAAGGTCATCAGGTCTTTTCCGGCGGCTTTGTTTTCGTCGGTGGCCATTGCGGCTTTGAAGGCATCGCGGTCGGCAAAGATCATTTCGGCAATCAGGTAGTAGGGGGAATCGGCACCGAAGGAGCGGAGGTTGCGGCTGACCACAAGGCTTTGCAACCCCGGAACCGCACGCATCAACGGCGCGTGGACGGTGTTGTAATGGGCATCGAACGCCTCGGCGTTTTCTGGCTTCGTGAAGAAGGCTGTGAGTTTGTACATGAAGTTGGATGTTGAGAGTTGACAGTTGAGAATTAGGCTTGCATCAGGGGACACGAGGAAATAGAAAGTAGGAAATAGAATCAAGAGCGGATGCCACCGAATCTCCCCCTTCGCCGCTGGAATGTCGAATGCCGAATGTCAAGTGTCGAATAGAAGAGAGAGTTTCTACCGGATGCCGCCCTCTGCTGGAATGTCGAATGCCGAATGTCGAATGCCAAATTGCTTCTTGCCACTGACCACTGACTACTGACCACAACCCATTAACATCAAAGTATGAGCGGAGCCACCGAATCGAGCCACCTTTGCAGCCTACACCCGATCCCCGCCTCCCGATCCCCGATCCCCGATCCCCGATCCGCAAAATATCATTTCCCCTCTACTGGCAGTCCTTCCATTCGCATGATTTCCAATGCGTTGGTGGTGGGGCAGGGGCCGGTGCGCAATCGGTAGTCGAACGTCATCCGCCCGTTGTGAATTTCCTCACGGAAATGGAGGTTGCTGATGCTTGGCTCTTCTTCGGCAAGGTGAACCAGTTCAAGGTCGTGAGTGGAAATAAGCCCCGCGCCGTTGCCACCCAACAGTGCACGCACGTAGGAGCGGCTGCCGATAAGCCGTTCGCGGTTGTTGGTTCCCCGGAAAATTTCATCTATCAGGAAGAAGAGGGGTTGCTGATGAGGCTGGCGCAATGCCGCAAGCAGGTCCCGCAGCCGGCGGACCTCGGCGTAGAAATAACTGATGCCATCGTTCACCGAATCGGTGACGTTGATGCAGGTGAACAACCGCATCGGCGCAACCCGCAACTGGCTGGCGCAAACCGGACCGCCCGCATACGCCAGCGCCAAATTCACCCCAAGCGTCCGGAGCATGGTGCTTTTGCCGGACATGTTGGAGCCGGTGACAATCGCCAGCGTTCCGGGCTGATCCACGCGATAATCGTTGGCTACCCGCGCATCCCTTGCCAGCAGTGGATGCCCGATTCCGGCAGCAACAATCAGCGGCGATGGCAAGGAATTTTGGGAAGGATCAAGAATTTCTGGGAAGGTGAACTCTGGGTTCAGGTCGGCCAAATTTGCCAGCGAGCAAAGGGCCTCCAGTTCATGCCAAATATCCAACCAGACCGGAACATCCTCCCGAATTTTTTGTTGCTCCTGGGCAAGCCGCCACGCAAACCAGTAATCCCACGGAAGCGCGATGTTGAACAGCAGCCGCGCCAACGGGTTCCCCTGCACACTTGCCGCGGCGATAATCCGCCCCACCCCACGCAGCCGCGCCGATGGCCGCCGTGCCGGATTGCAGAATGGCTGGCAGAGCTTGGCAAGATCGGGCGCGCCGGCGTAGCCAAACCGCTCAAGATGAAGCAGCACCGCCCCAAATCGCCGAAGGTGCTGATCCAAGTCAAGCGCGTCGCTGTAGAGTTCGCGGTAATCTTTCCCGCGAGCCATGTACAGCACGGCATACAGCCCAAGTGAGAAAGGCCAGAGCGCGGGAAGAATGTTCAGCAACGCAAGGGCAAGCAACCCAACGGTAACGCCCGACAGCAGCAGCAAGGCCACCAACCACGGGATCAACGATTTCTTGTTGGTGTGCGCCTGCAACCAGGCGATAAATTCTGCGCCAATCCAGCGTTCTTCCGTCTTGCGCGATGCAAGGATTCCCGCCAACGTCAGCCGGTCGCGGAACAGCGAGCGGGGAAGAAGCTGGCGCACCAGTGTTGCGCGAAACTCAATCACGGCTGGGTTGGCTTCCCGTTGCAGCAGCCATTCCCGCAACCGGCTGCTTCCTTCGGCAGAAACGGAGGTGTCAATCAAGTGAAGAAGCGAGCGGGGGCCGGTGATATTCAGGTCGGTCTCGAACGGATGGCCAGCAACCGGCGGCGTAGTTGGGGGGAGCGGGATATTCTCCCAATCATGCTGCATCCGCGCCAGATGTCCACGTTTAATCTCCATCCAGCGTCGGTACCGCCGGATGCTTCGCTCCACCTTGCTATGCTGGTGGGCAACCACCGCAAAGGCAACAAGGCCAACCGCCAGCAACCCCGCGCCCAGCCCTTGATTCCCCGATTGATACGCAATCGTTGCCAGCGCGACGCTCCCCAAAAACAGCCCCAACCGGATGTAGGCAAGCTGCCGACTGCGGTCGGCGTGCCGGCTTGTTCGGCGGGCAAGCCGAGCAAGGTGGCGTTCAAACAAAGGTTGTAGTTGTTGGCTGGAAGGCATCCGATTCCGGAAATGACGTGAGAAACGTCCGCGAAGATAGGCCGAACCCAGCGGTTGCATTGCTCCATGTTGTTGCTTCTGCCGAATGCCAAATGTCGAATGTCGAATGTCGAATGCCGAATGCCGAATGCCAAATTGGTTCTTGCCACTGACCACTGACCACTGACCACTGACCACAGCCCGCCCCTGCCTGCCCTCACCCCCCGCCCTCTCCCAAATATGTGACGGTGCTGGTTGCCTCGCATTCGTCAGGTGGGAGAGGGAGCCAAAGCCGGGAAGGAACCGAAGAGGGGGAACGTGAGGTGGTACGCAAGCTCCGCGCTGAAGCACGGAGTAATGCAGAAGAGAACACACCGCGAATCCCGCCCTCCGATCCCCGACTCCCGATCCCCGCCCACCGAACGTCCGCCTTCGCTCAATCCCGCCCTCCGATCCCCGACTCCCGATCCCCCGCCCACCGAACCCGCTTCATCCGTATCTTGCCCCCATGTCTTCTGGGAATCATTCTTCGATATTGGATCAGTTCCTCCGCCGGGGATTGCTGCCGTTTGTTGGGCGGCAGCCGGAGCTTGCCCGCGTGGTCAGCTTTTGGCAAACAACACCGGAAGCGGGGCGGCTGCGTGCGGGGCTGGTGCTGGCCGAGGCCGGGGTTGGAAAAAGCCGATTGCTGGAAGAAGCAATGAAGCAAATTGAAGATGCCGGCGGAGCGGTAATCCACGCAAAATTTTACCCGGAAGGGACCAACCAGCTTGCCCCGTTGCTGGCGCAATCCATTGGCGTTTCGGGCGTGGGGATCACGCTGCTGCGCGGCATGGTGGAAGGAACCCGCCCAGCGGTGATTGCTGCGCTGCGGCGGATTGGGCGGCTTCGCCCGGCGATGCTTGTGCTGGAGGATATCCACCTAATTGATCCTGAATCGGCGGGCGAACTTGCCATGCTGTTGGATGCCCTGGCCGATGAAACCCTGTCGGTGCTTGCGCTTGCACGCCCAGCCGAGCTTCGCGTCCGCCCGATTTTGGAACGCTACTTGGTGGAACGGATAGACCTTCAGCGGCTGGATGGCGCGGCAGTCGCTGCCATCTGGTCCGCGCTGTTCGGGGCCACCGCCGATTCCCAAACAACTGAGTTGCTGCATGACCTGACGCAGGGGAACTCGCTGGCACTCCGTTCCTGCCTCCGCACCGCCATCGAATCAGGAGCGTTGCAGAAAGGGGGGAATGGAGTTTGGCAGTTCACCGCGCCGATGCAAACACTGCGAACAACACTCCGGCAAACCGTCGCGCTGCTGGCCGAAGGGATGGTGCTGCACCTTACCGCGCGTGAACGCCACGCTGCCGAACGGTTGGCGTGGTTGGGTGAGGTGTTTGCACACGAGGCGGCGCAGCAACTGCTGGGCGATGCCGAACCGATCTTGCAGGAGCTAATCCAAAAAGGGATTGTTGCCACAACGGCGGTATCGGTGCGCCCATTGGCTGGGGTTGCGCCACGGGCTGGTAATCCTCACATCCCCTATCCCGCCAGCACTGCCCCGCTGGTGGCATTCACCCACACGTTACTCCATCGGCATCTTGTCGAGTCATCCTCCCCCGATCCCGATCTGCTGATTGAGTTGCTGCAGTCGGTGGTTCCGCTCTATTCCTTGCTTCCGCTGGTTCTGCTTGGCCAAACGGTTGGCCGCTGCACCCTGCCGGTTGAACGGATGTTTGCCGTTGCCGAACGCGCCCGCTACATCGCCTGGATGTACAACAGCGTGCAAGATTTTGAGTCGGGAGTAAAATCGCTGGAAACTGCCGAAGCGATTGCCAACCATTACGGCCATGCGTTCGATGCGGGGTTGCGGATGCGGTGGGAGCGGAATCTTCTGCTGCATCGTGTTTCGCTAACAAGCCACCGGTTCGATGCCGAATATCATGCGGCGGCTGGCAAGCTCTACCAGCTTACCACCGAACATCCAACCGAGCCAACTGTGCGGTTGGATGTCTTGATGTACTATCTGAACTCCCGCCACAACGCCGAAACCATGGCCATTGCTTGGAAGGAGGTTCACCAGATTGCCCAAGATCACCCTGATATTGTGGCAACAGCCCCGTTCCAGAACGCGCTGGCGGTGGTTGCCAACCACGCCACCAGCATTGCCGATTCGGAGTTGTTGCGGAATTGCACCACGCTGATCCACTCACTGCTGGACTCCAACAGCCAGCTGAGCCAGGAGGTGAAAGCATCCATCCGAGCACGCATTTTTCCCACCTTCCTGTCGCTCTACTCCACCCCCGACGAGCTGGCCAACCGGATGGAAATTTTTGCGATGCTGGAAGGCCCCGTCACGCAGCACGAGCGGGAGCGGCTGCACATCCGACGGATCAGTTTTTTGGCGCACACTGGCCAACTGCGGGAAGTGCTGGCGCGGACGGAGAAAGCCATTCGGATATACAGCGAGCAAGGGGATTGGCACCCGGCGTTGTACTGCTCGATGGATCGCCTGATTGCGATTGCCGCGATAAGCGACGACCCCTTGCCAAGCATCGCCAACACGTTCTACCGCCTGTGCGACCACACGCCAATTCCGATTGAGCCGCACGACCGCCACAATTTTGCGCAGTGGGGGGTGGCAATCGGGCTGCTACGGATGGAGCCGGAGTGGGCCGCAAGCATGGCGCGGCACGCACTGCAAGGGCTTCAGTATCCCATCCCCAACGCGCTGGTTGGCGTTGCCAGCAGTGATTGGAATTTGGCGGCAGAGAACTTCCAACAAGAATGGCCGCCCCAGCTTATCATCACTCGCGAAGCCTGGGAAGCATTGGGGGCAGCGGCCACAGCGTTGGCGAATCCAACCCAAGCAAACCCAGCCCAAGCAAACCCAGCCCAGCCGCACAACCGCGCTGCAATCCTTGAAGGCATTTGCCAGCTTCTGCAGAAACCGGTGATCCGGATGTACGACCTGCTTACGATCACCAGCAGTGTGCAGCTTGCCCAACGGCTTGCCCCCGACGACCCCACAATCCAACAAACAGTGGCGGTCGGGATCCAATCGGCACTTGTTTGGCTTTGCCAGCATCAGTTGGTCAAGTTTGCGCGCCCGTTGTTCGACCAGCTTGGCCGATTGCTTCCAGCCAACCAGCATGGGGCAATCCAGAAGCAGATACTTCAGATTGAGCAACAGATGGAGTCGGCGCGGAACAACAACACGCGCCGGCTGAAAATCTCCATGATCGGGAAAATTGCTGTGGAGGGGGAAGATGGAGTAATGACACCGCTCCGTGGCGGAAGAATCAAGCTGGTGCTTGCGTTGATGGTTGCCGACCTGATGATTGACCGAAGGCTGGCCCACCGCGAGTTCGTCCAGCTTGCTGGCAGCGATGAGGATGGCGACGACATGGAGCTTGCGCGAAAAAAACGGAACATGACGATTGCCCGCCTGCGCGAGGCTATCGGAAGCGACGCGATTATCACCGGCGGGGAAACGCCAGTGCTGAACTTGGAACGGGTTGAGGTGGACTTGCTTCAGGCCGATACGCTTCTGCGGCGCACGCTTGCCGCGTTGCGCCAGCGTTCGTTGGTGCGGGCCTATCCGCTGCTGCGTGAGGTGTTGGAAATGGCCGGCGGCGATGTCCCCTTCCCCTCACTCTATGAATCATTCTTCGAGGCGGTGCGGGAAGATTTCGAGTTCCGGCTACGCTCGGCAATCGTTGCCGTTGGGCGCGGGCTGCTGGCCGAAGGTGATGCCGCCGCCGCCGAAACAGTGCTGCGCCGCGGCTACGCAGCAATGCCGGAAGATGAAGAAATCAGCGACTTCCTCCACGAGGCACTGATTGCACAAGGAAAGCACGTAGAAGCCGAACGATTGAAGAGTGAAGAGTGAAGGGTGAAGAGTGAAGGGTGAAGAGTGAGGTGCGAACGGAATGTCAAATGCCAAATTGATTCTTGCCACTGACAACTGACAACTGACCACAATCCATGAGTGAAAGAATGCCAAATATCGAATAGAACAGGCTGATAGAACCCCCACCGACAATCACGCTAACCAAAAAACATCCAATGCTGAACCTCTCTATTCTCTTTGCTCTGCTGCTTGTTCCGGTGTTGGTTGCTGCCCAGCCCGCCGATTCCGTTCCGCCGATTCGCCCCAGCTACGGCTTGGGAGATCGGGAGTTTATGATTGGAGCCTACTACTACGGCCTGCGTCCGCCGGGGGGGGAAGCGATTGATGGAATGTGGGATTTCACCCGGGCAATGGGGGTCACGATCCCCTGGATTAGCGTTGAGCGGTGGGAAGAGCTTGCCCCCCTTGCCGACAGCCGCCGCCGCGCCAGCAACCAACGGTTGGTGCTGCTGGGGGGTGCGCCCTACATCCCGCTGTACCAGGCTGGATATGGCCGCCAAGTGGTCTTCTTCCCGTTCGATTCTGCCGAGGTTTCCGGCTGGCGAAGCGTCTTCACGAAGATTGCCCCCGCCAGCGATACCCTCTTCAATCGCTTCTACCGCGACTCCGCTTCCAACTCCCCGCGCGAAATGGTCTATCACCCTTCTTCCGACACCGGAGTTGTTGCCTCGGGGATTGCCTACGGCATCACCCCCGATAAAATTTTCCGTTTCGATCCCACACCGGGGCGGTGGTCGCCGGATGATGAGCGGATTCAGAACACCGATGCCTTCACCCAGCTTCGCCACGACGAGGCCCTCTCCAACCGCTACTTCATTGCCCTGACGGCGCATCTGTTCAGCAGCGCGGCAAGCAACAAAATCCCACCAACCACACCGTTGATTGCCGTTGAACTCTGGAACGAAATCCCCGAAGGGACGCAGTATCTGGATGCTGCCAACCAGCCACAACGCGCCCAGCAGGACACCACGCAGTTGTTCACCACCATCACCTTCACCAAAGATTCGTTGCTGCCGCGCCGTGGCCAACCGTTTCACCGCTACCGTGTGGTCTCGCTTCCGGTTGATCTGGCGCGCTTGCCGGAAGGGAGGGTCGGGCCGCTGGATCGCCGTAATGGCTCGCAGCGGTTCGACATCCGCGTGCGCTACTTGGGGGGGGAAGCTGTGGCACTGCGAAGCGTTGCGATTCGGGACTCGATTGGCGAACTGATGCTTGGTGAAAGGGCTGATGCCGTGGCGTACCGGCGGGAGTTGCTGCGGCTTGCGCGGCAGATACTTCGGGGCAATCCGAAAAAAACAACGGGGACGATTCGGCCCGCGATTATCCGGCTGCAAACCACCGACGAGCCTTCGCCGGCGGAGTACGCCGGGGCGATTGCGTTGGATCGGATGATTCGTGGAGCGTTCCCCCAAAGCAAACGCCGTGCGGTGTCGGGCCAGCGCAATCTTCCCACCACCACCATTGACCTGATGCACCCAGCGTTTGGGATGAAGGGGGGCCAGGATGAAATTTTTGTGGAGACCTACATCACCAGCCCGCACGATACTTCCGAGCTGTTCAGCGGTGCGTGGCGGTTTCCGTTCACCAACATCCCGAAGCTGCTGAATGTTCGCCACAACCTTATCCCTTCCATCCTGGAACACAACGGCGGGCGGTTTAAGATTCCCGAACTGACGCTTGACCCGCAGGGGATACGGGACAACGCCGACATCACCCAACGCTACTACTTCGGCCAGTACAATCCGGGGAAACTCCCCTGGCTTCTGGATCGTGGCGGCGCGCTGAGTTTGGGGCGCGGTGCCCAGCTTTCGCGCCGCACCGGAAGGCGGCTGATCCAGCTGCCAAGCAGCTACTACTCACTCTGGATTCGCGGGAAAAAAGTGAACGGCGCGATGGCCACCGATACGATGGCCGGCCACGCCCCCGAGCCTGCCGAACTGCGGGCGTTGGTGAACATGGGGCTGGCTTACGGAACACGTGGGATTGTTTGGTGGTGGGCTGGGTCCAACCCGCTGATGCAATCGTGGGGGGATGATGAGAGTTGGACCCGAATGAACGACATCGGGGCAGTTGGCCCCACCACAGCCGACACCGTGCAGAACCGATTGGAGTATCCCTTCCGCGAGCCGAACGGGACGGTACGGCGCGTCCCGAATATCTACTTGGGATGGCGGAACAGCAGCCGCGAACTGAAGGCGATTCATGCCGGCTTGCAGCAGCTAACCCCGGCAATGATGCGGCTTCGGTGGCGCGATGGATACAGCATCCACCACACCGTCAAGTGGCCCGGGTTTGATAACGATGAGCTTCGCCCGCGCCCGATTCCAAGCAGTGAGATCGTCACCGAAATCACCGCTGCCGACCCGCGCACCGGCCAGCCCGACGCACCGCACGAAACCTACGTGGAGCTTGGGCTGTTCGACCCGCTAACGGACCGCCGCGACCCCTTGCACGACACCAATTTCATCTTCGTGGTAAACCGCCGGACCTTCGAGGCCGCAGGCGATGATGAAGGGATTGCGCCGGAGCGGATGGCGATGATGCGGGCATTAACCGAGGATCGGATCATCACGCTGAAGCTGAACATCCGGCCCCGCAGCGGAGACGCAGCTGGAAGGAAGGTTCGCGTGCGGCAGATCAATCCAGACCGTACTCCATCACGTTCCGGCATCCCCCTTCCGCCGCCGTTGGACGTAACGGCCGACCCCACCGGAAGAATCCAAGTCCAACTTCGCCCCGGCGCAGGAACGTTGCTGCAGGTGACGTGGGAGCGGTAGTCGGGGATCGGAGGGCGGGGAGCGGGGTGAGGTTGTGAGGAGGGTGTTGTTGAGTTTGCGTGCTTCGGTGGCTCCGCTTCATACTTCGACGGGGCTTCAGCATGAGCGGAGGGCTGGGTTCGCGGTGGTCAGTGGTCAGTGGTCAGTGGTCAGTGGTCAGTAGTGAGTTTCCGGCTTTGTCTTCATTTCACTCTTCCCATCTCACTCTTCACTCTTCGCTTTTGCTCCCTCTCCCACCCGACCAAGCGGAGGGCTGGGTTCGCGGTGGTCAGTGGTCAGTAGTGAGTTTCCGGCTTTGTCTTCATTTCACTCTTCTCATCTCACTCTTCGCTCTTCGCTTTTGCTCCCTCTGCCAACCGACAAATGCGAGGCAACCAGCACGTTCACCCGCTTGGGAGAGGGCGGGGGGGTGAGGGCAGGCAGCGGCGGCGGCTCGGTTCGGTGGCTCACGCTCATACTTCGACGGGGCTCAGCACGAGCGGAGGGTGGCATCCAGCGGAAATTCCACCACTCTCTTCAATTCGACATTCGACATTTGACATTCGCCATTGAACAAAGCCCCTTCTTCCTGCAACCGGAAGAAGGGGCCTGTGCGGATCCGGCTCTGTTGCCGGAGAGAGAGAGCCGGATTTACTGCTGCGGTGCTTGCGTGGCGGGTCCGGATGCCGCGCTGCTTGCAGTTGCTGCCGGCGCAGCGTTCACCGACGTTGCTTCCTGAATCCGTGCCGAGTTCTCGATTGCCGATGCTGGCGAATCGGAACTGAACTGCTGGCTTGCCGGGCGCAATTCGTTCACCACTGGCTGCGCCGGTATTGTGCTGTACATCCCGTATGCCTCTGGGTGCAGATAATTTCCGCGCTCGGCAGCTGGTTTCTCAACCTCCACTTCCACCCGATATTTCTGTGCAAACGGGTCGTTGCGGACACCGGTTACTTGCCAGGAGACTTTCATCCCGGGCTTGCCGCCAGCAATTTTGAACTGGTTGCCTTCCATCTCATCGGCCACATACACTTGCGCAAAACCGCCAATGCAGGTTAGCTGGTAGCGGAACTCGGTGTTCAGCGCTTGGAACCATGCTGGCATTGTCACGGTGGCTTCGCCCTGGCTGTTCAGCGTAATGTTGCCGTTGTAGATGTTCATCATCTCGTCCGATTCCACAAAGGAGTGATAGAGGTATTTGTTTTTTGGATCAAGCGGGTGGTCAATCTTGAAGGTTCCGCCCCCTTTGGCAACCGTTCCGCTAACGGTAAGGTTGCCAGTAACAACAACGTTGCCGGTGAACCGTGCGGCATTCCCTGCACTGTTGGTGGACACTTGAAGAGCGTCGCTGGTGTTGGCGGCGTTCACGTTTTCAAAACGCCCGGCAACGCCGGTTCCGCCGCTGATGCCCGATTGACCCAGCACGCCAATTCCGTTTTTTGTGTTGAAACCACGCACGCCGTAGCCGCTGCTGTCGTTGCGGCCAACCACCGCGCCAACGCCGTTGCCGCCACGGTTGCGGCCAACAACGGCTTCGCCAAACGTGTTGTCGCCAATCACGCCAGCGGCGCTGATGCTGCTGGTGATACCCCACACCGCGTTGCCGCCAGCACTGGTTGCAAACACGCCCGGGCCAACGCCAGCTTGCAGCACATCAATACCACGCGCACCGTTGCTGGCGTTCGGTAGCTCAACGCGAATGCCGCTTCCAATGCCGTTGGTTTCCACTTCCAATGTTATGGAAGTGTTGGCGGCGTTCACGTTTTCAAAACGCCCGGCAACGCCGGTTCCGCCGCTGATGCCAGCTTGCCCCAGCACACCGGTTCCGTTTTTGGTGTTGAAGCCGCGCACGCCGTAGCCGCTGCTGTCGTTGCGGCCAACCACCGCGCCAACGCCGTTGCCGCCACGGTTGCGTCCAACAACGGCTTCGCCAAAGGTGTTGTCGCCAATCACGCCGGCGGCGCTGATGCTGCTGGTGATACCCCACACTGCGTTGCCGCCAGCACTGGTTGCAAACACGCCCGGGCCAACGCCAGCTTGCAGCACATCAATACCGCGTGCACCGTTCGATGCGTTGGTTAATTGAACCGTAACGCCGCTTCCAATGCCGTTGGTTGTGACGCTCACCGTGCTGCTGATGCTGGCCGGGTTGCTGATTTGAAAGAACCCCGCATTGCCGTTGCCCGTGGCTTGGCCAAACAGCCCGTAGCCGTCGCCGTTGGTTTCGCCACGGACTGCGGCCATAACGTTCGCGGTGTTGTTTACCGTTGCGTACACCCCATGCCCCAGCCCGAATTGGTTTGCTCGGACTCCGCTCCCTGTGCTGTTCGTGTTGGTGACTTCAAATTGCCCTGCATTGCCCGTTGAACTGCTTCCATACACCCCAACCCCACTTGCGCTACTGCCATACACACCAAAGCCCGATGAGGTGTTGCCATTGACACCGATTCCACCTGGTGCAAAGCCATACACGCCCCACCCGCTTCCGGCTTGCGAGCCATAGACACCAATTCCCAAACCGCCAGTCCCGTTGTTGATGCCGCGAACACCAGCCGAAAAACCGCCGGGAGCCGTGGAGGTAATCACCCCAGCAACGCCCACTGCGCTTGCATCGGTTGAGTTCGATTCGCCGCGCACACCTGCGGCCGTTCCGGTTGTTGATGTGTGAGCACCAAACACGCCAACGCCAGTCCCGTTGGTGTTGCCGGAAAGGGCGTTGGAAGAAGATGCGGCGTTGTTGATAACAAAATTTCCTGATCCACCCGTGCCAGTGTTGGTAAGGGTGAACAGAGTGGCGGCAAAGTTGGCCGTTTGCGAAAATGGAAGCACCAAGCTGCCAGCCTGTGGGAAGCCATACACCAGATTCGCCCCATCGAACATGATTGCTTGCCCAGCGGTTGCCCCGGTGCTGTTGATTTTTGGCAACGTGACGGAGCCATTCGCAAGGTCCTGCGTGGCGATTGTTGCGTCCAGAATTTTTGCGGAGTTGACCGAGCCATCGGCAAGGTCCTGGGTGGCAATTGTGGCATCCAGAATTTTTGCGGAGTTGACCGAGCCATCGGCAAGGTCCTGGGTGGCGATTGTGGCATCCAGAATTTTGGCTGAAGTGACCGAGCCATCGGCAAGGTCCTGCGTGGCGATTGTTGCGTCCAGAATTTTGGCTGAAGTGACCGAGCCATCGGCAAGGTCCTGGGTGGCAATTGTGGCATCCAGAATTTTGGCTGAGGTGACCGAGCCATCGGCAAGGTCTTGGGTGATGATTGTTCCATCCAGAATCTTCTCGGTCGTAACCGCGCCATCCAACAACTTGGCGTTCGTGATTGCGCCGTTGGCGATGTCTTGCGCCAGTATCGTTCCGTCTAAAATCTTCTCCGAAGTAATTGCCCCAATCGCCAGTTTATCGTTGGTCACTGCGCCGGCGGCAATGGTGCGTGTGCTTACCGCGCCGCTGGCAATTTTTGGTTCCTCCACCGCTTGGTTGTCCAATTTCAGCGGGGTGATGGAGCGGTCAATAATCTCCAACGATCCCACCGAATT
Organism: Chlorobiota bacterium; assembly: GCA_016788565.1. Lineage (GTDB taxonomy): Bacteria > Bacteroidota > Ignavibacteria > OLB7 > OLB7 > OLB7. Next base: position 1,841 of record JAEUSP010000067.1, on the reverse strand, counting down.
ATCGGCCAACTCACGTTCCCCCAAGCTGTTTGGGCGGATGTTGATGGTGGTGAGCACACCTGCCGAATCGGTAATCACCAACTTCGTGTCGGTGTTGCGGATTTGGCGGATTCCGGCGTTGGCGTTGCTTGTGGAGACAATCACCTGCTTCCCATTTTGGGTGACGGTGGTGGCTCCCGATCCAACAATCGTCATCGCTCCCGACTCACCGTTGATGCTGGTGACAACGCCGGTTGCGCCGGCGGCAACACCGTTGGCAATGCCAGCGGTGGCGGCATATCCGGCAGTGTCGGCAAAGGCTGCGCGGACTGCGGTTGTTGCGTTGTCGGCTTGTGAGGCCTTCAGCGCGTTCAGTGAGTACGGTGCGGCGGTCAATGCTGTGCGTGGGTTCATTTCCGAGCCGCCATCCACGGTGATGCCAACGTAGTATTGCTTGCTGAAATCAACGGTGGTTGGTATCGGTGTTGCAACCCCCAATGTGGTGCTGAACACGCCGCGAACGGTGGCCGCCGATATCGTCTCGGTATGCAGTGCGGTTCCGCCGTTCGGGGCATCGTACAGCTTGATTGTGAGTTGGTGCGTGCCGTCGGGAAGAATTTGGCCGTTTGACGTGTTGGCCAACACCCCTTGCAGGCTGATTTGCCGGGGGATTTGTGCAAGCAGGTTTGTGCTTAGAAGGAATGGTGCTATTGCTAACAGCGGTAAAAGCAGTCGTTTCATGGTTGTTTCCTTGAGTTAGTTCATCAGTGTCAGTTCCACATCCATTCGTGTTGGGGAAGAACATGGAGTACAGGTGCAGGGGGTTACTTCACAACGATCATCGTGATGGATTGCCGCGTTGTTCCGGCGGTTAGGTGGGCGCGATACCGCCCCGATTCAAAGTCGCGTGCTTGCAACTCCACCGTAATTGTTCCGGCTTCGCGGAATCCTTCCACAGGAGTCATCACTTGGCGGCCTAGATCGTCGTAGATGCGTAGCGAGATAACGCCGCTGGTGGGAAGCTGAATGGTGATCTGCGTGTGGTCGTTGAACGGGTTTGGTGCGTTTTGCAGCAGCCGTGCCGTGGCCCCGGCAATCTCCGCCGAGTGTTCTTCGCGGACACCACTAATCTGCAAGGAGGCTGGAGTGGTGTACCAGAACCCCAAGTGTGCGCGCACATCGTCGTTATCGGTAATGCCGATTACTGGCTGGCCAACGGTGATCCCTGCCACAAGCCCTCCTCCGGTCATCACGCCGCCGCCACCAGTTCCCATTGCGCTGGATGTCATCGTCACCGATTGTGCGTGGTTGGTGGTTGGGCATAGCAAGCCCAACGTAAGCAACGCCATCACCACGATTGGCACTGCCATGGGTTGTCGTCGTTTCATGTCATAACTCTCCGGCTGGTTGGTGGAAATATCGCGTCTTCTCCATGGAGGTTTTCACAGAGATTTTTGGGAGCGTATGAAGGGAAACAAGAATGCGGTTCCAGAAAGTTCCCGGGGGTCGGGGATCGGGGCAGGGCTGCCAAGTGTTTCGATAAGGAGTAGCTTGGAGGCCAAAAACAGATGGAACAGACACTGGTAGCATATCTGCGAACCGTCCCGGACTTCCGAAGCGCGCATGGGAAGCGCTATCAACTCGATCACCTGCTGCTGATGATCATCTTCGGTATGATGAGCGGATGCTACGGCTATCGCGAACTCGGAACCTTTGTCAAGGCCAACCGCTCCGAACTCGTCGCCTTGTTTGGACTCAACGGCACAGCGGTTCCCTCCTATGTCACCTTCCGCACGATCTTGCTCGGCATAGACTTCGATGCCTTGAACCGAGCCTTCTCGCAATGGGCCACACAGCATCTC
>JAEUSP010000047.1 GCA_016788565.1 Chlorobiota bacterium | reverse complement strand
ACGTTGTTCCCGCCACGGGCAATCACGTGCATCCCGATTGCTGAATCGTCAGTCCCGTACACGTCCGTGTAAAGGCCGTATAAAGTGATTACCGGGCCGGTTCCTTGCGAGGAGTAATCTATTCGTTGCGCGGTGTAGGTTCCGCTGGTATTCAATGTTGCCGATGTACGCTCCAACTCCAATATCGCGTTGGCATCCGGGGTTGTTGTTCCAAGCCCAAGCACCCCAGCCGAAGTAAGGCGCATCCGTTCGGTGTTGCTGGTGATAAACCGCACAGGTACCCCGCTGGTGGTTCCAAAAAAGTTATCGGTTCCGTCGGTCAGCCCTGCGTTGCCGGTTAGGCTCCAGCCGCTGCTCCCCGATCCCCACTCCAACGTGGCCGCCGTGCTGGTGGGGGCGGGGCTGCTGGCAACGCGAAGCACTTGACCAGCTGAGCCGTTGGTCCCCGGAAGTGTGTAGGTGATGTTGTTGGCTTGTGCTTGCGACTTGAACGCGGTGTACTCAGTCCCGCTTCCGCTTGGCTCGGCCATCCGTAGCTCGCTGGCCGTTCCTGCGTTCGAGAGCAACACGTTCCCCTGGGCAACATGGATGCCCAAACCACCACCGGTTGCCACAAACCGACCCGCCACGTTGTTCCCGCCACGGGCAATCACGTGCATCCCGATTGCTGAATCGTCGGTCCCGTACACGTCAGCATACAGCCCGTACAGGTGAATTACTCCAAATCCCCCTGCCGAGTAATCTATCCGTTGCGCGGTGTACGTTCCGCTGGCACCAAACGAAGCCGATGTACGCTCCAACTCCAGAACCGCGTTGGCATCGGGGGTTGTTGTTCCAAGCCCAAGCACCCCAGCTGGAGTAAGGCGCATCCGTTCGGTGTTGCTGGTGATAAACCGCACAGGTACCCCGCTGGTGGTTCCAAAAAAATTATCGGTTCCATCGGTCAGCCCTGCGTTGCCGGTAAGGCTCCAGCCGCTGCTTCCTGCGCCCCACTCCAACGTGGCCGCCGTGCTGGTGGGGGCGGGACTGCTGGCAACGCGCAGCACCTGCCCGGCAGAACCGTTGACTGCTGGAAGCGTGTAGGTGATGTTGTTGGCTTGCGCTTGCGCAACAAACGCGCTGTAATCGCTGCCGCCTGGCTCAACAAGCCGAAGCGCACCACCAATTTGGGCGTTGCTCCCTAGGAACAAACTTCTCCAGAGGAAGGTGCCT
>JAEUSP010000020.1 GCA_016788565.1 Chlorobiota bacterium | reverse complement strand
CCATGGCCTTATCCGCAACCTCACAGGAAGCCCGCGTTGGGCTGATTTCTGTCATTGCCCTTGTCCTGCTTGTTGGCGGGATCGTTTGGGGGAAGCGCGCAGCCTTCGGTGCCGAGCAACGCTCCATCACGTTCATTGCCTCCAATACTTCAGGGGTGGATGCCGGGTCGGTTATCACCGTGAACGGAGTGCGGAAAGGGAGCGTGATCCGCGTGGAAGCCACCCCCGACGGGGTCCGAATTGAAGCCGGAATTGACCCCGCCGTCCCGCTGAAAGAAGATGCCACCGGAACAATCCAGATGCTGGAAATTACCGGCGGGAAGAAAATTGAGGTGAGCACCGGGAAATCCAACCGCCCGTTGCCCACCGATGCCCCAATCCCCTGCGTGGTGGCGGGGGACTTGGGCGCAGTGGTGGGAACGTTCGACCAGATTGCCAAAAAAGTAGATGCCCTGCTGATCCGAATAGACACCACCGTAGGTTTTGCAAATGGCTTGATCGGATCGCCAGAACTGCGCGGCGGGGTTGAACGTACCATCCAGAACACCGAGCAGCTCACCCGTTCACTGAATCTTCTGGTGGCCGATAACCGAGGGAAGCTGGAGCGAATGCTTGGCAATCTGGATGGAGCCGTCACCGAACTGCGCGACCTTGTGCAACGCTCCTCGCCGGGCATTGACCGCTCGCTTGCGGCGGTGGAGCAAACCGCCACCGATGCTCGCGCGGTCATCAACTCCTCATCATCGGTGATTCGCCGCGCCGATTCGCTGATTGCTCATGTTGATGCGCTTGTGGGTGACATCCGCAACGGCAACGGAATTGTTGCCAAGCTGATAAACGACAGCACCCTTACCAACGAACTGATGCTCACCCTGAAAAACGCCCGTGGCATGATTGAGGAAATACGCAAGTATGGAATCAACACCAACGTCACCATTGGCCGCCGACCATGATTGCTGGATAGCTGGCTTGGTGGCTTACGGCCAACAACGATGGCGGTAAAAGCAATAGCACGCTGTGATTTTTTTCAGCGTGCTATTTTTTGCTTGACTTATATTCCCATATAAGCATATATTTGCGCCATGCCAAGAGCACCAACAACATCCGATGTCTTCAACGCGGTTGCCGAACCACAGCGGCGGGCGATTATCGCCTTGCTATCCGAAGGGGAGCGGTCGGTGAACCAGATTGCCGAGCTGTTAGAAATGAACCAACCGCAAGCCTCCAAACACCTGAAAGTGTTGAAAGAAGTTGGGCTTGTGGCGGTGCGGGGCGATGGCCAGCAGCGGCTGTACAGCCTGAACGGAAGCGCGCTGAAACCGATGTACGACTGGATCACGAAATACGAGCGGTTCTGGAGCGAGAGCTTCGACCGGCTGGAAGAATACCTTAACCAACTACAACGAAAGGAGAAGAAATGAGCCAGGAACTAAGCGATGTGGCCATTGGCCAGGATCAAGAAATCGTCTTCACCCGCGTGTTCAACGCGCCGCGCCAGCTGGTGTTCGATGCTTGGAGCAATCCAGAGCATCTGATACAGTGGTGGGGACCAAGCGGGTTCACCAACACCTTCCACCACATTGACGTGCGGCCCGGTGGCCAGTGGCGTTTCACCATGCACGGCCCCGATGGAGTAGATTACCCGAACCTTGTGCAGTTCGATGAAATCCTTCCCCACGAACGAATTGCCTATACCCACAGCACAGGGGAAGAAGCCGATCCAGATTTCCACGTGGAAGTGAAGTTCGAGGAACAAGGGGAGAAGACCCGGCTGACGCTTGCGATGCGGTTTGCCAGCACCGAAGCACGCAACAACAAGGTTGAGTTCGGTGTGCTGGAAGGGGGCGCGCAGACTTTAGATCGGCTTGGCGATGCGCTGGCAGAAATCACCGCCAACCCAAGCACGACGTTCGCGCTGGCGTTGCCGTCAGATCGTGAGATTGTGATGACCCGCTTGTTCAACGCCCCACGGGAATTGGTTTTTGAGGCTTGGACAAATCCAGAGCATGTGGCGAAGTGGTGGGGGCTGAACAACCAAGCAATGGTGGTCTGCGAAAGTGAGCTGCGTGTTGGCGGCCAGTGGCGAAGAGTCTTGCAGGAAGGGGATGGATCTGTTCATCCATTCAAAGGGGTGTTCCAAGAAATCGTTCCGCCAGAACGGCTGGTTCATACGATGATCTACGATGTGGAGCCATACTCCAATATGGTGGCGATTGTCACCGTGACGTTTACGGAGGAAGGGGGGAAGACCAGAATGTTCGAACGAATCCAGCACCAAACGGTGGAAGCACGCGACGGCCACCTGCAATCGGGAATGGAGTGGGGCGCGGTGATAACACTAAACCGGCTGGAGGCATTGTTGGAAGAAATGAGCCGCGGAAAATAGAAGCTGGCCGGCTGCTCCAACCGGGGGAGCGTAGCCGCATACTCAGCAAAAAAATGTGGGTTAGGCCATCAGCGAAATTGGCCTAACCCACAGATATTTTTGCTGCTTCTATTTTTATACTCCAAACAGAGTGGTTTGCGAAAAACTCAATCACTGTCATTCCCGCGAAAGCGGGAATCCATAGCGCACCTAGCTGAGTAGAGTTTCGCAAACCAATGTGCGCCGAGTATATCACCCTGCCGCTTTCTGCTGGATTTTTTCTTCAGAGTAAATATAAATCGGTTCTCCGCTCCGCATAATCGTTTCTTCGGTGACGATCACTGTCTGCAAGTTTTCGCGGTCGGGAAGGGTGTACATCACATCCAGCATTGCTTCCTCCACAACGCCGCGAAGTGCGCGCGCGCCAGTTTTCCGCTGCTTGGCTTTTTCGATAATTGCAGCAACCGCGTCATCGCGGAACTCAAGCTCCACCCCTTCCATCCCGAACAGTTTTTTGTACTGCTTCACGATTGCGTTGCGTGGCTCAACCAGAATTTCGCGCATTGCTTCATCGGTAAGCGGTTCCAGCGGCGCAATCACCGGAACGCGGCCAATTAATTCCGGTATCAGCCCAAACCGGATAAGGTCTTCCGGCTCAACATGGCGGAACAGTTCTTTTTTTGCCTCCACACGATCTTGCACATCGGTTCCAAACCCCATGGTGGTGGTTCGCATCCGTTTGGCGATAATCTCCTCAAGCCCATCGAACGCGCCGCCGCAAATGAACAGGATATTTTTTGTGTTCACCTGGACCAGCGGTTGTTCGGGATGTTTGCGCCCCCCTTTTGGCGGGATATTCGCTTTGGTCCCTTCCAGAATTTTCAGCAACCCTTGCTGAACCCCTTCCCCCGATACGTCGCGAGTGATGGAAGGTGAGTCGGCCTTGCGGGAGATTTTGTCCATCTCATCAATGTAGATGATGCCCCGTTCGGCGCGTTCAACGTTGAATTCGGCAGCTTGCAGCAATGCCACAAGAATCGTCTCCACGTCATCGCCAACGTAGCCGGCTTCGGTCAGGGTGGTTGCGTCGGCAATGGCAAACGGGACATCCAGCAACCGTGCAAGGGTTTGCGCCAGCAAGGTTTTGCCAACGCCGGTGGGGCCAATCAGCAGAATGTTCGATTTCTCGATTTCAACATCATCAAAACCGGAAAGAGTTTGCTGGGCTTCAATCCGCTTGTAGTGATTATAGACCGCGACGGCAAGGGATTTTTTTGCCAAATCTTGGCCAATCACGAACTCATCTAATGCCGAACGGATGGCCGTTGGGGTTAGCCGTTGGTTGGGGTCGGATGGGCGGAACATCCGGGAGTTGCGGCGCAGAAGTTCCACCGAGTTCTGCACGCAGATGTCGCAGATGTAGCTGGTGGGGCCGGCAATGATGGAGGTGACTTCATCGGGGGTGCGCCCGCAAAAGGAGCAGCGAACAAAGTCGGAAGCAAAATTTTTGTCGTCGGACATAAGCGGGAATGGATGCCAAACCCTTCCGGCAACAGCAGTTGCCGGAATAGCGGCGTGTGTAGTACGTGATTAACCAGCGTTCTTTGTCTGGGCTGCAAATATACGCATAGAATAGCCGAGGGCGACCAGCAATGGCCGCCCTCATTTGTTGTAATCATTGATCTGTTCTGGCTTCCGTGTGCGCCGGATTCCGGCTGCGGCTACTTCTCGGCTTCGGCATTCACCGATGTTTCTTCGATGGTAATCCGTTGGTCGGCAGTGGTGCTGGGGATTTGTGGCATATCGCGGCTGATCTCCTTTCGGCTGAGCAACACACGGTCAATCAGGCCATACTCCACGGCATCCTGCGGCGACATCCAGAAGTCGCGGTCGGCATCGCGGCGGATGCGGTCAACGTCCTGGCCGGAGTGAAGTGAGATGATTTTGTAGAGTTGTTCCCGCATTCGGATCATCTCCTTCAGGTAAATCTCAATCTCGGTCGTCTGCCCTTGCGACCCGCCGGAGGGTTGGTGCATCAGGATTCGGCTGTTCGGCAATGCCATCCGTTTGCCCGGCGTACCGGCGCAGAGCAGCACTTGGCCCATGCTGGCGGCAAGCCCCAAGCAGATGGTGGAGATATCGGGGCGGATATACTGCATGGTGTCGTAAATTGCCAACCCAGCCGAGACCGACCCGCCGGGTGAGTTCACGTACATGATGATATCCTTGTTCGGGTCTTCTGATTCTAAGTAGATCAACTGAGCAATCACGATACTGGCGACTTCATCGTTGATCGGGGAGTCAAGCATGATGATCCGTTCTTTCAGCAATCGGCTGAACGGATCCCAGGCTTCCCACCCCATTGCTGTTCTCTCGCGAATTGTTGGGACGATCATTGCGTTCCTTGTTGATTAAGTTCGTTGGAAAAGTTGTTTTCTTTGGTGCTGAATCCGCCAAAATTGGTTGGGGTCAGGTTCTGGCCGGTATGACGAACGCTGTGGCGGCTTCATGTGGTGAAGTTAAGAATTTGAACGAACGGAGCAGGTGCGAAGGAAAGAAAATTGATGATGAGATGAATGAGGAGTGAGCCATTGAGTTACTCCGGGGAACAGAAAGCAAAACGCGAGAGAAAGGGTGATTGCCCCCTCAATCGCGTTTTGTAGTTATCGAATTCCCCTCCACCAATCGTTATTCTGGCTTATCGCTATTCTCCGTGCTGCTTTCATCGGTGCTGCTGTTGTCGGCATTTGCTTCAGCTTCTTCTTCCTGTTTTTTCAGCGTAAGGTCCTCTATCTCTTCTGCATCTGCGTAATCTTCCAGCATCACCATCACTTTCTCGGCCATGATCCGCTCGGCGGTGGATTCCTGCGATTTTAGATAGCGGAGCACAACGCCGTACTCAATTCCCATCCGTCGGGACTCAAATTCGGCCAAGTCTTCATAATCAACTTCTTCGACGGTGATCCCGTGGGCTTCAATGATTCGTTCGCGAATCAGCATCCACTTTGCGGTGCGTTCGGCGGTGGGGTGCATTTCAAGTTCAAACGCTTTGCGGTCGAATCCAGCCGGAAGTTGATTCTTCTCTTCGCGCTTCAAGTCCTCAATAAAGGCCTCCAGCACGGTGTAGGTCATTGTGTGTGGGACTTCAAAATCGTGACTGCTGAGCAGCTCATCTATCAAGTTGTCGCGGAATATCCGGCTGAACACCTTGTTGTACTGCTCCTCAATGGATTCGCTAATCCGTGCGCGAAGGTCTTCCATGTTTGCTATGGTGCTCTCCAGGACCTTCATGGCAAAGGTGTTGTCGGCATCCGGCAGCACTGCGCGGTTGATCTCTTTTACAGTGACTTCGTAGGGGATGTTCGTTTCACCGCCGTCGCCGGTTGGCAGATCAATCCGGAAGGTGTCGCCAACACGGGTTCCGCGCAGCAGGCGGCGAAGCTCAGCGTTGACGTTCTCATGCTTCAAGAAAATCCGAAGATCGCGCGTGACTTCGCCAATAACTGGCAATCCATCGGCCAATTTCTGGATATCTACTGTCACTACGTGGTCATCATCGTCAGCGGATTCGGCTGGCTCAAGGGTAGATAACCGCTCGCGCAGGCTCTCTATTTCTTGGTCAATCTCCTCCTCGGTAACGGTGTGGAATATCCGTTGAGCCTTCAGCCCTTTGTACTGGCCAAGCTCAAATTCTGGATAGACTTCGTACGCAATTTTCACGTACAGCCCCCCATCGTCGGTCCTACGTAGCTCGGTAACGGCTGGCATACCAACAATCTTCGGGTCGGTTTGCTGGGCGTATTCCCTGAAGGTTTCCTGTGCCGCTTCTTCTACTGCTTCGGATTCAAGCTGTTTGCCGTACAGCTGTTTCACCAGGTTCATGGGGACCATCCCTTTGCGGAAGCCTTTCAGTTGAGCTTCTTTTTGGGCTTCGCGGAGAACCCTGTTGAAGTGGACATCATACTCCACTTTTGTCAGTGAGAACTCTATTTCACGGCGAACGCCGGACGATTCCAGAACCGTTGATTCCATGCAGAAACAAGAATTGAGTGGTTGTTTGTTGTGCGGATGGAGGGACTTGAACCCCCACGCCTTGCGGCACCAGATTCTAAGTCTGGCGCGTCTGCCAATTTCGCCACATCCGCAATGGTTTGCCCTGTATCAGCCATGTGCTTGGCCAACGTAGGGCGGTCATTATTGTGACAAGGGGCGCAAATATACAACAGTCATTTCCGCAGAGTGCGGCCTGGGAGCAAGCCGATACAGAGAGATTCATTCGCCGGCGTAAACGCCAGCCATTCGCCGATTGCAACGAATGTTCAACAGTAACCGGTTCGCACAAAGCCGTGCTATATTTGCGCCGCCTTTTTCCGTTCGACTTCTGGCCACCGCCAGCAACCTGCACCAAGTGATGACTGTTCCACTGCTTGACCTGAAAGCGCAATATCATGCGCTAAAAGCCGATTTAAATGCTGCCGTTCTGGACGTTATCGAACGCCAGCACTTCATCCTTGGCCCCGATGTTGAGCGGCTTGAGCGGATGACCGAGGAGTATCTGGGCGTTCGCCACGCGCTTGGGGTCAGCTCCGGCACCGATGCCCTGTTGCTGGCACTTATGGCTTTGGGGATCGGTCCCGGCGATGAGGTAATCGTTCCCACCTTCAGTTTTTTTGCCACTGCTGGCGTTGTCAGTCGCCTTTATGCCCGCCCAGTTTTCGTTGATATTGACCCAAAAACGTGGAATATAGACCCTGAAGGGGTGGCGGCTGCCATTACCGAGCGGACCAAAGCTATCGTGCCGGTGCATCTGTTTGGCCAGTCGGCAGATATGGACGCGCTGATGGCGGTGGCTGCTGGTCGGGATATTCCGGTTATCGAGGATGCAGCCCAGGCGATCGGAACTCAATATCACGATGGCCGGCGGGTTGGCGGGATCGGCTTCGCTGGATGTTTTAGCTTCTTCCCCTCGAAAAATCTTGGTGGTTTCGGCGATGGTGGCCTTCTGACCACCAATGATTCCGATTATTATCAACGTGTCCGCATCATGCGGATGCACGGCGAGAAAACCCGCTATCATCACATGGTGGTTGGCGGAAATTTTCGGTTAGATGCCTTGCAAGCTGCGGTTTTAGCGGTGAAATTGCCGCATCTGCCCTCATGGAGTGCGGCACGGCGGAAGAACGCAGAACTCTACAACCAGCTTTTTATTGAAGCTGGATTGAGCACCGGAACAGGTGTTCAGGATTACAGAAATGGTGATCGAGTGCTGACCCCAGCCGCAGTGCATGGTGATTCTGGCCATGCCGACCACCACATCTTTAACCAGTATGTCATCCGGAGCAAGCAGCGCGATGATCTGAAAAGCTGGTTAGAATCGAAAGGGGTTGGGACGGCCGTGTACTACCCTATCCCATTCCACCAGCAAGAGTGTTTTTCCGATCTTGGCTACTCCATCGGTGATTTCCCGAACGCAGAACGTGCCGCTAACGAAGTTTTGGCCTTGCCGATTTATCCTGAGTTGGCCAACGAGCAAATTGAGTATGTTGTGCAGTCAATCGCCGATTTCTTCCAAACAACGCACCCATGAACGTCCCATTTGTTGATTTAAAAGCGCAGTATCTCAGCATCAAACAGCCGATGGACGCTGCGATTGCCGATGTGATTGCCAACACCGCATTCATCGGCGGAAAGCGGGTTGCCGACTTCGAGGCCGCATTTGCCAGCTACGTGGGGATGCCACACTGCGTCTCGGTAGCCAACGGAACGGAAGCGATTGAAATCGCGCTTTGGGCATTTGGAATTGGCGAAGGGGATGAAGTGATTGTGCCGGCCAACAGCTTCATAGCCAGTTCGGAAGCCGTCACCGCCACCGGCGCAACGGTTGTTTTTGCTGACAGCGATCCAACAACTTATACGCTGAATCCTGAAGAATTTCGCCAAAAAATCACTTCTCGGACAAAAGCGGTGCTGCCAGTTCACCTGTATGGCCATCCGGCAGATATGGATCCGATATTGGCTATTGCCCATGAACATGGAGTAGCAGTACTTGAGGACGCTTCGCAAGCGCATGGGGCGCGCTACAAGGGGCAGATGGTTGGATCAATCGGGAATGCGGCCACGTTCAGCTTCTATCCAGGAAAAAATCTTGGGGCCTACGGTGACGCTGGCGGCATTGTGTTCCGCGATGCCGACATTGCCGACCGAGCACGCCTATTTGCCAACCACGGTAGCCGGAAAAAATATATTCATGAAATTGAAGGGCGCAACAGCCGATTAGATGGAGTACAGGCAGCAGTGCTTTCAGTGAAATTACCACACTTGGACGGCTGGAATGCTGCGCGCAGAAATCATGCAAAACTCTACAACGAACTTCTTGCTGGTATCGAAGGGGTTACAACCCCAACAACCGCAGATTGGGGAGAGCATGTGTTCCATTTGTACGTTATTCGCACCGCAGAGCGTGATGATCTCATCGAATTTTTAAGCGAACGAGGAATTTCGACAGGTATTCATTATCCAATTTCGTTACCGATGACAGCTGCCTACGCGCATTTTAATCATGGAATAGATGATTTTCCGGTAGCAAATGGGCAAATGAGGCAACTCCTTTCTTTGCCAATGTATGCCGAACTGACCGAAGAGATGGTCCGCTACGTAGCTGTCGCCATTCGCGAGTGGGCGGCAATTGAAGTGGCTGAGAACTAAATAATAACTGATAACCAACGATGTCCTTCCTCGTTACTGGTGGAGCCGGATTTATTGGGTCAAATTTAGTACGTGCACTGCTTGAGCGTGGCGAGCGGGTTCGTGTTCTTGATAATTTCTCCACAGGTCGCTGGGATAATCTACGGGATGTGCTAGGCCAAATTGAGTTAGTGGAAGGGGATATTCGTTCTTACCATATTGTTCGCGAGGCAGTAGATGGGATAGATGTAGTATTTCATCAAGCCGCACTGCCATCAGTCCCACGCTCCATTAAAGACCCAATCACAACCCATGATGTAGGGGCGACTGGAACATTAAACATCCTTCAGGCTGCCCGTGACTGCCGGGTTGGGCGTGTGATTTTTGCAAGCAGTTCTTCCATTTATGGTGATACTCCAACATTACCAAAACATGAAGGGATGACACCTTCACCCTTATCCCCGTATGCAATAACAAAACTAACCGGAGAGCATTACTGCCGGGTGTTTTTTCAGCTATACGGAATAGAAACGGTTGCCTTGCGGTATTTTAACGTATTTGGGCCTTATCAAGACCCAACAAGTGAGTATTCAGCTGTCATCCCTAAGTTTATAAAATTAATGCGCAATGGGGATCGCCCAACCATATACGGTGACGGCGAGCAAACTCGAGATTTTACGTACATTGCAAATGTTGTATCGGCGAACTTGTTAGTGGCATCAATAGAAAGTGGGGTCGCAGGGGAAGTGTTTAACGCAGCTTGCCATGATAAAATCTCACTCAATGATTTAATAGCCGCATTGAATTCTAATTTAGGAGTAAATATCGATCCCATTTATACAGAGGAACGGCTCGGTGATATCAAACACAGTTTCGCATCAATCGAAAAACTAAAAAATGTCGTTGATTACTCTCCAATTCTTGATTTTTCCGAAGGGATTCAACGTACAGTTGCTTGGTCTGCTAAACAAGAAATAGAGTGATTATGCAAACAGCACATGATCTTTCTAACATTTCTTCTATCCGTGTTGTTGTTACGGGAGGCTGTGGGTTTATTGGATCGAATTTAATTTTATATCTGCTGAAGCATCGCCCAAATTGGGAAATTATCAACATTGATGCTTTAACATACGCTGCAAATCCAGCGAATCTTGCAGAAATTGCGAACGATCCTCGGTATCATTTCGCTCATATTGATATTCGGAATCGTACTGAATTGCAGAAAGTGTTCGATCAATATCAGCCGAATGGAGTATTTCACTTAGCGGCAGAATCACATGTGGATAATAGTATAAATAACCCACAGCACTTTATCGAAAGTAATGTTGTTGGGACTTTTCAATTATTAGAAGTGTGTCGTCAATCTTGGGGCAATAAGGCTAATAGTCGCTTTTTGCATGTTTCCACAGATGAGGTGTATGGCTCGCTTGGTGCAACTGGTTTTTTTAATGAAGAGAGTCAGTATGCTCCAAACAGCCCTTATTCAGCCAGCAAAGCTGGAAGCGATCACCTTGTCAGGGCTTGGCATCACACGTATGGGGTGAATGTGGTTACTACTCATTGTGCCAATAATTTTGGCCCTCGGCAGCACCGTGAAAAATTAATCCCTACGGTAATCCGCACGGCATTATCGCATTGCCCGATCCCAGTTTATGGTGATGGATCAAATGTGCGAGAGTGGTTATATGTAGATGACCATTGTAATGCTCTACTGCAAGTTTTCGAGCAAGGAATAGCAGGAGAAGCCTATGCAATCGGTGCACGTAATGAATGGAGAAATATAGATTTAATTAATACGATCTGCTCAGTTCTAGATGATTATATTGGAAATGGCCCTGTTGGTGGGTATAGCAACCTGATCACGTTTGTTCCAGACCGATTAGGGCATGACTTACGGTATGCGATTGATCCTTCGAAAATCGAACAAAAATTAGATTGGAAACCTTCAGGGGATTTCCAAGACAAATTACGTGAAACGGTAATGTGGTTTGCGCAATCTATATCTCGGTAGTAATCGTAAAATGATCACATCCAATAATCAAAATGAAATTCCGAGAAATGATTATGAGAATAGTGATCGTTCTGTTAAAGGTGTGAAATCGGAAAAATATTTAAAACGAGTCGTCAAAGGTGCTGGTATAGCATTAAGTGGTAGCGTTATTTCGTATATGCTCGGGTCTGTATCAGGTATAATTACCACAAATGCGTTAGGAGTCGCACATTACGGGATATATGTTCTTGCAACCAGCTGGATGGGGTTGTTAGCTGATTATTCTCGACTTGGTTTCGGGACGGTGATTATTCGATTCGGAGCCTCTTACAACGCAGCACAGAAAAAAGAATTCATAAAAGGCACCTTTTTATATATAATTAAGATTCAATTGCTCATTTCAATCCTTTTATGTTTTTGTATAATGGTTTGGGCTGAAGAATTTTGCAGTATTGTTTTGAAAAGCCCGACAGCGGCTCCATATTTTCGATTCTTTGCTCCTGCAATTCTTTTAACTTCACTATATGGTAGTTTTATTAGTTTTTTAGATGGGATGCAGAATCAAAAATACTCTGTGTTGTCATCCGCAGTAGCAGGTAATTTTTTCAATATTCTCTCTTTGATTTTATTCCTATGGCTTGGTTATGGTGTTTACGCAGCATTAGGTTCAAGTTTAATACAAGACACTGCTATTTTAATTGTAGGGGCTTATCTTTCATGGAAGATTTTCCCTGAATTTCTTGATCATAACGTCGAATCGAAGGTTGAAAAAAAAATAATATGGTCATTCGCTTTAACAACATTCATTGCAAGTTTAAGTTATAAATACTCTTTCGGCTTGGCAATGCCATTTTTAGGATATTACCACTCTCCGGTAGAAGTTGGTTTATATGCTGTTGCTGTTAATCTTCAACAATTAATTTTTGTACCTGCAAATGCCTTATCTGTGATTTTCAATCCGTTAGTAGCCGAGCTTTATGCGCAAGATAAGGTATCTGAAATTCATCATTTATATAAAGCTGTTGCTAAGTGGTCTTTAATCTGCTCTGCTCCTATAGCTATTATTGTTATACTTTACACTGATTTCATTCTATCGCTATTTGGAAGTGACTATGTTGAGGCAGCAGTAACATTGCTGGTGTTAATTCCAATCAGTTTTATTGTGAATTTAATTGGTTTGTCAGGGCACATCATTAATATGATTGGTAAAGCAAAAGTGAATATGATTAATTCTATTATTACTGCTATTATTACTTGTATTATGTTCGTACTTTTGATCCCTAAATACAGTATAGTTGGTGCGGGTATAGCATATGGGAGTGGACTACTTATAAACAATCTTATACGGGTATGCTATGTATTCTATACACTGAAAATTCATCCGTTTAGTTATGCAATGATAAAAATTGTTTTGGCAGTGTTAGTCAGCTTGCTTGCTGGGGTATCAATGCAAGCAATAATCGAAAATTCAAATGATATTGTAAATGTATTATTAATATCCATCATCAGTTTTATTATTTATTTGGTCATTGTAATAATGAAGATTGATGATGATGACAAATTTATTCTAAGCGCAGTCAAGAATAAAGTCAAGAGTCGCACTTTGTAGTCACTATGTGGCTTGTAATACAGTATAAAAAACGACTAAAGTACCTATGAACAGTGAACAATCATTAGAGATTTTGGTTCGTGACGCACAAGCTGAAAACTACAAGGCCATGGTTGCTACACGTGGTGAGGCTTGGTGGTGGATAGCGCAACGAACATTAATCTCTGCACTGCAGATTAAAAAGAACGACATTATATGTGACGCCGGGTGTGGGGTTGGGATATATACTCGTGAAATAGTGAGACGATTTCCTCATAATCAAATTTGGGCTGTTGATTTCTCAGAAAAAAGCCTTGATATTCTTAAATCAAGTATAGGAGCAAGTAAAGCTAATACCTTGGTTGGGGATTTGATTAATTTTAAATTACCTGAGCCTGTGGATACAATACTATGTACTGAGGCAATCCTTCATATTCCATCCGAACAGCTACGCGTAGATGCAATGAGGAATTTATTTAATGCACTTAGGCCAGGAGGAAAAGTAGTATTAGCTGTTGTCCCGTTCAATAGAAAAAGTTCCGTAAAAATATCAGATAATCGCGGAAAAGGTGGATATTATTCATACCGGTTTACTCCAAAGGAACTGATAGAACTTGTTCATTCAGCAGGGTTTGCACATATCCAAGTTCGTGGGTGTGTAAATTTTCGAGGATTTATTCGATCACGCTTGCCTAAATGGTTGTGGTGGACTGATGTTGTGTTTTCAAAGCTCCCATTTTCAGCACAATTTGGTCATCTGATTTTTTGCACAGCTATACGGCCAAAATCATAACGATAATCTTTTTATGTGCGCTATAGTTGGAATCTGGAGAAAATATAATAGAGTGACAGAAAGTGATGTTGAGGCAATGCGCGATACTATGCTGCATCGTGGGCCTGATGGTGCAGGTACTTATTTAGACGTGCAGTCTAATGTTGGGCTTGGGCATCGCCGTCTTGCGATTATTGATTTAAGCGAAGCCGGAAAACAACCAATGCTTAATACTAATGAGGAAATTGCGTTAGTATTAAATGGCGAAATATATAATTATCGTATTTTGCGTCAGCAAGCTGAGGCTTGGGGCTATCGCTTTAAATCAACCACTGACACAGAGGTAGTCATTGCTTGGTACGAGCGTTATGGTATTGAATGCTTGCAATATTTACGTGGAATGTTCGCTTTTGCATTGTGGGATGCTAAACGCCATGTGCTCTTGCTTGCACGTGATCGCTTAGGCATCAAGCCACTTTACGTATATAAAGACGCTGAAACGTTTGCTTTTGCTTCTGAAATTCGTGCATTTCAGGCATTGAATTTCTTTGATAAAACAATAGATGTATCAGCACTATTTGACTTTTTTAGCTATCAATATATCCCTGCACCCAAATCCATTTTTCGTAATGTCCGTAAAATGATGGCAGGTCATTATGGTATTCTCAATACAAAAACAGGAGACTTCTCCACAAAATGTTATTGGAGGTTGCCAAAAAATCATAATGATGGTGGATTAATAGATCGTCAGGTAGTCGATCAAGTGGATGATCTTCTTCGGGAAGCTGTGGCTTTGCATCTTATCAGCGATGTCCCTGTTGGAGCATTCTTAAGTAGCGGTTTAGATTCTTCAGCTGTAGTTGCAATGGCAGCAAGAAATGAGCCTAATCTGGCAACGTTCACTGTGAATTTCGATGAAAAAAAACATAGAAACGAAGGAAGTCATGCTCAACAATTAGCGAACGCTCTTGGTGTACAACATCAAATAATTACTTTGCAAAGATTTAATTTTGAAGAATTCACAGAAAAATTTGTAGATGTGTATGATGAGCCATTTGGTGATACATCAGGAATTCCAACTTATATAATGTGTCAAGCAGCAGCTAAATCGGTAAAGGTTGCTCTTTCAGGAGATGGCGGTGATGAAGTGTTCGGTGGGTATATCCCTAATTATATCTCATCATTAAAATCTACAAAATTCGGATTTATGTCTGGGGTGGCATATCAACTGTTGCAGGCAATGCCAATGAAATTTGGTTCTTCAATTCTTCATCGACAGCTTACGTCGCGGCAACAAATGATCGAATCTGCTATGCTGTTAAGGCGTGGTCAAAAACGGTTGCTCTTTAATCAAGAAGCATTGCAGGCAGCAAATTTAGACCCAACAAAATATGATGATGCTTGGAAATTTAATGATTTTCAGAAAAGTGAACACCATAATTATGTACGAGAACGAATGGAGATGGATATGCTTTCGTGGTTACCTGAAAAAATGCTAACTAAAGTTGATAGAGCATCTATGGCACACTCAATTGAAGTTCGGATTCCCTTGATAGACCATCTTCTAGTTGAATTTATGTTCAGTCTTCCTTCAATATACCAGTGGCACCCAGAGAAAGGAGGGAAATGGGTGGAACGTGAGGTGCTTGGTCGTTACGCTCCTGCGTCGCTCATTGATCGTCCGAAACAGGGTTTTAGTATCCCACTTAATCAATGGACAAAACAACTGGAGTCGCAATGGCTTGAACAGATTCGGGAATCTCAGATTGTCCGTCATGGAGTTTTTTCGTGGCGTGGCATTAAAATGGCTGATACTCGATCTTCATTGGTGCGGTGGATGCTAATTAATGTTGCTATTTGGTCTAATCGTTATTCTTGGAGTTTATAACCCTCCGTGAAAATAGCAATCGTTACGGATCACTTCTTACCCCATATTGGTGGAGCAGAATATGCAAGTCATTGCCTTGCAACGGCATTAACTGATCGTGGGCATCAAGTGGTTGTGGTCGCTCCACAAGTGAAAATGGTTGAACCAAAAACCAATTACTCGATAATTCGCTATATCAATAGCCGTTTCTTTCCGCCAGTTTTAGCACGCTATCTAGCTTTAGCAACAGCAAGAGATGTTTGTAAACCAGATATCATTCATGCCCAGCTGATAGCCCCGGCTGGAATTGGCATATTCCCATATGCGAAATTTATGAATATCCCTTTATTGGTATCACCACAAGGAGCGGATATTCATACTTCTCTAGTAATGAATTATGGGTTGCTATTAAATCCTAAATACCGATCCAAAATAGAGTCATTATTAAAGCGATTGGATGCAGTAACGTACTCCAGTCGTCTAATGAAAAAATTACTGCATACGCATGGCTTCCGTGGAGACCATGCGTATTACTTGCCAAACGGTACTGTTACTGCGCGGTTTCGCCATCAGCAACGTCAGCAATTGCGGCGCGCGTTGGGATTCGCTGATGATTCGGTTGTGATTGTGACGATTAGCCGTCATTCGCCAATTAAAGGGTTAGCGCAACTTGTGCAAGCACTAGGCCATCTTCCCCCTAATTTACCACCGTGGCAGGTTGTAATTGCTGGAAGTAATGTTCAAAACCTTGCTTCACATATCAACGAAGTTGGTCTAACCGATAAAGTGCGATTAATGTCAAACTTGCCGTTTGAGTTTGATGATTGTGGAATACCGATTATTCCTGCTCCAGCTATCGCCGAGCTATTGACTGCTAGTGATATTTACGCTGCGCCTGCCTTAAGCGGTGGATTTGAACTCTCCAGTGCTGATGCAATAGCTGCAGGATTGGCAACTGTTATCTTTGATGAAAATGGCAGTAAAGATTTCATTGAAGATGCTACTGCTGGTATTGTTGTGCCAACACATGATATTGCTGCTTTCGCGAACGCACTCGCTACATTAATTCGGGATGAGCAACTCCGTTTTACTATGCGCCAGAATGCTTTGTTGGCTTCGCCTACTTTAGATTGGAAGGCTATCGCGCATTCAGTTGAAATGATATATCAATCCATTCTTACTACATCGAAAAATCAGGCATGAGCACTCAATCCGAAGCTGTTGTGGTAACAGGGGCCGGCGGGTTTATTGGAAGCCATCTTGTTGCAGCCTTAGTGCGCCAGGGGAAGAAAGTTCGCGCAATGGTACGTTATACATCACGCGGAGATATCGGCAATCTTGCTTGGAATGATCCCGCTCTGTTACGTGAGGTGGAAATTGTTCGAGGAGATATTCGTGACACCGAGTTTGTGCGTCGTCTTATAGAAGGTACTGAGGTTGTGTATCATCTTGCTGCTGCAATTAGTATCCCGTATTCTTATACCAATCCACGTGAATTTATCGAAACGAATATCAATGGTACCTTGAATATTTTAGCCGCAGTAAAGAACAGTCAGCACGTACGTCGTGTGGTAATTACTTCAACAAGCGAGGTCTTTGGAACAGCGCAATACGTGCCGATGAATGAGAAGCATCCATTGCACCCTCAGTCCCCATACGCAGCAACAAAAGTAGGAGCCGATCAATTATCAAAGAGTTTTGGATATTCTTTCGATGTGCCAGTTATTATTGCTCGTCCATTTAATACTTTTGGTCCAAGGCAATCCCCTAGGGCTGTTATTCCAACGATCATCTTACAGGCGTTAGCAGGGAATACTATTCGTTTAGGACGGATGGATTCTACACGAGATTTTTTATATGTTGGCGATACAGTTCGGGGTTTCCTTGCCTGCGGTGATGCCCCTGCAGAAATGAACGGAGAAGAGTTCAATTTTGGAACAGGGGTAGAAACAACTATTCATGGAGTTCGGGATGAAATTCTACAATTAATGCATCAGCCAGCTGAAACTAATGTAGAACAACGAAGGCTTCGCCCAGAATCAAGTGAGGTAATGAGGTTGTTATGTGATTCACGTAAAGCAAATCAACGACTTAATTGGTTTCCCGAAACTTCTTTGACGGAAGGTTTACAAAACACTGTTTTATGGTTTACTGAAAACAGATACTCTTTTGCTCAAGAAAACAACTTGATTTAAATATGAAAGCAGTCATATTAGCTGGAGGGCTTGGTGAACGATTACGTCCACTAACAAAAATCATTCCTAAGCCTTTATTACCGGTTGGAGAGCAATCTGTACTAGAGATAACATTACTTGCCATGAAAAACCATGGTATTAAAGAGATTTCGGTTGCATTAAATTATCAGTCGGAGTTGTTTCGTGCTTTCCTTGGGGATGGTAATCGGTGGGGGCTTACGATCTATTGTTCGCAAGAGCAAACGCCACTAGGGACTGCAGGGCCATTGCGTTTATTTGCCGAACGGCTAACAGAGCCATTTATTGTTATGAATGGTGATATTTTAACGAGCTTGGACTTCCGATCCATTATGAAAAGTCACGTTGATTCTGGTGCCCTTTTAACGGTCGCTACTAAAGAACTTTCTCTTCCGCTACGATACGGAATAGTGGACACTAAACAGGGACGCATTTATAGCATACGCGAAAAACCTAATTTGTATGCTGAAGTTGTCGCAGGAATTTATGTGTGTAATCCGTCTATTCTATCAATAATTCCTGAAGGAAAGACATACAGTATGATTGATGTAATGAAACACCTCTTGGATAATCAGATGTTAGTACATCATTATCCTTTGCATGATTATTGGCTTGACATTGGACAGATGGAAGATTATGAACGAGCACAAGAGCTTTATGCTCAAGGAATTTTCTCACGTGAAGACGAAACATGTGAATGATGAATATTAATAGAAATGATTTATGGGCAATAATAGTGTGGTAAAATTACAACAATTCTACAAAAAACGTCGAATTATTATATTAGGCGGAAGCGGTTTTATTGGCAGCAATTTAGCTTCAGCTTTGAATGAGTTATGCGCAGATATTGTTGTTGTGGATGGTTTTATTGATGGAACAGGAGGAAACGTTTGTAATCTAGAGAATATCAATATAAATTTAATCCATTCGCGAATTGAAGATATGAATAACTGGAAAGATGCAATTGAGCCTAACTCCGTAATCTTTCATTGTGCTGCAAAAAACACACATAGATGGTGTAATTTGTATCCGCAAGAAGATTGTAAAATAAATTATTATCCTCAGTTTTCAATTATTCAAGCAATTCGCACCTCACATCCAAGTGTTCGGTTGGTGTACTGTAGTACAAGAACGGTCTATAAGGATATTGCCGAGTCATTAGTCACTGAAACTGCTGAAATTCTTCCACAGGATACTTATAGCACTCACTGTTTTAGCTCGGAACGATTGTTCCAACTATCAATGCCTCTACAACAAATTCGAATTTTAAGATTAACGAATACCTATGGACCAAGGCAACGATTATCAGGAGATGAATTAGGGCTAGTCGGTGAAATCTTACATGCGGCACTAAATAATGATTTCTATCAAGTTTTCCAAAACGGAATGGCAAGGCGCGATGTTAATTATGTTGACGATGTAGTTGCTGCCCTCCTATCTATGGCAATGGTTGAAAAAATCAATGATCCCATTATCCATTTGGGTGGCGATTGGGTACAAACAAAAGATATTATTGAATATATAAGTGAAATAACAGGGTGGACAAATTATGAGTACGTAAATATACCATCAAAAACAATTTCACGATTATCAATACGTCGTGCAGTTGATCTCTTGAATTGGGAACCTAATGTTGACCTTAAAACCGGATTAACATTAACAATGAACTACTTTCAACTAAACAAAGAAAAATATGGGATCTCAAA
Source organism: Chlorobiota bacterium (assembly GCA_016788565.1). Lineage (GTDB taxonomy): Bacteria > Bacteroidota > Ignavibacteria > OLB7 > OLB7 > OLB7. Next base: position 42,888 of record JAEUSP010000020.1, on the reverse strand, counting down.
ATAAGATTGAACGATCTAACTTGACTCGTCAAGTAGATATGCTGCTGCCGCAACTTCTTGAAGCAGTAACGGCTGTCTTGAAAAGCGGTAAATATGTTCTAGGCGAAACACTTAAAACGTTTGAAGAATCTTTCGCTGAGTATGTTGGCACTAAATACGCTGTAGGTGTAGCTTCAGGTACTGAAGCATTGTACTTAAGCCTTCGGGCTCTTGACATAGGTGCTGGAGACGAAGTTGTTACAACTCCATTTACAGCAGTCCCAACAATATCCGCAATTGTTATGACAGGTGCACAGCCTGTATTTGCTGATATTGATCCTATCACATTTACTATTGCCCCCAAGTCTATTAATGCTGTTATCAGTAGCCGTACAAAGGCTATCATTCCAGTACATCTTTATGGCCTGATGGCGGATATGGATGCTATTTCAGATATAGCGGAACAGCATGCTATCCCAGTTATTGAAGACGCTGCACAAGCACATGGAAGTCAATTACATGGACGACATGCTGGGTCTATTGGGCTAATGGGATGCTTTAGTTTTTATCCCACTAAAAATCTAGGAGGCTTTGGCGATGGTGGTTTAATTACAACAAATAATGAAAAAATAGCTGAAAAATTATTTTTACTTCGTAATTACGGCCAAACCTCTCCTTATACAACAACAATTAATGGAATAAATACTCGGCTAGATGATATACAAGCGGCCATGTTGCTGGTTAAATTGCCGTATCTTGATAAATGGAATCAACGAAGACAAGAGATAGCTGAAATCTATCATCAAAAATTAATTATACCCGAGATTGAAATTTCGATTATACCTGAAGGATATAAATCTAATTATCATGTATTTGTAATACGTGCTAAACAGCGTGATGAGCTATGGAATTATCTTGAGGATAATGGAATTCAAGCAAACGTCTATTATCCACTTCCGGGACATCTTCAAGAGTCAAATATACATCTTGGATATAGTAAAGGCGACTTTCCTATTGCAGAGGAAGCCTCGGGCAATGTTCTTGCACTCCCAATGTTCCCAGAACTTAGTAATGAAGAGATTGATATAGTCGTTGAATATATACATAAATTTTATGCAATTAATAAAATTATTCCGGAATAGTGACTAATTCAGAAAAAGGCGAGATGCCTTCACGTTTCTTGGAATTTAGGCTTGCATCCTCGTGCGTTGATAGAAGTCCGTGATGCCGCAACGCGTCACATCAGCATCAGTGCGTCCTCGAAACCCGCCCGATGGTTACGGTGGGTTTGGCTGACACACCGATAACACTTGCACAATCCGATCGCATGTTCAACAGCAATTCTTGATGAGGCAATCGCTCGGCCTTTCTCCTTTTGCTCAGAGGGTAGTCTCCCGTTTCGTGGCTTCTTCTTCGGGATGATGATCTTCACATACTCGTTCTGTAACCCATGATACCCCAAGTCCACTTCGATCAGAATGTGGTCGGGGATGTTCGGGATATACTCGGCGCAAATTGGTTTGCGAAATTCTATTCAGCTAGGTGTGCTATGGATTTCCGCTTTCGCGGGAATGACAGCATGGGTTTTGTCGCAAACCACTTTCGTTGGAGTATAATCTCGCTGTTGTCCAAGTTCCCTTTGTCGTGTACCGAATCCTGCGTCGTCACCGTCAGCGCAAGAACCTGCTTGGCTCTCGGGTCGGCCGCTACAGTGTTCTTCATGGTGTGCCGCTTCTTCTTCCCAGAACAGTGTTTCCGTTGTTGTTCCTTGTCTTTTGGCCGATTTCGTGGACGTTCAGTTCCGTCAATGGCCACCTTCTGAACTTCGGGAAACAGATCAAGGAACTCTCTGATCGTCGAGATTTTCCATTGGGGAGGTTGTGGCTCTTGCCAAACACGCTTCCAAGATCGGCTCCAACACCTGATCCCATGTGCAGGGGCGGCTTTTGGCGACACCGAAGAAGAATCCGGCGAGTTCCATCGTCGGATAGATTTTCAGGTAGAACAAAATGAAAATACAGGATCCCTTCGGGGATTTTGAGTGTGTGTCGTCGGCCAGCATCAATGGCTCGCTGGCGTTTGACCGTCGGGTTCATCTTGCGGTGCGGGAGTTCGGCTGCGAAGTGCTGGTGCCATTCGTCAAACTGCTTGCGGTGCAGACCCGCTAATGAGTGCAGCACAGATTTATTTCCGAGAGTACGTTGGATGTCAAGCATGTTCGTGATTGTTAGTTCTTCCCAATATCGCTATTCCAGAATAACTCTAATAATGGCATGATAAAGACCCAATTAACAGTAATAATGAACTATTTAGTTCGATGGATAATTAAATTGCTTTCTTCTGTTTTTTTTCGAAAATATAAAATAAGGGATGGTTCTTATCAATCGGTTTTTGTTTTATGTGGAGCAGGAATTGGGGATGCTGTTATGGCGACCCCAATGATCGAAGCAATAAAAAAACATAATGCAAAAACGCGAATAATGGTTATCTCTAACAATACAAATGCTGATATTTTTAAATTTAATCCCAGCATATCAAAACAGATTATTTATTCCGATTCCCAATACTCTCGACTGAAATCATGCTGTTTAATTCTTTGTACTAAATGTGATGTTTTTATTGGCACTCAGCCTTCGAATACAATCATTCATTCTGTATTCGCCTTCATTAGCTTGGCGAAAATTAAAGCAAAAATTAATAAAATGAATATTGATTCTGTGTATGAAGATTATGATTTTCTCTATGATGTATTAATCCCTAATAATAAAAAATGTCATAGAGTAGAATTAAATATGGATATTGCACGTTCTATTGGTTTGATATCTGGTGCTTCACATCGAATAAAATGTAAAATATATTTTTCTAAAGGGCAAAAGCAAATGAATTCATTTTTTTTTAATGCAGATTGTGTGACTGTGCATTTAGGCGGCGGAAGAAAACAAAAAATATGGCCAATTGAAAATTACTTTAAAATAATAAGTTATCTTCTAGATAAAAAGAAGACTGTCATAATTGTAGGCGGAAACGAAGAGCGTGGCTTAATCTCTAAGATCGGAATCGATAGCTACGTAAAAATCATTGATTTAGTTGGAAAACTAAAGTTAAACGAATTACATGCGGTATTGCAACGTAGCTCATTGTTAATTACTAATGATACTGGGGTAATGCATATTGGCGCAGCAACTAACGTAAAAATTATAGCACTGTTTGGTAATACGGAGCCATTGCATATTGGCCCTTATACAGATACTGCAACGATAATCAGCGGAGGTCGTGTCAATGATATATCAGTAGAAGAAGTTATAAATTCAATTAATCAATTGCTAAATGAATAATACTGTTGTCTTTTTTATTGGAGTGCTGCTAACTAGTCGGCTGTTTTCCGAAACGTTTGGTATTATCCCTAAGGCAATTGATGTTATTGATATTATAATAATTCCTTTATTGTTAATTTTTTGTTTAATCCAACGCCGCATAAAAAGCAATGACTCTATTATGTTTCGGCGAGTTAAATCTCTAACTGTTGTATTTATCATTATTTCTTGTGTTTCAATTGTTGTTAATTGGGATAGAGTATTCATGGGGCCTGCCTACTTGTTTGTTTTTGGTATTCTTGAAGGTCCTTTGTTGTACATAGCTTTAAATATTTTAATAAATAATAAAGAAGATTTAATATGTAAAATGTTTAATTTTTATAAGTCGATTATAGCTATTGAAATAGTAGCTATCGTTTTCGTTAGCCTTCCTGCTTTTATCCTTACGCAGGATCCAGACAAAGTTTCCGGGACTTTTGGAAATAATTGCTATCAGTTTTCTGTATTATTAACGATTATGGGTGGCTTTTGTTTAGGTGAATATTATCTTCAAAAAAGAAAATCGCTTTTCTATTTAGCAGCATTACTATTATTTTTGATAACGTTTATTTTATTGCAGTATCGAACAGCATTGCCAGTTTTTTTTATGTCATTCACAATAGCGTTCGTTATGCTGTATGGTAGGAAATTTATTAGGCTGTCAGCTATTCTTATGATCGTTGGACTCGGTTTGGGGTATGGAATGAGTTATATAAGCTCGTCAGAGGTTGACCTGAAATATGATGATTTGTTGATTCTAGCTGCTGACCCGTCAGTGGTATTAAACTATGGAAAGGTGAAATCTTATGTCAATACATGGTCAATGTATGAAGAATACCCTTACATGGCTATAATTGGAAGTGGCCCGGGAACCTTTGTGAGTAGAGCTAACTACACATTTACTATTGAGTTAAGTAGCTCGAAATCTAAGGGAGTCGGCCTGATATTACAATCTGTTTTTGGAAATAAAAATTATTATACCGATGTACAAATTAATTACATTCTCCCATTGTATAGCATGGAAGCACTATTCGGATCGGTGCAAATTAATAATCCAAATTCAAGCATACTCGCAAATGCAGCGGAAGTGGGTATCGCCGGATTACTGACCATATGTATTTTGTACGGAACATTAATACGCTATTGTATTCGATTTCTCCAATATGCTAAATTTAAAAAAGATGAAACGCTAATACCTCTATCTACAAGTCTCTTTGTGTCTTCAACGTATTTTGTTTTTATTTTTCCTTTAGATAACTACATGGAAATAGCGCGTGTGTCTTTGCCAATTTGGTTGCTATTTTGGGTGGTTTCAAATAAAGTGGAAATTGATAGAAATGCCGATCGCAATAAATTTCTTGAAAATATCAATGCTATTCACAATAAATGATTTTTTGAACACAATTCATATTTTAATTACTCTATTCTCATGACTTCATCTCATCACCTATTAATCATCGGCCCGTTGCCACCTCCATACATCGGTCCTGCTGCTGCTACCCAGCAACTTATAAACTCTACGACACTCAAATCGCATTTTACTATTCAATGTTTAGATATTGGCGACAGACATGGATTAACAGGAATTGGACAATTTAACGCTCATAACATTTTTCAAGCATTTTATCATTGTTGCAAGTTCATTAAAGTCATTATTTCGAATCGCCCAGATGTAATCTATATATCAATCGCTAGAGGCTTCTGGGGATTTATTCGGGATGCTGTTTTTTTAGTTAATGCAAGAGTACTCAGAATTCCTACCGTAGTACACTTGCGTGCTGGTAGATTTGATATTATGCACGATGATGGATGGCTCGGTAAGTATATTGCAAAAAAAATTCTATCTGGTGTTACCCGCGGAGTCGTTCTATCTGAAAATCTGAAATTAGTTTTTCAAGACCTTATTGATGAAGATAAAATTAGAGTGGTTGCAAATGGTGTTGATATTTCTGATAACTGGGATAGTAATGATGACTACAATGGTAATACCATTTTTACTGTGCTATGCCTGGCAAATATGTTCCAAGATAAAGGGACTCATGTGCTCATTCAAGCTGCCAGTATCTTGCTAAACAAAGGACATGATTTTCACATAATTTTTGCAGGGGATTGGTTGGGGAATGAATATAAAAACTATTGTATGCTCTTAATCAAAGAGTATGGCTTACACAGCCATATTCACTTTGCTGGGGTGGTTGATGGCCAAGAGAAAAAAAAACTGCTGCAATCAGCAGACATTGTAGTATTCACCCCTACGAAGCCGGAAGGAATGCCCTGGGTTGTATTAGAAGCAATGGCGGCTGCTAAACCAGTAATCGGTACGCCCCAAGGGGCTATGCCAGAAATGATTCAACATGAAAAAACAGGTTTGCTGATAGCTCCTGAAAATCCTCAGGAGCTATCGGATGCCATTTACCAACTTATTCAAAATCCAGAACTAAAAACTATCATGGGGCGCAATGCGCGTAAGCGAATTGATGAATATTATAATACTTCTGTTACCCATCAACAGTTGCTGTCCGTTCTACAAGAAGCAATAAACGTCTATCGAAAAAAATAATGTGTGGTATTGCTGGAATACTGAAATGTGGGTCTTCCGAAATTTTGCAGAGGATGACCCTACTGCAGGCACATCGTGGGCCTGATGATAGCGGGTGTTGCTGGTTTCAGGAACAATCCACAGGCCTTGCACATCGCCGATTATCTATCCTTGATTTATCAGCAGCTGGCCATCAGCCCATGTGTGATTCAGCAGGTAACAACTGGATCACATTTAATGGGGAAATCTATAACTATTGCCAACTACGTGATGAATTAAAAGCCAAAGGATACACCTTTAATTCCGATACGGACACAGAGGTAATCCTTGCTGCATACAATCATTGGGGCGCAGATTGTGTGAAAAGATTCAATGGCATGTTTGCCTTTGCCATCTATAACACTGTCACCCAAGTATTATTCCTTGCAAGAGACCATTTGGGGATAAAACCTTTATACTATTGGCATTCTGAAGACAAATTTGCCTTTGCCTCTGAAGCGAAATCTTTGTTTGAGGTAAACCCTGCTATCAACACTATTAATAGTGATTCTGTAATTAGTTCGCTGCTATTCCTTTGGATACCGGAGCCAAATTCTGGCTTTACCCACATAAAAAAATTTCCTGCTGGCCACTATGGCACTTTTATTAATGGCGTACTTAGACTTCATCAGTTTTGGAATGTCCCAATTATTGCTGAATTGGAAAAAGAACACCGCCGTGAGGAAGATTGGGTTGATGAACTACGCTCAATCCTTGAGCGTGCTGTGCAGCGACAAATGCTGGCTGATGTTCCAGTTGGAGCGTTTCTTTCCGGTGGGTTGGATTCTAGCTTGATTGTTGCATTAATGCGCAAAGTAAGCAATGCTGATATCAGCACTTACACGATTGCTTTTAGTGAAGAGGATAAGCGGATGGAGGCAATGCCGGACGATGCCAGATATGCCAGAATCGTTGCTAAAAAATTTGAAACCGCTCACTACGAAATCCCTGCAACTCACGATTTTAATCACCTTCTCCCTAAATTATTGTGGCATCTTGACGAGCCGATTGCTGATGGTGCCGCAATTAATACCTACTTAATTAGCTGCGGCGCAAAACAACGTGGAACCACTGTCCTGCTGAATGGAATGGGGGGGGATGAAGTTTATGGTGGCTATCGCAAACAGCTTGCTTCCTTGCTGCTCCAACGCTACCACCGCCTTCCGCAATGGCTTCGGGCTAACGTTATTCACCCGCTGTCGAATCGTTTGCCTGTTGCGATTGGCGGAAAAGGAATCCGTTTTACGCGCTGGGCGCAGAAATTTGTGAAAAGTGCCGAACGAACTCCATTGGATGCTTTTATGTTCGGCTTTGCGTATTTCAGCCCGGATGAGCTACAACAATTGCTTGCTCCTCACCTGGCTAACATTCCGTTTGATGAGTTGTATGCTGTGCAACGCTACCGCCAAGTTGCCGAAGCTGCAAATGGGGCATCCTTTATTGACACGATGCTCTACCTTGACACTAATCTTTTTCTGCCTGGATTAAATTTGGCTTATAGTGATAAAGGCTCTATGGCCGCTTCGGTGGAGTCTCGCCCGCCGCTGATAGATATTGAATTGGTGGAATTTATGGCGCGTGTCCCAAGCCAGCTGAAAATTCACGGGCGAACCCAAAAATATCTTCTGAAACGTGCTGCCGAAGCATACCTCCCCCGCGAAATTATTTATCGCCCCAAGGCTGCGTTCGGTACTCCAATTCGTGCTTGGATGCGCGGTTGGCTTGGCCAAGAAGCCCGTCGCGTTTTTACACACCCCGATTCTACGGCGGCCAACTATATTCGCACCGATTTCCCTTTGCAGTTGCTGGATGAGCATGTTGCGGGGAAGCGCGACCACGCCCACCGCTTGTGGGGAATCTACACCGTGATGATGTGGCTGCAAGCACAACAACAGCGTGTGGCTAACTCAGCATAACAACAGCGTTTCGCATCGCTACCGATTGTATGACCAACAGCAAGAATACCGACTCCGTTGCCGGAATTGGGATCAATAAAAGCCACGGAGCCAGCCTTTGCTTGGTGGATGAACTGGGGAAACCAATTTTTTGCGCAAGCGAAGAACGCTTTACACGGGTGAAGCTGCAACGCGGAATGCCCCATGTAACCTATCAATTTGCTGATAGCCATTACCAGATTGAGACTGCCCCGATTGCAATCGGGCGTTTAGATACCCGCCGCCGAATCCGCCGCGAAGCCGATTATTACCGGAACTGCGCTGCAAATAATCTGTTTATGATTCCCCCGCTGGAACGCATCAGCGAGGTGGCGCGGATGTGGTACCGAAAAAAAATTCTGCGCGATCGTGAGTTTCACCGCCTCTCGGTTGATACCTCATATTTTATGGGTCGCACCGCCCAGTATGGATTTGAACACCATTTATGCCACATGGCCAGCGCATATTTCTGTGCTGGAATGAATGATGCCGAGGTCGTTTCGGTGGATGGTGTTGGCGACCTTCTTTCGGCAGTGGTGGGGAAAGGGAGCAACGGAAAGGTGTGGATTACCGACCACTATTTCCAAAGCCAACATATCGCCGGGCAGGCCTACGAAATCGTGACCGGAATGCTGGGATTTAATCCCGACCGCCACCCAGGCAAAGTGACAGGGCTTGCGGCCTATGCCCAAGCTCCTGCTGAACTTGTGAGCGAGATGGATCGCTGGTTTGCCGAGCAGTACCGGCGCGGCGCAACCGAAAATTGGTTCTATCTCATCCACACTGCCGATGCAGAAGCCAACCTTGACCGCCTTCGCCAATTGCGGCACACGCGGTTTGGCCAGTGGACTAATCAGGAAATTTCCTCCGCTATTCAGTGTATGCTGGAGCGGGACGTGCTTGCCCTGATCCGCAAGCATATTCCGCAGCCGGAGGGGAAAAATATCGTGCTTGCTGGCGGTGTGTTTGCCAACGTGAAATTGAACCAGCGGGTGAAAGCGTTAGGCTTTGCCAATATCTTTATTCAGCCGGCAATGGGGGATGAGGGGACCGGTTTTGGCGCGGCGATTCTTGCCGCACACCAGCGCGCACCGTTTGCCCCGTATCGCTTGCATGATGTCTATCTTGGGCCGGAATTTTCTCCGCTTGAAATCAGAACCGCATTGGATGCTGCCCAGCTTCAATATCAGGAATTGACCGGTGGGCGAATGGAGCTTCGCCTGGCCGAGTTGCTGCATGAAGGTTTTATCATTGCACGGTTTCAGGGGCGGATGGAGTTTGGCCCGCGCGCGCTGGGCAATCGCTCAATTTTATACCACACCCAGGACCCCGCCGCAAACGACTGGCTGAACCACCAACTGCGCCGCTCGGAGTTTATGCCGTTTGCGCCTGTCACCTTGATGGAGCACGCCCACAACTGCTACAACAATGTGTCCGGGGCCGAACACACCGCCGAGTTTATGACCATCACCTTCGATGCCACCCCGACAATGCAGGCGCAATCGCCAGCGTGTGTTCATGTTGATGGAACCGCTCGCCCCCAACTTATTCGCCGCCAGGTGAACCCTTCCATCTATGACACGCTAACCCATTACCACCGCCTCAGTGGTATCCCTTCGCTGATTAACACCAGCTTTAATATGCACGAGGAGCCGATTATCTGCACACCAACCGAGGCGGTGAAAGCCTTCCTTGCGGCAAATTTGGATGCCCTTGCAATCGGTGATTATCTGGTAGTGAACCACTCACCCGATGCTATCCGCCGGCGTGCTGGGAAGCAGGAATCACAGCAATAATCACAGCAATCACCACACTGTGAACGCCAACCAACCAGACTGGATGGAGCCGCGGATTGCCCAGCTTCACAAGCTGATGCTGCGGCACGATTACAAAGGGCACGATCCGTTCGATCTTCCCAACTCCCCGCTCCTTTCGTGGATGCCCGACAACTGGCGCGTTCCCCAACTGCTCTTCAGCAAGTTTGGTTCGCGCATTGCCCCCGGTTGGGTTCGGCAAGCATTGCGGGTTCCGGCTATCGAAGACCCCAAAATTTATTCCTGTTGCTACTTCGCGTACCGGTTGTTGGGCGACGCCTGGAATGGCTGTGCCGAAGCAATGCTGGAACGGTTGGTGGCAATGGCGACGCACGCGAACGGAGGAAAAACTGGAGGAAAAACTGAAGCAAAATTGGTGGGGGGAACTGGCGCGAACACTGAGGTGAATGCCCCGGCGGGAACGGAGCAATCCGCCCTCCATTGGGGATATGATTACACCTGGGGAACGCTGTACGACGGGGTGAACCCACGGCGCGCCGCAACCCTTGTTCCCGGGGCGTTTGCAATGCTGGCGTTGCTCCATGAAGTCATCGCTTTTTCGGGAGAGAAATACCGCCAGCCGTTGCTGCAATCGTTGCGCTGGTATGCCAACCGCCACCGGCGCGACGGGGCTTCCGGGACGTTTTTGGGATATTTCACAACCTCAACAATCAACACCCACAACGCGAATGTGTTGGGCTGTTTGGCGTTAAGCCTTGGGGGGAAACTGATCCAGGATCAGGGGTATCTTGCGCTTGCCGCCGAAGCAACCCAAACCACCGTTGCTGCCGTGCGTGACGATGGCTTCATCCCCTACAACGACCACCCCCGTGGCGGCTGGACCGATTGCTTTCATCACCTGTATGTGGTTGCTTCCTTGCAGGGAATTGCCGCAGTGAACCCCTTGGTGGACAAACACAACATCCAGCAGAAGGTGGCGCGGATGGTGGAGTATTATCGCCAGCACTTCCTTCGGAATGATGGCCTGCTGAACTACTTCCCCAACCGCCTGCATCCGATTGACCCCCATAACTACGCTGCGGCGGCAATCTTTGCAATCCTGACCGGCGATGATGCCAGTATCCAGCAAGCCCGCGCCCTGCTGCAACGCCTTGATGAACTTGCTTGGAACCCCAACAAAGAAAGCTACACCTACCGCCAGCATGAGGGGAGGAAAGATGAGCGATTCTTCCTCCGCTGGACCCAAGTCTGGATGTTTTTTGCGCTGGCGGCAAGCTGCCACCCAGCACGGCTGAAAGAACAGTTGGAACCGTACTCAACGCTGACAAAACCGGCACCATGAACCCAAGCAACCAACCGCCATTGGCAGCAAATTCCCCCATGAGCAACGCACCCGATGCGGCTCCGATTGAGCACACAGAGGAAGCCCATATCCCCATGTTACTCCAACGCTGCTCCGGTTTGCTTCATGCCATGTATGATAGTGGCAGTGGGCTGTTCAGCTACTCCACACGGATTGCGGCGGGAAGCTACCTCAACGATTTCCAGCACCCGCTGAAACTTCGATATACCATCAACACCTTGCTGGGAATTCAGCAGGCGTTGCGGTTCTATCCGTTGGATTGGAAGATTGACCAACTGATCGCCCAGTTCTTGCAGGTGAACCGTGCGGCAATTACCAACCCTGCCGATTGCGGCTTGACGCTTGCACTCCTGGCGCGCGCTAATCACCCCGGACAGCAGGAGTTCCGCAGCCAACTCCAAAAAATTCTGCAGAGTAAGAATGCCAAGAACCTCACGGCCCAGGACCTTGGATGGATGCTGTTTGGCTGCACCACTGCGGCCCGAATCAGCCAGCACCAGCCAGATATTGCGTTGGCCGATGAACTCTACCAGATCATCCGCGACCGCCTTGTTGTTCCCGCAACCGGGTTGCCCTGCTTCAGCCTGTCGGGCGCGCGCCGGCGGTGCACTTCGTTTGGTGGGGTGGTGTATGTGTTGATGTCGCTGGCGGAGTATGGCAACGCTTTCCAACACCAGCCGGCTCTTGATTTGTTCCGCCATGCAGCCGCCACCGTGATCGGTTTGCAGGGGCCGCAAGGGGAGTGGCCCTGGTTTATTGATGCCAAGCGTGGTGTGGTGCTGGATTGGTACCAAGTCTATAGCGTCCACCAAGATTCAATGGCGATGCTGTGGCTGCTTCCGGCGCTGGATTTGGGAATGGAGCAAGCCCGCCCAGCAATCGAACGGAGCTATCGCTGGCTGTTCGGAAACAACCAACTGGCGGCGGCCATGATTGAGCGCGAACCGTTTTTCATTCACCGCTCGCACCGCCGCGATGAGTCGCTGGAACGTCCGCGCAGGCTTCTGCGAAGCGGAGCCGCGTTGCTGCTGGGTCGCCCAGGCCAACTCCGCTCCGCCGGAATCGTGCTGAACCCTGAGTGCCGCTCCTACCAAATCGGTTGGATACTCTACGCCTGGTCGGGCCGGAACGGATTTGCCGAGTTTACCGAATTAGCGTTGCTGCAATGATGACCCCAACCCAGCCGCAGACCTCTGCAGAGGTATCTGCAGACACCTCACCCCGCCACGCCCCTGATTTCCCGTCTGGCGATTTTCGGCTGTGGATTGACCTTGACAACTCCCCCCACGTCCCCCTGTTTGCCCCCTTGATTCGGTTGCTCCGGCAGCAAGGCGCGCAGGTGATGATTACCGCACGCCGCTTTGCGCAAACCGTGGATTTAGTGGAGCAACTTGGGGTGGATGCCGCAATCGTTGGCCAGCACGCGGGGCGAAGCAAAGTCAAGAAAGTGCTGAACCTTCCGGTGCGGACGTTGCAGCTGCGGAACGCCGTTCGCCGGTTCGCGCCCCACCTTGCGTTAAGCCATGGTTCCCGAACACAAGTGCTTGCTGCGCGGCTGATGCGGGTTCCCTCGGTGGTGATGTTCGACTACGAGTGGACCGAGATGCAGATATTCAGCCGTCTGGCAACGCATCTGCTTTGTCCATCCATCATTGATGACCAGCGATTGCAGGCGGCGGGCGTTCCGTTGGGGAACGTGAGTCGTTATCATGGGCTGAAGGAGCACCTCTATCTGCCGCAATTTTCCCCCGACCCGGCCTTCCGCCACAGCCTTGATGTAGCCCCGGATCAACTGCTGGTGACGATCCGCCCCCCTGGGCTGATTGGCAATTACCACGATCCCCGAAGCGAAGCAATTTGCCGAGAAGTGATCCGCACAGCGGCAGCAAACCGGAATGCGGTGGTGGTCGTACTTCCCAAAACCCGTTTGGAAGCTGCGTTAGTTCGTGCGGCGTTGCCCAGCCAGGCCGCAGCCCGTGTGGTGATACCGGAGCGCGCACTTCCGGGTCTTCAATTACTCTATCACTCCGACCTTGCCATCAGCGGCGGGGGAACGATGAACCGTGAGTCGGCACTGTTGGGAACCCCCACCTGGAGCATGTTCACGGGAAAGCGTGGGGCGGTGGATGAGTATCTATCGGCCCACGGAACGCTCCGGTTTTTGGAATCGGAGGCAGATGTTGGGCAAATCCAATGGACCCAACGCCCCGCCGGGCGAAACGATTGGAAGCATCATAGTGAAGAAACTCTGCACGAAGTTGGAAGGGTGATTCGTATGTTTGCGCCGTTTCCTGAAGGAACCTCTCACAAAAAATGAGAGAGAGGAAATAAGGTACAGGGCCGGAAGGCATTGGGCCGCACTTCCCGCCTGTTCGCGGCGAGTTTCCTGTATTGACGTCAACAAGGAGGAGGGTTGTGACGACAATCATTCGCACGGTCGGCCACGCAAAATTGCTGCTTGCGCTTACGGATGTGTTGATCCTGCTGCTGGTGGCACTGCTCATCATCGGAATCCGTATCGAGTTTACCGAATATCTGCTGCAAGCCAACGAAATTCTACTGTTCGTTGCTTCGGCAGTGATTGCGGTTCCCATCTTTCGCGAAGTCCATCTTTACCGTCACAAGGTTTTTGCTGCTGGTGCGGACCAAGTTGTCAACATCGGCAAGGGGATGCTGTGGCTTGGGATACTGCAAGCGGTGATCCTTTTTTTCATCAAGGACCTTGACCTGTTGGCCTACAGCCGGGTGAACATTTTGCTGTTCATTTTTGGCGGCTGGTTTTTCCTTTCGGTGATGCGGATCGGGGTGATGCGGAAATTGTTCCGCCGGCTGATTAACAACCACGTCATCACCCGGAAAATCCTTGCCATCGGCGCGGGCCATGCCGGGCAAAATCTTGCGGCGCACATCAATCAATCCCCCGAACTTGGCCTTAGCCTGCGCGGGTTTGTAGATGACGACCCGACGAAAATTGGAAAGAAGCTGCTTGGCAAGCCGATTTATGGCCCCATTGCCCAAGTTGCAACGGTCGCGCAGCATCTACTGCCTGATGAAATCTACGTCACCATCAACTCCATCGAGTACAACCGGCTGCTGGCAATCGTGGAAGAGTGCCGCTCCACCGGGCTTCCCGTGACCGTTACCACAAACCATTTTAGGATTATTCAGAATAAAGTTGGAACCAGCGAATTCGAAAGCATTCCAACATTCACGCTTCGCCCGCGCGAAATAGGGCCAAGCGTGCGATTTATAAAACGAAGTATGGATATTGTTGGCGGGTTGTTCCTCCTTCTGATCCTTTCGCCTCTGCTTCTGGCAATTGCGCTGGCGGTAAAACTTACCTCGTCCGGCCCTGTGTTGTATAAATCGAACGTGGTTGGGAAACATGGGAAATTGTTCACATGGTATAAATTCCGCACCATGTACAACAGCACGGATGACACTGTTCACCGTGAGCATCTTCGCAACATTATTTCGGGAAATTCATCCACTGAGAAATTGAAAAACGATCGGCGCATCACCTCAGTCGGGAAAATCTTGCGGAAATATTCGTTAGATGAACTTCCGCAACTTCTGAACGTGCTGCGCGGCGAAATGTCGCTGATTGGCCCGCGCCCTTGCTTGCAGTATGAATACGAGTGCTTTGACGAATGGCACAAACTACGGTTCCAAATCACCCCAGGAATGACCGGGCTGTGGCAAGTGCTGGGGCGCAATAAACACGATGTGACGTTCAACGATTCCGTCATGCTTGACCTGTACTACATCCAGCATTGCTCGATTTGGCTGGATCTGAAAATCATCCTAAAAACAATTCCAATTGTCCTGTTCGGACGGGGAGGAGTGTAAGCCTTTTGAAAATCAACGTTGGTGTGATCGGCTGTGGCTACTGGGGGCCGAACCTTGTTCGCAATTTTAACAGCCTGCCAAATGTTATCGTGCATAGCGTCAGCGACACGCGCCCGGGTCGGCTTGAGTTTATCCGCCAGCAATTTCCAGATGCCCACACCACGCTGGAGTTCCAGGAAATTCTTGATAATCCAGCAATTCATGCGGTTGCCATTGCAACCCCAGTTGCAACCCATGCCGAACTGGCTACGCTGGCATTAAAAGCTGGGAAACATGTCTTTGTTGAAAAACCCCTTGCCGCCACCTCTGCCGACGCTTGGAATCTTGTGGAAGTAGCGCGCTCGCTCGATAAAGTGCTTGCTGTTGGCCACGTTTTTCAGTTTGCACCCGGCGTTAGGAAGCTGCATCAAGAAATTAGCACCGGCAACATCGGAAAGGTCTTTCATCTCTCTTCCAGCCGAATTAATCCAGGCCCCCCCGGCACCACCGTTGATGTGGTGTGGGATTTATGCCCGCATGATCTTTCCATCATTCTTCACTTGGTGAACGAAATGCCGGTGGAAATAACCGCAATCGGCCATAGCTACCAGTGGGACGGCTTGGTGGATAACGCCCACATCAACATGGTTTTTCCAAGCGGAATTACGGCGCATATCCACGTTAGCTGGTTATCGGCCAATAAAAGCCGCCTTTTTCAACTGTTTGCTCAGCATGGAACGCTGGTGTATGATGAAATGCTTGCGCTGGATGGAAAAGTGAAATTCTTCAGCAATCCGATTGATAACCGGGTTGGCGCAAAAGATTCGGATTCGCAGAAATTGTTTTACTCAACCGGCGAAATTCACGTGCTGCCGCTGGAACAGCACGAACCTTTGCGAATGGAGTGTGATGGATTTATTCAAGCAATTCTCCGCCGCTCACCCTTGCCAAACGATGGTGTGATGGGCGCAAACGTCGTGGAGTTGCTATCCCGAATTTCCACCTCTATTTCTTGCCAACCCACAGCGGCTCGATAAATCACTCCCCCCCCCTCTCACAAGGTATCATCGTATGCGCCGCTCATTCCGAAAATTTCTCCGTTGGAGCACGTGGAAACACTGCATCTATCTTCCAGCCATTGTGCGCTCGGTGGAAAATTGGTGGCCGTTCTTAAAGTTGTACGTTGGATTTAATGAACAATCCAGGCGGTTCCAGCTGCGGAACGGCCTGGTGATTAACTTGAATCAGGCGGTGGAGTCGGAAAATATCGCCACAACGTTTATAAAAAAAGAATACGGCGATGTCCCAGATGGATCGGTGGTGATTGATATTGGCGCAAGCATCGGCGATTTTGCGCTGCTTGCTGCGGGGCAAGGGAAGCGAACCCGTGTGATTGCTGTCGAGCCGATGCCCGCAACAGTGGCATTGTTGGAGCAAAATATCCGCCAGAATAATTTTAGCGGACAAATTACTGTGATTGCTGGTGCGGTTGCTGGGATCACAGGGACGCAGATGCTTCATACTTCCGATTCTGCACTTTCCCACACGTTGGTGGCGGGAGTTCATCGGGGATCAAGCGGTGTTCCTATCCAATGTTTTTCCCTGGCTGACGTGATGGAGCAGCACCAGATCAGCCAGTGTGATATTCTAAAAATGGATTGCGAAGGTGCCGAGTATGACATCCTTTACAACACGGCCCCAGAAACATTAAAAAAAATCAAAGAACTACGGTTTGAATATCACACGCTCCCCAATGCCTCAACTCACCCAATTCACCAATTAGTGAGCTATTTACAAAAGGCTGGATTTACCGTAACGCAGGGATCAACAGAAGCACGAAACGCCGTACTCTGGATGCGGCAATCGTAATTTCTGGGATACGTTCCGCCAACCATATTCCATGATGACTGCATCGCCCAATTTCTTCACCAGCACCGATCAGACTGCCGAGCATTTTTATGCCCAGATGCTTCTGATTCGCCACACCGAGCAGCAATTTCTTCAGCTATTTGCCCAGGGGAAATTGAACGGCACGGTGCATACCTGCATCGGCCAAGAAGCATCGGCGGTTGCGGTGGTGAACGCATTGGATCTTCAGCGCGATGTCATCTTCAGCAACCACCGCGCCCATGGCCATTTCCTGGCCTACTGCGGCGATGTTGAAGGATTGTTGGCCGAAGTTCTGGGGCGCGAGGGGGGCGTGTGTGGTGGCATTGGCGGAACCCAGCATCTTTATACTCGCAATTTTTACACGAACGGCATCCAAGGGGGAATCGCCCCCTGTGCGGTGGGCGCTGCCCTTGCCGAAAAAATGCAGGGGAGCGGCGCAATCGCAACGGTGTTTTTGGGGGATGGCACAATGGGGCAAGGCGTGGTGTACGAAAGCATGAATATCGCTGCATTGTGGGGGGTGCCAATCCTGTTTGTGCTGGAAGACAACGGCATTGCCCAAACCACTCCAAAGCAACAGGAACACGCCGGTGATCTAACCACCCGCGCCCAGACGTTCGGCATCCAAACATTTACCGCCGATTCGTTTGACCCCCTTGCTCTTCATGCCACTGCGGTTGCTGCGGTTGGCATGGTTCGCCAGCAGCAATGCCCCGCTTTTTTGGCCGTGAGTTGCTACCGGCTTGGCCCTCACAGCAAAGGGGACGACACCCGCTCGGCAGAAGAAATTGCCATGATTGAACAACGCGACCCGCTGCGCCACCTGGAGCTTCAGTTAGACCCGCAGCAACTGCGGCAAATTCAGCAAGCCGTGGAGGAGCGGGTGCGGTTGGCGGTGGAGCAAGTTCTGGAACGTCCGCTGGTGGCAACAAACACCACAGGGCTAACCATTGGCAGGGGGGAAGAATGAGCCAGATGCTGACCAACGTGGAGTCGCTGCGTGGCGCGCTGCATAATGCGATGGCCGACGACAGCGCGGTTGTGGTGTTCGGCGAAGATATTCTGGACCCCTATGGCGGCGCGTTCAAAGTCACCAAAGGGTTATCCACTGCGTTCCCGCAGCGTGTGTTCACAACACCGATTTGCGAGGGGAGCATTGTTGGGATGGCGAACGGCTTGGCCTTGCGGGGGATGCGCCCGGTTGCCGAACTGATGTTCGGCGATTTTATCACCCTTGCTGCCGACCAGCTTATCAACCACGCTGCAAAATTCCCCGCCATGTACAACGGGCGGGTGACGCTGCCGCTGGTGGTGCGGACACCGATGGGGGGGGGCCGGGGCTATGGGCCAACTCACAGCCAATCGCTGGAGCGGATGTTTTGCGGCGTGCCTCACCTTTCGGTTGTTGCCCCCAGCATCTTTCACGATGCTGGGAAATCGCTTCGTGCGGCCATTGCTTCCGCCCAACCGGTGGTGTTTATCGAGAACAAACTCCTTTATCCGCTCCGCCAGCAACTCCATTCCACCGCCACTCTTCAGCATGAGTTTCTGGATGCTGAAGCAGAGTATCCCACCGTCCGGCTCCGTAATTTCGGCGCGGGAAATTCTCCCGATGTTACTCTCATCACTAACGGTGGGATCAGCCGATTTCTTCCATCGCTGCTGCAACGCCTTTCCGACGAAGAAATTCGCCTGGAGGCACTGATTCCGGCAAGCCTTAGCCCGCTTCCACCGATTGCCCCGTTTGCCGCTGCCGCCGCCAATTCGGGGCGCGTGGTGATTGCCGAAGAAGGAACCACCAGCAACGGTTGGGGAGCCGAGTTTGCCGCACGGCTGTACGAATCGTGCATGGGGAAGCTGGCTTGCCCGATCGTTCGCGTGGGGGCGTTGCCAACGGTGATCCCCGCAGCCAAACAATTAGAAGACGAAGTCCTTGTCTCCGAAACCACAATCCTGAACGCAATCCTGAAGGTTTTTTCGTGACCGCAATTCATCCAATTCCGCTTCCGCAGATGGGGGCCAACGACACCACCGCCATCATTGTTGAAATTGCCAAACAACCCGGTGAACAAGTCCGAAAAGGTGAGGTGATTTGCGTTGCCGAAACCACAAAAAGCATTTTTGATATTGAAGCCACCCATGATGGATGGATCACCTTCCTTGCTGAAACCGGGGGTGAGCTTGCCGTGGGGGAACCGGTTGCGGCAATCTGCGACACCCCAACCAGCGCCGAAGAAATTCTGGCTTTTATTGCGTCAGTATCTGCGCCCGTAATTCTGCCACAAGCCGAGGGCGATGCAGCCGCATCGTGGACAATGAAAGCCGAAATGGTGGCGCGCCAGCAGGGGATTGAAATTCAGCAAGTGGCGGCGGTTTTTCCGGGGAAAAAAATTACCGAAGCTGATGTTCACCAATTTCTTGCGGAGCAATCCGCCAAGCCAATTTCGGTAACGGCAGCGGTGCGTGATCTTGTGAACGACCCTTACCCGGCAGGGCGTGTTCAGCGGTTGGTGATTGTTGGCGGCGGCGAAGGTGCGGTGCAGATTCTGGATGCGCTGGCCAAAATTCCCGGCCAACACGCCGTGGCCATTGTTGATGATAACGCCACGCTGCACGGGCGAAGCGTTGCTGGCGTTCCGGTTGTTGGGCCGGTGGATGCCACCCATGTGAAGCAGATGATCCAGCAAAATCAGGCCGATGGAGTTGTTATCTCCGTCAGCACCAGCATCCCCTTCCGCCAGCGCATTTTTGATGAATGGAGCGCCGCCGGAATCCCCTTTGCCAACGTGGTTCACCCAAGCGCACAAGTGGGAATAAACGCAGCCATCGGAGCCGGAAATGTGATCCTGGCATTTTGCCAAATTGGGCCATGCGCAACGGTGGGAAATAATAATTTCCTGAGCGCGTATTGCAGCATCGAACACCACAGCACGTTGGGGAATCATTGCAGTTTTGGGCCGGGGGTGATTACCTCTAGCCGCGCGAACATCGGCGACCGGGCGCGGTTCGGAACCGGGATTTTTATTGAGCCGCACATCACGGTTGGCCACGATTCGGTGGTCGGTTCCGGCTGCATTCTCTGGAGCGATGTCCCCGCAGAATCGGTGCTGAAATCAAAACTGAATTACGCAATCCGCCAAAAAAAGGTAAAGCGATGAGCGGGACTATTTTAATCATTGGCGGTGCAGGATTTATCGGCTCGCACACGGCCGACCGGTTGCTGGCGTTGGGCTATCACGTTCGGGTGCTGGATAATTTGCAGAAGCCAGTTCACACCAAAGGGAAGCCGGAATATCTGGACCCCGCCATCCAGTTCATCCACGCCGATGCCCGCGACCGCGACGCGCTGCTGCGTGCGTTGCGCGGGGCTGATGCGGTCTATCACCTTGCCGCCTACCAAGATTATCTGAACGATTTCTCCACCTTCTTTCACGTCAACGCTGTCTCCACCGCGCTGCTGTATGAGTTGATCGTTGGCGAACGATTGCCGGTAAAAAAAGTGGTGGTGGCATCATCGCAGTTTGTGCAAGGGGAGGGACGATACCTTCGGCAGGATGGCCAAATTATCGCGCCAACACTGCGGCCCATTGAGCAGTTGCAACGTGGCCAGTGGGATTGGGTTGATGAAACTGGCGCGCCGCTGCAATGGCAGTGGACCGCCGAAGACCATGTGAATCCCCCCAACGCCTACGCCCTCAGCAAGCACTCGCAGGAACAGCAGGCGATGCGGTTTGGGTTGCGCTACGGCATTCCCTCCACCGCGCTTCGCTACTCCATCGTTCAAGGTGCGCGGCAATCCTTCTACAACGCCTACTCCGGCGCTTGCCGCATTTTTTGCCTGCACTACCTGCTGGGGCGCGCCCCAACGTTGTACGAAGATGGCCAGCAGCATCGAGACTTTGTCAATATCCACGATGTTGTTGATGCCAATATCCTTGCCTTGCACGATCCGCGAACCGATTACCAAGTTTTGAATGTTGGCGGGGGGAAAGCCTACACCGTTGCCGAGTTCGATAGGATTGTGGCGGGGGCTTTTGGGAAGCAGGAGCTTCAGCCGAACATCCCCGGCCAGTTCCGGTTTGGCGATACCCGCAACGCTTGCTCGGACACCGCCAAGCTGCAATCGCTTGGTTGGCAGCCCCGGCGCACCCCCCACGACTCCGTCAGGGAGTACGTGGAATATCTGCAAGGCCAAAGCGATTTGCAGCAGATTCTTGACCACGCAGAAAAAACAATGAAAGGGATGAATGTGGTGCAAAGCATCAATAAGTAGCCACCGCCGCCAGCCGCCGCCCCAGCAAGGAAATACCTTTTCACCCAACAAATTCTGCCGCACCCTTATACTCGCAGCAATTTCCGTACTTCTATGAACGCTCTGTTGCTTGCTGCCGGCTTGGGGACGCGGCTTCGTCCTATCACCGACACCGTCACCAAATGCTTGATCCCAATTCATGGGAAACCGTTGTTGGCGTGGTGGATGGACCTTTTAGAACAGCACGGCGTGCGCCGTGTGTTGGTCAATATCCATCACCTCCCCAGCCAGGTTCGCGATTTTGCGGCGGCGTATCGGGGAAGCGTGCAGATCAGCCTTGTGCACGAGGAAGAGTTGCTGGGAAGTGCTGGAACTATCTACGCAAACCGGGGCTTTTTTCACGGCCAGGAGCAATTCTTCATACTCTATGCCGACAACCTGACGAACGTGAATTTGACGGCACTGAAAAATTTCAACCAGCGGAATCCAACTCCATTAACCGTTGGATTATTCCGCCCGGAAAATCCCCAAAATTGTGGAATTGCCGAACTGGACGCAGACGGTATAATTATTGGGTTTGAGGAAAAGCCGAAAAATCCACGCGGCGAATTGGCCTCGGCGGGGGTATTTGTTGGGCGGCCAGAGTTGTTGGAGTATTTGCAGCCAACGCTCCCGGCTCCATTCGATTTTGGCGGCCACGTGATGCCACGCTTAATCGGAAAGATGAACGGCACTGAAATCAGCGGCTACCTTCGGGACATCGGCACCCACCAAAGTTTGCAGCAAGCAGAAAAAGAATGGAGTCTGGCCCAGTAGCTCAGTCCCTCTTCACCGACAACCGACAACCGACAACCGACTCCCGACAACCGACCCCCGACAACCGATTCCCGACTCCCGAAAAAAAATGCTCATAACACAAACACCGCTTCGTATCAGCATTGCTGGTGGCGGCTGCGACCTTCCCGATTATTACAGCCAGCGTGGCGGCTACGTTGTTTCCACAGCCATTGATAAATTCATTTATGTGATCGTCAAGGCGCGCTACGACGACAAAATTTATGTGGATTATTCAAAAAAGGAGATTGTGGATTCGATTGATGAAATCCAGCATGACCTTGTTCGCGAAGCTGCCCGGCTAACCGGAATGCCCCCCGGGTTTGAAGTTGCGATGATGGCCGATATTCCATCGGAAGGTTCTGGTTTGGGTTCTTCTTCCAGCCTAACCGTTGGCTTGCTGAACGCATTTTATCAATATCAAGGTGAGCAAGTTGGGCCGGAACGATTGGCCCAAGAAGCCTGCAAAATTGAGATTGAAATTTTAGGCCGCCCCATCGGGAAGCAAGACCAATACATTGCTGCGTATGGCGGGCTGTGCGCTTTTGAATTTCGGATAGACGGCTCCGTTGGGGTGGAACGAATTGCGATTCCCCCGGCAGCCAAGCGGCGGTTCGGGAGCAATATCCTGCTGTTTTTCACGAACATCGTCCGCCAAGCATCCAGCATTTTAACCGAGCAGCGCGAAAAAATAATCTCAACCATCGAAGCGCACGATCAAATAAAAGCGTTGGCATTCCAAACCCGCGAAGCCTTGTATGCTGGTAATTTCGACGAAATAGGGGAAATCCTTCATCGCAACTGGGAATTGAAAAAACAATTAGCCAGCGGCGTTACCAACTCCGAAATTGACTCCATGTACGAAGCCGCAATCCGTGGCGGGGCTTCGGGGGGGAAAATATCCGGGGCTGGTGGCGGTGGTTTTTTAATGACCTACTGCCGTCGTTCCAACCAGGATAACTTGCGCGAGGCTCTATCCAATTACCGCGAAATGCCGTTCATGTTAGAATCGCACGGAAGCAAGGTGATGTTTAACCAAGAGCGGTATAGCTGGAAGTAAATTGATAATTGATAATGAGCGGGAAGCTGATCTCACGATTATCCAAAACCGATTCCCAACAACCGATAAAAGTCATTATACTCGGCGCAAATTGGTTTGCGAAATTCTACTCAGCTAGGTTCGCT
This sequence comes from Chlorobiota bacterium, assembly GCA_016788565.1. Lineage (GTDB taxonomy): Bacteria > Bacteroidota > Ignavibacteria > OLB7 > OLB7 > OLB7. The sequence continues at coordinate 19,917 of JAEUSP010000020.1, read as the reverse complement.
ATGGATTCCCGCTTTCGCGGGAATGACAGTGATTGAGTTTTTCGCAAACCACTCTGTTTGGAGTATAGTCAGATTCCCGACAACCGATTTCCGACAACCGATTTCCGACAACCGATTCCCGACAACCGATTCCTGACCATGAATTTCTCCGAATATCTAACCTACACACAGAACGCGCTGGAGTCTGTGGATCAAACGCAGGTGAGCCAGCTTGTTGATAGCTTATTTGATGCCTTTCAGCGCAGGGCAACGGTGTTTGTGATTGGCAATGGCGGTTCGGCTGCCAACGCCAGCCATTTTGCACAGGACCTTGCCAAAGGTACTTGCCCCGATTTAAGCAGCGACCGCCGTATCCGCGCCATGTCGCTGACCGACAACGTGGCATTTATTTCCGCGTTGGGGAACGACGAAGGCTACGAGCAAATCTTTGTTCAGCAATTACGCACCTTCTGCCAACCGGGCGATCTGCTGGTTGCAATTTCCGGTTCTGGCAACAGTCCGAACATTCTTCGTGCAATCGAATACGCCAACCAGAATGGAGTAAAAACCATTGGCGTAACAGGCTTCGGCGGCGGGAAATTGATGGAGATAGTCCACGAGCGTGTTCACGTTCCGCTGAACGATATGTGCACCGCCGAAAGCATCCACTCCGTGATCTTTCACTACGTGATCTTGCAACTTCAAAAACTTATGCAGAGCAAATAGCAAACAGCACTCCAATGGCATTTCCACATCTATACTCGGCGCAAATTGAATTGCGAAACTCTACTCAGCCAGGTGTGGTATGGATTCCCGCTTTCGCGGGAATGACAGCGCGGGTTTTGTCGCAAACCACTTTCGAGGGGAGTATACAATCGGCGTTGCTGCTGGCACTCTTGGCAGTGATGACCTCCTTTACCGCACAAGCTCAAACCTTGGCACCCAGTCAATGTGAGCTGATCAAAAATATTTGGTACACGCAGGAGATGCTGGATAAAAAACTGGAAGGAGTAGTGGAGGCAACGATTACATTGGGGGGAATGGGGAAGGTTAAAGAGATAGCCATAGAGAAGTCGGATGACTCGTTGCTGTCGGCAGCAGTGAAGGCGGGGATAGGCCGGATGAGTTTTATGCTGCCAAATAAATTCACTCTTCGGGTTGCATTTGTGCTGGAACCAGTAGGCACTGACGGTGTGCCGAAAGGAGATTATGCTGCAATTATTCGAGGAACCTACGCCGACGTGTTCAACCCTGAATTGCGTTGGGAGTATCGGCTGACTGAGCGTGCGGTGGCTACCCCTCCGCCGATGAAGCAATCCGATGACAGTAGCAATCCACCGGCGGATGAAGCAAAAAAAGACCGCGATTCTTTTGTCTTCGTTCCTGTTGAAAGCGAGCCAATGTTTGACGAGAATTATTTGCGCTGCGTAGTCCAATATCCTGAAACTGCTCAACGCATTGGCCTACAAGGAAAAGCAACAATACGGGTTTATGTAGATGCGAATGGGTATCCCCAAAAAATGGTCACCGAGGAATCCGACCACCCATTATTTGAAGAGAGTGCAAAAGAAGCGATTGGAAATCTGAGATTCCGGCCAGCGGTACAAGATGGCAAGCCAATAGGGCTTTGGATGTCGCTGCCAATAACCTACGCTCTTCATTAATTGCTGGTATTTTCACCCCATAAGTCCCCTCCCCAACACCCCCTTCCCCCCACGTTCTATCAAGTCCTCCGCCAGCTGATTCCCAACGTTTTCCGCCTCAGCTGGTAGGCCGTTCATTCCCCCGCCAATAATTGTGCTGCCATCCAACGAAGCAATCATTGCGTGGAGTGTGAGGTGGTCTTCCGCAAGCGTGGCGTGGGCGGCGATTGGCGTTTGGCAGCCCCCTTCTAACCTGCGAAGCAGTGCGCGCTCGGCATCGGTGCAGATGCGGGTGGGGGGGTGTTCAATTCCGCGAAGCAGCCCGATGGTGGCTGCGTCGTCGGCACGGGTTTCAAGGCCAAGCGCGGCCTGGCCCACGGCGGGAACCATCTGATCGGTTGGAATAATCTGGGCGATATGTTCCCCCAACCCCAACCGGTGCAACCCGGCGTAGGCAAGGATCATCCCGTCCCAGCCGTTTGTTTGGTATTTCTGCAATCGCGTTGGCACGTTGCCGCGCACGTCCACAACGTTCAGATCGGGACGCAGCCGCAGCAGTTGCGCCCGCCGCCGTAGCGATCCGGTGGCCACCGTGCCGCCGTGTGGCAAGGTCTCGATGGTGGTTCCGGCGGGGGCAACCAGCGCGTCTTCGGGCCGCTCGCGCTGGGTGACGGCGGCCAGCGTCAGCCCAGCGGGAAGCTGCGTTGGCAGGTCCTTCAGCGAGTGCACCGCAAGGTGGATGCGCCCCTCCATCAACGCCACCTCCAACTCCTTTGTGAACAACCCTTTATCGCCGATGTTGCTGAGCGGCCTATCCAGAATAATGTCGCCTGTGGTGTGGATAATCTCGATCTGCACCTGAAGTTCTGGGTAGCGGGATTGCAGCATTTCCTGCACCGCGTGGGCTTGCCACAGTGCCAGCGCGCTTCCGCGAGTTCCGATGATACACGGCATAGAGGTTGATGTTGAGTAGTTGTGTGTTGTGGGTTGCAAATCGGGCGTTGGTTGTCGGTCACTCCCCATCCAGCTTGAACAGTTTGCGCAGATGTTCGGCGGTTTGCAGGACGCTTTCGGGGTCCGCCTCGGTGTCAAGAAGGTGCGACATCGGGATGCCGATAATCCGCTTCACCACACTTTCCACCAGCCGCTCCACCTGGCCAAATTCCGCCGCGGAAAATTTCCCCCGCTGCTTCTCCAATTCGGTTTGCATGATTGCCCGCGCTTGCTGCTGAAGCTGTGCAATCACCGGCGTGACCGGAAGCCGGTTGCACCAGCTGTTGAATTCCGCAAGCTCTTCGGCAATGATCGCATCGGCGCGGGGAAGCTCGGCACGGCGGCGCTCAACATTCGTCTCGATGACGCTGTTCAGGTCGTTCATGTCCTTGCAGAAAACGTTCGGAAGGGTGCCGACGCGCGGATCTACGTTGCGCGGAACGGAGATGTCAACGTAGAGCTGGGTTTGGCCGCTGCGCCGCTGGCTTGCTGCGCGTGCGGCATCGTAGCCAACCAACCAGGTTGGCGCGCCGGCCGCCACAATCACGATGTCGAACTCATGCAGCCGCTCGTTCAGCGTTGGCAGCGGCATCCATTCGCCGAAACCAAGCCGCCCGATCAGATCAAGCCCCCGCTGCTCGGTTCGGTTGCTGATGGTCACGCTACGAACCCCCTGTGCATGAAGGTTCCGAACGGTCATCTCGCCGGTTTCCCCCGCGCCAACCACCAGCGTCCGTTTGTTGGTGAGTGGGTAGAAAATTTTCCGCGCAAGCTCAACCGCCACGTAGCTGATGGAGACCGCGCCGGCAAACAAATCCGTTTCGCTTTTCACCCGTTTCCCGGTTCGCAGCGCGGTCTCGAACAATCGGGTCAGCACTTTCCTGGCCGCCCCTTGCTCGCGTGCAATCAGGTACGATTGCTTCACTTGGCCGATGATCTGGATGTCGCCAACCACCTGCGAATCCACGCCGCTGGCAACCTCCAATAAATGGCGCACCGCGGTGGAGCCGTGCAGCTGAAAAAAGTAGCTGTCGGGAAGGTCGCTCCCTTTCCGTTTGCGTAGCCAATCTTTCAGTTGTTCGGCATTGATCCCTTCGGCGGAAGGGCGAATGTAGAGTTCGGTACGGTTGCAGGTGGAGATGATTGCCGACTCACCCGGGATGGTTGCTTGAAGGTCGTGCAGTGCGTCGGGAAGCTCTTCTTCGCCAAAGGCAAGCCGTTCCCGCACTTCCACGGGGGAGTGTTTGTGGGAGGTTCCGATGGCATGGATATTCAGCATGATGGGGGCGTGATGGTGGGGAATCAACTGAACTTGTGGAACCCGCTGAGCAGCGCGTTGATAACCGTTAGCGACAGCACCGAGCCGAAGAATCCGATCAGCGAAAGGATCATCACTTTGCGGCCATCAAGCCGCAGCAGGTAGCGGGCAAGAAGCGTCCCGGCATACAGCCCCCAGATGGCAAACTCCACAATCAATTTTGGATCGGAGTAGCTGAAGGTGGGAAGAATGCCCGGCAACGCCACCAGCGCGATGACAATGGCCACCGACAAAAACAGCAGTCCCATCAGCGCGGAAAGTTCCCCCATTCGTTGCAGCAATCCCAAGCTGGGAAGCCGGTTGTACAACGCCCCAAACCGGTTCGATTTAATCTCATGGTACAGCAGTAAGTACAGCGCGCCATACACCGCCGACATCGCAAAACCAGTGTAGCCAAACAGCCCCGCAGCAATATGCAGCCCAACGTTGTTATCGAACAGCAGTGGGTTTGGCGGGGCAGATTCCACGCCGGGGCCGAACATGGAGGAGACGGTTTGGAAGACCAACGCCAGCCCCAAAAAGAACACCCCTGTGCCACGCTCGCCGGTGGCAAGTTCCACCACCACGTAGGTCAGGGTGATGGTGTAGCTGAGCATGGTCATCAGCTCGAACGGAGTATAAACCAGGCAGTGGCCGTGGTGCATCGTCAGCGCGAAGATCAGCAGCGAGTGAACCACCAGCGCGACCATTGCGGCTGGCCGGCCCCAGCGTTGGGCGCGTTCGTCGCGGCGCAGAAACGCCATGGCGTACATGGCCACCGCCGCGCAGTAGGCAAGCGGAAGAAGGGCTTCGGTGAGTTTAGCAAGTATGAGCATTGCCAACAGAAATTAGAACCGCCGCACGTCGGTTCGGGAGCGGTAGAAGTTGAGCAGCAGGCCAATCATAAACATATTCAGCAGCAGCGACGAACCGCCTTTTGAGAGGAACGGCAGCGGAATGCCCATCACCGGAACCAGCCCGATTGCCATCCCGATGTTGATGGTCATGTGGTAAAAAATCACCGCCGCAATGCCGAAGCAGATGGTGGATTCAAAACGGCTTCGCAAGTGGTTGGCGGTATCCACGGCCAACCAGATCAGCAACACCAATAAGCCAATCACCAGCACACCACCCAGGAACCCGAACTCCTCGGTCGGCACGCAAAAAATGAAGTCGGTCCACTGCTCCGGGATGTACCGAAGCTGCGTCTGCGTCCCCTGCAAAAATCCTTTCCCCGACAACCCGCCGCCGCCAACGGCCAGCATGGACTGGATCACGTGATACCCCGCCCCTTGCGGGTCAAGCTCCGGGTTCAGAAACGTTGCCAAACGGTTCTGCATGTGGGGGGGAAGGTGGTCGTAGATGATCGGTGTGGAAAGCCCCACCGCCAGCGATAACCCAAACGCCAGCATGGTTGGCAGCATCCGCCGCCGGAACAGAAGCATTGCCCCCAGCAACGCCGCCAGCCCCACATACAACGGAATGCTTCCGTAACCGCTGATGGAACCAAGCAACGCCACCAGCCCAATAATCGCCGGAGCAACCAGCGAAAACAGCAGGAACAGATCGGCCCCGCCCCAGAACGCAATCGCCATCAACATCACCATATACACCGTTGCCGACCCTGTGTCCTTCCCAGCCATAATCAGCCCAACGGGGATGATCACAATGGCGATCAGCGTCCCCAAATCGCGCCAGTAAGTGAGCGATTTTCCTTCGCGGCTGATGAAGAGTGCCGAGAACATCAGCGTTCCAATTTTCATCAATTCCGACGGCTGCAAGCTGAACGACCCGATGATAATCCAGTTTTTCTGGCCGTAGCGTTCGGTTCCGATTGCCAGCACCGCCATCAGCAGAAGCATCCCAAGCGCGTACAGCGGAATGCTGCTAAGCCGAAGCCAGCGATCCGGCGCAAACGCTACCGATAGCATCACCACCAACCCAGCAATCGCATACATCAACTGCGATTGAAAAATTGCTGACGCGCCGGAATCGTAGGTGGCACTATAGACGGAAATAAGCCCAATCCCCACCAGCGCCATCGTGACAAGGAAGGTGCGAAAATCGAAACGGACCCCCCCCGACTGGCTATCTGCGCTGGGGCTTGAGGGGCGGAAACGGTCGTCGTAGAAAGTTGTGGCCATTAGCGGCGAAGTGCAAGGGGTTTGTCAAAAATTTCTTTCAGGATGATCATCCGGCGGATGTCATCGGGGTTGTTGAACATCCCTTCGTAGGGCGAAACCTCTTCCTCCACACCAACCGACTGCACAACCCGTGGCCGCCCGCCGGGGTGGGTGAATCCATGCGCCGATTGGAAACGCTCGAACCCATCCGTGTGGTACTGCTGCTCAGCCGTCTCGTTGATCGCTTTCCGGAACTCGAAGGCTTCGGCCCTGGTGTCGTAGTCAATCCGTTCGATAGATTTTTCCGTTTGGCCTTGCAACTGGTCGGCGGTTGGCAACGCGTCGAACGACTCGAAATCGGCATCCGGCATGCTCACCAACTCCTTAATCTGCTGGCGCGCAGCTGGCTTTGGCGCAGCCGCTTTGGCCGGCGAAGATTTCGGCTGTTCGGCTTCGTTGCTTGCTTCTTGGATTCGCCGTTCGGCCTCGGCAATCAGTGCCTTCAGCGAGCTTCCAACGCCCCCTTCGGATTCCGGCTGGCGCGCCGCTATTTCTTGGAACTGCCGGGTTACGTCGGCTTTTGCGGTTTGGCGTTTTTGGCGGGCTTTCTCCATCAGCTCTTTCCGCTGGGCTTCCTTTTCGGCCTTCTTCTTTTTATCGCCGAACAGTGAGCTGAACAACCAAATGGCCACGCCAAGAATGATCCAGAAATTGTCTTGTAGGAAGTCCATCACAAGCCTTGTTCTGTTGTGGTGTGGAAGCGTGCTGCGTGTTTCGCAGATGCCCCCCAACCTGGTGCGTGTGGCCTGCCGAAACAAGAACGGATTTCCGCCGCCGGCACCACACGCCAGCAAATTTACTTGCGCGCCGCGCCGTTGGCAAGCCAGCAACGGTAGCAATGAACAGAATTGCCCGGTGGAATCGTGTGAATTTCTATGCACGCCGCCGCGATAGTTGGGAAACGGTGGCGGAAATACCCGCTGGCCGCGCTATCTTCGGCCTGGCAACCGAACCTTGTTTCTCCTGGCATCCTTGATCGTTACCGCACTTATGCAACGTTCCTACCCGCTGTGCCGCCTTGTTGTGATGGCATGTTCCGTTGTTGCCAGCTTCTTTTGTGGGGCCAATCTGGCCGTTTCCCAAACCGCGGAAACTGCCGTGGGAACCGGGGCGAATTGCGTGCCAGCAGCGATTGCTACTCAGCGTACTCCACCGTTACCAACACCGCTCCCGGGCGATGTCCTTACGCCGAACACCCGCCGCAACACCCCCAACTTGAAGATTGCTCTGAAAGCCGGTTTCAACCGCTCGGCCTACTCCAACGATGTCTATCTGGACAACGTGCCGTTGGATGTCGGCAAAGTCTCGGGCCAGGCTGATATTTACAGCGTGGCGGCCGGGTTCGGCTACCAGCTTGGGGTGGATGTAGAGTTCCCGCTGAACACCGGCTTTTCGATTGTTACCTCTGCAGAGTATGTCCACAGCTCGTTTGGTGGGGCGGGGGCCGTCAGCGAACCAGCAACCACCAGCCGTGGCGACACGGTGTTGGCTGGCTCGGCCCACAAGTTCACCGCCACGGTTGGCTACCTTCGGTGGGGTGGGGCGGCAAAGTTGGATTTCTCAACATTCTACCTGCTGTTTGGGTTGAACGCCGCAAACGCCATTTCCTCCAGCTTGGAACGAACCCGCAGCTTTGGCAACGGAAGCAGCTTACTCTACCCGGGAACAAACCGCAATACCATCCAAGAATCGGGGGAAGTGCCTGAATTGATAAACCTCCATTATGCCTTCCGGATTGGGGCGGGGCTAACGTATCCCATCAGCCAGAATTGGAATTTCCTTCCGGAGCTAACGCTTGATTTTGGGATGAACGCCATCAATAAATCCCCCAACTCCGACCTGGGCATTTACTCACTGTCGGCCACGTTGCAGTATCAATTGCGGTAATCCACGGCTTGCACGCATGATGATCCCACATTCAATCGCCAAACATTTTTGCATGGTTTCTTGCATGGTGAAGACCGTTGTTGCCGTTGCGTCGCGAACGGTGTGGCTGGCGTTGCTGCTGCCGTTGGTGGCAGCCGCGTTCATCGCGGGCTGCGGCTCGCCAAGCAGTGTGGTTCGCCCGGCGTTGCTGAACGAAGATGAGGTGAAACGAACCGGCCTTGCGGTGATCCCCTGGAACGAACTGAACACCCCAGCCGATGAATTCGGCGCGGCCATCCCGCTGGACACCACGGTGGTCTATTTCACCAGCAACCGAACCGGCGCGCCGGGGAAGCACAGCCTGTTTGTGGCGCGGCAATCGCGTGGCGGCGTGTGGCTTCCCGCGCAGCTTGCGCCGCAGCTTAATAATGCGCTGAGCAACGGTGTGCCGTCGGTGATGCCGTCGGGGCAGGAATTGTACTTCGCCGGCTGCGATTACGGGCTGGGCGATTGCGATCTGTACCAGGTTGATGCCGGCCCACGCGGAACTATCCCCCCCGATCTTGTCCCCTGGATGATCCCCAAAAATCTTGGCTTGCCGGTCAACAGCCCGTTCTGGGATTCGCAGCCATGCGTCGGCGGCGATGGAAGCGTGCTCTGGTTCAGCAGCGACCGCCCGGGCGGGGCCGGGGGCCGCGACATCTGGTTTTGCCGCCGCACTCACGAAGGGGCGTGGGGCCAGCCAATCAACGCCGGAAGCCAGATCAACACGGCGTTCGATGAAGTCTCCCCGTGGATTTCTCCCGATCATCAAACGTTGGTGTTTGGCTCCAACGGGCACCCGGGTTTGGGTGGGTTCGATCTGTTCACCGCCACGTTTGCCGACGACACTGCCGACGTTCGGAACATCGGCGCGCCGGTCAACAGCAAGGCCGATGAAATTTCCTTCACCCTTTCCAGCAATGGCCGCATCGCCACGTTTGCTTCCAACCGAACCAACGGAACCGGTGGCTACGACCTCTATCGTGTGGCCCCCGTCCCGTTCCCGATTGACCCGATTGTGGTGGTGCAAGGGCGCGTTACCACCACCGCTGCCCAGCCGCTGTTCGGCTCGATTGAGGTGGTGGATTTGGCAACCAGCGACGTGATTGGCGCAACCATCACCAACCCGGAAACGGGTGAGTACGCCGTGGTGCTTCCGCGCGGGCGGCGATACGCGATTACCGGGCTTGCGCCCGGCCACCTGTTTTACTCACAGGAGCTGAACGTTCCCTACGATCTTGAAGCCACTGAACATCTGCAGATGAATTTCCAGCTTCAGCCGCTGAACGGCTCCACACGGTTGTTGGTGTTTTTTGATTTTGGACAATCGCTGCTGAAACGGGAATCCATTGCGGATTTGGACAGAGTGGTGCGGCTGCTGCGGGAAAATCCGGAGTTCGACATTGCCATCAGCGGGCACACCGATAACGTGGGGGATCCGGCGTCGAACGTGGAGTTATCGCAGCAGCGGGCGGCGGCGGTGAAATCGTATTTGGTTGGTAATCGCGTTGTTGCTGGCCGAATCGCTTCAGCCGGCTACGGCGAAACCCGCCCCATTGCCAACAACGGGACCGACGATGGGCGCGCCATGAATCGCCGTGTGGAGATGCAAGTGGTGGAACAAGGGATGGGGCCGCAGCGGAAGTGAGCAGAAGAATTCCCCCTCCAGTGGACGAATGTCAGGCCCCGCCTGACAGAGAGAAAAAAATTCCCCTCCTTTGGAGGGGTGGCAGGCGCAGCCTGACGGGGTGGTGGGGCTACCGATGAGGAAAAGCAACAGCCCTACCAAAAAACCACCCCGCCCTGGCGGGCACCCCTCCAAAGGAGGGGAATTTGTACACCACTTTGCTCCGAAAATAATTTGTAGATAAGCCAAAAACCTGATGAAGCAGAGCATCGTTCCACACTGGCTTTTCCTAACCCTGCTGTTTGGCTGTGTTGCTGTTTCGGCCGTTGCCCAGCCGCCGCCGGACGCTGCGGCGGTTGTTTCGGTTGTTGAACGCATCCGCCAAACGATCCCCATGCCCGGCATTGCGGTTGCGGTGGCCAGCGATACCGGCATCATCTTCACACAAGGCTTCGGTACGCTGGACTCCGCAGGGAAGGTCCCTGCAACGGGCGATTCCCGCTACCGCCTTGCATCGGTCTCCAAAGCTCTAACGGCTGTTGCGGTGATGCGGCTGGTGGAGCAGGGGAAGGTGGGGCTTGATTCACCAATCCAACGCTACTGCCCCCAGTATCCATTCCGCCAGTATCCGGTGACGGTGCGCCAGCTGCTGGCGCATTGCTCCGGCATCCGCCACTACATCAGCCCCGACGAAAACTACAACCGCCGCTACTTCCCCACCGTTGCCGAATCCGTTGGGATTGTGGCGAACGATTCGCTGCTGTTCCCCCCGGGGACGCAATTTCACTACAGCACGTATGCCTTTAATCTGCTTGGGCGACTGGTGGAAACGGCCAGCGGCCAGCCGTTTGCGCAGGCCATCGAGACGTTGGTGCTGGCCCCGGCGGGGATGAGCCGCAGCGGATCAATCGGGGAGCTGCGGCAGTTGGGAAACGAGCAGATTGCCGATGGATATACCCGCACACTTGCCGGCCATGTGGTTCCCGCAAAACCGCTGAACCTTAGCGACCGCGTTCCGGGGGCCGGCTTGGTTTCCACCGCCAACGACCTTGCGCGTTTTGCGTTGGCACTGCTTCAGCATCGCCTTCTTGCCGACACCACGCTCCGGTTACTCTGGACGAACGCCGAGTTTGGTGGTGTGGAAATGCCGTGCGGGCTGGGGTGGTTTGTTGCGGCAACGCCCCTGGGGAAATTGGCCATGCACGACGGCGCGCAATCGGGCGGGCGCGCATTGCTGATGATCCTTCCCGAACGCCGAGTTGCCGTTGCAATGCTTGCCAACATGGAAGGGGATGACCTTACCGAAGCAATGCAGCAAGGGGGGATGGAGATACTGCGGCGGGTGGTGCAGTCAAGGTGAAAACGAGTCCCCGGCTCATCTCAAGCTAGTGTGCAACAGCCACCGCATCTCGCCTCCGCTCATGCTGAGCCCCGTCGAAGTATGAGTGGAGCCACCGAATATTGAAGCCATTGATGCTCATCTACCGCGCACATTACTTTGAGATGCGCCAAAAAAATCCCCTTCATCATTGCCGTTGCTGCCGCGTTTGGCTGATGAAGGGGAACTCTATTTCTGCGGCTGCTTTTTTTACAGCACGTACCGGCTTAGCTCTTGATTCTTGGTGACGTTTTCCAGACGCTTGCGAACCAGCTCGGGGGTGACGGTAATAGTCTGTTGTTCGATGTTATCGGGGGCGTTGAACAGTACCTCTTCCAGCAGGTTTGTCATCACCGTGTGCAGCCGCCGCGCCCCGATGTTCTCCACTTCCTCGTTCACCTCGGCAGCCACTTTTGCGATTGCTTCAATGCCCGGGTCGGTGAAAACAATATCCAAGCCTTCGGTTGCCAACAATGCTTTGTACTGCTTCACCAAAGCGTTCTCTGGGCGTGTCAGAATCTCCACAAAATCATCAGCCGTTAGCGAGTCAAGCTCCACACGAATGGGGAAGCGGCCTTGGAGTTCCGGCAGCAGGTCGCTGGGCCGGGAAATATGGAACGCGCCGGAGGCGATAAACAGCACGTGGTCGCTTCGGACCGGGCCGTATTTGGTGTTGACGGTGGTTCCTTCCACAATCGGAAGCAGGTCCCGCTGGACCCCCTCGCGCGAGACATCGGGGCCGCTGCTGCTTCCGGCGCCGGCAACTTTGTCAATCTCATCCAGGAAGACGATTCCGGAGTTTTCCACGCGGCTGACTGCTTCGCGGATCAGGGCATCGTTATCTACAAGGTTCGAGGTCTCCTCGGCCATCACATGGCGGCGCGCTTCGCTGATGGGAATGGTGCGGCGCACCGAGCGTTTCGGAAGCATGTTGCTCATCATCTCTTGCAGGTTGCGCCCCATTTCATCGCCGGCAAGGCTGCTGAACGTTGCGGCCATCTGCGATGCCTGCGAGTCGTCGAACACATCCATCTCCACTTGAACATTATCTAAGTCGCCGTTGCGTAGCCGCTGCCGAAGGTTCTCCCGTTCGGCTTTGCGCGCTGCCGAATCAGGGGTGTGGATTTGCGCGCCGGGGGCGGCAAATGGCAGATTAAAACTGACGTTGCGCGGTTGCAGCAAATCCAGCAGGCGTTCTTCCACCCGCGATTCCGCTTGTTGGTGAAGCCGTGCGTTGTGTTCGGCCCGAACCATTGCAACGCCGATCTCGGTCAGATCCCGCACGATGGACTCAACATCGCGGCCAACGTAGCCGACTTCGGTGAACTTGGTGGCTTCCACTTTCAAAAAAGGGGCGTTGGCAAGCCGCGCAAGCCGCCGTGCAATCTCGGTTTTCCCAACCCCGGTTGGGCCAATCATGATGATGTTGTTCGGCATGATTTCTTCGCGCATCCATCCCCCCACTTGCTGCCGCCGCCAACGGTTCCGCAAAGCAATCGCCACCGATTTTTTTGCGTTGTGCTGGCCGATGATGTATTTGTCTAACTCGGCGACAATCTGGCTTGGAGTCATCTCCTCGGCGCTGTGTCGCGGTGATATTGCTGTGTTCATATTCTGCTGTTCGGTTCTTCGTTCTTCTATCGTCGGTGTTGGTTGGCTGTGGTGCTTCTGTTGTGCCAGCATCGGCATGAAGCAGGTGCTGCGCGTGGTGTGGTTTCCCCTTTTTCCCGCGCCCCCACCATGACGAACTGGCAACCGCACATGTTGCCCAGATGTTGCCCCGCAGTTGTTGGCCTTCTGTATCAGCCAACAACGTGCGGAGATGGGGGAGGGAAGTGGGAGAGTTGTGGTTAGGAGTTCATGGACTTCATAAACTCTTTGTTCGATTTCGTCCCTTGCATCTGATCTAGCAGGAACTCCATCGCCTCCATCGGGGTCATGTCGCTGATGACTTTGCGGAGAATCCAGATGCGGCTCAGTTCGGTGGATTCCACCAGAAGGTCCTCGCGGCGGGTTCCGCTTCGGATCACATCGAACGCTGGGAAGACGCGGCGGTCGGCAAGGCGGCGGTCAAGGATAATTTCCATGTTGCCGGTTCCCTTGAACTCCTCAAAAATCACCTCATCCATCCGCGACCCGGTGTCCACCAGGGCGGTGGCGATAATCGTGAGCGAGCCGCCTTCCTCGATGTTGCGGGCCGCGCCAAAGAATCGTTTTGGCTTGTGCAATGCGTTGGCATCCACACCGCCGGAAAGGATTTTCCCGGAATGGGGGATCACCGTGTTGTGGGCGCGTGCAAGGCGGGTGATGGAGTCTAGAAGAATCACCACATCGAACTTTGCTTCCACCAACCGCTTGGCTTTTTCAATCACCATGTCGGCAACTTGGACGTGGCGTTCTGGTGGCTCGTCGAACGTGGAGCTTATCACTTCGGCCTGGACCGAGCGTTCCATGTCGGTGACTTCTTCGGGGCGTTCATCAATCAGCAGAACGATCAGCTTCACATCGGGCTGGTTGCGGGCGATGGAGTTTGCCAGCTTTTGCAGAAGGACGGTTTTGCCAGATTTTGGCGGCGAGACAATCAGCCCGCGTTGCCCTTTTCCGATGGGGGTTAGCAAGTCCATGATCCGCATGGAGTACTCGCCCGGGGTGGTTTCCAGCAGAAGTTTTTTGTTGGCGTAGAGCGGGGTAAGGTTATCGAAGATGGTGCGGTCGCGCATCACATCGGGGGATTGATAGTTCACCTGCTCAACTTTCAGCAGTGCGAAAAATCGTTCCCCTTCCTTTGGCGAGCGGACTTGGCCGTTGACGGTATCGCCGGTGCGTAGCCCAAATTTTTTGATTTGGCTGGGGGAGACGTAGATGTCGTCGGGTGAGGGGAGGTAGTTGTAGTCGCTGGAGCGGAGGAATCCGTAGCCGTCGGGCAGAACCTCAAGGACCCCTTCGGAGAAGTTGATGCCGTTGTCGCGCCCTTCTTGGCGTTGGGCTTGGCTTTGGGCCTCTAAAATTTTGAAGATCAGTTCCTGCTTCCGGTAGCTGCTGTAATCAGGAACGTTCAGCCGTTTGGCGATCTCGGTAAGTTCGGCAATGCGCTTCGCTTTCAGCTCTGCAATGTCTAGCAGGCTCGGCGCGGTTGCCTCTTCTTTGCTTGGCATGGTGTGAGTTATGGATTGTGTGAGTTGTTTGGCAGTCAAAGTATTCTGGGAGTGTGCCCGTACTGGGGAATCAGGGTATTTGTGTCAAGCACGTGTGGTACACGGGGACAGGGTGTTGCAGCGGCCACGATTGGGTTGGCAAGGGGAATGGGCGCACACGGTTGCGTTGTTCGATGCAGTGTACTGTTCCACGAAGCCACCATCTTCCCCACGGCAGATTCCGTGGGATGGTTGCGGTTCCGCAGGTGTGCAGTGGTGGCAACGGATGCCCCATGCACATCATGTCAAAAATTCTGGGTCAAATGAAAAGTTGGGTCAGGAAGATTCGGCGGTGCCGCGCGGGGGCGGTGTTCGCTGGATACGTTCTATTCGGGAAACTTGGAGTATCGGTAGATCAGGAGAAATAGGCGGAGCTTCGATGGCGGATGCTGTGAACGCCGCAAATATGCGGGGAGCAACCCATTACTGGCAAGAACTTTGTGGAATTCTGCCGTGCCGTTACATAAAATTATTCCAACCGACAAGCCCCATGCCGAAGCCGCAACCCGTCATTATCAGCTTCGGCAATTAACACGCACAGCCCCGTGATTGTTACCGCGCTACCGTTTTCCCTTTGCTTCAGCCTCGGTGGTTTCTGGGGCCGTGGCTTGTGGAGTGGCCACCGGCTCTAGGCCTTCGGAGTAGCTGAAGGAGGCAATCCGCACCGCCAATTTATCTTGCACCGCACGATACCCCCCAACATTTCCGCCGTTCATCAGCATCGCGAAACTGAACAATTCGCCATCCTGTGTGGTAACGTATCCGGTAAGGGCGGCAACGTTCCGCAGGGTTCCGGTTTTGCCGTGGACATTGTTTTGGGCCGGCGTTCCGCGCATCCGGCGGCGCAGGGTTCCATCAACCCCAGCAACCGACAGCAGTGAGTAGAACGTTGGAAAGATTTTCTGGTCGTTGTGGGCGGCGTTCATAATTCCGGTAAGGGTTGCTGCCGACAAGCAATTCCGGCGCGACAACCCCGAACCGTCGTTCACCACACACTGCTGGAACGGAACCCGCGCAAGGTTCATTCGCTGCTGAATTTTCTCTACCGATTTTTTTGCCGTTTCGGTCCGCCCGCCATTTGCCCCGCCGATAATTTTGAAGGTGTATTCGGCCAGGAAGTTGTTGCTGTTCTTCATCACGTAGGTCAGCATCTCGGTCAGTGGGCGGCTGTTGGTGGCGATTGTTTGGGCGGTTGCTGGGGTTGCGCCGCTGACGGTTCCGCCACCAATCGTCACCCCCGCCGCACGCAGCCGGTCGTGGACGATTCCGGCAACAATGGCTGCCGGGTTTTTCATCAAGTAGCGGTTGCTGGTTGTTTTGTTTGCGGTTAGCGTGCCGCTGACGGTCACCACTTGCTTCCCATCCCGGTTGGCCACGCTGATGGTGATCCCGCTGCGCGAGGTCACGGTTGGTGTGGCAGTTCTGGATTGTTTCGGTGGGGCAGCTTTCACGCTGTTCTTTGCCTGAGTCTTTCCTGCATTGCCCCGTTTGGGTGGGGCTTGTTTTGCTTTGCTGCTCCCTTTTTTCGGAGCAGGTTTTGTGGTGGCTTTCTTGCCACGTTGTGTTGTTGTGCTGTTGGATTTCTTCCCTTTCTGCTGCCCAAGTTCCTCACTGTCTGCAATCGGGAATTGATCGCCATAACGTTGCGATTGCTCGTTGACGGTTGGCGTCAGAAGATCAGCCTTCCGTTTCTTTCCCCCTTTCCGTCCTTTTCCGCCGCCGCCCCGGCGCGCTGGCGGGGCAACCGAAACAGCCGTGTTGATAATCTCAATCCCGTTGCTGCGCGGGAACGTTTGCACGTTGCAAGGAAGCCCGGGGGTGCGTGGCGATGAGACGATAACCGTGAACTGGCTACGCTCAATCGTTAGCGCGTGGATGGGGGCAACCGTTTCAACTTCGTCGGCATCGCCGCTGTAATCAAAGCGGTTGGCGTGGTTGTCGAAGAAGGTTCCATCCCCCACAACGCTCCCAGTAATCTGGCGGATTCCGGCCGAGGTGACTTGCTCAACAAGCGCGTCAATATCGCTGACGGTCAGGAATGGGTCACCGAACCCTTTCACGTACAGGTTCCCTTGCACTACTCCATTCTGTGGCTTGGCATCGCTGGCAATGATGGTGTTGATTTGGTAGTTGGGGCCAAGCTCGCTTAACGCGGTGAAGCAGGTGACAACTTTTGTGGTAGAAGCTGGTGTCAGTGCGCGCTCGTGATTCAGCGTGAACAGATCGCGATTGCGGGTAAGGGAGTGAACCATAACCCCAACCTTTCCGGCTTGCAACTCCTGCGGAAGCGCGATGATCGCCTTCAGGTCGGCAGCCAACTTCTCCAATGCCCGTGCCGAATCGCTGCTGCTGACCGCTGCCGATGGAGTAAGCCCAGCCGGCTTGGCCCCGGCCGCATGGGGACCCGACGACAGAATGGCAAGCAGCAGGCAGAAGGTTGTGGCAAGCAGCAGCAGGTTCAGTGATTTACGCATGATGGCCATACAGAAGTTGTTCAACGGATTCGCACAGGACGTGGCCCACGGTGATGTGCCCTTCCTGAATACGCTGAGTGTTGCTGGAGGGAATGATGATAGAAACGTCGCACAAGTCTTTCAAGGTTCCGCCGGTTCCGCCAAGCAGCCCGATCGAGGTCATCCCCAGGCTGCGTGCCATCTCCACGGCCAGCACCACGTTGCGGGAACGCCCGCTGGTGCTGATTGCCACCAGAAGATCGCCAGCACGCCCCAAGCCTTGAACGTTGCGAGCAAAAACGTTATCGAAGCCAATGTCGTTTCCGGCGGCCGTAAGGTTTGATGGATCGGTGCAAAGGCTGATGGCCGCAAGCGCGGGCCGCTGAAGGTCGTGGTTCAGCCGGATCATCAGCTCGGTGGCCAGATGCTGGCTGTCGGCCGCGCTTCCGCCGTTGCCGCAAAACAGCACCTTCCCGCCGTTGCGGTAGGTTTGGGTAAGCGCCTGCACCGCAGCATGAATCGCTGCCGAACACGCTTCGATGGTCTTCAGCTTTACCTCCGCACTTTCGCGGAATGAGTCTTCAAGAAATTGTTGGATATCGAATGGCAAGGCGGGAATCGGTTATCGGGAGTCGGTTATCGGGAATCGGTTGTCGGGAGTCGGAGGTCGGTTGTCGGGAGTCGGTTGTCGGGAATTGGTTGTTGGGAGGCGGTTATAATTCGAGCAACGTGGTTTGCGAGAAACGGAGTCATTTCCGCGTGCAACCAACCAGAAACCACTGACCTTCGGCACAAACATAATCATCGCTGGCCGTTCTGCCGTGAGTTTGTGTAGGGGAGGATAATTGTGCGGCGCAGATTAACGATGTAATGAACCCGCTGCGCAACGCTTAGCCGCCGGAAATTGCGGCGTTGCCAGAATATCTCGCCAGTCATCCCGGCCGCAAATACTCCAATCAACACAGCGGCCATGTAGGCGTACATTTCCTGCTCGGTGAACTGCGTGGCGCGCCAGATAAAACCAACCGCAAGCGTAGCGCCAACAAACACCATGAACAGGATGGACTCTAGAGTATCGGCAAGAATGCGCGTGCGATTTTCCGGTGGGGCGGTGCGGCGGTGTTCGCGAAGCTGAGTAAGGTGGAAGTTCATCCCGAACATCAGCCCGCCAGCGGCCAGCGCAATCGGCAGTTGATACCACCCCCGGAACGCCATCAAGTAGTACAAAAAAATCGTGATAAGCAGGCTGTACTCAGCCCCGCGCTGAAATCGCTTCAGCCGGAAATCAAGCGCAAGGCGGTCGCGGTTGTTCGGCATTTAGGGTTGCAGTAGTGCTGTTGGTACAAAGCTCCGCAGCAGGTTCAAGTTCTCAATATCCTCCAACATTTCTTTCCCTTTTGGGGTTTCAATCACCATCGGCACGGCGGCGAATCGTTCGTCGCTCATCAATGCTCGGAATCCTTCTTCGCCGATCTTCCCTTTGCCGATATGCTCGTGCCGATCCACGCGCGAACCAAGCGTGGCTTTGGAGTCGTTCACGTGGAACAGCAGAAGCCGCTTCAATCCAATCAACGCATCAAACTCCTCAATCATCTCACGGTATCCACGCTCGGTGCGGATGTCGTAGCCGGCGGCAAACACGTGGCAAGTATCCAAGCAAACGCCCACCCGCGATTGGTCATCAACCTGTGCAATGATTGCCGCAATTTCTTCAAACCGTGCGCCCAATGTTGTCCCCTGCCCGGCGGTGGTTTCAATCACCGAGATAGTGTCCAACTCCTGCGTTGCTTCGTGTGCGTGGTTGATGTTTTCGGCCACCAACGCAATCGCGCTTTCGGGCGCGCGCCCGCAGGCCGCGCCGGGGTGGAAATTCAGCAACCGCACCCCAAGCTGGGCCGCGCGGCGATGCTCATCAATAAACGCTTCGATGGAGCGGGCAATCGTGGTTTCGTCGGGTGAGCAAAGGTTGATAAGGTAGCTATCGTGGATTGCCACCGCCGACAGGGGAATCGGGGAATCCAGCAACGCCGATTGCCATTGCTGGATCGCTTCCGGCGCAAGCGGCGGCGCGGCCCAGCGGTTGTTGTTTTTGGAGAATATCTGGAGTGCCGTTCCCCCAAATGTCTGCGAGCGTTCAACGGCCAGATGCAGCCCGCCAGCAACAGAAGTATGTGCGCCAAGAATCATGGCCGCGAACATACAGGAAGAATATTGAATAATCGGAATTTTGACTGGAATAAGCACTATATCAACAAAGAGAGCCATTCGCAGGTAATGCAAATGGCCCTCAATGGCTCTGAATAGCTCTATTTGGTGGGCGGATATTCGATTGATATTCAACTAAAACTGGGCTGATTTGCCATGTTTTTTCTGTTCTGCTGCCCGTTTTTGAATTGAAGAAACTTGAGCATCCGGGCGATAGTGTTTGAGGTATATCGCTGGCGAATGGCCGCTCAAATCACAACCCAGAATTGGATCCAATCCCAAGTCTTGTTCCCACCAATCCCGGGCGGTGTGTCGAAGATTATGCAGTGTTCGACTGCTCCCCATTCCCATCGTATCACGCACCGCTGCCCAAGATTTGGAAACTGTCTTTATGCAACTTGCTGTCACCCAGTCAAACAACCGCTCTCGATGCTTCATGCGTGCTCTATCAAGCAACATCTGTACAATCTCTGGCAACCCGGGAATGATAGGATCGCCCTCCGCATCGTACAGGGGGAACAGTCGGAGGCGATGACCTTTGCCCATGATGTGGATAGTGTTATCCATAATAGAGTTGGTGGTCAAGGCGGCAGCTTCTGAAACCCTCATAGCAGACAGGGACAGCAGCTTGTAGAGCAACCAGCGCTGTTCATGCGCTCGAGCAAATTGTCGGGTAAGGAAATTCTTCTTCCTCTGATTGATTGCCTTCAGAACCAGTTCTTCATTAGAGGGTTTCCACCATGGAGCATTTGGGTTCGGGCGTTTTGATAGACCCTGCATCTCGTCAGCCAGCCAGTCTAACCTATCCTCTTTGAACCACGCAAACATCAATTCCAGTTCATACCGATTATAGATCAGTCGTTCGGGATCAGGAACCTTAAGTCGAGAAAGGGAATCAACGGGATTGTACTCCAACTTGATATTCCCCCGAAAAAGTCAATAGGGAGTTACGAGGGTGTGGCGTGCAGGCGCTCGAACTCGGCTGGTGTTTTGTAGCCAAGGGTGGAATGCCGCCGCCGTTGATTGTAAAAGACCTCAATGTACTCGAAAATGCTCT
>JAEUSP010000001.1 GCA_016788565.1 Chlorobiota bacterium | reverse complement strand
ACTGAGGTTCGTGCTGGGCCTGTCGGGCCGGACGGTGGTGGAGATTGTGAATATCCGGGGTGAGGTGGTGGCTCGGCTGTTGGATGAGGAATTATCCGCCGGCGAGCATGAGTTATTGTGGGATGCGGGGCGGGAGAGTTCAGGGATGTACTACTGCCGGGTGAGGAGCGGGATGTGGTGGGGTGAGCAAGCGGTGGTGGTGGTGAAGTGAGTGATGGCAAGGCTGGCGGGAGGCTGTGTTCGGTGGCTCCGCTCATACTTCGACGGGGCTCAGCATGAGTCGGGACGATGTTCGGCGATTCGGACTTGCCGATGGAGCCAAACAATCAGGCCTGTGCTGTACTCAGTCGGTACAACACAGGCCTGAAGTGTAAAGTAAAGATTCGGTTACATCACCGAAGCACCATCAGCGGAAGCGTCTGAACGCCGTGGCTTCCCGAAACCCGCAGCAGGTACTGCCCGCTGGAAAGTCCTCGAAGATTGATGGCCAGGGTAAAATTCCCCGCATCAGTTATCACCATTCGTTGGGCCAGTTGGGTGCTGCCAAGCATATCCACCACTTCTACGGTTAGCTCATCGGCGCGGTCAATCGCAAGCAGCAACTGGGCTTGCCCGGTGATGACAGGGTTGGCCAGAAGCCGCGCGTACTGCCGTCCCCCAGTACCGGTGGAAGGGACCGATGTGATCACTGGTTCGGCATACACCCCCCAGCGTGCGGCGGTGTTTCCGGTTCCGGCGATGTACAGGTTCCTGCCGTCGCCATCCATCACAATCCACCCGCCAACGTTGTTGAACTGCTCGGTGGAATCTCGCAGCAGCGTGAAGCTGTTCCCACCGGTCGAAGAGAACTGCACGGTTCCCCCTTTCCCGACGGCAAAGGCTGTGTCGGGGCCAAACCAGTACGCGCTGCGGTCAAGTGGGCGGGGGGCGCCGGTCATTGCCCCAACGCTCCAGGCTCCGGTTCCATTTTTTGTGGCGATATCCCAGTGCTGGTACTCCTTTGTGGGATCAGGCAGGATGACTTTGTACGTCACCTCACCGGTGGCCACGTTTGGAATGGCAGTTAGGCCAAGCGGTTCATCACGGTTCGGGTTGTAGGCTTGCTCCTTCGTCCAGTCGCTTCCGCCGTTGCTTGTTTTGTACAGGCCATCACCCAATGCTGCAACTCCCGTTGCGGAATCGTACATGGCGATGTCGCGGAAGGGGAGCGCGGCGTTCCGAGAAGTGAAATTCCGCCCTCCATCGTTGGACCCCACCAGCCCAAAGATGCTCCCGATAAATCCCCAAGCTCCTTCGGCTGATGTCTCCGGGTCGGTGTCGGCCACGAACTGCATCACTGCCGAGGCTTCGGTCCCTTCAAGTTCCGGGATGCGTTGCCCACGGAACCATGTTTTCCCACGGTCAACGGTTTCCAGCATCCCCAAATAATTTTCGGCATCGTAGGTGATGAACGTTGCAAGCGCGAAGGCGTGGGCGTTGGAGGTGTCCACAAACGCGATGTCCCAAATCGCGCTAACGTCGCCGGGGATTCCGCCGGTTAAGCCAGCATCAGTCCAAGTTTTGCCGGTGTCGGTGCTGAACAGCAGGCTGCGGTAGTCGCGGCCAATCAACACTGTCCCACGGTTTGCTGCCACTGCGCGGGGGAATGCTCCGGCTCCGTTCCGCTTCCAAGTGTGGCCGGCATCGGAGGAGGAAGCAAACAGGGAAAAACTTCCGGCAATGTAGTAGTGGGTCGAGTCCAGAGCGTAGAATTGGGTTTGCCCGTAAGGATGCGCCCAGCGTTTCCACGTCATCCCGCCATCGGTGGTGATGCCGTTCGAGGCCACGCCAAGCGTTGGGGTGATAAAGCGGAACGTTCCGTAATCCAGCCAATCGGGGGAGGGGAGCGAGTCCCAATTTTTTCCGCCGTTAATTGAACGGAGTTGATAGTAGTTAACCGATGTGTTCGGCTGGCGCGAGGCAAAGCTGTAAAGTATCTGGGGGGTGATGTATTGAACGTTGGCTGGCAAGCTGGAAAGGGGGGGGACTTGGTCGCCGATTGGCATCAGGTTTTTGGAGGTGATCTTTCCCGTTTTCAGATTCAGCTCCAGCAGGTAGTAGAAGTTGGTGAGCTGGTTGTTGAACCGGCCATAAGCGTTGGTAATGACCGTCGCGGTGATCGAATCGCTCATCACACCAAGCCCCCACCACTCGTTGGCGAACACCGGCGCAAGCCCGTTCGGAACCGGTAGCTCGCCAAAAAATGTGGAGTCCTCCAGCCGGTCGGAAAGGGTGATGACGGAGTCGGCAAACTTCCAGTTGTTCCCGCCATTCAGCGTGAAGGCAAGCCGGGTGGGGCCAACCGGGTAGATTTCGCCAGTGCTGCCGTCAATTTCATGCGAGCGGTAAAGCACCACCATTGCTTGTTGGCTGAAGGCTTGCGCCGCCACCACACGGTAGTTTTTGGAAATATCGGTGAATGATGGCCGAATCGGAACCCAGTTTGCTCCGCCGTCGGTAGTGATCTGGCCGCTTGGGCTGATGCCGAACGTGGCGTTCATCATGGTGTGGGGAACCGGCACAATGTTGGAAAGGCGCGACCAAGTTTGGCCACCGTTTGTGGTGGCATATTTCTGGTCGTAGTAACCAACTTGTGGCGAGCTGAAGAAGATGGATTGCGGCTCCTCAAGATCATTCTGGAACCCGCTGGACTGGTTCAGATTCATCATCATCCAGCGCTTGCTGGTGTCGGTTTGCGGTTGCGGAATCTGAGCTTGAAGTTGGATGGCCCAACCGAGGATCAGTACCACCGGAATCATCCGGGCAATCAACGCAGGGAGGTAGGCTGAAACAAGGCGCATATCTGGAATGGGTTAATGACGATTGTGAAGCTACTGGCCGATGGCCTGCAAGATAACGATGCGCCAGCATCAAAGGTCAGCGGTCCCGATGCTGGCGCGTGTGAAAAGATACTTACCGAACAATCGGCTCACCCAGTTTCGGGGCCGCTGGGCGCAGATATTTTTCTTCTTCAAGAGTAAGCATCAGCGAGATGCGGTGGGTGGCTCCAAAACCGCTCAACTCTGTCCCCGCGTTCGTGAAGGCGTAGTCAATGTTCAGCTTCGGCAGCCGGATTCCTGCGCCGATGCTGAGTTGCTCAATCTCATTCAATCCACCCCGCAAGTAGAAGCGGTTTTTGAACGAGTACTCCAACCCAACTTTTGCATCAAGGCTGGCGATTCCCAAATCGGCTTGAGCGGTTTGGTGGCGGCCCTCAAAGCGGAACGTTCCATCCACCACCGGCATCACCGAATGGTTCTCATGCAGCTTCAGCAGATAGGCCCCGCCCAGGCGAAGCGCGGGAACGATAAACTCCTGATTCCCCGTGTCCCACGTCAGGATTGACTTTGTGGCATCGGCCAGCACCGCGCCAAGCGTAAGGTTTTCAACAGGTTTGTAGCTGGCACTAACGTCGAACCCCAAGCCCCAGGCGGTGTTGTCCAGCACCGCACGATGCAGCACTTTCAGGCTTCCGCCAACCGAGAGTTTTTCATCAATCTTCCGTGAGTAGGAGCCGAAGAATGCCCAATCGGACGCGCTGCCGTATTTGATTTTGGTTTCGTCAAGGCGGTCTTCTTCGTCAATCACACCGTTGCCGTTTTGGTCAATCAGCGCGCCGCGGGTGTCCTTGATGTCATCGCCGTAGCCGATTCGGAACGCGCTGAGCGCGACGGTTTGGTTAAAGGCAATCGGGAGCGTTGCGGCGGCGTAATCGTAGTTGGAAAGCCCACCAAACCGTGACTCGTGAAAGATGGCGATCTGCGGATAGTTCACCAGCGAGAGGGCCGCTGGGTTGAAGTATCCAGCCGTCACATCGTCGGCAAACCCTGTTCCTGCCCCGCCCAATGCTGCCGAGCGCGCGCCAGCACCCAGCGACAAAAACTCGCTGGCGTACTTGGCATTGGCAAACCCTTGCCCAAACGCCGATTGCTGCATTGCCGCCGCCAACAGGATAACCGCGCAGAGATGTTTACGCATGAATTGCTGATTCTGAGATGTTGAGTTGCTCACTGTTGAGATGTTCACTTTTCAAGGATGTTCACAATGGAGGATGCTGAAAATTCAGGAGCCGGTGTCCCAAATACGCACTTGTTTCTTGGGGGGAATATGTGGAGTTGTAAACCACACTTGCAATCCCTTCCTCAGTGCCTTATTTTCGCACTCCCTTTTGGAAGGGCAACGCGGGAATAGCTCAGTTGGTAGAGCACAACCTTGCCAAGGTTGGGGTCGCGAGTTCGAGTCTCGTTTCCCGCTCAGGTACTCAAACTTCCATCACGCAAAACGTGGTGGAAGTTTTTTTTTGGAAGAAAGATTGGAAGAACAACACCGCACATCCACCGTAGTTCGGTAACATATCGCAAGGTCTGCGATGCGTCATCGTTTGCTGTCTGGAACTGTTGGTAAGTTTGCCAGCGAATTCTTTCTGCACAAGGGATTTCTTGAGTAGCAACTCTATCCGCACAACTAACCTTACGCTTCCGTAACCACTATGACTCGCGTTGTTGTCATTCCCGGCGATGGTATTGGCCCCAGCATCACCGAATCCACCATCCAGATTATCGAGGCCACCGGCGTTCCCATTCAGTGGGTGGAAGCCCAAGCGGGGCTGGGCGCGTTCCAGTCCGTCGGCGACCCGCTTCCGGCGGCAACGGTGGAGCTGATCCGTGATGTGAAACTTGGGCTGAAAGGACCCCTGACCACCCCGGTCGGCAGCGGTTTCCGCAGCGTGAATGTGGCGTTGCGGAAGGAGTTCGACCTGTACATCAATCTTCGCCCGGCCAAGTCGTTCAAGGGGGTTATCAGCCGCTACAGCGATATTGACCTTGTGCTGTTCCGCGAAAACACCGAAGGGATGTACTCCGGCGTTGAACATTACATTGATGCCAAACGGAACGCTGCCGAATCTATCTCCATCGTCACTCGCGAAGGGTGCCGCCGGATTATCCGCGCCGCATTCCAGTACGCTGTGGAGCATGGGCGCAAGAAAGTGACGATTGTTCATAAAGCCAACATCCTGAAATTTACATCGGGAACATTTTTGGAGGTTGGGAGGGAAATTGCTGCCGAGTTTCCGCAGATTGCCAGCGATGACAAAATCGTTGACAACATGGCGATGCAGTTGGTGATGAACCCGCACCAATTCGATGTGATGGTGACAACCAACCTGTTCGGCGATATTCTTTCCGATCTTATCAGCGGCTTGGTTGGCGGGCTGGGCTTGGCACCCGGTGCAAATATCGGCCAGGATGTTGCAATCTTCGAGGCAGTGCATGGTTCGGCTCCGGACATTGCTGGCAAAAACCTTGCAAACCCAGGCGCGCTGCTTCTTGCTGGGGCAATGCTGCTGCGCCACATTGGCCACGCCGATGCCGCTGCAAATATCGAGCAAGCCCTTGCCGATGTTATTGCCGAAGGGCGTTTCGTGACAAAGGATTTGAACAAAGAATCGGGCGTGGGAACAACCGAGATGACCCGCGCAATCATCGAGCGGCTGAAATAACGCTCACGTCATAAACAAGCTGGCCGACCCCATGAAGTATCTGCTGAATATCCTGATGATCCTTGCCCTGGGAATATGGCTGGGAAGCATCCTTTTTTTTGGTGTTGGCGTTGCAAGCGTGCTGTTCGCCCCGGGAATGTTGGATGGCCGCACGGAAGCCGGCGCGGTTAACAGCGCAATTTTGGCGCGGCTGGGTGTGTTGGAAGTTGTCTGCGGTGTGGTGGTGCTGGCCGGGGCCTTGTACATGGCCGTTCGTGGGAAACGGGTGCTAAACTGGATTGTGCTTGCTTGCTCGGTGCTGATGCTTTCCACCGCCAGCTACAATGCTTTCCAACTCTTCCCGGAAATCAACGCCATGCGGGTTAGCATCGGTGATTTCGATGCGGTGGCCAGCGAGAAAGAGGCTCTGCGGAGTGAGTTCAACGCCCAGCATCAGACGTATTCCATGTTGGTGAAAGGGGAGTTTGCCGTTGGTGTGCTTGCGCTGATGTTGCACGTCACCACGCTGGTCTCGATGTCCGCTTCGGCGGGCTACATGCAGCGGAAGTCGCGTCCGGTGGGGAATCAGAAAGTGGCAGCAAAGCAGAAATCGGATCCGCCACCGGCATCGTTGCCACCAGCCGCCGAACCGGCCCAACCGAAACAGGAACAACTTGAATCCTTGCAACAGTCGTAATCACTGTTGCGTTGCCGAATCGTTCGGCAGTATATTTGCGCCCCGTTCTGGCAAAGCTGCCCAAAGCAGCAGGGGCCAAATCGGACACCACTGGAAAGGTGCAGGAGTGGTTGAACTGGAACGCCTGGAAAGCGTTTGTACGGCGCAAACCGTACCGAGGGTTCGAATCCCTCCCTTTCCGCTGAACACACAAGCGCGGTGATGCCCGAACATCGCCGCGCTTTTTTTTCGGAAGCATCCGTCCACGTTCTCCTTCCTTCAGCCTATGCTCCTTTGCCTGTTTGAAGACCAGCACGTTCGCAACCTCTATCCGCTTGCGCTAACCCACCACCCTGCGCAGTTGTTGGTTGGCACAAAACCGCTGTGCCAACGGGTTAGCGCGCTTCCCAATGTGGCAGGCCTGACGTGGATGGGAAGGGGGGAAATCACCAAAGCCCTGCAAAGCCGCGGCCATGCAATTCACCAACCAGAATCAACCCACGACACCCTGTATCTGAACGGTCGGCTCCGCTGGCGCAACCACCTTCAGGATCACCTTCCCTCAAGCAACACTACCGAGTGGCTGCTGACCGATGGGGCTCACCTTCTTGCCGCCCGCACCTCTATCATCCCTTCCGAACAGATCGTCAGTGCTAGGCCTGAGCAATGGGGAGAGTTGGGTCTGGAAATTATCCAGACGGGTGAGCTACAACTCTACCGCTACTTGTGGGAATTGATAGAAGACAACGAACGAATGTTGGCAGAAGACGCTGCCGGGTTGGCATCACCAAGCAATCTTCCACCTTTCGATGGCGTGCATTTGGTGAACCCTTCGGCGATTGTTGCCGGGGCGGGGTGCAGCATCCAGCCAGGTGTGGTGTTGGATGCCAGCGGCGGGGCAATCATCGTGGGAAACAACGTGAAGGTGATGGCAAACGCGGTGGTGGTGGGGCCATGTTTTATTGGTGATAACAGCACGATTAAAATCGGCGCGAAGATCTACGAGAAAACCTCCATTGGCCCCTGGTGCAAGGTGGGGGGCGAGGTGGAAGGCTCCATTATTCTGGGGTTCAGCAACAAGCAGCATGATGGCTTTTTGGGGCACAGCTACTTGGGGGAGTGGGTGAATCTGGGGGCCGACACCAACACCTCCGATTTAAAAAACAACTACGGCCAAGTTCGTGTCACCTTCCCGTGGGGTGAGGTCAACAGCGGCACAATGTTTCTTGGCTCGTTGATTGGCGACCACAGCAAAACCGGAATCAACACCATGCTGAACACTGGGACGGTGGTTGGCGTTGGGGCGAACGTGTTTGGCGGAGGGTTTCCGCCAAAATTCATACCATCGTTTGCATGGGGGGAACGCGAAGAATACGACCGCAACAAAGCAATCCAAACCGCCCGAGCCGTGATGCTGCGCCGGAAAGTGGTGATGACCGATGCCGAAGAAGAACTGCTGCGGGGTATTGAATACCATAGCTCCGGGAAGTAAGTTCGCCGCAGTGTGTTCGCCTTTCCATTCAGGAAGGCAGCATCCTTACTCAGTCCCTGCACGTTCTTGCCGGGATGTACTCAATCCACCGAATCATCATTCTCACAATCACAATGAACACCAACATCCGATTTCTCACCGTCGCACTGCTTGCAGTGCTGTTGGCCGCTTGCGGTAGCAGCCGCCGGACAACAATTAATGGATACGATGACGCAACGCTGAACGGCCACCGAATTTTTGTGGTGACTCCGTTGCCAGACCAAGTGACCATGACCAATCCCGACCAATTTGCTGCTGCCCGTGGCGTTGCCGGCGCAACCGCGCGCGAGATGCTGCAGAGTGAGTTCCGCACCATGCTGATCCCAGCACTGAACCAGCAGATGGACTCCAACACCACCTTCAATTACTCCGATGAGCCAGTCGGTAGCATGGTGGCGCTGAACGCCACCAACGACTTCAACAACGCCGGCCCAATTAATTGGGAAAAGGTCTCGCAGGCTGCGCGCGAAGGGAACATTGATTACATGATTGTGGTTCGCAACTTGGAAATTACCAACACCACTGGCGGCCCAAGTGGGCGGGGGGATGAAGCGGTATCGGGGCGATTCATTCTTCTGGATGCTCGCAACAACAAGGTGATGACCTCTGGTGAGTTCGATATTGCGGTGGAGGACCCCCGTAAGCTGGAAACAACCTGGCAAATGGTGGCTACCGAGCTCAGCAAGCGGATGCCGTTCTGGGTGGGGGAGTGAGTGAGTTTCAGTGAGGAAGAGAGAAGAACCACAGAGACACAAAGGGCACAGAGCCGGAGAGAACGCTCTTTCCTCTTTTGTGAACTCTGTGCCTTCATTCTTTCTTCATCACTCCCAACTACGCGGATTTCGTAGCCAATCCATCAGCGTGCGCTCGTTGTTGTTGGTTTCCATTGGTGCGTTGTAGTCGAAATTGACCACTGCGGGAAGGCTCATCAGAATGCTCTCGATTCGCCCGTTGGTTTCCAAGCCGAACAGCGTCCCCCGGTCATACACCAAATTGAACTCCACATATCGCCCCCGCCGCAGCAGTTGGAATTTCTTCTCACGCTCGGTGAACGGGGTGTTTTTCCGGCGTTGCACGATTGGCAGGTAAGCATCCAAAAATGAATCTCCCATTGCTTGCTGAAACTTGAATAATTCCGCTAACTCCTCCGGCGTGCCGCGCAAGTAATCGTAGAACATCCCCCCAATTCCCCGCGATTCCCCACGGTGACGAATAAAGAAATACTCATCACACCATTGCTTGAATTTTCGGTAGCGATCCAAGCCAAAAGGGGCGGCGGCTTCCCGCAGAACAGCGTGAAAATGCCGAGCGTCTTCTTCGTTGGCAACGTAGGGGGTCAGGTCAATCCCCCCGCCAAACCAAGCATCATGTTCCCCCGAAACAAAGTAGCGGAAGTTGGCATGAACCGTTGGCACATGCGGGTTGGCCGGGTGGATCACCAGCGAGATTCCGGTGGCAAAAAAGTTGGGGTCAGCAACCTTCATTTTGGAAGCGATTCCTTCCGGCAGCGTCCCGAACACGGTGGAGATATTCACCCCACCTTTTTCAAACACGGCTCCGTTGGCAATCGCCCGCGAACGCCCGCCGCCGCCGCCGGGGCGTTCCCAGCTATCCTGCACAAATGTGGCCACGCCATCTTCCTGTTCCAGGGCTTGGCAAATACGGTTTTGCAAGGTGGCAACGTACTGGGCCATCGGCTCCTTCAGCTGCAAGCAGAATGCTGGTTCGGTCATGGTTCAACGGTGGGAAAATGGAATGTGGAAGGCCCGCGCAGCGTGTTGGCTATCGGGCTTGGCGAATATACTTTCCCGGCCATTTCACCCTGCCGAACGAACCCTGGTGAAAACAATCTGGGACAACTCCAACGGCAGGCTCCCCCGCTTCCACACGTAATTTTGCCCGCAACGTATGGAGTATGACCTCATCATTATCGGTGCCGGGCCAACGGGGTTAGCGTGCGCGCTGCACGCCGAATCGTTGGGGCTGCGCTATCTGGTGCTGGAGCAAGCAACAGTGGTGAACACCATTGTTGGCTATCCAACCGCCATGACTTTTTTCTCCACCCCTGATTTATTGGAGTTAGGGGATATGCCCTTCACCTCACCCAATTTCCGCCCAACACGGGCCGAGGCTATCCAATACTACCGTGGCGTTGTCCGGACGCGGGGGCTGAAAATCCAGCAAGGGGCAAGCGTGACCGGGGTGGAGCGCAGGCAGCACGGGGGCTTTGCTGTGCAGACATCGCTTGGGGCGTTCGACTGCCGTTTTGTGGTGCTGGCTACCGGCTACTTCAACACTACCAACCGGCTGAAGGTTCCGGGGGAAGACTTGCCCCATGTGCATCATTACTACAAGGAACCGTTCCCGTTTTTTGGCAAGCAGGTGGTGGTGGTTGGCGGAAGGAATTCTGCGGTGGAGGCCGCGCTGGACCTGTACCGGCATGGTGCTTCGGTGACGATGGTGCATCGGCAGGGAGAGCTGGGGCGTGGCGTGAAATACTGGATCAGGCCCGACATCGAAAACCGTTTGGCCAACGGGCAGATCGCCATGCTGTGGAACAGCCACGTTCTGCAGATAGAGCCAACCAGAGTTACCGTGCAGCACAACACCAACGGGGAAACAGCAACCCTCCCGTGCGACGCGCTGTTTGCAATGATTGGCCACCGCCCCGACGAGCATCTGTTCCGCGCCTGCGGCATCGCCTACGACCTTGAAACGCTGATCCCGTTGTTCAGCCCAGCAACGTTCGAGAGCAACGTGCCGGGGCTATACTTGGCTGGGTCGGTGGTGTGTGGTTGCCGAACATGGGAAGTATTCATCGAAAACGGAAGGCATCATGCCGAAGTGGTGATTGCTCACATCGCCGAACGTATGCAAGGATAAGCAAGCGCAGTAGATAGATTTTTGGGCTTGTATGAATGCTGCTTCGGTGTATGTTGCGGCTGCCGTTTTTCAGCAGCAAATCAACAATTCCTACGCTATCGCTTCGGTTACTACTGCTTCTGCGCACACGCAATCTCTCACGTATCGGGTTATGGGCACCCTCCGCTGAGTACATCAAGCATCTGCGGTTGCCCTTTTTCTCTCATTCCAGAAGTCCTATTCACTAAGGAGGAACGGTTCTGAAACATCAACTGCTGTTATCCAGGTCATACCAATGGCTTGCGGCTTGGCTTGTTGTTCTGCTTTGGTTGTGCGCGCCGGGGCGTGGCCATTCCCAGCCATCAACCGGCGAAGAGCCACGTGGGGTTGGAACCACGGGCCAGTCCACACCGTTCGACACCACCCTCACCCGCGAACTAAGCCAGCGCAGCCTTGAGTCAAGCGCGCTACTGGAACGCCCAATTGACCCCGAACGCTACCAGCTTGGCCCGAACGACCAACTGACCGTGATGCTCACCCTCTCCAAGCCAATCCAATATGAGCTAGTGGTTGCCCCCGATGGCAAGCTGATAATCCCTGGCGTTGGCGCGATTGACCTGCGAAACCGCTCGCTTGCCGAATCGGAGGTTCTTATCCAGCAAGCAATTGCGCGCGTCTATCGCGACCCCACGGCGGCGGTGTCGCTGCGGCGGATGCGGCAGTTCAAAGTGTCGGTTATCGGATCCGTTCGGCGCACCGGAATGGTGGTTGCCACGCCGGTAACACGGGTTTCGGAGGTGATTGATTTGGCCGGCGGAGCCAGCACACGCTCCTCCAAACGCGACATCCAAATTGTGCGCAACGGCCAAATCATTCCCGTTGATCTTGTCCCGTTTTATGCCAACGGCGACCTGACGGCAAACCCCACGGTGGAAGGGGGGGATGTGGTGAAAGTTGGGGTGCAGGATCAGCGTAACATCATCATCATCACCGGCGGCGTGCAACGCCCCGGCGAGTTCACGTGGCATCACGGTGACTCCGTCTCAAGCCTTATTCGCTACGCCTTCGGGTTCACCGTGGACGCTGTGACCGACTCCATTGAAGTGGTGACAGTGGATGAAGTTGGGAATATCCGCCAACGCCTCTTCCTGCGCGCCACCCCCGATGGCCAAATACTCGGCGACCGCCCGTTAGAAATTGGGGATCAAGTATTTGTTCGCCAGAAGAAGGGCTTCCATGCAGCAAGCAGGGTAGTGGTGTGGGGTGAGGTAAAATATCCTGGGTATTACTCTATCGAGCCACACTCAACGCGGCTGCGTGAAATTATCCAACGCGCTGGCGGATTCACCGAACAAGCATCCCTTGCTGATGCCGTGTTAATTCGCCGCCGGTTAATCGAGCAGGACCCAGAATATGGCCGCATCGCCCAAATTGATCCCGACCAACGCACCCCCGAAGAGACAGAGTACTTCCGCGTAAAAAATCGCGAGTTCCAGCGCCCTGGAATTCTTACCGTAGATTTTAATAAGCTGATGAATAACGATGAATCCGAAAATTTATTCCTTCAGCATGACGACTCAGTATTTGTCCCGCAAACCCGTGGGTTCGTGAAAGTCAGCGGAAAAGTGAAAAACCCGGGAAATATCTCTTACGTTGCTGACCGTACCTTCCGTGAATACATCCAACTTGCTGGCGGCTACGGCTGGAACGCTGAAGAAGGGGAAGAAAAAGTGATAAAAGGAAGAACCGGAGAAACGTTCCTTGCCGACAGCCAAGATGATTACAGCATCGAGTCGGGGGATGCAATTTTTGTCCCCGAAAAAGCAAAAGGGGATTTCTGGTCAGGGTTCGCTACTGCAATTACTATTGTTGCACAGGTCGCTACCGTGATTGCCGTAGTTGTTGGCTTGCTAAATAACAAGAACTAAGACCTCCCTCAGCAACCGTACCTACCGTGACCGACCCAACACAATATCCAATCCACGTGCCTGAGAATCCTAACCTACCTCCCGTGATGAATCTGCGTGATTATCTCGCAGTTTTACTCCGGTATCGTTCTCTGTTGCTAACAATTATTCTTACAGGGCTTGTGCTGGTGATTGTTTATTCGTTTATCATGCCCAAAACATTCACGGCTGGGGCTGTGTTGTTGCCTCCCGAAAAATCGGAAGGAATGTCTCTGAATAATCTGATTCTTGGCGGCGGTTCGGGGTTTGATCTGAAATCGCTTGGCCAAAACTCATCGGCGGAAGTGTTTGTGAAAATCTTGACCAGCCGCTCACTGGCCGATAGCTTAGTAACCCGGCTGAACCTGCTGCAGCGGTATGATGTTGATTCAGCACAACGCTCGCTGGCAATCGAGCAAGTGATGGGGCGAATTGAGGCCGAGTCAGATAAGCAAGGGGTGATATCTGTTACGTACAACGAAAAAACATCA
Source organism: Chlorobiota bacterium (assembly GCA_016788565.1). Lineage (GTDB taxonomy): Bacteria > Bacteroidota > Ignavibacteria > OLB7 > OLB7 > OLB7. The sequence goes on along the minus strand of JAEUSP010000001.1, from coordinate 25,183 downwards.
TTTCTATCAGACAAAGCCGAACAGCAGGAGGTGGCTACATTTACGGCTACTCTCATCAATAACGCCATTGAAATTCTTGATAAACTGAACCAACAAAAAAGCGTTACCCGTGCTCGCCGCTCACGAATTTTTTTAGAAAAAATGAAAGAGGAGAAGCGGAAGGAAATGGATTCCGCACAGCGTGCGATGCAGGCATTCCAAGAGCAGAATAAGGCGATTGCGTTGGATAAACAGTTGGATGCCGCACTGAGTTCGGTGATTGAAACCCAAGCGATGATCCAAAAAGCGAAATTAGAGCTTATCCGCGCCGAGTCGGATTTGAATTCGGATCAACGCACGGTGCAATCGCTACGTTCGCAATTAGCATTGCTGCAACGCCAGCAACAGAATGTGGAAACGGGGAACAGTGGTGTTGATGCCCTGGGAATACCGTTCAAAAATGTTCCAGAGCTTGCACGCCAGTACGCCACGTTAAAATTAAATCTTGAGGTGACAACGCAGGTGTATATGCTGTTGGAGGCTCAATATAATCAGGAGAAAATCCAAGAAGCGCGAGAGCTTCCCACGGTTTCGGTGCTGGATTGGGCAACTACTCCATTATATCCATCGGCCCCACGCAAAACAATCATTGTTGCCGTTACTGGAATTTTACTGACAGCCTTTTCCGTGCTGGGCGTGTATCTCTATGATGGCTTGCAACGTGGAATCTATTCCAATAAACAGCAAGCCATGAACCACAAGCAGATTGATCCTGGAAGCAACAAATAAATTATGCCAGAGATATTGCCGGCAGATCGAACGCTGGGGCCGCCGTTGCGGGTGCTGGTTATTGACAAAGTTTCGGTGCTGCGTTCGGTGCGTTGGCGGCATTTTCTGGTTGCTGAGCGCGCCAATGTTGGCATCACCCTTCTTGCGCCAACCGCTTGGATTGAAAACGATAAAGTAATTCGCTACCAGTCGCCGGAATCGGATCCATTCCCCGTTGTTTTGGGGAAGGTTGCTGCAAAAGGCCAAGCGCAACGTGGATTTTATTTAACGGGGTTGATTCGCGCTTTCCGCCACTCGCGCCCGCAAGTGATACTGATGTTGGAGGAAGGTTTCTCTTTTTTTGCTGTGCAAATTATGCTTGTACGGTGGCTGCTGGCTCGCCGCGTCCCAATCATTTTTTATAACAATCACATCGCCTCTTTCAAAACGTTTGCCTATCGGCTGGGGCCGCTCTACAGCCTGCTATCACGACTGATGATCCCCCGGATGACGGCGGCATTTTGCATCAACAGCAAGGCGGTTGCCGCGCTGCAAGAACTTGGATTTCAGGGGCCGATTGTTGAACAATTTTACGGCGTGAACGACACGCTGTTTGTGGAGATTAACAAGCAGGAGGCCCGAAAAAAACTTGGCTTGAGTAATGATGAAAATAATAGTGAGGTGATATTCCTGTTCGCCGGAAGGTTAGTGGAATTAAAAGGGGTGCAAGACCTTATCGAAGCGTTTTCCCTGTTGCAGCATCAACGCCCCAACCAAGCGATTCGATTGTTAATTGTGGGAAGGGGGGATTACGAGCCGGCATTGCGCCAACAAGCCGAATCGCTTCAGCTTTCGGGGGTCGCGTTTCGTGATGTGGTTCCGCAAGAAGAAATGCCATACTACATCGCTGCTGCCGACGCAATGGTGCTTCCCAGCCGCGCCGAAATTGATGAGCAGTTTGGGCGGGTGAATGTTGAGGCGATGCTTGCCGGAACTCCAATTATTGCCAGCAACAGCGGAGGAATCCCAGAGGTGATTGGAGATGCCGGATATATTTTTCAGGCCGGAGATGTAGATGATTTGCTGGAAAAAATGCTCCATTTTTTGGACGACCCAAACACCCGCCAGGAACAATGCCAACGGGGGAAGCTACGCGCCAAACACCGGTTCAGTATGGACACCTTTGCCGATGCAATAATCCGGATGCTGGAACAAGTAACTGGGCGCGGGCTTCGCTAAATCCCCACAACACGCTATGCAAACCGAACAGAGCACATTTTCCCAATCGCAATGGCCGCCGTGGCCGCCGCTACAGCGGTGGTTGTATCATGCTGGCGACCCTTGCGGGGTATTGGTTGTGCTGCTGACGGTGTTTATTCTTCATTACGAAACCCGCCCCGATAATTTTTCCCCTTTTGTTCTTTCCATTTTTGATCCCTGGGTTGGCGGGCGGTTCGGATTGTTGGATGTGATCCTTTTTTCAATTCCCATTTTCGGCATTCTTCGCCGAGTGGTCCGTGGCCACCTGACCATTTATCGAAGCTCGTTATCAAGGCCGATGATCGCCCTTGCTATTTTCTGTGGGCTGATCCCCATGATCCGAATGTTTGTTGCTGAACAAGGGTTCCGCTTCTCCTGGGAGATGTTCGCCGTCCCGATGACCATTTTCTGCTTTTTTATGTGGTTGTTGATTTTCGAGCCGGACGACCTCTATTTAATGGCATGGATTGTTATTGCTGGCGGGGTGTATAAAACCATCGAAGCATCCACCATTTACCTGAACGTTGGTGTGTTGTGGGGATTGCTTACTGGATGGGGGGATGCCATGATTCTTGCGCTGATGGTGGTGGGGGCCATTGTTGCCTACGCCGTACAACCGAAGGATGACCCTTATTACCGACGAATACGCACCTTCCTACTCTGCGCGCTTCCGTTCACTGGAATCATGTTTGTTATGTGCCTTCGCCGCAGTTATTTAATTGGAGTAATTATTGCTGTTGTGGTGTTGGCCATTGCCATGAACCGCAACGAACGCCGCGCCGCAAAAGGGGCCATTGTTGCCAGTACTCTGCTCTTTTTTATCGGGATTTTGGGAATTGGCTTGGGGAGTTTTGTGGATCGCCTCTCCAGTATTGCCGAGCCGGGGAAGGAAGGGTCGGCGGCATATCGTGCGTTGGAGGTCTATAACCTTGCCAATATGTTGGTAGAAAATCCGTGGTATGGGTATCCGTTTGGGGAGAAGATCAAGAATTACACGATTTTGGAGTATGAGAATGTCAGCGAGCTAGTCCCGCATAACGCGTACTTGTACGTGTGGCTTCGCGGCGGAATTGTTGGCTTGCTTGCGTGGATTTGGGTGCTTGCGGCAATGGTTGCCATGCACCGTCGCACCATCAACGCTGCGGCCCGCCCGTTTCATCGCTTTGTTGCCTTGTGGCTTTATTCCAGCACTCTGATTCTGATCTTTTCCGGCCTGTTCACCCCAGTGTTTGCCGAACGGCTTCAGCAGTTTTACCCCTTTGTGATGGTGATGACTTCCTACCTCCCCGGCGCGTGGAAGCCGCGCAAAAATTTGTCGGGTCAGCATCTGCAGCTCCCAAATTCCGCTGCCGCACCGAACAGCGGTGCTACCGTTTTGGGGGCTTGACTTTTGTGTTGCCAACACCCCATCTTCAGGCCGACCTGATTTCCACTGGTGGCTTCAACTGACTTCAACTGTCGCAAGCGTTTCAATCATGGTGCAACTGCTGTCCCGTTTTCTTCCCGTTGTTCTCCTTCTTTTGGTTGGGGTTGTTGGCAATCGTACGGTTGCCCAACAGCCGCAGCCAACGCAAGGGGCGTTCCGGTTGCTGCGTGCCGATGATGCAGGAATTACCGCGCAACTGGCCAACCTGCGGGCAATCGTCAGTAAGCAGGGGAACGGTGTGGCGGTGGCCCATAACGCGCTTGCAAACATCCTTCCGGGCGATAGCAGCCGATTGCCGGGGGTGCGTGTTTCGGTTGCAATTCCCTTCGATGCCGTTGATCTGCAGATACTTCCCAACCCGGCTGGCACATGCGATACGCTCCTACTTCCCGCATCGCTCCCATTTCTGAAACTTGAATCCCAGCGCGCACAGCTTGGGATGCCGTACGTGAAGCGTGGCCTGCGGATGGTGGATGCCATCCTTCGCCCCCTAACCGCCGAAGGAAACCGACTGCTGGTTGAGCCAAACCTGACGTTTACCATCACCTGGCGCAGAACCGGAGGGGGGGGGAAGCAAGGGGTGGAGTACCGCGAAAATCCCGACTACGAACGAACGCTGGCGCAAACACTGCTGAACTACCAACAAGCCAAACGCTGGCGCGCCGCAACTTCCAACCAGGGTGCGGCACTGCAAGCCGCCGCCGTCACGATTACCGGCGGAATGGGGGAGGCAATGGTGTTGCTGACACCAACCGAGGGGCTGTATTCCATCACCGGCGCGGAGGTTGCGGCGGCGGGGGGCGGGGGCGTTATCGGCAAAAGCATCACTGATCTTCGCTTGTGGAATCGCACGGCAAGCGTCCCGATGTTTCTGGATGACCGCGCCGGCAACGGCCGATTCGATCCCGATGACCGGGTGGAGTTCACCGCACGCCGCAACCAATCTCCCGAAGGTTTCTACTTCGACGAAACCACCGACACCAACGCCTACCTGCTCCGCTGGGATGGTGTTGGTGCCGAGCAACCACGCATCCAAACCCTCACCGCCGCCAATGCCGACCAGCAACTTCAATCGGTGGACTCCACGCTTCATTTCGAGCAGGATAAGGAGTACTTCGGGGGGATGAACGTGAACGGCAGCGATGAGCTGACGCTTCACGTGAACGAGCGTGTGCAGAACGAGCGGTGGTACTGGACCGATGCCACCTACATCCGCGACGGAGGGTGGATTGAGTTCCCCTTCACCTGCTTCCCCAACTACCAGCACGACGGGCGCGTCACCTTCAGCGTCCGCCTTGCCGGAATCAACTTCACCGACCACCCGCTGAAGTTTGTGCTGAACGCCTACTCCACCGTTGGCGATACCGTCCTGACCAACGACACGGGCGATGTCACCTTCCGTTTTTCCATCCCCTCCAGCTATCTGTTCAACGGCCGCAACGTGCTGCGTATCGAGCCGCTCCGCCCTTCAGGAATCGTTCCCAACTCGGTGAAGATTGACTACTTCCAGATCAGCGGGGCGTGGCTGCCAGCATCATCCGGCGGAAGCACCCAGGTGAAAATTCCTGAGTCGGGGAAGCCGATTCGTGTGGTGGTCGGTGGGTTCACAAGTCCGCCAACGGTGGTGGCTTCGGCAACGGGGCGCGCCGCAATTACCAACCAACAGCGCGGCGTGCTGTTCCGGTTTACCTCGCGCCATTATCCAGGCCCCGAGCGGATCAACCCGCAATGGCGGGCGGAGTATGGCGATAGTGCTGTTGGATCAGCTTCCTGGGAACAGGGGCTGCACATTGCCGAGATTGATGTGAACACCGGGGCCGTGCTCCGCCGGTCTTGGTTCCAGACGCTTGACCGTGGGAAATCGAGTGCGGAGTATCAGCGTGCGGTGGAGTTCCTGAACGCTGCCAAGAATGGAAATTTTGTTGTTGCTGGGTTTGCCAGCGGCGGCGGGTTCAGCGATGAGTTTTCCAACGACCTGCGCTCGCTGTTCACATCGCTGGGAAGCCGCAACATCGAACGGTACGACATGACCAGCACCGCGTGGTCCTTTGCCGCCATCAAAGGGAATCCAGCTTCGGCGCAGGAGTTCATGAAAACCGATTTCGACAACAACCGGGGCATCAGTTTCAACGCCTTCTTTCCAATGCCGGAAAACAGCACCTTCCCCGGGCTGACCTGGCAAGCAACCGCCACACTGGTGGGGGGCGCGGGGGAGGAGTTCCTGTTTGATTCACCAAAAACGCCGCTGCTCCGTTGGCATCCAAAGGATGAGTTGGTTGCCGAAACCAACCAGGCGGATATGCTCATCATCACCCACAAAGCCTTCCGCCAAGCCAGCGAGGAGCTTGCCAACCACCGCCGCCAACGGAGCGGTTTGAACGTGCGGGTGGTGGATGTTGAGACGGTGTATGATGAATTCAACGACGGCATTAAATCGGGCTATGCCATCCGCCGTTTTCTTCACTACGCCAGCCAATCGTGGGCGCAGCCGAAGCCGCTGTACGTTCTGCTGGTGGGGGATGCTTCGTGGGACCCGATGCTGAAAGCCGATAACTCCACGATGATTGATTACGTCCCAAGCCTCGGTGTCCCGGTTAGTGATTACTTGCTGACGGTAAAAATTGGCGATACTTCCCAGGCCTCCGATTACTACATCGGACGCTTCCCCGTGCGAACCCCCGCCGAGGCCGACAACATGGTGCGGAAAGTCATCGAGTACGAAAACCTTCCCCCCGATGCTTGGAACAAACGGTTTGTTTTCTTGGCTGGCGGCGGCGATCCCGGCCAGCGCGACCACTTCAAAGAGCTTCACGAGCAGATTGCCACCACCTACGCCCTTGCCCCGGAATTTTGCGGCGATACTGGAATGGTGGTGCGCACCTCACCCGACAATCGCTTGCCGTTCCCCGATGATCTGGATGCCGACTGGGCGCGTTCAGAAATCAACCAGGGGACGTTGTGGGTCACGTTCAGCGGCCACGGCGCGGTGGATATTTTCGACCTCAACTTCGGCTATCCCGAAGACTTGAACGTTGGCAATCGCTACTTCGTGCTCACCACCTACTCCTGCCAAACCGGGGCCTATGCCGAGCCAGGCTTGGTGAACCGGAACGAGCGGTTTGTCACCTCGCACACCGGCGCGGTGGCCGCCATTGGCGGGACCAGTTTCAGCTACACCAACGTTGATGAGCTGCTGAAACAAGGATTTGTCTCCCACATCACTTCCCAGCATCAGCGAACGCTTGGCCAAGTGTTCACCCAGACAAAGTGGGATATGTTCACCAGCTTTGTTGGCGATGTCACCGACTTCTGGTATTTCGCCAACGTCCCCGCCCGCAACCACTTGCTGATGTACTGCTTGCTTGGCGACCCCGCCATGCAGCTTGCCGCACGCAACACGCCGGAACTTGCCGTCCGTGAGCAAAACAACACCGTGACGCTCACTAACCTGAACGACCAAACACCAACGATTGGCGACACTGCCGTGAAGGTGCGGGTGCGTTTGTGGGATTTCGGCCTGCCGATCCAACCAACCGGAAAGCCTGATTCGGCGGTGACGGTGGTTGCCACCATTGTGGATCGTTTGGGAAGTGAGCAGCGCGTCACGCTTGTGTTGGATGGAATCTGCTACTTCACCGATGCAATCCTGACGCTGCCAATCAGCGGGAAGCCGGGGGAGTACACCATCAGGATTGAGATTGACCCCGAACAGAAATTCGCCGAATCCTACCGCGACGACAACGTGCTGACCCTTCGCCTGCGGATTCGCGGAAGCCAGCCGCTGCCGCTCGAGCCGCTCCCGTACGGTCGGGTTTCCAGCCACGATAGCGTGGTGATCCGGCTGCTGAACCCAGCCAGCGGCCCCGGCGCAATCATTGCCGTGGACACCACGCCGCTGTTCCAAACTCCATTCACCAACAGCCAGCTTGGAACAATGCAGTTGCAGGAGCTAACAACAACATGGAGCTTCAGCATCCCGCAAAGCCACCGTGGGGGAAGCACCTACTGGTGGCGCGCCTACTCATCAACCGGCGACACAGCCGCGGCCGCGCTTTTCCCGCTGATTGAGTCGTTCACGGTGCAGCCCGATGGCCCAGATGAATACATCATTCGCGGGAAGAACCAACTGCAAGAATCACAGATTGCCGAGCTAACCGCCGACGAACGTGGCATTGGCCCCGCGCTCCTTCCGGTTCCTATCAAGCTCTACTCTGTTGGGCAAAGTTTCATTGATGAAAACACCCGCGTTCCCGATACCAAAGTTGTGGAGATGCGAATTGGCGAAAACCCCGGAATTGACTACGCGCCGTTGCCGTTGGATGGTGTCCATGTTTTGGTGCTTCCCCCCAATGATATTCTGCCCAAAGCCAAGCGGGTGTATGATTTCAACGCCAGCCGCGAGACGTTCCGCAGCTTCCGCGACTTCGTCCGCGACACAGTGCTTGCTGGGGATTTGGTGCTGGTTGCCTTCAGCCACCAGCAGTACGACAAAGCCCTAGATCAGGGCCACAGCGATTTCCTTCGCGAGGCACTGACGTTATTGGGAAGCCGCGTGGCCGGGCGTTTTTTGAACGAAGAATCGTTTGCGATGATTGGTGGAAAAGGTATCCCCGCAAGCCGCGTGCGGGAAATCTGGAGCAACACCGACTCGCTGCGGAAAGCGGGGGTGAAACCTCCGTACCGGCTGACGTTGCTCGACACACTGGTGCTAGTCCCACGCGGAAGCGCGGCCTTCCCAACAGTTGGGCCGGCAACGGCGTGGAAATCCGCAAGGGTGGATGTGGCAGGGCCGCCGGTGCAAACCACCATCTACGGCCTGCGCCGTGATGGCCGCCGCGACACGCTGATCCGTTCCCAGCAAGCAACCATTGACCTTTCCGGAATCAACGTCCAGAGCTACCCACGGTTGGAGGCCGCAGCCAACTTCGGCCAGGATAGCGCGCAGCGGTTGCGCTCCATTTCCTTTGCGTTCGATCCCTCGCCGGAGTTAGCGATTACTCCATCCACCTTCCATCTGGCCCCCGATTCCGTGTTGCAAGGATTCCCAGCGGTTGCCAACGGAAGCGTGGTGAATTTGTCGCGGAAGTATCCAGCCAGCAATTTCCCTGTGGTGTTGTGGCGGCAGTTGGAAAGCGGGGTTAGCCTTGAAGACTCCATCTGGATTAGCGTGCTGGCTCCGTTGGATTCCGCCGTCACCGGGCTGCGGATTGCCACCGACAAACTGAAAAATGCGCAGCAGTTCACAGCCGTTGCCAACCCCAGCGATTTCCCCGCCGAGCCATATCCGCAGAACAATCTGGGACGCGCCAGCCTCCGCATCGGGATTGACTCCACACAGCCCGAACTAACCATCTACGCCGACCGGAACCGCTTGATAGAGGGCGACATTGTGCGGCCAATTCCAGAGTTCGAGGTGCGGCTGTTCGATAACTCCATCTTGAAATTAGATAGCGTGACATCGGTGGTGATCTACCTTGACATTGATAAAATTGATGCCCGAAAAACCGGGGCGCGCTGGGAGACTTTCGCCAAAACCGGCGACAACCACCGTGCAAGTCTGTTCTACATTCCACAAAGCAAACTTGCGCCGGGGGAGCACTCCATGAAAGTGGTGTTAAGCGATGCCACCGGGAACAAGCAGGAGAGCGACATCATCATTTTTTATGTTGAGCAAAACCTGACCGTGCGGCAGGTTGCCAACGTGCCGAACCCCTTTGCCAACAAAACAACGTTCACCTTTATGGTGGGGGGAGAGAACCAACCGACCGAGGGGGAGATTGGAGTTTTCACCGTCAGCGGGCGGAAAATCAGGACAATCCCGATTGACCCGGCCACGCTGAAAACCGGGTTCAACAAAGTGGAGTGGGACGGCTTCGATGCCGACGGCGACCGCCTTGCCAACGGGGTCTATTACTACCGCATCCGAATCGGCGACGGAACCGCAACCGAGGAGATTATTGAAAAGTTGGTGGTGATGAGGTAGGGGAATGGCGAATGGCGAATGGCGAATGCCGAATGTCGAATGTCGAATGTCGAATAGAAGAGTAGGAAGTAGGAAGTAGGAAGTAGGAAATAGGAGGGAGGAAATAGAAGCAAGAACGGGATACCTGCGAACCTCACCCCCGCTCGTGCTGAGCCCCGTCGAAGTATGAGCGCGGCCAGTGAACGGCGAAGTTTCCCATTTCTTGTGAGTGTGGGCATATTTAATCATTCACAATAAACATGCAGTTGGAAGGTTTCACATACTGTTCTGCTCCCCAACGCCCAAAACAGAAATATGCGCCTGAGGGCAATCCTACTGTTTCCAAGCGAACAGAATGGATACCCTGTTCATAAGGTCGTGCAGGCTGGGATTGCACAATTTCACCATGGGAATTATAGAGCGTTAGCGATAACTCCATTGGCTGGGTAATCTCAAATCGGAGCATGCTTATATCAGGTGTTTGCAACCCAACAGCGAACTGTTTTACAGCACTGGTTGTTGATTGTTGTTCATTCGGAACATTGGATATGTTGGGGTCAAACCTTGCAATCACCCCCTCTTCTCCAACGGCTAAACCAATGCCTTTGCTATTAAATTGAATGGAGCGGAAAATGCGCGATAAGAACGATGATTCTAATTTCCAAGTTTTACCTCCATCATGTGTTCGCACTATATCTCCATTAACTCCACAGAGCACAACTGATAGTGAGTCATAGGCCCAAAGTCCGTAATACCAAGGTGATATTCCAGTTTCAAAGTCTTGCCATGAGGCTCCTCCATCTATCGAGCGGCGTACAACAGACCCATGCCCGCAGGACCATCCAACCAAGGAATCTACAAAGTGAAAATTTGAGATTATTCCTTCAATATCTTTTCCACCTACCCACGTTGTGCCAAAATCTGATGTGCGGTAAAAGGTGGATACTGGCGGAATCCTACTTTGATCAATGCCAATTGCAATTGCTTTTGCAGAATCAAACATCTGAACTCTTGCAATCAATTTTTCAGGAACTCCTTCGCAAATTTCCCAAGTTTCACCAGCATTGGTTGTCCGAAAAAATGAAGGATAGAATCTAAAATTCATAGTCTCATAATTACCTCCACATATCCCAATTGATGGGCTTGCAAAACCAATAGTCAGGCGTAAGCCTATTTTTCCTTCATAATCAATGTTCGGGTGGAGCTTGTTCTGGTAAGATTCTCCTCCATCAGTTGTTTTGAAAATTCGAGTGTTGCCTGTGACGAACGCTGTGTCAGGAGAAATAAACCACCCATCAGCTAATTCGATATTTAACCCCGGATCAAGCTGATCCTTGGTAGTCCAACTCAACCCCGCGTCAGTAGTTCTTGCAACAGTCCCTTGTTTCCCAATCGCCATTGCAACAGAATCATTACACCAGATAATTCGACGGAAGGTCTCCGAATCGTTCTTGAACACTGTACTCCAATCTTGCGCAAAGGTTGACTGATTTCTACATAGCCATAGCATAAAGCAACAGCAGATAGATGCTAATTTCGCAAGATTTTTCATCGCGTTATTATTACTGGAACAGTGGCTTGGAGTTGATCGTCTAAATTTTGTGGATATAGTATGACGTGAAGAAAGTATATGCCAGCATCAAGGTTTTGTGCATGAAAATTCATATTGGTTTCATAAACATCACCATTCCATAATTGAGCTACTGATTTACCAAGAATATCACAGATATTGGCCTGCATTTTCCCGCCACATGGAATATCTATTGAAATTTCAGGCGAATAAACTTTGATTTTGAGGTGGTCAATTTTATTTTTTTGGGTGGGATCATCATAAGCAGAAACACGACGTTGTGACCGAAGAATTGTGCCATGCTGTCCCACAGCAAAGCAATCTTCCTCTGTGCAATCTATACCATAAAGAAACCCAAGATTGATATGTTCAACTCGCCATGTAATCCCTGCATCAGTTGTACGAATAATTTCCCCATTGCTTCCAAGACAAATGATGTTGAGTGAGTCAAGAATATGTATTCCATGAGCAGGGGACGCAATGTTGCGATCAACTTTAGTCCATGTTGATCCGCCATCAGTAGTTTTGGCCATTGGCCATCCAACAGACCATCCATAATTTTGATTAAGAAAATGAAAATCATCTACACGCATCATTGAATCAATCAATTCCCATGATAGCCCTTGATTAGTAGTTCTATAGATGCCTTGATACGAACCGGCTAATGCCGTTGATTTATCTATCATATAAACAGAGGTGAGAAGATGCTGAATCCCATGATCACGCCGTTGCCATGTTTCTCCTCCATCTACAGTAAACAAGATTATTGCTTGCTGGGAGCCATCATTTGGATATGAAGTGCCTGCAATAATCCCAATACTTGAGTCGGCAAAACTGACACTGAATAACGAAGAAATCGTATCTGAGCCAGTATAGATACGCTGCCAATGCTTTCCGCTGGTAGTAGTTTTGAAAATTGCTTCAATACCAACTGCTATTGCCGCTGTTCTTGAAATTATTGATATGTCATGGAAAATAATCGAACGATTTATTTCATGAATGCCCCATGAATTGCCGCCATCAGTCGTTTGCAAAATAGCTGAATTGCCAGCAGCAATCATTCCAAACATCCCGTCATAAAAATCAATACCGTTTAGAGTGCCACTGTTGTTCGATTCTACCCTTTGCCAAAACTGGGCATATGAATTGACTGGAAGAGTGAAAAGCAGTGCTATAATGAGAAGCCCGTAGTACATTCTGATGTTATAGCTCATCCAATTACAACTCTTTCTTTAATGCGAATTACTAAGCACCCATTTTCATCTAAATATGCTATGACTAGCAATTCCACTTCATAAATAGTCCCGTTGACTACAGTTGTTACTGGAGGCTTACGTCTGAAAGAGTGCCAAGAGTTATCAATTGGAACGAGATAACCTTCGTTCTGAACAAATGAAATATCTATATGATCCCAGTATAGATTATATCCAGATAGGTAGTTATCTCTTATAATGCTTTCTGTCTCTCCTGACTTGCTAAAATCCCATTCTTTTCTTAGAGATGGCCAATCAGTATCTGGATATCTTTCCCAATCCACGTATCCTACATCCCCCTCATAATCTGTAAAATAGCCTTGATAGACACCTGGATGGTTAGGCACATCGCCTCCACGCATATAAGCCCTTACTGCAAGATGATAGTCAAATTCTCCTGGAGTCTGTGTCATATATACACCAAACCATTCTTTTGAAATTGGACTGTCATAATAAATTTTTACGTTAAAACAGGGTAAAGTCCCTCGATACTCAAGCGGCATTCTATCTTTTGGATCCTGCGGACGAACAGGGTCATCCGGGAGCAACAATCCTCCTTTAATTGGATTCCGCTTGATCGGGCTATCAAAAGGCACTCTATCTTTTGGGTCTTGCGCTTTAACCGGATCATTGGGCGGCCCAAATGGATTTTTTGGCGGCGGTGGGCTGCTTGGTGGATCGGCGGTTGGTGCAAGCGGGCCAAGCAGTGGACCAAAATCAAACGGTAATCTGCTGCTAGTTGGGCGGATCATGGAGTTCTCCTTTTTCTGAAATAGCAATGGATTGATTGAAAACAGGAGGGCAGCTATCAAAAGATAGTTGCCCTCCTTGTTGATTATTGCAGCATCTGCTTAATGATAATCTCCATCTCGAACGCGCTCCAATCACCTGCGGCGTTGATTGCTCGTAGCATTAGCGATACTTGTCCCGGCTGCTTGAACACTAATCCAAGTTGCTGGTTGCCTGTGAACGATCCTGTCCAGCTAATAACTGGAATCGTTCCTTGCGCATCCCCACGGGTTCCGGCATTATCGCGAAAACTTAGCTGAAGGTCGTTGTAGGTGACACCACCAAACGCCAATGTAATCAAGTTCTCCCATTGCGTTCCTGCTCGTGCAAAAATAACTTTTTGCAGTGGCGGAGCTAACAGCGCGCTTTGGTTGCGTTGTTCGCGGCTAAAATTATACTGATTGGCGAAATTCGTTGCTAAACCGCTATCAGTTGCTAACGCAGTTACGACTGGTTCACCACTGTAGGCAATGCCGCTTGCAGTCCAAGCTACTGGTGGTGTATTGAAGGTTGTGCTGTTCTGGAATAAACCAGGCATTGCTCCAAGTTGAGCCATGGCAACAAGATCAAGGATATTAGCGGGCATCTGGTGTGCCCAATCGTACCATGAATTTACCGGACCGTTGCAGTTGCAGCCCATTGGTGTATCTCCTACGTGTGTGGTTGTATAGAATGACTTGTGGAAGGAACTGTTGTCCCACCCCGTACTACTATAATGCCACAAGGTTCTCGTAATTCCCCCTTCATCCTGATTTTTTTTACACATCTCATAAATCCCTCTTTTTTGAAAAATTTACGGGGGGGGGGGTGAAAAATTTCTGTAATCGCTTAATGCTTTTGTTGTAGCGGTGATACACGGCTTTTGCTGAGATGCCGAGCTTATGGGCGATTTCGTTCAAGCGGTAGCCATCATTGATTCTGAGCCAAATAATCTGCGTGTTGAATGAACCGATGATTTTCTCGATAGTGGCACGCAGTATCAAGTAAGCAGCATCCTCATCTGTGCGAATCGAATCAGGGATTTGTTCGATGCTTTGTCCTTTTTCAGATAGGTCATCTATGCGCACAAAGATTTTCTTCCGGCGAAGTTCGCGCGAAAGCCAACGGGAAGCCACTACCCTAAGCCATAAAAAGCATTCTTTTGAGGAATTGCGAACATGAGGAGGGGCAGTTCGTAATAAAACTTCCACAGCATGGCTGGTGGCATCATCAATTTCTGCTCGGTTAGCTGTTGGGAATTGGCGGCTGAGTTTTCTGGCCAATAGCCTTCGAGCGGCGATAATTGATACCGGAAATTGATCGGGTGTCATAGTTGTTCAGGTGTATTCTGATTGTACAGAAGGATATGAGGAGCTTAGTAAAGCAGCCCGTAAACAACATACTGAACGACTACCGAATAAGCAATGCTGTTCTGAGGTGATATCTCAACTATTGGGGGAGAAGTAGCACTTAAATCCAGAGAGAATCTGTGGAGAACAATATTCAAACAACAACACGAGCCGCCAAACATTTGGCAGCTCGTGCTGTTGTTATTCGGATTTTATGCGCTCAGCGATTTTCCAATCATTAGTTCGCTGTGTTGCAGCAGCACCCGCAGCATTCGCGGGGTGGTGGATTGGGGGTTGTAGAACACCCGAATGGTTGCTGTGCGTTCCATCGGGTTGTAGTGCTGGTAGCTTACCCCCGTCACCCCTTGCAGCAAGTGAAGCTGGTAGCAAAACTCCACCAACCGATCTTCACTCTGAATTTCCCGGAACTCCATCGTCAGCTGGTGGCTGGTCCCGATGTAGCGATCCTGAAACGGGAGCAAGGCGTGGTTCACCAGATAGCCAGTGGCGGCCATCAGCAGCAAGCAAAGTATTCCAACGGCTGTGCGATTTTTCTTCATGGTTTTTTCCTCCATCCATCGGTGCGGTTCAAGTATCGCATTTTCCAGAACGATTTGGCAAGGCAGAAGATTCGCCACAGCGGCAAAGGTTGAATGGCTCCAGAGGTAGAAAATAGGAGGGAGAGGAAATAGGAAATAGGAGGGAGGAAATAGAAGCAAGACTGGAAACCTGCGAACCCCACCCCCGCTCGTGCTGAGCCCCGTCGAAGTATGAGCGAGGCCAGCGAACGGCGAATCTACCAGCCTCCGCTCCCCGCTCTCCGATGTCAGGCAGGGCTGTTAAGTTATCACAAGTTGATGGAGGCAGGAGGTTTTGTTGGCGAAGGTGATCGTTGCATTCTTGATCGAATCATCGCCTCCATTCCCCTCCAGTGGAGGGGTGCCCGCCAGGGCGGGGTGGTTTCTTGGCAGTGATGTTGGAGTATCCTCATGCGTAGCCCCACCACCCCGTCAGGCTGCGCCTGCCACCCCTCCGGGGGAGGGGAATTTTTTCTTTCTCTGTCAGGCTTCGCCTGACATTCGTCGAATCAGTTCCATCGTTTCTTTGCCTCTCCAATCCACTGCATTCCAAAACTCTTAACAGCCCTGCCCAAGATTGGGGGGAAAAGGTGAGTGAGGTGGCCGCGTGCAATCACCGCGCTGAAGCACGGAGTAATGAGAATCCACCGCGAACCCCACCCCCGCTCGTGCTGAGCCCCGTCGAAGTATGAGCGAGGCCACCGAACGGCGCGCCCCCCTGCTTGGCTGCAAGCAGCTTAGGGTTGCTTCTGGTGTACTCCAAACAAAGTGATTTGCGAAAAATCTAGTCGTTGTCATTCGCTATTTATCCCGACCATTCGGGGCGAAGGCGGGAGCCGAAGGCCTGCGCAGCGTATCCATGAGGTCTATTCCCGCAAACCAATTTGTCCCGAATATATACTCCTCAACTCCCTATTCCCCCAACCCCCTAACCCTAAACCTCCCACCAATCTCTTCCCCAACCTTCATCAAGCAGTCAATTTCTTGCGTGGTGAACTCATGTTGGGATGGCTTTGCGATTCCCAGCGTTCCAAGCAGTTCGCCATCCAGCATTATTGGAACCGTGAGCGAGCCTTCCACACCCGTTTCCCGCGCCGATGGTTTTGCAACCCCCGATTCATCTGTTTGCAGATTGCAGACTTGCACCGGTGCGCGCCGTTCCGCAGCAAGCCCAGCCATTCCTTTGCCAATCGGGATAATTGCCACTTTCTCCATCAGCCCCGGCGGAATTCCTACTTCGGCTTCCAGCCGCAGCACGTTTGCCAACGGTTCCAGCCGATGAATGGAGCCAACAACACCCCCGTACCACTCAAGGATCACCTCCAACGCTTCGCGAAGCTGCTGGCTGGAAGGAAGGTTTGCCGCAAGCGTGGCACGGACTGACTGCAAAAGTTCGGCACAGATGATTTGGTTATCGTTCATGGCGTTGTTGGAAAAAGGTTGGTTGACCGTTGAACCCCAGCAAAATACTGGCGTTGCGCGTTGCAAACCCTGAGTTCTATCATGGCTGAAGCACCACAAAATTGGCTCCATCGAACACTACAAGGTGGCGGGGCGAGAGAGTTGGCAAGGCCAGAGTAATTGCCGTTGGTTTGCGGCTTTCGGAAAGGCTATCAACCAGAACGGTGGCGTTCCCCGCGTCTGTTTTTGCATCCACTACGTTGCGGCCATTCTTCACGTGAACAGCCTCACCCATCAACAAAAAATAGCCGCCACGCTTGGCAGAAAAATGAACGATTCCGGCCACCGAATCGTAGCGATACTTGATGCTTGACGGATACCGATCGGCCACAAATCTACTCCACATCCCCACCACAAGGCTATCGTTCCCAAACGCCAGTTGCAGCGTTTTTTGGAACCCAAGATGAAACACCGGAACCGTCTGGATTCGGGCAAGCGATGAAGCCACATAGATGGTATCGGCCCCGCCCCCAACGCGAACCTCACGTTGAAGCTGAGCCACCAACCGCTCGGCAACGTTGCTTGCGGAAATCCACTGGCTAACAGTGAAGGCAAGAATCCCAGCATAGAGCAAAGCAATCGCACTAGCCACCGAATTGCGCAACTGCCTGTTGTTTTGGCATGCCCACCGCACCGCCCACGCCAGCCCAATGCTGAACCCAACCGAGGGGATGTAGAGATACCACCGCATCATCAACCGCGAAACGGGGAGCAGGGTGAGTAGAATCCACGCGGCTGGAAGAAGCAACGGAACCAGTGAACTCCGATTCCGCCAAGCAACCCAAGCGGCGGCGGCGGCAACAGCCGTTCCGATTCCAACCACCACCAATGGATATGCTGCCAGCCACTCCTCCAACTGGTACAATCCTGTCGGAACAACCAGCGCGGCAAGGAACATGGCCATGTTGCGGGCAATGTGCAGAATGTTGGTTTCGGTGTGAGGGCCGTTTCCGCCAAGCAGCAGGTTGTTATCCAGCAGCAACCAACGCGCCACCACAACGCCCGCAGCTAACAGCAGAAACGGAAGAACGATGCGGGCAATGCGCTGAAATCCCAACGGCCTACCGTGCCGCCGGCCAACCCACCACAACGCCGGAACCAGCACCAACGGAAGCGAGAACGCCATCTCTTTTGAAAGCAGTGCCAGCAGAAACAACCCCAACGCCAACCACTGATTCCGAAGGTTGTTGTTGGTGGCGTACTCCGTCAGGCAGCTAACCGAGCCAAGATAGAACACCGCGCAGAGCATATCAGTGCGCCCTGGAATCCAGAGGATGGAGGTCTCGTGGACCGGAAGCAACCCAAAAAACAGCCCCGCCGCAAACGGAAGAAACGCGCCGCCGAACCACTGGGTTGCCAACCGAAACACCAACGCGGTGGCGGCAAGGTGCAGCAGCAAATTCGTCAGCCGGAAGCCGATGGGGTTCCAGCCCCACAGCCAAAAATCCACCGCGCTGGAAAGCTCGCTGAGTGGGCGATAATAATCCTCGGTAACGCCAGCACTGGTTAGCAGCCTCCACGGGTTGGGGGCATTATTCTGGAAGAAGAGGCTGATGTAGGCAACGTCATCGTTGATGAAGCCAATCCAGAGCATCGGCAGAAGGAGCGCGCCGGTGATCGCCAACAACAGCCCAAGCTGTGCGGCAGGGCGTTGAGAGCAAAGCAGAAGTGCGAATCGAGCAGTCATTCAGGAAATTGCGGAAACAATGTGAGTTTGTCCAAAAATCAATAGCAAACAACCCCATGCAGGGTGTAATTTCATGGCAACTTCAAGGGTGATAGAAGAGCGTGGCGTATCTCAAAGTTTGTGTGCAAATGGATCAACCAAGCTACCGAACGTGGCCCTCCGCTCATGCTGAGCTACGTCGAAGTATGAGCGGAGCCACCGAGCATAGGTTCAGCCTGCGTACTTCTATCACCGTTACCCTCTCTCAACACCGCGCCTTGTGGCGAAAACAACAAACCAAAATCCTGTATGGCCTTAACACAGATGCAGCTTATCCAATCGTTGGGTGAAGCTATGAGTTGGCTTGAACGTGAACTTCAATGGGGTGTAAAACCCACCGAACTACCGCATTTAATTGGGCGCATCGGTGAGCTGTATGTGGCTCTTCTCACCAACGGCCAAATGGCCGAGACCGTCAACCAGCGGGGCTATGATGTTGTGAGCGCGGAAGGTGAGCGAATCTCGGTAAAGACCACTGGAGCGAAGAAGGGGAGTAACCACATCAGTTTCAATGCCAAGACGCTTCCAGAGGTTGACCGCGTTATCGTGCTCCGCATCAACGACGAAGAAATGGAGATTGAAACTCTTCTGGATGCTCCGTTCAAGGACGCAGAGAAGCTGATGTCTGCTGAGAAAAACGGAAGGCGGGCAATTCATCTTGGCCTCCTACTGAAGAAGCCCGAACCGAAGAGCCAGCGCCAGATCAACACAGCGGTTGCCGTCACATTCAACGGGTACACCATCAGGGAGCTTGAGAACGGGACGATAGAGGTTGAAACGGGGGGTGATAGAGTCAAGGTGGTCAAGCCAGTCAAGCCAGTCAAGCCAGTTCTTCGCCAGCTTGCCGATCAACTCCAGATTCCCCTGTTGAACGCCAACAACAACCCGTTCAACACCCGCCAATTAGGGAGCCAAGTCATCAAAAGCATTCAGCAGATTCAGAAGGGGGAGGGGTAGGAAGGGGAGCAACAAAACAGAAATTCTGCTTTGGAAGCGTTGGGGTGGTGCGTATTTTTTACCGGTAGTTTTTTAGGATCATGGAGCATAGAATGCCGAACGTTGTTATCGAACAGCCCATAATTAACTCTCCGTTCACCGAGCCAGACCGACACTTCAGATTCACCGATGAAGGCATCGCAGAAATTGAGGATGCCACCAAGACTCAAAACGAATGATGGAAAGCGTAATCAATGTTAAACCTGACGTTACGAGAAGAATTCCGCGGCAAGCGACTCAAGGGCACGGCCATCGAGCTGTCCAACGACCAGCACACTGGCGCGACCCAGATCGCCGCCCAGCAGTTTCTGGAGATCACCTATCCCACGCACGACCTGCTGAAAGGCATCAAGGCCGTTGGCCCCAACCAGGGTCGCCCCGTGGTCGTGATTGGTGAGCGCGGCCTCGGTAAATCGCACTTGATGGCCGCGCTGTACCATGCAGTGACCGATCCGTCCTCTACCAATACTTGGCTTAATACATGGGCGATCACGCTGGCCGACGCAAGCATCGGCAGGATTGCCCTGCGCGACGGGATGCACGTGATCGGCGAAAGCCTGCATCGCCACCGCTACAAATTCCTGTGGGACGTGCTGTTTGAGAATCACCCACAGGGCACGTTCATCAAGGGCAAGTGGGAAGGTCAAGGCGCATCTAAGACCGAAGTTCCGTCCGACAAGCTCATTATCGAACTGCTGGAGAACAAGCCGACGATGCTGCTGCTGGACGAATTCCAGACATGGTACGACGGCCTCACCAACACCAAGCAGTACCCGTGGAAGAACTGGGCATTCAACTTCATCCAGATTCTTTCGGAGATTGCCAACCAGCGCCCCGATCTGTTGGTGCTGGTGATCTCGGTGCGCAACGGCGGCAGCGATGCCTACCAGCAAGTGCATCGCGTCAACCCGGTCGCCATCGACTTCAAGGCGGCCGGCAGTGCCGAGCGCATCCAGCAGGATCGCCGCCGCATGCTGCTGCATCGCCTGTTCGACAACCGATTGCAGATCGCCAGCGATGCCATCGAACCGCTGGTTGAGCCGCACGTCGCCGAAGCCTTCCGTTTGCTCGACGTACCGCCAGCCGAGCAGGAGCGCAAGCGTCGGGAATTTACCGAGTCGTGGCCCTACGCTCCTCACCTGTTGCGCCTGCTTGAAGAACAGGTGCTGATCGCCACCGACGCGCAGGAAACGCGCGACCTGATCCGCATCTTGGCCAACCTATACAAGAGCCGTGGCGAGGCCGTGCCCGTGCTTACCGCCGCCGACTTTCGGCTGGACGATGACACCTCGGGCATCGGTGCGCTGCTTGAAGCCGTTGCCAACCAGCACCACCGCACGCTGCGCGAGAAGGCGCAGCAGAACATCATCTCGGTGCGGGAAGCACGGCTCGACCACGCCAATATCGCGCCACACCTTCAGGAAATCATCGGAGCACTGTGGCTCCGCTCGATTGCCGTCGGCAACCTTGCCGGTGCCGAACCCGCCACGTTGCAATTGGATATCACCCGCGCCAAGCCAGTGGATGACAACGCCTTCCAAGTCGAGCTGGCGACCATCGTCGAGAACAGTTTCAACATCCATCAGGAAGGTTCCAAACTGCTGTTCCGTGAGGAAGAAAACCCGCGCGCCAAGCTGATGGCCTACGTGCGCAACGACAAGCTGTTTGCCGACGGCGCGGATCAGGTCCAGCTCGCGAAGCAGGTGCGCTACGTCATTGCCGGAAGCAATGAAGTTACCAAAGCCTTTCGCGTCATTGCACTGCCGAAATCGTGGGTCAATGATCCCTGGACTCTGCTCGACGAAACCGAGCAGCCCGACAGGTGGGATGACCGTCTGCCTATCCTTGTGCTGCCCGAGGAAGCCGACAATCTCAATGCCACCCTGGGCTGCTGGCTCAAGAACCGGCTGCAGAAGCGCCGCAACACCGTCCGCTTCCTGCTCCCTCGTGCAGGCAGCACTAACTCTTTCATGGATCGCGACCTGCTTATCCTTGCCCGCGCCGAGATGAAGGCGCAGGAGTGGAGTAGCCAGAATCCCGAATACAGAAAGCTGCACAAGGAATTCGAGAACACCCTGCGCGACAACCTGAAAAAGCGGTTCGACCGCTTTGCCGTGCTGCAACACTGGAATTTTGCCGACCCCGCGCAGTGCAGGTTCAGCGTCGAGCATCTGGACAAGCAGGGTTCGCAGATTCCAGCAGCGATTGAGCAGGCCCTGACCAGCAACCTGTTCGTACCGGAAGAATTTGAAGAAGTAGTGCTCGAATACGCCAGCAATAATCAATCGGTTGGCAAGCTGCTGACTGAGCTGCAGGAGCCGCGCCCTGCTGGACTGGACTGCATTCCCTGGCTGGGGGAAACGGCGATGAAGGAACGCCTGCTGCGCATGTGCGCCAAGGGCAAGGTCGCCATCAACCTGCGTGGCATAGAGTTCCTGCAAACGAATCTAGGTGAGATCGAAGAGTCAGCGTGGCTGCGTCTGCGCTCCAAGCTATCGCTCACGGGCCGCCATCTCGAAGAAGTGCTCCTGTTGCTGCCTTCTGCCGTGCCTGCCACTGGTGGCACACCCCAGCCAGCTGCCGGCGGAAATGCCGGCAGTATCTTCGACGATGATGATCCAGTACCCCCCCCCGCTGTACACGATCCCCAGCCCGGTATTTCGCCAGCGCCAACCCCTGCGCCTATTGGTATTTTCGGTGGCGACGACGGCGGCACCACCAAGCCGCGCACGCCGCTGTCGAACCCTGCCACCTCGCCGCTGAACCTTATCGGCAAGATTGAGGGCTGGGGCATTGGCCCTGCCACGAAGGTCACCGAGGTCTCCATCAAAGTCTCTGCTGCCAACGGCGCGCAACTCAAAGAATTGCTCAAGAAGTTGCCCGAAGGAATGACGTTCGAGCTGAGCCTTGAGAAGGAGGAGAACGGATGACACTGAGTGCTGAACAGGTACATCGCCTGACCCATGACACTGCTGCTGATG
Organism: Chlorobiota bacterium; assembly: GCA_016788565.1. Classification (GTDB taxonomy): domain Bacteria; phylum Bacteroidota; class Ignavibacteria; order OLB7; family OLB7; genus OLB7. The sequence continues at coordinate 3,106 of JAEUSP010000001.1, read as the reverse complement.
CATGGCGTTGTATCATCGAATACACGCTGGGTATCGCCACAAAACCATTGGCACCGGGCAACGCCGGAAGTGAGGTTGTCAATCGCGACCGACGTATCGGCACACTCGATCTTTTTCTTTCCGCCACCGGATGGGACCTTTGGCAGACGTTCGGTGAAAACGTCGAGCGCACCTCGGAACGGCTTGCCCGCTTGTGGGCCGAACCCTTCGGCGCAAAGGCGGTCCTGATCCTTGACGGCCTCTCGCTTCGGGAACTCCCCTGGCTGCTGCAAGGGGCAAACAATCGTGGATTTACTCCGCGCGAGGTCTCCGCAACTGCCTCCGAGCTTCCCAGCGAAACCAACGAATTTGCCCGCGCCCTCGGCTTCGCCAGCCGAAGCCAGCTTCAGAGCAACGGCGGCGGCATGGCACACAAGCTGCAACCAGCACAAACCGAATCCACCAATCTGCCATGGAAGGACTGCGAAGGCTTGGTGGCAAGCATACCCGGAGCCAAAAACTGGATATTCTGGCATCACTGGCCCGATGAAAAACTCCACAGCTACGGTGCCGGCCAGGGGCTTACCCAGTTGGCCAACGAGGCCAAGCAGCAGCTATCCAGCAACGACTTTTGGGACTTTGTTGAACGTCTTGCCACCGGGCGGCGGTTGGTCATCACCTCCGACCACGGCTACGCTGCCACCGGCTACTTTCCCGATGCCGATGGCCAGGTCGGCCAGTTCCTTAAACAGACGTTTTCCAGCGGGCGTAGCAAAGCGGGAACCGGTGACACCGGCCCCTTCGTTCCGCCCGTGGCATTGCAACTTGCCAGCCCCCACGGCGCGCACCGGTTGGCGTTGGGCCGCAGAAAATGGCGCAGCCAGGGGGGCTACCCTACGCTTGCCCACGGCGGCCTTTCGTTGCTGGAAATGCTGTCACCCTTCGTCGAACTCACGAAATAAACAACCACTACATGGCCACCAAAAAAGAACTACTCCAACAAGAAGTTGCCAAAGCCGTCGGCGCAGGCAAGGCGGCCGCGCTGGAAACCGTCGACTTCAACGACCCGAACCGCCCCAAGACATGTCTGGAAGTGGACTTCCCGATCCTGCCGGTCAATCAGGTGGCGATCATCGAAGGGAACGCCGGCAAGCCGATCTACCAGATGTCGAAGTGGTGGGCGCGGCGGCGGTCCAGCGTGTTCCGCTCGATGCTGATCGCGGCGGCAACCAAAGCGCCGGACGACCACTCGCACGCGGCCAAGCTGGTGTGGGACAACTACTACGCCAACCATCAGAAGAACAAGAATTTCCAAAAACTAAAAGTGGCCGACATCTTCATGGGCGGCGGCACCACGCTGGTGGAAGGCTCGCGCCTGGGGATGCAGATGGTTGGCAACGACCTTAACCCGGTTGCCTGGTTTGTGGTGAAACAGGAACTGGCCAACGTTGATCTGGAGGAGGTGAAAAATCTGCTTGCCGACATCGAGGCCCAGGTCAAGCCGCAGATCATGCCGTACTACTACTGCGACGGCCCGCAAGGTGAGAAAGGGAAGTGGACCCACCTGCCGACCAACAACGCCATGCCCGCCAACTTCGACCCGCTGGCAATTCCCCGCGACCAACGCAAGGACTACCGCTACGAAGGCCCCGAGATTATCTACACCTTCTGGGCAAAGCATGGCCCTTGCCGGGTGACAGGCTGCGGCCACCGCACACCGATCATGACCAGCCCGGTGATGGCCGTGAAAACACTCACCGTCAAGCACTGGGCACACACCTGCGGCAAGTGTGGCGAAGCCTTCGACGTGGAGGAAGAAGCCGCGCGCATGGCTCCCGACGCGCCGTTCTACGTCGCGCCCACCGAAGCTCCTTACTCCGTGCTCGACCGTAGGAAAGGCGTGATCTGCCCACACTGCGGCCACACCGCGATGGCGAATCTGGGCAAGGGCAAGAACAAGAAGGTGGAACTGAGCCTGCTGGTGCATCCGCAATGGCTGGCGGGGGAAGCGAACCAGGATGCCAACGGCCAGCCCTACGGTGGCTCGGCCCAGGACGACGCGGACGCAACCACACGCTGGGATGCCGCACGCGCTGCAAATATCCGCCTGCTGGAGGTGCGCGGCCCGCTGCCGCAGGTGGTGACCTGCCCGGAAACGAACCTCACCTTTGCCCCGGAGAAAGGCACGGTGCCGAAGCGCTCTAACTTCGCTTGCGCATCCTGCGGCACGGTGCAGGATGTGATGAACTCCATCAAGGCAACCAAGAAAAGCGGACAAATGGCAGCCTACGCGGTGCAGGGCTACGCGCCAAAGCGCGATGCGGCGGGCAAGTCCTACAATGGTCGCTTCTTCGCCCCCTACGACGCTGCGCACGCCCGGCAATACGACGCCGCGTTTGCGGAATGGGAGGTGCGCAAAGACGCCGACTTTAAGGACTACTGGCCTCGCTCAGAAGTTCCGTATGGGTTCATGACTGCGGTTGCGAACAGCGACATCCGTGAGAACTACGGCTTCACCCACTGGTGGACGATGTTTAATCCACGTCAGCTGCTGGTGCATGCGCAACTGCTGAAGGCGATTGTCGAGGTTGGCAGCTACGACTGGAAGACTCGCGAGTTCGTTCTTGGCGCGTATCAGCAATACCTGCGGAACCAGAACATGTTCTGCTTCTGGGACATCAGCAGGGATTGTCTCGCCCCGCATTTGAGTAACAACAACTTCCACCCGAAGAACAACGTCGTCGAGAACTGCGTTTTCCCGGCTCTTGGTCGCGGCAACTGGGTTTCGTGTAGCGAGGTTCTGGTCGAAGGGCGTGAATGGGCAGCAAGTCCGTGGGATGCCGTCAGCCTTGAAACGCTCAAGCGGCACGACGTGACCTTGGCTGCGCAAATCACAGGCAAGAGCGAAAAAGTCTATCCGGGTGATCCAGTTGGCGGCGCGGATGTTCAGTGCGGCTCGTCCACGGAGCTGACGCAACTTAAAAATGGCAGCCTTGATCTTGTCATCACCGACCCGCCCTTCGGGGGCTTGCTGCACTACTCGGAGCTGTCCGATTTCTTCTACGTCTGGTTGCGCCTTGCGCTGAAGGAGAAGTACCCCGACTATTTCACCGCTGAGTACACGCCG
>JAEUSP010000132.1 GCA_016788565.1 Chlorobiota bacterium | reverse complement strand
CTAGAGTCGGTGCTGTGCGAGGTGGAGCCGATTAGCTGGGATGACCGGTTAGAAAAATAATTGTGGGGAATTGCAAAATTATTTTTCATCCCCCCTTGCGCTCCCGCATTGCTGGGGCTATATTGCTCCCCGTAATTGTGCTGCGCCGGGGGTACTGTCAGGGAGGCTTCGGGCGCGAATCATGGTTCCCTGCAAAACAAGGAGGTGATCCCATGTCTGATAGTATGACGTGGGCCTCCTTCCTGAATCGCTAGCACCGTTTTCAGGAGGAAGCTGCTACGGAATTAAAAGCCTCGTTCGGCAATGCCGGGCGGGGCTTTGTGTTGCTTCGGTAGCGGGCTTTGTTCTGGGCGGTGCGCGCCCCTTTGCTCAATGTGGTATTTTGCCCCAAAGCATCATGGAACGGATACTCCCCAAAAAATCGCTTGGCCAACATTTTTTAAGCGACCGGAACATCGCCGAAAAAATCGTGAGCCAGTTCGCCCCAAAGCCGGAAGACGTTGTGGTGGAGATTGGCCCCGGCGAAGGGGCGCTGACGGGATTGCTTTCCGAACAAGGATGCCGCCTGATTGCTGTTGAGCTGGACCCACGCGCCGCCGCACGAATCCGAACAGAGTTCCAGGGGAAAGTGGAGGTAATTGAGCAAGATTTCCTGACGGTTGACCTTGCGCAGATTGCTTCCGGCAGTGGCGTTGAACGATTGCGGGTTATTGGAAATATCCCGTACTACATCACCAGCCCCATCCTGTTCCACCTGATTGATGCCTGCCCCACCGTTAGTGATGCCACCTTGATGATGCAGCTTGAAGTTGCCGAACGCTTGGTGGCGCGGCCACGCACAAAGGAGTATGGAATCCTTTCGGTGGGGCTGCAAACCCATGCCGAAGTGAAGAAGCTGTTCAATGTTGGCCCGCGCTGCTTCCACCCGCCACCGAACGTGAACTCGGCAGTGGTTCGGTTGCAATTTACCGAACGGCCCGAGCTTGAAGGAATCGCAAAACAGCATCGGCAGATTGTGCGCGCTGCGTTTAGCCAGCGGCGAAAAACCTTGCGCAACTCGTTAGCCCAATTGATCGGAAATCCAGAACATCGTGAAGAGCTTCTCAGAACCGCAGGAATTGGCCCCCAGCAACGGGCCGAAGAACTTAGCATCGAGGACTTCCTCCGCCTCGCCCGCGTATTCGCGCAGGCGGCAGCGGGTGGCAGCGGGAAACCGTGAGCGGGAAAATCTGTGGGGCACGCTGCGCCACGCACTCTGGAGCACGGAGTACATGATCTTGTTCATGTTGCTGGTTTATACCACGCTCTGTTTGGTCTTCCTTCCCCAGATTTCATCCCCCTTTGCAATCCTGCAACTGAACCTTCTTGTTGCCCTGGCAACGGTTGCCATTCCGCTTTGGTATGACCAAACGGGAGGGCGGTTGGCGCACATCTTCCGGTCGTTCTACGTGTTGCCAATCGGGTATATGTTTTACGCCCAAATCCACAACTACATCCCGCTGGTTCACCCGGTAAACTACGATGATGTTTTGGCGGCGTGGGATCGTGCATTGTTTGGCGTAAATCCAACCGAATGGATATACCGCTTTGCCAACCCATTCCTGACAGAATACTTGCAGGTGTGGTACAACTTCTTCCAGTTGATGTTGGTGTTCCCGGCGGTTGGGTTTTACCGCCAAAACGCCATGCGCCAGTTCCGCATTTATTCGATGGTGCTGCTGCTCGGTTTTTTCCTAAGCTACCTTTGCTATTTCGCGATGCCGGCGATTGGCCCCCGGTTCCAAGTCCATGATTTCCACTCTATTGACCGCGAGCTTCCGGGGGTGCTGCTCACCGAGCCGTTCCGTGCATTTATCAATGCTGGCAACAACATCACCCCCCAGATGACCGACCCCTACGCCGTTGTCAACCGCGACTGTATGCCAAGCGGTCACACGATGATGTCGGTGTTGGGAATGTTAATGGCGTGGCGGCTTCGTTCGCGTTGGCGTTGGTTTGTCACCGTTGGTGGGGTTAGTGTGGTGGTCTCCACCATCTACCTCCGCTACCACTACATGGTAGATATGATGGCCGGAACCGCCCTGGCCTTCCTGGTTTTCTGGATGTACCCCTGGGTTGTGAGGCTGTGGGAGGAACGCTGGGAAGTGAAGGTGTAGCTGATGCTGGGAGGGGGAAATTAGCAGGAGAAAAAATTGAGGTTCTATCAACGGACTAGAACGATGGTTCATACGGGGTGTATCGTCCCCAGTACATCTGGTTGTACATCTCATTGAAGCTCTCAATCTTCTGCTGAAGCGTTGTGTAGGAAGTAGTGAGGATGTTGGCCAACGAGAACATCTCGGGGATTGTGAACCGCCCTCCATTATGCTCCTTTAATGCCGGAGGTTGGCTGTCAAGATCAACCCCAAATCGTTCGGCAAGATTTGTTCCGCTCCAGCCTAATGTTTTGTCGAACGGCTCGTTCACGTAGGTTTCCCACCATAACGTGTTGCTGGTTCCAAGGTCTTGGTGGTGGGGGACTGCAAGGGCGGTTTCAGTGCTAAGGCTATCGCCCCCGACGTTGAAGTTTGCGCGAAGCATCTTGTTGAGTTCCCGCGCCCCGGCAAAGTATTCGTAGCGGGGTTCATCCTTCCCATAGACGGTGATGATCTGGGAGCGAAGCGAACCATCGGTGTTGCGAAGCAAGGTGGTAAGGCTATCCAACAGCAGGTCTCGATATTGCACACTTTCGTTTCCAGTTCCAATCATCATCTCAGCAATCGAATCGCGGATGGCGACCGATCGCAAGGCTACTTTTTCCCCACCTTCGTAATAGACCTTCAGGTTGAACTGGCGAGACTCGGCGCTGCTATGCTGTAAAGGCCCGCTCATGCACCCGCTGCAACCACCAAGATTTATGGGGATGGAAAAGGTGTGGTACTTGTTGTACGGTTCAGAGGAAGAACTACGATCAAGGTCCTGTTTCAGCACATACACCGTTCGATAGAGTGAGGAGAGATTGTCTGTTGCCGTCTGCATCACACTATCGCCTTGCGGGAAGTAGGGTTCCCCTTTGTTTACCTCATGCCAAACCTCAATGCGGAACAGTTGAGCGTTCTGGCTTGCAGATCCACCTTCGAACAGATGCCCGGTCAGGGCGATGTAGTAGGTTTTGCCGATGGTGTCTAACGAGAGTTGATAGCGATTGAGAACGCTATCGGGGTGAACCGTCCGCCACCCACTCCCAGCTTCGACTTGCCGAAACGAGGAGAACTGATACGGCTGGTAGTTGTAGGCGATGTCACCTAACGCTAAGGTCCCTGCATCCGATACGTCGTAGATCGCTTCACGGAGCATTGGATCGTACTCTTCATTCAACTGCGTCACATCATCATCATAGCTCAGCGCCACACACTCGTTGTATCCCCACTTCCGCGATTGTGAACTATCGAACGGGTAAAACTCAATCTCCCGTGCCGAGGTCGCTTGGATCACCTTCCACGCATCGGCTACTATTACCCGCCCGTTCTGTGGGCGATTCGTTGCCAACAGAAAACTGTCAAACTGCGAACGGTAATGATCCGATGCACACAACAGCACCGTGCTGATGCCGATGCTGTTGTAGTAATCCCACAACTCTGTGACCGGACGGTCTTTCGTGTAGAAGTACTTGTACGAGCCAAGCAAAAACTCCGAGGCTCCAACGCCATACGGCTTCACCACCTTCGGCAACGTCGTATCCACCCACTGCCGATATTGACTTTGGGCACTGCTGCTTGAGAGCAGCATCATCACCACCAAACTGCCAAGGATCATTGTGGTCTTGGCAAGCAATCTGTTCCTTCGACTGTGATTCATGGTCGTTCCTCCCCCTTACGGGATGTAGGTTATACAGGTCATGCTCCAGCAGGCTCACCGGTCTGGTGAAGAATTTCCTGCTGGGCACGGTTGTTGTCACGATGCTTGTTGTTTGTCGGGGCATTGCCCCCCTGTTTCGCTGCAAGCAGCTTCGCGTCCCCACAAGGTTGGGGGGAAATGGTAGGGCTGTTACGTTATCACAAGCTGAAGGAGGCAGGAGATGTTGTTGGCGAAGGTGATCGTTGCATACTTGATCGAATCATCGCCTCGATTCCCCTCCAGTGGAGGGGTGCCCGCCAGGGCGGGGTGGTTGCTCGGTGGTGAAAGCACCCCGGCCATGGTGATCCTCGTGCTTAGTCCGACCACCCCGTCAGGCTACGCCTGCCACCCCTCCACAGGAGGGGAATGTGTTCTTTCTCTGTCAGGCTTCGCCTGACATTCGTCGAATCTGGGACGGTGAGCAGATACTCTACCAGCGTCTGTTCTATGAGATTTTGTCTCCCAAGCTACTTCTCCTTTGAACACGTAACAGCCCTGGGGGAAATGGGGAGTCTATCCGCTCTGGGTGTCGTTTCTGTGTTGAGTTTGCCGAAGCATTGATCTCTACTCCACACAGACTTGTGCAACAGCAATCACCTTCGCTGCAGCATCCATCACCCGAAGGAAGTAGGTTCCCGATGCGGTTTCCCCACGCTCCCACATTGCCGATCCAATCGCAGGGTCCACATTGCCGCCAGCACAGTATCGGCCTTGTGTGTCGTAGAGTTCAAAGCGTTCTGGCATGGGGCGAAGGTCGCCACGCCAAGCGATGTTCAAGCGTTCGCGAACTGGGTTCGGCCACAGAAACAGCCCGCCACTGCGTTGGGCAATGGGCACTTCTTGCACATCGGTGGTTGGGTCATCGGTGGGGATGTAGGGGCCACCGGCCAGGACCATTGCAATGCCTTGATCTACAAAGGCTCCCCAGCGTTCATCGCCGGTAATCATGTCGGGCCATGCATCGCCGGTCACGTCCCCCAGCGGTCCCATTGCTCGGCCAATGATGCCATCGGTGGGTGAGAAGTAGTAGGCATCATAAGTACGATTGGGGCCGTGGTTGCCGCCGCTCAACAGCATCATACCGTCACCGTCACCAAGCTGATCTACCAGCGGAAGCATCTCGAATCGCCGGGAAGAATCGTTGAGGTATCCGGCGGCACGCCACAAATAGGCATCGGTTCGAGTAGGGAGAACCTGGTCGGCATCATCAAGGGTAAAGGGTCGTGTGCGGTAGTCTTTGCCGGAACCACTGAGGAAGAGGTAGATCGCAGGAGGTGGCCCAGTGGTAGCATAGACTTTACCGACGAAATCAGCGCGGTGATCGCCGTCAAGATCAAGGGGGATAAATCGGTGACTGAGATAAAGATTCGTTGCAGGATAGAGGGATATTTCACGATCTGGTGGCCGGTTAGCCCAGGAGTAGGGGGAGTTATCGTCGCTGAAATAGAACTTGAGCCGTGCCCCCCCCGCCTGCCGTGCGCCGATGACCATGTCCAACTTCTGGTCTCCGTCTAAGTGTATAAAACTCACGTTATGGGTCCCTTGCTCCATTGTTCCAATACTACGTATCTGAACACTTGGCTGCTCTACCTGAAACTCTTTACCGCCTTTGTATATCCATACTTCTCCACTGTCTTGCCAGGGTTTCCCGTTGCGGCTTGACCCATCTACCCGCAGCACCAGATCATCTATCGAATCATTATCTACATCCACTCCTTCTATGCCCCGTATTCCTACCATAAGTGTTGGGTCAATGGTTCGAGGGTCAAGGATCATCGCAGGAGTGCTGTGTACCCCTGAATCGGTTCGATAAATCCAGAGTTGATACGGGAATCGCCGAATGCTATCGCTTCCGGTGCTATCAAAGTAATGGCTGAACGCAAGGCAGGGATGACCAGTGCCAAAGAAATCACCAACACCGATGCTGGGAGATTCTGTGACTGAATCAAAAACATGGATGGGTTGCAGATCAAGCGGTGAATGCCCACCAGCATAGATGAACCATTGGCTGGTAGAGCCTTTATAGACGGCGAACTCATTGATGGAATCACCGGTAAGATCGGGAAGCCGTGCAGCACCGTAGCCGACTTCATCATACTTCAGCGGTCGTCCGGTGACTTCCCAGACCTTGCGGAGTTGGGCGGCTTGGGGGTTGGGAACGATTGTGTCGCTGCTTTGGGCAACAACGGTACTGCTTGCTACTGCAAGGAGAAAAAGCGCATAGATACTATAAACGAGTTTCATCGGTAGCCTGCTGGAAATGGTTTTCGAGGTACGGGAGAACTTACTGACAACACCTCTTCCTTCCTATGCCAAACTGCTCAACAACAGTTCCAGAAAAAGCCGGCATTAAAATGGTTGCTCATCACCCACTTCCCCCCACTGCCTCAGCAATCACCGCATCTCGCGCCGGCCCAGCGGTTCAACGGTCGCTTCCTCCTTGCCTTCTTTGTTCGGAGTATAAACAAGCCAGCCGCCGCAGAAACCTTTCTGCGGCGGCTGGCTTGTTCTCCAAACCCTCTACTCAACTTACTGGAACCGCACCCGCACGGTGCGGGAGTAGAACCTCCCTTCGGGGGTGTCGTTCGGGAAAAGGGTTACGCTGGATTGAGGTTCCTCGATGGTGACGGTGAAGTCGCGGAACTCCGCCGCTACCGCCCGCGCCCGCGCTGTGGAAAGGCGCATGTTTACGGCCGGGTCGCCGGTTTCATCGGCATAGCCACGGATGGCAATGCTGGCTCCTTTCGGCAGCCGCTCGCGCAGTCGGGCCAGTGCCAACCGCCCCTCGGTTCGCAGCCGTGCGCTGTTGAAATCAAACACCACCACTTCCCCAAGCTCCTGCAACGTTGCCCCCTCCCCCGCTTCTTCTCGGCTGGCCCGATTCACCTCCACCGGCAATGTGCCAGCATCGGTGCTGATGGTCTGCCCCGCGCTGTCGCTGACCGTCATGCTGTATCCAATCGCTTTCCCACCTTCGGCTAATCGCGCCAATTCTTCCGGGGTGAACTGCTCGTTCAGCGTTGCGGGGGGCTGCAACTGGCCACGCAACCGCCGGATTTGGCGGCCATTGATGTCAGCAGAAATCTCCCACCCCGCCACCCCAGCCTCGGCGCGGATGCTGTTCTGGAACTGGAACCCGGGTGAGGTTGTTGTGCGGGTTGTGTCGCCAATCCGCAGCGGGCGCAACAAGGCTCCGTCGGCCACAATCTCCGCACGGCGATTCTCTTCGCGCCCTTCTGCGTAGGCACTGTTGGACGGTGCTTCCGGCAAGCCGCGCGCTTCGGTGCGGATTCGCTCGGGAGCGATTCCCCAGTTGCTCACCAGGTACTCTTTCACCGCTTCGGCCCGCTGGCGCGAAAGGGCTGTGTTGCCGGCTTCATTGCCAGCGTTGGCGTTGGTTCCAACAATCGTGATCTGCTGATCCGGGGCGGCGGCAAGGCGTTCGCCAAGCGTGGCCAACATTGTCCGGTAACGGCTTAGTGGGTCACGGGCTTGGCCCGGCTGCGCGTTCAGATATCGGCTGGGAATTTGGGCTGAGTTTTCATCGAAGAAGATGTACGGCAACGCCGCAATCTCCCGAACACGAACCACCTCTGTGACTTGCACCGCCACGCGGTTTTGCGGGCTTCCATCGGAAGCAATCCCAACAGCCTGCACCGTTGCTGCCAGCACTGGAGGTGCTGACGGTGGCGGCGGTGGAGGAGGTGGAGGTGGCGGTGGAGGTGGAGGAGGTGGCGGCGGTTCCGGCGCTGGAGTTGGGAAGGTGTAGCGAACGGCCACCGTTGGTTGCAACGATGCCACGGACCCAGTTCCCACCGGGCTGAAACTGGTGAGTGTGGTGGAAAGGGTTAGCTCTGGAATCAACTCCAACATCCGGCCAATTTTTAGCGGCCAACCGGCCCCGGCAATCACCCCTATCTCGGTTCCATCGTTCAGGCTTCCTGCTCCATACTGGCGCGATTGCGTTCCGTTGTCGAAGTAGGCATCCGAAGGCTCAAGAATCTCCTCCTGAAGCTGGTAGGTGGCATCCATCGGCTGTGCCAAACGGAGGCCGCCACGCAGGGTGAGTGGAAGATCGAAGGGGCGGAGCGCGGCGTACAGTTCGCCGCCAACCGAGGGATTTGTTATCAGGTAGCTGTGTTCGCTTTCCACCGTGGCCAGCGATCCATCGGGGTTGCGGAATTGGGCACCGGCGGCGTTTGGGGTCTGCATTGTGCCGTTGCTTCCGTTGTAGATTCCGCGCAATCCTAACGTGAGGTCGTCGGTTAGGCGGTACTCAATCAACACGCCAGCAACCCCGCCAAGCCCAAACCCGCTGTTGAACACACCGCAGTTTCCCGCGCCAAATTTGGAGCTGGTGCCAAGATCAACCGAACCGAAATAGAGGTGGCCGCCAGCCCCCGCAAACGCGCCAACAGCAAAGCGTGTTGGCGCGGGCAAGCTGTCGGATTCCTGGGCGCGAAGCTGGGCTGGCAGCACCGCCGATAGCAGCGCAATCCCGGTGCCGACGGCAGTCCAGAAAGCAGTGCCGATAGCGTTGGCGTGGCAGCCGAACAGAGGTCGTTGCATAAATGATTTCATCATTCAATCACCATCTCCCGCGTGTCGCTCAGCACGTCATCAATGGTGATGCGGTAGTAGTAGCGTCCCGACGGAAGAAGCGTGGCATCGAAGCTCACCTCCTCGGCTCCTTGCGGGCGTTGTGCATCCAGAAGCCGCAGGACTTCGCGGCCAATGGCATCGTAGATCGTCAGCCGAACATGGCCGGCTTGCGGAACCCGAAACGGGATCACGGTTTCCCCACGTGTTGGGTTCGGAAGGCTTTGCTTCAGCAGGCGGTTGCTGGTGAAGAGCAGGCGGTTGTGTGCGCGGCATTCTTCGCTCAGCAGGAACATCTGCGTGGTGTCGGCTTCGGCGTTCATGCAAAGGCTGCTGATGCCGGAAAGCTCCAGCCGCAACGGCGATTCTACGCTATCCCCCCGAAGCACTTTCAGCTTCAGCCGTGTTAGCACGCCGGCCCCGCGCAGCGGTTTGCCGGTTGTTCCGGCGGCAATCCGCAGAAGCGTTCCCCCGTTGAACAGTTCCTGCTTCTCAACAATGCTCCACCCTTCGGTCATGGTTCCGGCTCCATCAATTCCATCCACAGCAAGCATGGATGTATTGAACTTGACAAGGAAGGTGAGTTCGGTGGAAGGGACGCGCCCCTGCCGGATTGGCTGGTAGCTGATTGGCATGGAATAGACTTCGCCAAACCCGCCGGTGAACCCCTGATGCCCCAGCCGGAAACTGACGGTGTCCAGCTCGGATAGCACAACGATTCGTGGGCGTTGGTTCAGCAGTTCGTTGGTTTCAAACACCAGAACGGCTTCCCGTTTCCCCACCCCAGTTGGCCGCAGTTGGACGTTGAAGGTGACGGAATCCCGGTTGGGGAGTGGACGCGCAAACATCAGTGCTTGCTGGTCATATTGGATATCGCCGCCGTGTTCGCCACCAACAAACCACAGCCGCCAGCGGAGCGTGTCGTTGCCGCCGTTGTAGATGCTGATGGGAATCGGTTGCTGGCGGCACTCCAACACCCCCAAGTTGATGGTGTCGTCGGCTTGGAAAAACCCACTTTTCACGTAGGCGCAGATACTCAGTTTTTGCGAGCGCCCGCACGGCTCAATCGTTGCGGTGAAGGTCTCGCAGTAGTAGCCAGTGTCGGTGGCGCGAATCTCGAAATCAACAAACGCGGTCCCCTGCAGATGTGGGCGGTTCACCACCGGCGGCACCGGCACAAAAATTCCTTTGTTGCCGGGGTCGGGGGTGATGGTGAGGTACTGCGGAACATCCCCCTGAACCGCCGCGCTGAAGTGATACTGGACGGTGCTTCCCAGCCAGTAACGGGGGTCGTTCACCACGGTATCAATAAAGTTGAACCGGATGCAACGCTTGATCCCCTGCAGATAGACGGCGGTGCGGTTTGGGGAAGCGTTGGCGGAGTAGATCAGCAGTGAGTCGCGCAGGTTGCGGTCGCAGAGTGCTTCATCGTTCGGCTTGAAGGCAAGGGTGATGTAGGTGGAGTCGCACGGCCCCAGCGTGATGGGGAACCGCCCGGCGTTCAGCACCCGGAAATCTTGGCCGGTAAGAACCGTGGCCGAGTCAATCGTCAGCGGCGCAAAGCCGGAGTTGAAGACAAGGTGGGAGATGACCTCTTCGGTGCCGCAAGCGTTTTCTGGGAAGTAGGCGGCCAAGCTGGTTCCAAGCCGGGGATTGTTCGGCCCGGCAAACTTGATGATGTAGCCGCTGTAGTAGTCGTTGTTCCGCTGCAAGGCGCGCGCGGTGACGGGAAGATTGCGCGATGAGGTTGCGCCGTACAGATATATCCCACCTTCGCGCGGGGCGGTGATTAACCCGCTGACCGATTGCTCCCACAAGTAGGAGTCGCGTGTGCTTCCCGATGGCGTTGCGCCGCCGATAAATGTGCCGTAGGATAGCCCGTTCAACCCGCGCCCCAGAATCACCAACGCAGCGTCGCTGATGCCGCTTAGCCGCGATTGGACGTTCACGTTGGTGATCGGGAAATCGTTCGATGCGGTGGAGACCGCAACGGCAACATCGCCGAACGGATCGAACCCAATGCCCCCCAAGAAATCGTCATCCGAACCACCCACGTAGGTGGCGGCAACGATGCGGTTGGTGGGGATATCGAACCGAATCGCAAAAGCGTTTGCACCCCCCGGCGCGCCCGACTGGAACGCCCCCTGGCTTACCGGAAGGGCCCGGCTGCGGGTGGTTCCGCCAATCAACAAGGTCCCGTCGCTGGTGCTTATCGCCAATCCTTGCCGGCGGGCTTGGTCTCCGTATCCCAACAGTGGCTCAAGTTGGCGTGGCGTATATCCACCAAACCCCAGCCCGGTTCTTCCCGCGCCGTTGTCGGCAATGTAGGTGCTGTAGAGCAACGCCCCGGTTGTGGGATTGATTTGGGTCAGATAGAGGTCGTACACACCGCCGCCAATTCCCGCCGGCGCGGTGGCTTGGAAAGCGTTTGCCGTGGTGCGGAAGTTGTTGGAGTTGGTGCTCCCCAGGGTGATGATGTTCCCCGATTGATCCACGGCAATCCGCCCGGCGAACTCGTTGCCACGCCCCCCCAGCGGCGCGCTAAACTGAAGCGTGTTCCCGTTGGCACTAAGCCGCACCGCAACGGCCTGGAATCCGCTGAATTGATCGCTGGAGCTGAAGTCACTTTTGCTGGCCGTGAAGGGGAACAGCAGTGTGTCGCCATTGCCGCACTCCGGCGCGTAGGTTGTTCCGGTGATGCAGACGTTGCCGCTGTTATCCAGGGCAAGGTCGGCCAAATAATCGTTCTGTTTCCCCCCAAAATATGTTCCCCATTTCAACTCACCAGTGGTGGTCAATCGCGCAACGTAGAAGTCGAAGTTTTCGGTGATCGGTGGGCCACAGCGGGTGTCAAGGTCGTTCGGTTGTTTTATGGGACTCCAAGCGCCGGAGGTGGTGGCTAGGCCGGGGATGTTGGTGGTGAAACCCACAACGGCTTCCCCAGCGGAGGTGACTTCCACGTCCTCCCCAATCGCCTCGTAAAAAACTTCCCCCAACCCCGTGACGATGTAGCTGCCACGGTACGGACGGCCAACAACGGTGGAGTAGAGTAGCTGGCTACCGTCGCTGCTGAGTTTGCTGACGAAGACGTAGTTCCCAGCCGCAAGCGTGCCGGAACCCGGGCGCAGGGGGAAATCGGGGGCGTTGGTGAAGCCGGTGACGTAGGTGTTGCCGCTGGAGTCAATCGCCATTGCGGAGATGACATCGTAGCCGCCGCCACCCAAGTAACTGACGTACTCCACCGAAAGGCAGGGGTCAATCACCAACGGGAGGTCGGGGCGGTAGCTGCCGATGGTGAACCCGTACTGATTTTTCCCGATCAGCCGATACTGGCCGCGAACTTGCACACGCTTCCCGGAAACTTGCTGGTAGCAGTATGGCGGTGCCTCGCGAACCACACCGAACGGAGTGTGAACCTCCAGTTCCCCTTGTTGATTGACCGTCAGGCTATCGGCCCCATCATACCGCAAGCAGATTTGGCGATGATTGCTGTTGGGGGCAAGGATGAAGTCGTATTTCATCGCGCCATCGTGGCCGTAGTAGAGGGCATCAATTCCATCGTACAAGTTGCGGTAGCGAACCTGCTGGAACCCGCTGGCTTGGGAGTGTTGGCCTGGGTTTCCGGCAAGCCCGTAGTAGTTGAATCGGGTTGCCGTTGGATGCTGGCCAACAACCTGAACATCGGCACGTGCACCAACAAAATTGGTGGCCAGCAGATAGCCGGATAGCGTGCGGTGGCGGCTGTTGGCCGTGGATTCAGTGCGGCGGTGGTGGAGCGAGTCGGTGATGTAAAAAAAATCCACCCCGTTGCGGCGGAACCGGAAGCTGGCAGCATCGGCGCGCCCCTGGAACAAGGCCTCACCGGTCCACTGCCCAACGTTTTCGGCAAAGATGAACGTTCCCGTTGCTGCGGTAGCAAATTGGGGCGGGCGTTGTTGGGAATGGAGTTCGCCCAGAAGGGGGATCAGTGTTAACGATAAAAGGAGGAATCGCAAAAATCGCATCGGTGTATTCGGGATAGAACGGCTTGAACCAACAACACACAATCGGGTGGCAAGTCACAGAAATGGGATACGTGGGGAAAGGGAGCGCGCACAAGCCAGCCAAAGAAACGTGCGGCATATCCATTACGGCCACGGGAACTACACTTGCAAGCGGGCCAAAGTTACAAGCCACCCACGCGCCAGATAGCCCACGCGGAATGACATTTCGGTAATACGCTGTGAGCAATCCAACGGGATTTAGACGGGATTTAGGCCGCCGCCCCCTGCACGTTGTACCGCTCGATAAACTCACGAACAACGGGGTCATCGCTGTTCCGCAACTCATCCGGTGTGCCGATAAACCGGATCAATCCTTCCTCCAAAAAAATTGCGCGGTCGGCAGCTTTATACACCGAGAAGAGGTCGTGAGTGATCAGGACTGAGGTGACATCCAACTTGCTGGCAAGGTCCCGAACAAGGTTGTCAATCTGCTCGCTGGTGATAGGGTCCAGCCCCGTGGTAGGCTCATCGTAGAAGATGTAGCGTGGCTGGCCAACCAGTGCGCGCGCCACGCCAACCCGCTTCCGCATTCCGCCGGAAAGTTCGGCTGGTTTTTTGTTGGCGATAATTCGGTAGGCTTCCTCAAACTGGTCGGCGGGAACCCGCTCGGGGTCGGGGAGCAAGCCAACGTTCATCAGGTTGCGGCGTATTTCGTGATCCAGCAACTGCTGGTCGCGTTCGCCATGTTCATGCAGCCCAAGCACAATGTTCTGGGCAACGGTAAGCGAATCGAACAAGGCGGCTCCCTGGAACACGTAGCCGATGCTTCGGCGCATTTCGTACAGGTCCTTCTCGCTCATCTGATCCACCCGTTTTCCATCCAGCGTCACAATCCCTTGGTCGGGCTGAAGCAGCCCCACAATCAGCTTCAGCAGCACACTTTTTCCCGTACCGGATCGCCCGATAATTGCCACCGTCTCCCCCGTCTCGATGCTGAAGGAGACCCCCCGCAACACTTGTTTAGGGCCAAACGATTTATGAAGATTCTCGACAGCGATCATGGTGTAAAGATATTCAGCCTGTGATGTGGGGAGACCCCACGTTACTGTTTCGCAAACCTCCTAACCCCGGAACTCTCCTCGTTCTTCATTCTTTCCCTTCTTCTTCGCGTCTTTGCGTGAACTTCTTCCTTTTCCTGCCTTCCAAAATACCCCCATTCTTCCCCAGGGCTTGCATTGCTACCGTGCCGATATGCAATTTGCGCAGCAAACCAACCAATCAAGCAATGTCATCTTTCAGAATGAGTTTCAGAATAACCGCATCGTTTCTGGTCTGCTGTCTGCTTCTTGCTGGATGCAGCAAGGAGGACGCGCCAAAAAGCACGTCTTCATCATCCAAGACATCACCCCAAGCCCAAACCGATTCCGGCAGGGGAGGGCGCACCAGCAGCGCATCGGGGAAGCAGGGGGAGTGGCACCCTGGACGGCCTGACACCAAAAGCGGAACGATTGCAACGACCAACGGCTCCATCACCGTTGCCATGACGCTGATGTACAAGGGCATTCCGTACAGCCTGTACATCCCCAAAGACATGGTTACCGAGCGTGACACCGCCAACCCCAAAGGAACACAAGTACGGATTTACAACGCACCAAACGGGAAGGTTGATCGGGGCTCGTGGGCCGAAATCTACGTCCCGAACGAGCCGACCACCTTGATGGATATGACCGGCGCGCTGCTTGGTTCGGATGGATTAGCCGAGCAGTACAAGTTCAAGGTGACAGCACCGCCGCAGCCATTCCCCCATTGCGCCTGGGGGGCCGAAACCTACGCTTTTGCCGGGAAGGAAAAGGAGGGGTACGCCTGCCTGAACGTTCATGCCACCACAAAGGCGTTTTACGTGGCAGTGGTGCAGAAGAAAGGGGAGAAGAATTTCGCGCTGAGGATTGATGCAATCCTGAGTGAGTTCCAGTGGAACGATGACGGGAAGGGGCTGGGAGAATAATTCATACAAAACCTTATTAGCCAGAATTAGCCAGAATTAGCCAAAAGTGGCGATTTTTTCAGAATTATGGAGAATCCGGCATTATGATTCGCGATTCAGCAGTATCCATCGCGCCCCTCGCCCATGCCCTTTGCTGTCAATAAGGTTGAGTGTTTGGCGTAATTAGAGTTTTTGCCAACCGCGTGATTCCAAGCGTATCCCAATTCCAGTTCATCATCCCCCGTGTCCCCCCTTGCTAACCCGCCAGAATCGGTTAGATTGCAAGCCCTCTACCACCTGTTGCCGCTTCTGCTAACGGAGCGTTGCAACCCTTCCTGTGGTGGATTGCACAACTGCTGGATGTTCAACTTGGCTTTTCCCTTGACCATGACCGTACTCACACGATTCCTCTTCCCCACCGTTGCACTGGCCTGCGTGATGACCGCAGGGCTGCTGGAAGGATGCGGTGGTGCTGCACAGTTTTTGTACCAGAACCGAAACACCCCCGCAATCCGCCGCGACACGATTGCTGGCGGAAGCACACGCACCACAGTGCAAAACCCACAAGACAGCACCAACGGTACCGTGAAGCTGGCACCGGTGGAGATGCTGGGGCTGCGCGAGGTTTCGCTGGAAATTCCATCGGGACTGACGGCTCCGCCGTTCGATCAACCCCGCAAATTGATGGCGCCGCCAGGGTTCAAAGCGCGGGTGTATGCCTACGATCTTGGCCGCCCAGCGGACATTGTGTTGCGGGATGATGGGACGATCTTCTTCAGCGATATGGACGGCGGCAAAATAATGGCGCTATCCCCCGACGGCACAAAAACCATGATTGCCGACGGGTTAAGCTCCCCATTTGGCTTAGATATGCACCAAGGGGTGCTGTACTATTGTGATGAAAACCGAGTGTTCCGATTCGATTTTTCGGGGCCGACTGCGGTAACGGGAACGGCCACCATGCTGACCGATAAAATCACCGATGGTGGCTACAACTACACCCGCACAATCCGCTGGATGCCAGCCGACAAAAAAATCTACATCTCCGTCACTTCCACCACCAACAACACGCCGGAAGATGACCTCTCCAGCGCAGTGGTGTTGCGGATGAACGACAAAAAAGGGGACCTTCCCGTGACGGCAATCCGTGGACTGCGGAACACCGTGGCCATGGCTGTCCACCCCGAAACCGGAGAGATGTGGGGGATTGATAACGGGACAGATTACATGTCGCTGGATAACCCGCCCGAGGAACTGAATATCCTGAAGCCAAACAAGCATTACGGCTGGCCAAAACTCTACTCACAAAACCTTGTTGACCCCGACCGCACCGAGGATAAATCCCCCACAAGCGGCTTAACAACGCCGGTGGCCGAACTGCAATCGCACCTTGAAATCACCGATATGGCCTTCTACACCGGAACAGCGTTCGGCTCCGACTGGCGCAACGCACTGCTGATGACCAGCTACGGCGAACGGAAAATCTCTGGCACAACCGAAGGCTGCAAAGTGATGCGCCTGCGTGCAAACAGCGACGGAACCGGAGCCGTGCAAGCCGATGTCGTAACCGGTTTCCGCGAAGCCGACGGCGCAATTTGGGCGCGGCCGGTGGGGGTTGCAATTTCCAACGATGGAAATACGTTCTACGTCACCGACGACGTAAACGGCGTTATCTATGCGTTCAGTAAGTAAGCCAAAGCGAAAAGGGCGAACGATCAGCCGCCAGATCCTACACTGGGCAAAGGCCACTGAATTGCAGATTACTGACAATCGGCTTTCCCTAATTCCCTATTTTTGCAGCAACTAACTGGCAACACACAACACAGACCAGCGCAATGTTTGGCAGAATGAAAACAGTATCACGCGGCATTATCCAGACCATGCGCCGCGCGTTTATGGGAAGCAACTTTGTGGCCCCAATCGGAATAGCAGGGGGGGATTTCAGCATGACCGCGTTAGGCGCGCCCGATACCGAAACACTCCTGATGGATGATGTGGAGGTTCTGCTTCCGGCCAAAGTGATCCTCTACAACGATCAGATTCACACGTTCGATGAAGTGATCGTACAACTGGTGAAAGCGGCGCACTGCTCGTCGGGTCAAGCCGAAGAATATGCCCACGAAGTCCACACTCGTGGATTGGCGTGTGTGTATGAAGGTGAGATGGTGGAGTGCCTGAAAGTCAGCGGTGTTCTGGAAGAAATCGCCCTGAACACAGCGGTGGAATTGTAAATTCAGCCCAAGTCCAACAATAACAGCCAACAGCTATCCGTTCAACGAACAACTCATTCATAACCAACCTTAACCAACTTTGGAGAACCCTCCGATGCTCAAACGACTTGTAATGATGGCAACTGCGGCAGCGATGTTCGTTGGCGCACAAACCGTACACGCCCAGCAAGGCGAGAAATCCTGCTCCGACGGCGAGAAAGCAGGCTCCTGCTGCGCAAAAAAGAAAATGAACAACCAACAACCATCCATTGGCCAGATCAAAGAGGTCACCAAGGATGACTTGACCGCAATGCTGAAAACCAACGCCACAACCGTGGTGGATGCCCGCGATGCCGACAGCTACGCCGCTGGCCACATTGATGGCGCAGTAAATTTTGCATCGCTTCAGCTTCCAGCCGATAAGAATGCCGCACTGGTGTTCTACTGCGGTGGTGTTCGCTGCCCAGCCGCTGGCAAGGCCGCCAAGAAAGCTGTGGAACAAGGCTACACCAACGTGATGGTCTATAAAGGTGGCTGGGCCGATTGGAGCAGCAACAGCTAAATAACAAGCCCACATCAACAGGCTGAAAAAAATCAAAACGCCCTTCGGATTGCCAGCAATCCGAAGGGCGTTTTGGGTTATCTGCAGTTAAGAATATCTCACCTGACGCAAAACCCCTGTGGCTCATCTCAAGTTAGCACGCGAAGGGGAAGGGCATCGGGTACTTCTCAGTTCGGTGGCTCCGCTCATACTTCGACGGGGCCCAGCATGAGCGGGGACGATGCTCGAGGGCTTGGATGATACTTTGCACACTAACTCTATTACTCTATGATGAGCTAGAATTTATCCAGCGCGCCACCCTTACCCCGTCTCACTTCACCACCAACTCCAGCACTTGCCCTCGCTCCCCAAACTGCAACACGCAGTAGTAAGTGCCGGCGGGCTGGTTGGCCGCTTGGAATGTTGCGCGGTACGTTCCGCTGGCAAGCTCACCTTCGGCAAGGTGTGCAACCCGTTTTCCCGAAGTGGAATAGACCGCAAGGCTGGCCGGGCCATCGGCGGGGAGGTGATATTCGATGATGAAATCTTGCCCCGAGGGGTTGCTCCCTTCCACCACCTTCAGCAATCCACCGCCCCCCACAAGTCCGCTCCGGATTCCGCACTCATCGGCGTAGGTCAGCGTGGTTGGCGTGGTGGCCACACGCAGCCCCGGCCTGCCGGGCGCGGTGATGGAATCGTACCGAACCACCGTGCTGACCGAGTCCCCCATCAACACAAAAAACTCCACTTCTGCTGCTTTCCCCGCGCCAAATCTGCGCAAGCCTGCAAGCGTTATCGCCACGCTTCCGGTGCGGCCGGTTTGCCCCATTGCCTTGGCGGTTGCGGTTAGCCCTGCGGCGGTTGCGGTTACGCCACGGGCATCCAGAATGGTGTTGCGGTAGCTGAGCGCAACCTCCATCGTGTCCAAACCGAGCGCGGCCACATCACCCTCAAAAACAATCGGGACCGCGACGGTTTGGCGGGGCTTGATGGTGGCCCCATCCCCCAAATTCGCTTTCAACCCACGCTCGCCCGTTGCCAACAACACAATGTGCCGAACGGAGTCACGGTTGCCATCGAAATAGAGGCGAAGATCGGCGCGAACAGCACCTTCCCCCAGCGGTGAGCAACGGAGCAACCCCGGCAGCGCAACCCCGGCGGGCATTGCTGCGGGGAACTCTGCAGCCGTTGGCCCCACCACCGCAAACGCCCCGGCATCGGTTCCGGTGATGATTGCCGAATCAAGCTGAGTCCCGTCAAGGCAGATTGCCCGCACCGAAAGGGTGTCGCCGTTCAGCAGCAGCGCGGCCATTGCCGAATCGCGCACGCCGCCAACCGTCACCGTGCCGAAGTTGATGGTGTCGGCATGGTGCGTCACAACCGGAGCAACCCCCAGTGCGGTGATCGGCAAGGCGGTGTCGGCGGGAACGTAGTAACTCTGGACCCCCTCGCCGTTCAGTTGGATGGTGGTGCTTTGCTCACACAACACCGTTGGCGTGAAATCAATGCTGAAGCTGAGTAAGTCGCCGGGGGGAATCGTTGCGGGCGTTCCCGGAAGCAGGGGGTTGGTGTAGCTGGCCGAAGTTGCGATTGCGATTCGGCTGATGGTTGAAGTGTCATCCCCCACATTCCGCACCCAATAACCAAGCGTCCGCTGGCGGCCAACCCGCTGGCGAATCGGCGCGGAATCGGCGGCGGCAACCTCCAGCACCGGATAGATTCCCCGCCCCGCAAGCCGCACACTGACCGGCCCAACGGAGGTGAACAAATTCAACAAAGCATCATGCTGGCCACGCCGCGTTGGTTGGAAACTCAGGGTGATGGAAGTATCCGCCCCAGCCGCAACCGAAAACACCGGCGCGGGAGCGATTGCTGCAAACGCCGCAGCATCGGCCCCGGTGATCCTGATTGAGTCAATCTGCACCGGTTGTGCGGTGCGGTTGATGATGAACCGTGAGATGGAACGCTGGCTGGTGCGGCCCACGCGGGTTGCGGGAAATCCGATGGAGTCCACATCGGTCAGCTGGTTCGGGATTCCGGTCCCGCGAAGTGCCACAAACCCCGCCGGCGGCTCGGCCCCCGAGCCAACTTCTAACCGTGCCGAAAGATCGCCCACACGGTTCGGGCAGAACCGAAGCGTCACCCCGATGGAGTCCCCCGGTGCCACCACCAACCCTTGCGGCGGAATGGTTGGCGCAACCACAGCGAAGGCCGAAACATCGGCAGCCACGCCAGTGGGGTCGGGAATAATTTGGAGCTGGTAGATGCGAAGCGGAAGCGTTCCGGTGTTCCGGATAAACCGCTGCAGCAGTGTGTCGCGGCAACTGTTGGCAGGGGTGGCGGCAAACTGAACTTCGGTTCCACCCAAGTCAATCATCTCACTTCCAGAAGTCCCCACAAGCCGGATCACGATTGGGGAAGCGATGTTCGTTTCCAGCGTCAGCACCGCTTCGTAGCGTCCGTTTGGCGGAAGCGGAGCGGTTGGGCGGAACTGCGTCATCAACAGGCGGCTGGCCTTGCTGGCGATGCTGAACGTTGCCGCATCGGTGTAGCTGAATGCCGCTGGGTTCGCTCCGCTGATCGTTGCTTTGGTGATCGTCACCTGGTTGCTGCTCAGGTTCCGAAGAAAATTCAGGGCAGTGGTGTCGCGCGGGGTGTTCAGCGGGGTCAGCGCGAACAGAATCTCATCGCTTGCTGTCGTCAGCTCCGGCATCACCCCGCGAACAACAAGCACCACCGTGTCGGGAGTGGTTGCGGCATCGTGAGTAAAAATGGCGTGGGCCACCCGCTTCCCCGCCGCCGTTGGCGTTGCCGTGAAGGTGAGCGCGGTATCCATATCGGGCCGCAGAAGTAGTGGCGCGGGATTCAGAACGAATGGAGTTGTGAACTCCGCAGCGTTTGGCCCCACGGTGCTGAAGCTGCTCACCCGCAACGTGTCAAGGCAGGTGTTGGCTTTGCGGTTGCCGATTGTCAGCTTGGCGGAAGCGGGTGTGAGAATTTCCACGCTGCCAAAATCGAGCGTGTCCATGGGGGTTGGGCGGAAGGCCGATTCGGTAGCGTTCCCCGCCACCGGAACCCGCGTTGGCGAGCCGGCCCCGTTGTGAAACAGCAGCAAGGTATCGCGGTGGCCACAGGGCGTTTGCGGCGCAAACCGCAGCCCAACGCGAAGCCGCTCCCAACCGGCCAGCGTCATCCCGTTTGTGGGTGTGGTGATGCCAAAATCGCTCCCCACAGCAAGCCGGATCGAGTCAATCCGCAGATCACACGGTGAGAGATTTTTCAGCAACGTATCGAAGGTTGCCGTGCTGGCTTGCCCAAGCCGAACCGTGCCGAAATCAAGCAACGTTGCCCCTGCGGTGTTGGCCAATTTTTTCTCCGGCACAAACACAATCAGGGGGATTTCTTTCACGGTGTCGCCGCCTGTTCCGTTCTCATCGTTGGTGTAGATCCGGAGGTATGCCTCGTAGCGTCCCGGCGGGGTTTGCGCGGCGGCGGTCACGATTGCTGCAATCGAGTCGGCCCCGCCCGGCGGGATCTTATCGCCGTTCCGTTTGTAGCCGAACAGCAACCAATTCTGCTGGGCCAGCAGCACCGTTGCCGAATCAATTTTCAGCGTGTCGGTTCCGTTGTTTCCAATCCTGATGTAGATGGTTTTCTGCTGCCCGGGGCAAAGGGTATCGAAATAGACAGTATCGCGGCTGAAAGTGGCGTTCGGGGCTGTTTTGCTGGCAAGGATCACGCTGTTTAATCCCACCAAGTAGATGATTCCATCGGCGGTCATGCTGAACTTCCGAAGGTCCGCCGTGCCAACCCCGGCGGGAATCGCTTCCGTCCCCCACGAAGCTCCGCCGTTGCTGCTTCTGTAGATGGTGGCATTCTGCCCCGATGCCAGCAAAACTTGCGGGCTAACAGCAAGGATGTCGCTGGCGGGGTTGGTGAAGCCGGTTCCGCTTCCGCTCAGTCCGGTCTGGGTCCAGGTCGCGCCGTAGTCGGTGGTTTTTCGGATTTCGGGATAGAACGGCCCCCAGGGGGGCGCAATTTTCCCACCCGCCACAAACGCAGTCCCGGTTCCCGGCACGGCATCAACCCCGTAAAAACTTAGGCTGGCCCCAACGCTGGGTGGGATTGTGGAGTTGGCTTCCCAGGTAGTTCCGCCGTCGGTGGTTACTCCCTTGCGTGGCGGGTTTCCGGTGCCAACAAACAGGCCACGCATCGGGGTGAAAAAATCGAGATCGTACAGGTTGTTGGCCGGTCCGGTTTGCGGAACGGCACTCCATGTTGCCCCGCCGTTGGCCGTGCGGGCAATGCGGGGGCCGTTGCCGCCAGCCACGTTCCCAACAATGAACCCATCGCTGGCGTTGGTGAAAAACACGGCGTTGATATCGGTGCTGTCCGGCCACGTCCCGCTTAGGTTCTGCTGGGTCCACGTCGCGCCGCGGTCGGTGGTGGTGGCCACGTAGTTGCTGTCGCCAACCACCGCGCCGAAATTGCTGTTGGGAAGGAAGAAGATGTCGTTCAGCGGGCCTGGCGTTCCGGGGAGTGTGACGGCGGCCCACGTGTTGCCGCCGTTTTCTGTTTTGTAGAGCCTTCCCACTTGGGGTGTGGTTCCACTTTTTCCGCAAACGAAGCCGGTATCTTTCTGGAAAAAATAGACTGAGTAGAGGTCGGGAACTGGTGAGGTGATTCCGGGGAGCTTCGTCCAATTCATCACTTGCCCACTGGCCGACGCGGTGGCAAGCAACAGCAGCCCCACCACGCAGGGAAGAAGTTGGAGGGAAGATGGGAAATGGAGTAACATCATAGCCTTCACAATCAACAAAAACAGCAAGCGGAAAGGAGCCGTGGGGGTGGGCAACAACTTATGCGATTTCCGAACAACGGCGGCGGATGTGGATGGATTTTTTTTCGGGGAGGTCGGAGGTCGGGGATCGGAGGTCGGGGATCGGGGGTCGGGAAGGGGGAGGAAGAGAGAGACGGGGGGGATGCAATCCACTACGGTGGTTGGTTCGTTCGTTTAGGCAAGCGTGCGTTGAAGCATTGGCGCGCGCAACAACAACCAAAAAACAACCATGATTCGCATCGCAGAAATTATCCTTTCCATGCTGCTGCTGGCCACCGTTGGCTGCGGCAATTCCCAGGGGGCGGAAGGGAGGAGCAGCATCCAGAAGCAAGCATCCCAAACCACACTGCCCGACACCGCAAAGCAAGCGGCCGCGCCGGTTGAGAAAGTGGTAAAAACCGATGAAGAGTGGAAGAAGCAACTAACCGAGGAGCAATTCTACGTGCTGCGGCAAAAGGGGACCGAGCCGCCGTTCCGCAACAAGTACTGGGATAACCATGATTCGGGAGTGTTCCGCTGCGCGGGGTGCGGGTTAGCGTTGTTCAGCAGCCAAACCAAGTTCAACTCCGGAACCGGCTGGCCCAGTTTCTATCAGCCGATTGCTCCAACAGCAGTGATTGCACAGACCGACGGCAGCCACGGGATGGTGCGTTCGGAAGTGGTGTGCGCCCGCTGCAACGGGCACTTAGGCCACGTCTTCGACGACGGCCCGGAACCGACCGGGCTGCGCTACTGCATCAACTCCGCCGCGATTGAGTTAGCGAAGCAGTGATGAGGCAAACCTCCCCCATGCTTATCTACACAATCGGCCACTCCACCCGCTCGCAGGAGGCCTTGATGGAGCTGCTGAAAAATTATGGCGTGCAGGCCGTGATTGATATTCGCGCAATCCCTTACTCACGCCACAACCCGCAGTTCAACCGCCAGGAGATGCAGCGGGCGTACCGCACCAGCGGAATCCGTTACCAGCACGTAGAATCGCTGGGGGGAACCCGACCGCCGAAGGAGGTGATGGAACGCGCCCGCTCCTGCAGCGAACGCTCGCGCGGGTTTGCCGAATACATGGCCACCGCAATTTTTCAGGAAGGAATCGAGCAAGTGTTGGCGATGGCCAAGCGGGAACAACTTGCGCTGATGTGTGCCGAATCGGACCCCGCCCACTGCCACCGATTTTGGGTTTCCGATGCGTTGGTGGCGCGGGGCGTTGAGGTTCGCCACATCATCGGCAACGGGGAAACCCGCGACCACCCGGCAAACCTGTTTTCTGCGTGGGGATAGTTCCGCATATTGGCGCGGCAGTTTGCATTGCCCGGCACCAACCCGCAACCGTTCTCACACACATTGATTGATGACCAACAGCCAACCTCCCGATACTCCCTCCGATACTCCATCAACCGACCTGACCAAACCGGAACAGCCCGAAAAAGCTCCGGCACGGAAAACCTTTGTGCTCCGCCGCAAAGCCGATGCCGAAGCCGCCACGGCCAACTTCCGCATCCGCTACGCCGATGAACTGAACGCATCGCAGCTTGCGGCCGTGGAGCAAACCGAAGGGCCAGTGCTGGTGATTGCCGGGGCCGGAACCGGCAAAACCCG
The DNA here is from genome assembly GCA_016788565.1 of Chlorobiota bacterium. GTDB lineage: Bacteria > Bacteroidota > Ignavibacteria > OLB7 > OLB7 > OLB7. Next base: position 29,788 of record JAEUSP010000132.1, on the reverse strand, counting down.
CACGCTGGTCTATCGGGTGGCGCGGCTGATTGAAATGGGGATAAAACCGGAGCAGATTCTGCTGCTGACCTTCACCCGAAAATCGGCCCAGGAGATGCTTCGGCGCGCTGCGGCGTTGGTTGGCGGGCGCGCCGAACAGGTGAACGGCGGGACCTTCCACTCCTTTGCCAACCTCACGCTCCGCAAGTACGCCCAACTGCTGAACTACCAAAGCACCTTCACCATTTTGGATCAGGGAGATTGCGAGGATGTGGTGAACCTGCTTCGCGCCCGCATGGGGTTCGACACCAAAGGCCGCCGGTTTCCGCGCAAGCAAACCCTTGCCAGCATGGTCTCCGCCTCCATCAATCGGATGATTCCCATCCGCGAAATCATCGAAGAAGATTACCCGCAGTACCGCCGCGATGTTGAAGAAATCGAGAAGCTGGCCCGCAGCTACCAGGAATACAAGCGGATGCACAACCTGATGGATTACGACGACCTTCTGGTGAACATGGCACTGCTGCTTCAGAAGCATCCCGAACTACGCCAGCGGCTTGGCGAAACCCACCGCTACATCATGGTGGATGAGTACCAGGACACCAACAAACTTCAGCATGAGGTTGTGCGGTTGCTTGCCGAACGCCACCAAAACGTGATGGTTGTTGGCGACGACTCGCAATCCATTTACAGCTTTCGCGGGGCCAATTTCCGCAACATCATGGACTTCCCCCGTGGCTTCCCCGGCACCACCGTCATCACCCTTGAAGAGAACTACCGCTCGGTTCAGCCCATCCTGAATTTCACCAACGAGGTGCTGCGCCATGCTGTTGAGAAGTACGAGAAGAACTTGTACACCCGCCGCCCAGGTGGCGCGCTGCCAATGGTGGTTTCCACCGCCGATGAGCATCTGCAATCGGAGTTCATCGTGCAGCAAATTTTGGAACTGCGTGAGCAGGGGATTGAGCTGAACGAGATTGCGGTGTTGTTCCGGTCCAGCTTCCTTTCGTTTGATTTGGAGATTGAGCTGGCCAAAGCCAACATCCCTTACGTGAAGATGGGAGGATTTAAGTTCATCGAGACAGCCCACGTGAAAGATTTGATTGCTCACCTTCGGGTGGTGCACAACCCACGCGATGTTGTCAGTTGGAACCGGATACTGCTGCTGCTGGAAGGCGTTGGCCCGCGAACCGCACAGCGCGTTGTTGATGAGATTGCCGATGGACGTTTGGAGATCACCCGCCAGGGGGCCGAATCTGCGCGGAAACTTGGGAACGCTGCCGTGGGTGAGTTGTTCGATATGCTGCTGACGCTGCTGCCGGAAAAGCTCTCGGTTCCGGAAAAAGTAGATTTGTTGATCCGCTACTACAAGCCGATCATGCGGGGGAAGTACGACGACTACATCAAGCGCGAAAAAGATTTGGAGATGTTCGGCGAGATTGCTGGGCGGTATCGCTCGCTGAACTCCTTCCTTGCCGACATGGCCCTTGAGCCACCCACCGAATCGGTGACAGGAATTGAGGACGGGAACGAGGATGAGCAGTTGATCCTTTCCACAATCCACTCGGCAAAGGGGCTGGAGTGGAACACGGTGTTTGTGATTTGGGCGTTGGATGGGCGATTCCCCAGCACCTGGGCCGCAGGAAGTTTGGACCAGATGGAGGAGGAGCGGCGGCTGATGTACGTGGCCACCACGCGCGCAAAAGATCGTTTACTCATCACCTACCCGATCAACATTTTCGACCGCGAAAGCGGGATGGTGCTCTCGAAGCCCTCCCGTTTTATCGCCGATATTTCCGAAGAGATTGCGGAGAAGTGGGTGGTGAGCGAAGAGTAAGAATGCAAGAACTGGGCGCGGAGAATCGTCATGCTCGGTACGGAATTTAGATTTGAGGAGCTACAATGAGCCGACAAGAATTGCTTCAGGAAATAGCGTTGCTGCCAATACAAGAACAATTGCTGTTGCTTGAAGCAGTAGCGCAATCGTTGCAAGCAGAATTGAAAGAACCGCCAACGGCGGATACCCTGTTCGATCCAACAGCGGTGGAGCGTCTGCATGGAGTGCTGCGTGAGCTTGGGGAATTACGTGATGAAGACCTTCAAAAAATGCGCGATAAGTATTTATCGGAGAAATATCCATGAACAGAGTTCTGTGTCGAAATTCCGAAGAGATTGCGGAGAAGTAGGTGGTGAGTGAAGAGTAGGATGCAAGAAGAGGGCGCGGAGAATCGTCATGCTCGGTACGGAATTTAGATTTGAGGAGCTACAATGAGCCGACAAGAATTGCTTCAGGAAATAGCGTTGCTGCCAATACAAGAAATGAAACCTCGTACATCTGAAAAACATGAAGCTGCTTAAAAAAACATACGAAGACCCCCATCAATGGGTGAAGGAATTATACAAGAGATTGCTTTCTCTTAAAGAACTATTGCCACAAAAAAATCTACGTTTTCCTGATTCAACTATGCTTAATAAAGCTAAGATGATTAATGAGGAAATACGGGTTTTGCTTGAGAAAAGCCAGCAACAGGTTGCCTATCATCATCTCTCAGCTGATGAGACTGAATTATTGAAAAGAATAAACAAAGGATTCCCTTCAGATTTTTGGAATCGCTATCACGAATTACAAACAAAACGACGTAACGCAAACTTAACCAATCAAGAACAAGCAGAAATAGTGGATTGCTCAGATGCTATCGAATTAGCGAACCTTGAGCGGATAGGCTATTTAGTGAAGTTAGCAGAATTAAGGAATGTGCCGTTGTCAACACTTGTTGAACAATTAGGAATTGCGCCTTCTGTTTATGCCTAATCTGCGTTTGTCACCGAAGCAAAAAGCCATTGTTGCTGACCGAGCACAGCACTGTTGTGAGTATTGCCATTGCCAAGAACGATATTCTCCAGATCCATTTTCTGTTGAGCATATTATTCCAAGCTCGAAGGGAGGAGCAAGTGATTTGAGCAATCTTGCATTTGCTTGCCAAGGATGTAATAATAGAAAATACAATCACACTGAAGGAATTGACCCCGTAAGCGGAAGCATAGTTCCATTCTTTCACCCCCGATTTGATACATGGCAAACTCATTTTAGTTGGAGTAGTGATTTTGTTGAGATTATAGGATTAACCCCTACGGGGCGTGCCACAGTTGAAAAACTTCAGTTAAATAGAACAGCAATAGTGAATCTACGAAGGCTATTAGTTGGTGCTGGCGAGCACCCGCCTCAGCATTTGATAGTAGGCTTCATAACATAGCAGAGGGTATTGGGCGATTATTCCCAATACCCTCTTTGTTGTTTTTGCCAAAATTTTGTTGCTACTGCACCGCAACCTTCACTTGCATTGCCCCACACCGCACAAAATACATTCCGGCGGACCAGCTTGAAACGTCAAGGTCAATCCCAGCACTCACCCTCCCTTTGAACATCTGCTGACCCACGGTGTTGGTAATCACCAGCGTTTCCATTCCAGAGTTGTTCCCGGGATTATTCAGCATAACCCGCAACCGTGCGTGGGCTGGGTTGGGGAACACACGCAGCGCGGTGGATGCTGCTTCTTGGTTCACGCCGGTTGTTGCCGCATCGTTGGTGCCGTTGAACGTTGGTGGCTGAATTACAAAACTTCCCGTTCCGTTTGGCTTGCGGGCAAAACTTATATCGGCGGTTTGCTGGCCCCAACTGACTGAGTCCACAAGGGCCAGCGCAGCATCGGTCAGCAGAAGTTGTTCGGCCGAGGCCGAGAGTTTGAAATTGCAGTGGTTGTCCCCTTGCTCCTGATCTTCATCGGCCCAGATGATGTAGTAGCCGTTTGCCGGAATTACCGCCCCTTCCGGGAAGGTCCATTTATCCATTTTGGTCGGGTCGTCGGTAAGGTGGTAGCCTGCCAAGTTCACCGGCTCGGATGCTGTGTTGAACAGCTCAATCCAGTCCTCATATTCTTCTGCGTTGTCCACAACGGTTTTGGAGTTGGAGGCCATGACCTCGTTAATCACCACCGCCGCGTTTGCGGCTGATTCGGTGGCTACGGTGTAGGTGTAAACATCATGTTCGGCACCGGGCGGGGCGTAGCTGGCGGTGGCCGCGCTGTTGTTGGCCATGGCCTCCACGTAGAATCGCATCCACGTTCCGGTGGGTTGGCCGGGGATTTCGGCGGCGTAGAGGCCATCGTTGGCGGCGCCATCACCATGCTGTCCGTCGTCGGCCATTTCCACTTTGGTGAAGTTCCCCACAAGCCCGGTGGCAAAGTAGAGGTTCATCCCTTTCATCCCTTGCGGGTGGCTTGCCGAAGCCTTCACAGTTGCCGGTTGGTTTGCCGTTGGTGGAGTCCAAGATTGCCCGCCAACAAGGTATTCCACATCGGCGATTGTTGGGCTGGCTTGGGCAATTTCGGTGTTGCTCAGAAGGTAGCTTCTCCGTTGCTGGATAAAGCCCTTCAGCGTGTCAATCTCGGTGGTGAAACGCTGGTAAGAGTACAGTTTTTTGGGGTCTTTCTGGACTACTGAATCAATCATTGCGTAGTAACTCCGCAGCGTGGCGTGGGTGGTTGCGGTGTCCAGCAGCTCGGCAATCAGTGTCCGCATGTGCGCCAGATACCGCTGGCGATACTGCGGCACAGCAAGCACCCGATTCAGCAACGGATAGTTCACGTTCGTTTCGTGAAAGAAGGGACTCCAGTTTTGGTTTCTCCGTTTCATCACGCTGTTGGCATCGTACTCAATCGGGGTCATCCGCCCGGTCTCGGCTTCCCAGTAGAGGTAGTAGTCCATCTTCCCTTTGTTGACGTAGCCGTCGTCGTCGGAAAACAGAAGCTCGCTGGCGATGAACCAGAGTGCGCGGTCAACATCCATCACCGCCGGCAGCGCGTGGGGAAGTGAGTCCAACGGGGTTTGATTCAGAACTTGGCAGGTCCGCACTAAATCATCCCAGGGGCGTTCGCGGTCAGTGCTTTTTATGGTGTAGTATTTCTGGTAGAGCGCGGTGTCGGCCCCCAGATAGTTCAGCCCTGCGGTTCCATCACCCCATTTCCCCCCCCCACCTCCTGGCCCAGTGCCGGATAAGCTGTCGGGGACATCGGCCCTCCAGTTGGTGCCGTCGTTGCTTAGGAACCACTCCTTGTAGAAATCCTTGTTCAGTTGCTGGACGTTGGGGTACAGCCCCCAATCTTCGCCGTTGATGTACAGGTGGATGTAGGCCGATTTTGCCGCAGGGATATGCCGCTTAATCTGATGCTGAAAAAACACCTCGCGCATGAAAGAAGGGTCATCGAAGCAGTTCAGAAGATTCAAGGTTTTGTACCCCATCAGGCGCTGATCTTCGTGGACGAAGTCAACGGCAACGTTGAACGATTTTTTCTGCGAGTTTTGGATTTGCATGTACGAAGTCTGCCCACGGAAGCGAATCCCGACGCTATCGTAGGTTACTCCATCCACCTCCATCGTTGCCGGAATTTCAATCTCGGCTTGGTAGTTCTGTTGCAGCAGTTGCCAGTAGTTTGGTTGGGCAAATGTTAGGCGAACTGTTCGGATCAGCGACTGGTCGTACAAGCCGCCGTTTGGCTGGTTTCCGGTAAGGATCATCCGTCCGTCGTCGCTGCGGCGCATCTCCATCGGGAGTTTCTGCGCGGTTGCTGCTGCCGTGATCCCCAGCAAGGCAATGGCAATGATGTTGCTGCTTCGTTTTGTGTTCATGGAGCGTTTCTGTGATGCTAATGATTGCTGGCAGGCAGGAGTACCAGTCGGTGCTGTGTGATACGTGTGTGATCCAGAAATAGAATGTACGGTAACAGGCCGGGAAACTTATCGGGAAGGTGGTGAAACGGAAGAAAATTTCGATCTTCTGGCAAGCGACTTCTTCTTCAACTCACATCATACTCTACTTGGGCAACTCCATGCAGCAACCTCAACTTTCTAGAATTCAACCACGCTTGGGGCAGGCAGTGCGAAGCGGGATTTTTATCACGATTGGGGTGCTGAGTGCCGGGCTTGGGTTAAAAGGTTTTCTGCTGCCAAGCCATTTTTTGGATGGCGGTGTCACCGGAATCTCGCTGTTGCTGAACAAACTCACCGGGTGGGATATCGCCCTGCTGATCTGTGTGGTGAATGCCCCGTTTATTGCCATGGGGTATTTTCAAGTTGGCCGCAATTTTGCGGTTAAAACCGCGCTGGCAATCGTTGGGCTGTCGCTCTGTTTGTTGCTGATCCCCTACCCCGTTGCCACCACCGATAAATTGCTGATTGCAGTTTTTGGCGGGTTCTTTTTGGGGTGCGGCATTGGGCTTGCAATGCGTGGCGGCGCGGTGATTGATGGAACCGAAGTGCTGGCACTGTTCATCAGCCGCAAAACCAGCATGACCATCGGCGATGTGATCTTCCTGCTGAACGTGCTGATCTTCAGCACCGCCGCGCTGCTGCTTACCCTCGAGACGGCATTCTACGCCATGCTCACCTACCTTTCGGCTTCCCGCACGGTGGATTTTATCATTGAAGGTATCGAGGAATATGTTGGCGTGACCATCATCTCGCACCAGTACAGCGACCCAATCCGCGTTGCGATTATCGAGAAAATTGGGCGCGGGGTGACGATCTACCGCGGCGCAGGGGGATACGGCAAGCGGGGGGATGCGCAAAAGGATATTGACATCGTTTTCACGGTGGTGACGCGGTTGGAGTTATCCAAACTTCAACAGGAGATTGACCTGATTGACCCCGATGCCTTTGTGATTCAGCACAGCATCAACGACACAAAAGGGGGGATGATTAAAAAACGCCCGTTGCACTAACAGCGCGCCCGGGAAATTGCTGGCGGCTATTGTTCGGGCGTTATATTGGCCACCGGATTCATGAATGCGATCTACCCATTTCACACAATCCAGAAATCAGTATGATCCCCTCCATCATGCGGATGGTGCTGCAATCGGCATCACAGAATACTCAACCAGAACCAACTACTTCAACCTCAACACCAATGACCCTTCGTGACCAGATAGCCCAAGCCGTTGCCGTAATTCAGGAAAAAGCTGGCAGCGTTTTTCAACCATCGGTCGGGATTATTCTGGGGACCGGGCTGGGCCGGTTGGCCGAGCAGATTGAGGTGGCGGCAACGATTGAGTACGACGACATTCCCCACTTCCCAATCTCCACCGTCGAGTCGCATCACGGGCGGCTGATGTTGGGGCGATTAGGGGGGCGTGACGTGGTGGCAATGCAGGGGCGATTCCACTACTACGAAGGCTACACCATGCGCCAGATTGTCTTCCCGGTTCGGGTCATGGGCGCGCTGGGGGTTTCGATGCTCTGCGTCTCGAACGCTTGCGGCGGAATGAACCCCAACTACCGCCGTGGTGATTTGATGATTATGGAGGACCACATCAACTTGCTTGGCGACAACCCGTTGATTGGCCCGAACGACGACACGCTTGGCCCCCGATTCCCCGATATGTCCGAACCGTACAGCCGGCGGCTGATTGCCATTGCCGAAGAGGTTGCCTTGCAGGAAAAAATTAAAGTGCAAAAAGGGGTCTATGTTGCTGTTTCGGGGCCAAACTTGGAGACCCGTGCCGAGTACCGATTCCTGCGGACGATTGGTGCTGATGTTGTTGGGATGAGCACCGTCCCGGAAGTGATAGCCGCCCGCCATTTGGGGATTGAGGTGTTCGGCATCTCCATCATCACCGATGAATGCTTCCCCGACAATCTTGCCCCGGCAAACATTGCCGAAATCATCGCCGCCGCCAACGCCGCCGAACCAAAAATGACCACGATGATCGAACAGGTGATACGGGCAACAACGCAGCGATAAACGATCAACGAAGCCGTGAAGGGATAACCTCAGCCGGGCTATCCCTCCTGCTTCATCAACGCATATCCTTCCGAGTGTGCAACGTAGGTGACGGCGGTTAAATCACCCACCACGTTCAGGGTGGTGCGGCACATATCCAGCACGCGATCCACCCCAAGAATAATGGCGATCAGCGTTGGCTCCACGCCAACCGTTGCCAGCACCCCAATGATAAACGGGATGGAACCAGAGGGGACCCCAGCGGTCCCAATCCCGCCAAGTATCGCCAGATAGACCACCATCAGTTGCTGCATCAGCGTTAGCTCCACCCCGGCAAGCTGTGCAAGGAACAGCACCGTCACCCCTTCGTAGAGTGCGGTTCCGTTTTGGTTGGCGGTTGCCCCCACCGTTAAAACAAAACTGCTGATCTCCCGCGGGGCCTGTAAATTCTCCTCGCTTACCCGAATGGCCGTTGGCAACGTGGCGTTGCTGCTGCTGGTGGAGAAGGCCGTCAGGATCACCATTTTCACACGGTGGAAGAACTCAATCGGGTTCAGTTTGGAGAGGAGCAGAAGGGAGAGTGAATAGACCCCAAACATGTGCAACGACAATCCCAGCAGCACCACCACCACAAACCATCCAAGCGCCACCATCAAGTCAACCCCAAAACGGGCAAGGTTGGTGAATAACAGCGCGGCAACGGCATAGGGGGCAAAGCGCATAATCAAATCAACCAGCTTTGCGGTGATCTGGTACAGCCCATCCACCGCGCCGATGAAGGGGTCGGAAACACGCCGGGGAAGGAGCGTTGCGGCAACCCCAATAACCAGCGCGAAGAACATCATGTGAAGCATATTCGGCGGGTCGCTGGCCATGGACATCAGCGGATTGACCGGGACGATGGTTTTCACAACAGTCATCAACGGGGTATCGCTGCTGGAAGCATCTTTCTGTGCGGTCTGCACCCGGCTGGCGGCATCGCCACTGAATTTTTCCCGCATTTTTTCGGCCACCACCGGATCAACTTTCTTCCCTGGCTCAATCGTGTTTGCCAGTGTCAGGCCAATCACCACCGAGATTGCGGAAATGGCAATCGTGTAGGCAAACGACTTGGCGGCCACGCGCCCCAGCTTGCGAATTTCCCCCACCCCCGCCACCCCAACCACCAGCGAACTGAACACCAGCGGGATCACAATCATCATCAACAGCCGCAGAAACAGCTTGCCAACCGGGTCGGTGATGTTGGCAATAATCCACTCAACCGTTGGGTGTTCATCCCCCAAAATCCCGTTGGCCGCAAGCCCCGCAGCCACACCGATTGCCAGGCCAATCAGGATGCGATTATGGAGGGCCATCCCGCGTGGTTTGTCGGGGGTTTTATCGTCCAGGTCGGTTGTCAGTTCGCGCTCGTAGTTGTCGGCCATAGGAAGAATCGAGAGGATAGGAGATTGAAGAGAAAAGGGAAGGCAACGGCAAGATGATGAAAATGATTGGAAGGGGGGGCGGGGAAGAAATGATGGCCACAAGAAGATAGCTGCTTCCCCCCCACACACTCCCTTGCATCTGGGGCTTTCCGCTGGGCTTGGCTGTGCGGTGGTTGTGATGTAGCTTGCCCCCACGATTTCCGATTAGTGAACCCGATTTTTGATGATGACCGACGACAAAGTCCGTGCGCTGCGGCGGATGAAGATGATTGCCACCGGAGCTTTCCTGCTGATGACGGCAATCTTTTTTGCAACCAACCACTTGGGCAACCAAACCATTGCTTGGGTGATTCGCTGGGATCATATCAATGCTTTTGCCGAGGCAGCAATGGTGGGCGCGCTGGCCGATTGGTTTGCGGTGGTGGCTCTGTTCCGCCACCCGCTGGGCATCCCGATTTGGCACACGGCAATTATCCCACACAAAAAAGATGAGATTGGCCGCAACCTGGGAAATTTCGTGGAAACCCGATTGCTTTCGGTGGAAAATTTGCAGACCGAGATCGGGCGGTTCTCGGCGGCCAACGCTGCCGTGGGCTACTTGGCCCAACCGGAGCATCGCCAACGCGCTGCCGAGCTGCTGACCGAAGCGATTGCAACCATCGTCCGCCAGCTTGATGATGAACAGGTGCAATCCACCATTGCCGAGGCCGCAACCGGCAAGCTGAAAGATCTGGATGCCAGCGAACTGCTGGGGAATGGCTTAGAGTTGATCGTCCAAAGTGGCCGCCACCAGCAGATTATTGACTCGGCACTCACCTACTTGGCCCAGTGGGCGCCAACCCGCCGCGACATGATCCGTGAGTTCATCGAACGCTCGCTGCAGCGGACGCTGAAATGGGGGAGCAAACTTGTTCCCGATGCCGTTGTGGAGCGGGCCACCGACCAGGTTCTGACCGCATTGATTGAGGTGCTTCAGCAAGCCGCCGCCGACCCCGCCCACCCAATGCGCGAAGACCTGAACAGCCGCGCCGAAGAATGGGTGCATCGCTTGAAAGAAGATGATGAGTTGGGGGAGAAAGTGAACACGTGGAAAAACGATCTGGTGGGGAACCCGAACGTGCGGGACTACATCGCCGGGCTCTGGACCTCGCTGAAACAATGGCTGCTGGCCGATGCCGCCAGCGATGACTCGGCCATGAAAGGGTACGCGCTGCGGGGCATTGAATCGTTCCACCGCCGGCTAACGGAGGATGCGGAGCTTCGGGAGACGATTGACACAAAACTTCGGTCGGCGGTCATCAGTGTGGTGAGCAATCACCACAGTGCCATTGGCGGCGTTATCAGCCGCATTGTGGACTCGTGGGATGGCCAGCGGCTTTCGCGGGAAATTGAACTAAACTTGGGGCGCGACCTGCAATACATCCGGCTGAACGGGACGTTCATCGGCGGCATTGTGGGGGTGCTGATTCACTTGATGAAAGGTTAGATGTGGGAACTCTGCTCACCCCGATTTTTCACGATTACTCCATTACACAGAACACTTCATACAGCATGCGCTTCTTCTTATTCTGCACACTGCTTCTGCTGACGCTTGCAACTGCCACGAAAGCGCAACGCCCCGCGCCGTTCCGCAACGTGATGGACTCCATCATCATCAGCGGAATGGCCGAACGCTACATCGAACTTTCGCGGGGGCAATGGATGAACTACGACAGCATTGATGCCTACGCCACCGATGAGCTTGCCAACCAACTAACCAACGGCGACCGCGGCGCGCTGATGTTCAGCAAGTCGCTGAACTACGCCGTGCAGCGGGCGTTTTCCGCGCATGGCAACGGCGACTCGCTGGGTGTTGTGACCGTTGTGGCCACTGGCGACACAGCCGCAATGCTTGGGCCGCTCACCATTGATTTTGTCTTCCTGTTCCGCAAGGTAGATTCCGCAACATGGCGCATCGGCGCGGTGCGGCGGCAAGTGGGAACCGAACAAGTTCAGAAGCGGCTATCCACATTGGCGGCTACTACTGACTTCCCCGAAAAACTGAAGCCAATCATGGCGCGGGAATGGGGGACGCTGTTGCTGAACAACCAGCAAGTACGGGAGAATTTCCAGCAGCACCGCGAGCGGTTCAACCAACTGCTTGCCCAGTTCCAGCGTGGCGATTCGTTGTTGATGGTTGGGCGCAGCAGCGATAAGATGTCGCAACTGAATTACCACTCAATCTTGTGGGATGCCGCAACCGAGGAGACCCCGAAGGAGGTGGTGGATGAGTATCTGGCCACGGCAACCCCAGCCCAGCGGAAGCAGATGCAGACGCAGCTTCGGTACGTTGAACGATTGCGGAAAGCCGGGCGCGACACGCTTACCAAAATTGCCCGCACCTACCGCCTTCCCGTTCCCCGGCTGGACTCCATCACCGCCACGATGAAGGAGCTTCGGGTGAAGTTTATCAACGCAAAACTTCCCTGGAGCAATGCCGTGCAGTTCACGGTTGATGGGCAATTTGATAACGTCTTTGGCTACATCTATTGCCCCAACGACTCCCCCTTCATCTCGCCAGAAGAATACTACTACCTTGAAGACCTCGGTGGCGGATGGTGGCTGTTCCGGTCAACGTGATGGCCGCACAATCGCCGGGCGGGTGGCGGGGCGTTACTCCATTTCTGGTTTGCTGAACACAATCCTATCCATGATCGCAATCTCCCGCCCGCGGCGTATCTCCGTTGCCTGCCGGCGCAGCCAGCCAAAAAAACCGATGCTTGGCGTGAAGACTTGCAGCTTCAGCCCACGGGCGTTTGCCAAATCGTTCAGCCCCATTATCGTCAGGTAGCGGGCGCGCCCCTGTTCGGTGCGTTCGGACATCATTTTTTCTCCATCTTCGGCAGTGGTATAAACTGGGGAGTCAATCACCACAACCGCGCCGCCGGGGCGTGCCACGCGCAATGCTTCATCCAATAGCTGGCCTTGCTCAAGGGCATAGTGGAACGCGCCGTTGAACACCACCACATCGAACGCACCCGCCACAAACGGAAGCTGGGCAAAGTCGCCCCGGACACGTTGGAAGCTGATTGGAAGCGATTGAAGAAAATGCCTTCCGGCGGCAAGCCCGTCGCGTGGGTCGTTATCAATATCCAACGCAACGGCGCGGTGGCCCCATTGGGCAAGGTGGCTGGTTAGCCAGCAGTTTCCGGCCCCGGCATCCAACACATCAAGGTTGCGGTTGGGGAAGTTTTCCGCTAAAAATTTCTGAAGCCATTCCATGCTGGCTCTGCGCTGCTCCCACTCCTTTCTGAAAGGGTGATCTTCGGGAACAGTTGGCAGCCCCAAATACCACGCGACCTGTTCCGAGCCACGCTTCTCGCTGCGGCGGATGCGATGATAGTGATCCAGAAAACCTTGATGATGACGGAGCGAATCGGCGGTAAAAATATCATAGATGCCGTCGGAAGGTGAGGCTGCATATCCACAATCGGGGCAGATAAGCATTTCGGCTTGGGGCTGGCATTGGCTGCCACAGTTCGGGCAGCGGAAAAAAGGGATCATGGGGTTTTGCTGTGGAAGTTGATTTCTGGTTGTTGGTTAGTTTACAGCCATTGCCGTTGCTGCCGATGCGCCCGCGCACCAGCAGCCCATGATACTGTTTTGCTTGCAACTATACTCCAAACAGAGTGGTTTGCGAAAAACTTAATCACTGTCATTCCCGCGAAAGCGGGAATCCATACCACACCTGGCTGAGTAGAATTTCGCAAACCAATTTGCTCTGAGTATAACCACCAGCACATCCTGCCACACACTATGGATCGTTTGAACCGCTTGGTCGCCATCACGCTTCGATTGCAAAGCCGCCGCGTTGTGCGGGCCGAAGATTTAGCCGATGATTTCGGCATCAGCGTCCGCACCGTCTATCGCGATTTACGGGCGTTGGAAGAAGCTGGGCTTCCGATTTATGCCGAAGCTGGAAAGGGATATAGCCTGGTTGAGGGCTATCATCTTCCCCCTGTGATGTTCACAAAGGAGGAAGCCGCCGCGTTATTTCTTGGCGGCGAATTTACCGAACGCCTCACCGATGAATCGCTGCGCGGGCACGCACGCTCGGCACTGATGAAAATCCGCGCCGTGCTTCCGGCGGAACGGAAGGAATTTATTGAACGGGTTGGAAAGGCAACGGCGGTGCATATTCCGGCCCCGCAACCAACGTTTGCTCCTCATGCTCATTTGGCGTTGATTCAAGAAGCGATTGCCCACCGCACCGTTGTGGAAATTGCCTACCAAAACATCAACAGGGAGCAAACCAAGCGAATGGTTGAGCCGTTGGGATTGGTGTATTACGCCAGCCACTGGCATCTAATCGCTTGGTGCCGATTGCGTGCCGACGTTCGCGATTTCCGCAGCGACCGAATTATGGCGATTCACCCTTTGGGAGAAACATTCCACGAGCGGCACGGGTTCTCTATCGGCGACCACGTGGCACACACGATGAACGGAGCCGCGGCAACGCACGCCGTGCGCGTCCGGTTCACGCACGAGGGCGCACGGTTTACCGGGGAGCGGTACAAATTCGGGTTTGCCGAGGAGAACGTTGTGGAAGGGGGGATCGAGATGCTGTTCTACGTCCCATCGCTAACATGGATTGCCGGGTGGATTTTATCCTTCGTGAAACACGCGGAGGTGATAGAGCCGCAAGAATTACGCAGCCTTTTAGGAAGATGGATGAGTGAGTTAGCAGAACGATACCATTCCCGCACTTGAAAGTCGTTATGTTCAACGCCAGTTACCTCCTCTCCGTTTCAATCACAAATCACCAACAGGTATGAGAAAAACCATACTCCCCTTAGCTCTGCTCCTGCATCTTACAGCAATCAGCCTGCATGGGCAAACCAAAGCTGATACGGCAACGAAGCCATCAAAAATTGACACGTCAGTTGTTCTAAAAAAGAAGGATGTGATAGTTGTTGGCGAAAGAATTCCCGAAGTAGGAAGATTAGAGCCGATTCAGGGGACATATATTTTTTCCGGGAAGAAAAGCGAAGTAATTAACCTGGTGAACACCGGGGCCAACTTGCCAGAAAAAACTGGCCGACAGGTGTTTGCCAAAGTTCCCGGGATATTTGTTTATGACATGGACGGGTCAGGAAACCAAGTGAATATATCAACACGCGGTTTGGATCCGCACCGGGGGTGGGAGTTCAACATCCGCAAGGATGGCATTATTACTAACTCCGATATCTACGGTTATCCCGCCAGCCATTTTAGCGTGCCGTTGGAGTCCATTGAAAAAATTGAAATCGTTCGGGGGACGGGATCGTTGCAGTACGGTTCCCAGTTCGGGGGAATGATTAACTACATCACGAAAGCCGTAGATACCACAAGGGAATTTGGAAGTGAGGTTGTAAACACCATTGGCTCCTTCGGATTATTCAGCACCCACATATCTGTTGGCGGCAAAATTAATGGAACCACCTACCAAGCCTACGTCAACAAACGGGGATCGGATGGATACCGTGACAACGCCCGCACCGTAAGCGATGCCGAACAAATCACCATCAGCCGTGAACTCTGGAAGGATGCTGTGATCCGTGCCGAATTATCAAGATCGAGCTACCTCTATCAAATACCTGGGCCATTAACCGACAGCATGTTCCGCGAAAACCCCCGTCAATCAACGCGGTCAAGGAATTATTTCAATCCGGCGATTTACATCCCCTCTATTTCGTTTGATTGGAAAATTAATTCAAATTCCCACCTCTCTTTTCTTTCCTCGGCAGTGCTGGGCGATCGGAACAGCATCCAGTTCGACAAGCCCGCAAATATCCGCGACACAGTGAACGCAGCCACACTGCTGTACAATAATCGTCAGGTGGATGTTGACCATTTCCACAGCTACACCAACGAATTGCGTTTTCTACAATACTATGACCTATTGAATCAGCATAGCTCGGTTGTTGCCGGTGTTCAATACATGAACAACGATCTTCACCGCCAGCAATTAGGGAAAGGAAGCACCGGAAGCGATTTCGATATGGAACTTGTGCAGCCTGGGTGGGGAAGGGATATTCACCTTAAAACGGCGAACATCGCCTTCTTTGTGGAAAATCATTTGAAAATTTCGAATGACCTTTCGGTGAATACTGGGGTAAGAGTTGAGTCTGGGAAATCGGAGATGTCAGGCTCTATTGTCTATATTTCCGAAAATGAAATCCCGAACACGATCAACCACAAATTTGCTCTGTTTGGTGGAAGTATAGAGTATAGGCTTAATGAAAATTCAAACATCTACACGGGCTTCTCGCAAGCATACCGTCCGGTTGTTTTCAAAGATATTATCCCATCTTCGATATATGAGAGAGTGGATAAAGATTTGAAGGATGCGCGTGGCTACAACCTTGACATCGGTTATCGTGGAAAATGGGATGTTTTGAAGTGGGATATCAGCCTTTTCCAACTTCGGTGCGATAACCGGATGGGCAACCTATCCACAACCGATTCCAGCGGAACGTTTCTGCTGTATCGAACCAACATCGGCGATTCGTACGTGAATGGCGCTGAAGCATTTATTGAAGCGAATGTTCCCCTGAGTGATGACATCACCGCATCGTTGTTCACCTCCACTTCCGTGATGGATGGGCGATATGAAAATGCTGCGGTGAAATCAGGAAATACCAACATTGATGTGAGCAATAACAAGGTAGAAACGGTTCCTGAGATTATTACCCGCAACGGCCTGACGCTAAAATTCAGCAGCGTTAGTTGCTCGATGTTGTACAGCTATGTGGGGGATTCGTACGCTGATGCATTGAACACGGTGATCCCTTCCGCAACTGGCTCGGTTGGCCTTGTGCCAGCGTATGGCGTGCTGGACCTTAACGCTACGGTTCAGGTAACGAACGCGCTAAATGTCCGAATTAATGCGAACAATGTCACCGACAAACAATACTTCACGAAACGCCCTGCATTTTATCCCGGCCCCGGTGTGTGGTCGTCGGATGGGAGGAGTTTTTCGCTGACAGTAGGGGTTCGGCTGTAATCGCAACGCCCAGTTCTGTACGGTAGAGTTGTAGCAGAGATATTTCGATGCTACAACTCTACCCTTTTTTGTTTTTTGTCATCTCCCAATATCTTCCAAACCCCACTACTTTGGTCATTAAATCGAACGTTGCAGCAAGCACGCCTGGCACACCGTCGCGGATGCCTTGCTTCAGAAACAGCCGTTTGAACCACCGGCGCAACGGGCGCAAGATCATGTATTTCCAGATAGCCCACTTCGTGATTGGGATGCCTTGCTTCTGATAGACTTCGGCTTCGTAGCGGGTGTAGCGATTGAATTCTTTGAACCATTCTTCGAAAGTAGGGTAGGTGAAATGGTCGAACGGTTCGGTAAGATTGCCAACAGTTCCATCTATGTCTAAGGTTTCGTGATACCCTTTCCCTGGATAACTCCCCTTCCCTCGCCGAAACAGACGCAGTTGGCGATCAGGATAATTGCCCCCATACATCAATGGGGTGCCAAAGTAAAAATTGCGACGGGGCAACCGGAACCCTGTGTGGGCAAGGTTCGTTGATATAACCTTTTCAACCTCCTGTTTCACCCTTTCAGGAATAACCTCATCTGCATCCACAATCAAAATCCATTCCTCACGAGCATAGTGGAAGCAATGATTTTTATTGGCTTCGGGATAGTTGTTTGGCCCGTGGTGAACTTCCGCCCCGTTGGCTTCGGCTAACGCTGCGGTTGCGTCGCTGCTTTCGCAATCCAACACAACAACTTGCGCAGCCCAACCAACCACCGAACGGAGCGTCCGCACGATATTCTCCTGCTCGTTATGGGCAACAATGCAGACCGAAATTGGAAGCCGAGCAGAGACGACTGATGATTGAGAATTTGGCACAGCGGGTTAGTTAGTGATGAATAATCAAGTGGGAAATTACATCAGCATTCTTACCTGCTGTTCACGTACATCGCTTCCACAAAATTGGACCAAATCGTTTGCACGATTTCAGGAGAAGCGGTGTGGTGAACTGCAGAAAGAACCGGGGTAAGAAACCGGTCGCATTTGGCAATTTCCGCCTCAATTTCCGCTAACTCTTGCTCCATTTGTTGGCGGCGTTCTGTAATCCATTGCGGGTTGGCCAACCCTTCGCGGATTGAGTACGGTTCCTGCGATTTCATGGCCCCCACCACGCGCCGCTCCGATTTCAGTGCTGCAAGAATTTGCCGCTCGTCGGCGGCCAGCATTTCGGACGTGTTGGCCAGCGGCACGCAAGCTCCGTTGGTTGCTTCCAGCACGTTGGCCACGGTGCGAAGCATTGCAAGATCACCATGGTGATACCCTTGCTGAACCACTTCCCAGCAGATGGCGGTTGCCTGATCGTTCCCACGCTGCATATCTGGATGCAGCCGCTTTGCAAGCTGGCGATACAGCCGCTGAAGTTCCTGCGCAGCCTCGCGAGGCGGGGTGTCGGCTGCGGTTGCGGCTCGCCGCTTGTGGATTCGGAACCCACCGTGTGGCAAGTCGTTCGCCTCCATCTCATGCCGCATCCGTTTCCGGACGCGGCCAAATTCGTTGTGGACAGCCTTCATCACCAACTCCACCATCCGCGCATCCACCCGCTGTCCACGATCCAGCTTGATGGAAAAAAGTTCCACCATTCGGCGGCGTTCACTCATCTCCAACGTCCGCTCCTGAATCGTCCGCTCCAAGTCCCCAAACAACTCGGCAAACGTTTGGCGCAGCCGGGGAAGCTCCTCAAAATTCAGTTCCAGCCGCTCGGCAAACAGCGTGGCAAGTTCGTGGCGGTAGGCGGCAATCCGCTGGCGGCGGGTGTAGATATCGGGATGAGGTATCAGCGCGTTCACGTGGTCAATCGTTTTCGGTCGGTAGCCTTGGTTTCTGGTCGGCGAATATAGGGAGTTGAAGGGGGATAGTTAGCGCGGCGTGTGGGGCATGGCCAACAATTTCATTCACCATAATTTTTTGTTTTGGGATCGGTTGAAATTGCTAAGTTGAAGGTGTTCATATAATTACCGCCATGACTGCACGAGGAACCACACTTGACACCGGAAACCGCTTCCTGCGCGGAAGCAGCCTGCCGTTCGATGATGGCTGGGAGAGCTTCGGCCCTGACCCCGACCCGGGAACGCAATTTCTTGACGACAGCTCACGAACGGCGTTTGCCACCAACAACAGCCCCGACATTCCGTTTACTCACTCCATCAATCCGTACCGTGGTTGCAGCCACGGTTGCAGCTACTGCTACGCCCGCCCCACCCATGAGTACTTGGGCTTCAATGCCGGATTGGATTTTGAGACGAAGATCATGGTGAAGCGGGATGTGGCCGCCCTGGCACGGCAGGCGATGATGAAGAAATCATGGAAGCCAACGGTGGTTTCCATGAGCGGTGTCACCGACCCGTACCAGCCTGCCGAACGGAAGTTCCGACTGACAAGAGGGGTGATGGAGGTGATGATAGAGTTCCGTAACCCAGTGGTGGTGGTCACCAAAAACGCACTGGTTGCCCGCGATGTTGATCTTTTATCGGAGCTTGCCAAGCATCGGTGCGCGGCGGTGCTGCTTTCCATCACCACGCTGGATCGGAACCTTGCCCGCCGCCTTGAGCCGCAGACCTCGACACCGGAACTGCGGCTGCAAGCAATCCGCAAACTGACCGATGCTGGCGTGCCAACCGGGGTGATGATTGCGCCGGTAATCCCTGGTTTGAACGATGAGGAAATTCCTGCAATCCTGAAATTAGCTGCCGATGCCGGAGCCACCGTTGCCGGGCGAACGCTGCTGCGGCTTCCCCTTGCCGTGGCCCCAATTTTTCTGGATTGGTTAGACCGTGAGGAACCCGCTCGGGCATTGAAGGTGCGGCACGCGCTGGAGGAAATGCGGGATGGAAAATTGAACCTGACAGAGTTCGGCGCACGGATGCGCGGAACCGGGGCGCGGGCCGAAGTGATTGCTCAACTGTTCAAAACCCACGCCGCCCGCTACGGATTTAATCGCCATACTTTCCCCCTCACCACCGCCAATTTCCGCCGCCCGGCTGCGGGAGGGCAGATGGAGTTGTTTGGGGAGTAGGTGGAGTGGGAATAGTTTTCTTCCCATTTCCGCATGATGCTACTTCACCACCCTTACACCACCTCCACCGGAACCGGTGGGATCACCACAACGCTTTTTCCGAACACCTCTTCCATCAACCCCTTTTTCCGCTCCACGCTCCAGACCTCGAACGTTGGATCGGCTAGGCCGGAGCAGGTGAGCCGAAGGGTGATTGCTTGCGGGGTGAACGTGGTTTCTGCAGATGCCACAACCTGTTTGTGGGTGCGATCCAAGCCGTCGGCGACGCGCAGGATTCCCGAAAGAACCCGCACGGTTTGCTGGTCGGCGCGGTCCAATGCGGCAAACTCGGGGTGGCGGCTTTTGGGGTGCGATTTCCGGTGGTAGCGGGCAATGTTGGCGATAATCGCAATCTCCGCATTAGTGAATCCGAACGCCTCGCTGTTGCGAATCAAATAGCCGCTGTGTTTGTGGTGGTCGGCGTGCGAAATGTAGTAGCCAATATCATGCAGCATTGCTGCGGCTTCCAACAGTTCGCGTGCGGCGGCCCCCAAGTTGTGCAGCGGACGCAAGGCATCGTAGATCTGCAGCGATAGCTTGGCAACGTGCAGCCCGTGCCCTTCGTCGAACTGGTACATCCTCCCAATTTTCATCACCGTCTGGTATCGCAGGTCCGATAGGTGCGCCACTCCTTCCTGCTCCTCCTCTTCTTGCAGTTTGTGGATGGTGTCCAACACCACCCCCTCACGCAGGGCGTAGCTGCTGATGGTTAATTCTTGGAATCCACATTCATCCAAAATTGTTTGGAAGGTGACGCACCCGGCGGCAAGGATGTCGGCACGGCGTGGGTCCACCCCGGGAAGCTGGGAACGTTCGTGGAAACTGTTCGCCCGCAACACACGCTCGGCCACGCGGCTTACTTCCTCGCGGGAAATCCGCAGGCCGTTCAGCACTTCTGGCGCGGTTCCGTCACGTGCGGCAAGGGCCATTGCGGTGATTGTTTGCGCGGTTCCGCTGGTGGCAATCGCAAGGGAATGCTTGCTGGCGCGGATGGCTTGGGCAGCGTGATAGATTTCGCCACGGATATGCAGCCGCAACGCATCGGCCTGGCCGTGGGTGATCCGTTCGTCCGGGAAAAACCGCTGGGTCATGCGGATTGCTCCAATCTTGAAGCTGTTGGCATAGGATACCCGGCCCCGTTCGCCAACCAGAAACTCGGTGCTTCCGCCGCCAATATCGAACAGTGCAACACGGCGATTATAGACCGGCAACGCCTGCATCACCCCCAGATAAATCAGCCGCGCCTCCTCGAACCCAGAAATCACCTCGATCTCAATGCCCGTTGCCTGCTGAACTTGCTCGATAAAATCCTCACCGTTGGATGCCTCGCGCACGGCGCTGGTGGCCACCGCACGAATTGCGGAGCCGTGCCGGTCGGCAATGTCGCGGAACAACCGCATTGCTTGGATACCCCGCTGCATTGCCGGCGCGCTCAAGTGTTTGATTTGCGACGGGCTTTCCCCCAGCCGAACAACCACTTTTTCCTTGGCGATGACGGAGAATTTCCGGCCACGGATCAAGCGGACCACAATTAAGTGGAAGCTGTTGGTGCCAACGTCAATCGCTGCAAGGGTTTCTGGTAGCATTGCTGCAAGTCAAAAAAAGGAAACTACTGGACTTCTTCCCACATTCGCCGCAAAATCTCCACAATCATATCGAACCGCTTGCCGGGGGGCATGATATACATCCCAGCAATCCGCTGGCGAAGGTCGGCGATGCTTTGCAGGAACTCCACGGTGATCTCCACCCCTTCCTCCAACGGCTGCGCGGCCCCTCGCATCCGCTGTTGAATTGCTTCCGGGATGAACATCCCGGGAAGTTCGTGATGCAGAAACTCGGCATGAAGCGCGCTCCGTAGCGGCATCACGCCGATCATTATCGGGATGTTCAGATGCTCGGTTTGTGAAAGAAACTGGCGGACGGTGCTGGCCTCGAAAATCGGCTGGGTGAACGCAACGTGTGCCCCTTCGGCAACCTTCCGTTCCAGCCGCGCAATCTCCCGATTGATGTCGAACGCCATTGGGTTCACCGCACAGGCCACCATGAAGTTTGTTCCGCCGTTCCCCACTGGGTTTCCCATCAGGTCCTCCCCGTTGTTCATCCGGCTCAGTGTTCGGATCAGCCCAACGGAGTCCACATCATAGACTGAGGTGGCGTAGGGGTAATCGCCGATGTGGGTGGGATCGCCGGTGACAGCAAGGATGTTCCGCAAGCCAAGCGCGTGCGCCCCCAGCAGCTCCGACTGCAACCCCACCATGTTCCGGTCGCGGCAGGAAAGGTGGGTGATGCACTCCATTCCGGTTCGCTGGGTGATAAGGTGGCTGATGGTGATGGGGCTCATCCGCAGCCGCGCCCGCGCACCGTCGCTGATGTTCACCGCATCAATCCCATGCTGGTGCAAGTAGGCCGCCGACTCGAACAAGTGATCCATCTCCACACCACGCGGCACGTCAAGCTCCACCGTCACAAGAAATTTTCGGCCAAGCGATTGCTGGAAACGGCTTCCTTGTTGTGTTGTGGTGTCGTGCTGTTCGGCTGGCTCTTTCCGTTTTTTTGTTTTCACCTCCGGTTTCCCCACCTCCATTCCATCAATCGCCTGGCGAATGGCGCGGATATGTTCGGGAAGCGCGCCGCCATCGGCACCAACCACCGTCACGCCGTTTGCCACCAACGCTTTTACCGAGTTGGCAACGTAGTCAATGGTGGCGTTATAGACTGGCTGGCCATCCACCAGCGTTGGGATTCCAATATCTGGTTGTGCCGAAAGGTGCAGCCCGGGCTGAAGTTGGTCAAGCCCGGCAAGGGAGCGGACGATGGTGAGCATCCGGTTTGGCCCAACGGTTCCGTTGGACCCGATTGCCGCAACGCCATGCCGTGCGATTCGGGCCGCAATCTGGCGGGGGAAATCGGTGGCCAGCACGGCGGCATCTTCCGGGAAGGTTTTGTGGGCGATGATGGGAATATCGGGTGAGATATGCCGCGCGGCTTCCAGGACAATCTCCAGCTCCTCAATCTCAATAAAGGATTTCAGTAGAAGAAGATCGCAGCCGCCATCCAGCAATGCGTGAAGCTGCGCCATTGCTGATTCGCGGACATCTTCGTGATGGAGCTTCCCAATCGGGGTCAGAAATTTTCCCACGGGGCCAACCACCCCGGCAACGTAGGCGCGCCCCACGGCAGCTTGCCGCGCCTGCCAAACGCCTTTGCGGTTTATCTCATACACCTTATCGTGCAGCCCGTGCGTTGCCAGCGTCAGGGCGTTTGCCCCGGCGGTGTTGCTTTGAATAATCTCCGCCCCAGCCTCCAAAAACTCACGGTGAAGTTTCTCGATCAGGAAGGGATTTTTCAGGTTGTAGAGTTCCACTGGGTGCTCGTGGTGGCCACGTGCGCGCAGGGTGGATTCGATGGAGCCATCCATCAGGATAGGGCCATCGGCAAGCCGTTGTTGAAATGAGCGGTTCAGAGTGGGGATTGGCAGCTAAAAATGGAAGAACAGTTGTGGCGAAAAATAGGGAGGCAAGGGGTGAAAACAATGCTG
This sequence comes from Chlorobiota bacterium, assembly GCA_016788565.1. Lineage (GTDB taxonomy): Bacteria > Bacteroidota > Ignavibacteria > OLB7 > OLB7 > OLB7. The sequence goes on along the minus strand of JAEUSP010000132.1, from coordinate 6,954 downwards.
GCACAAGCTCAACACTTGTGCCAGCTTGCTACGTTTTTGTTGAGGGTTAGAAATTTTTCATGTGTTCATAAATTTTCATTCGGGCCTCCGTGTTCAGCGTGTCGAACCGTGGCATTCCGCCGGGGCCTTGCATCATGGCGGTGTCAAGTTTCCCAAACGTGCCGGTGGGGGTATGCGCCCAGCCTTTCATCTGGGTGACATCGTTCGTGACGGAGATGCCATCAAGCCCGTGGCAGTTGGCGCAGTTGCGCTCGTACAATGCTTTGCCGGTTTGCTCCAGCGGTGCGTCGCCCCCTGATTTGGTAATCACCGCTTCTGGGCTGGGGTTCAAGGCATCGCAGCCGCAAAGAAGCAAGGTCAAGAATAGGGCAGCTATCGTTTTCATGGTTGTCGGGAATCGGGAATCGGTTGTCGGGAATCGGATGTTGGTTGTCAGTTGTCAGTTGTTGGAAGTCGGCAACTGACAACTGACAACGAACCACTGACCTCCCCTGCGTCTTCATCGCCATACTTCCTCAGTTGGCTTTCACCTTGTATTTCACCACGCCGTTTTGTCCGTCGCTGATGCTGTCGTCGGGGTCTGGCTGGGTGTTGCCGGCTTTGTCGGTGGCGCGGATAGCAATCGTGTGATCCCCCGCCGGGGCATTCCATTGGAAGGTCCACGGGGTCCAGACACCCTGGTACGGGTAGGCCGTCCCTTTCGATAATTGCTGGATGGAGGGGGGCAGACTTTCTTGATCTTGGATTTCGGTGAGCGGTGTCAGCGTGGCCGGGACGAAAGCCCCGTTATCAATGCTGATCTCTACTTTCTCAATGGCCGCGTGGCCGCTGATTGCAACACCACGAATGATTGTTGCCCCGCTGGGAATCACGGCTTCTTGGCGGATTGATGTCCCACGGCTGCTGGCCTGCATCACCCGTTCGGTGTAGCCTTCGGATTGATAGGTTCCGGTGTCGGTGTTTACTGTGGTGGCCGCCGCCCGAACCAGCCATTTCACGTTGCTGAATCCGTACATCTCATGCACAATCAACCGCACCGGGAAGCCGTGTTCGCGGGTGAGCGGTTCGCCGTTCATGGCATACGCCAACATCGGGGGGAACAACCCTTGCGACTCACCATTAACGATTCGATCTACCGTCAGGTTGTTGATAAATCCAAACTGGCGCGAACCGTTGGAAGGCTTATCGGCCCCGTACAGCAGGATGCGGCGGTTGGTGTTGTAGTCAATCCCAGCTTTATCAAGGAAATGCTTCAGCGGGATTCCAGTCCAGTAGGCGTTGCCGGTGTAGCCGGTTGCCGACACCCGCAACGGGCTTTCCAGAATGCACTGCATGGTTTTCAGGAAGGTGATCTCGGCCCCGTCGGCTTTTGCCTGCATCAGGTCGGCAAAGGTAATGGTGAGGTTTTCCGAGAAGTTGGCCCCCAGCTGTCGGCCAATTTCCAGCTTCCATTCATCCTGCTTGATGTCTGGCATCGCCCACGTTGGGATGCTCCCTTCGCCACCATGCTGCACAAACAGGCTTGATTGCGGCGTTAAAAACGGAACCAATTCGGGTGCCATCAACGGTGTCACGGTGTGCTGTTCGCAACCGTCAAGGAGCGGAACCAGCACAACGCCAGCAATACCAACGCCCCCCATTTTCAAAAAAGTTCTGCGGTCAAGCATTGTTGTCAGTGGTCAAGTAGTCAGTGGTCAGTTGCCAGTGGTCAGTTGCCATCGCCGATAATGTTTCCGCTCCAGGCGATGCCGATCATCAGATCAAGGCTGTTGCTGGCTTTTTTCCCCATTGGTGTCACCATCAGGTCGGCACCAAGCTCGAACCCTTGCGGCAACTTCACGATTGCCCCGCCGCCAACTTTCAGGTATTGCTGGGTTTCCGGTGGGTGCTGGATATCGAAGTCGTTGGTGCCAATTCGGGTGCTGCTCAGAAACCGCGCCACGCCATGGATCAACACAAGGTCGGCAATGGTGTAGCCAGCTTCGGCATCCATGAACAATTCATCGGCGTAGTTGGGGTCCTGGTAGGTAGCGGTTTCGGTGCTGCCAACAAAGATTGAGGGGCGCAACCGATACCCAGCCGAAGCGGTGGCATACGCCGGAAGCGGCCAGAGCGAATAACCGTAGTTGGCGGCAAGCTCAAGGTTCACATTCCCCGAACCAAGCGGCGGCGTAAGGTCGCGGGTGTAGCCGGTGGGGATTGCCACCCCCAGCGTGGCCGATAACACGTGAGCATCATCCTTCCAAACGCGGTACTTGGCGGCCAGGCCGATGTCGGCAATCCCTTGCGTCTCGGTCCGCTCCACCGGGGTGGTGATGATCGAACGCTTCATGGCAAGATTGCCAATCAAGGTCAGGTCATCACGCAAGCCGTACTCGGCGTACAGGAACAAACTGCGGTCGGCCAAAGGATAGTCGCGGACGGTGTAGGGAGCGTTGTCGGTCGGGAATTTTAGCTCACCATCGAACCGGTAAACTTCATTTGCCGACGACGTGCCGTAGGTGATCTTTCCATAAATCTTTCCCAACTCCTGCGTCCAGCCGCCAGCCCACGATAACGTTGGGAGCATGGTAACGGAGCAGAGCAAAAGAATTGGGAGCCGGAAATGAACAAGCAGCAAGGAAATGTGTGATTTCATGCGAAGCTGGTCTGGATTCGGTGCGTTGCGGAAGGGACGGACGTGCCGTCGGCCAAAGATAAGAACACAAATCCCCGAAAGGGTTACGAACTCCGTGGTGGCGAAGTGTAAAATGGATCCCCAATTTCCAACTCGATTTTTTTTGCCGTTGCCGCACGGAAAAAAATATCTCTCATTTTCGGAAGAGAAACGGTGAATTTGAAGCGATTTCAGCCATTTTTTTCGCGATTGCCCTGTTCCCCCACCCCCCGCCAACAAGCCCGCCAGCTCAGTTAGCATTTTTTTTTGCGCCCCCTTCCTCCCTTTTAAGAACCCTTTAAGCCCGAATCATAGGTTGGTTAGTGTTGATTGAACAACGGCCAACGCCGCCAACAAATCAACAAAACAGCAACCTGATTCTCTTGCAACACAGACGGTAAAACCAATAACAACACAATCCAACAGGAGACACGACCATGACAACGACACGCAACTTCCGCACACTGTTCGCAGCAACGCTTGCACTGGCACTTGGGCTGATTGCACACACAACCGCGCTTGCCGCCAGCGACTACTTACTGGAAATTGATGGCCCCAAAGGGAAGCAAGTGGTCCCTTTTAACGACAACAGCACCGAGATCACACTGCAAGACTTGCCGGTCGGGAACTACAAATTCACCATCAAGCAGCGGAGCGGTGGGGCACTGGAAGGAACCGGCCAACTGACGCTGAACGTGCAACCCGCCGACCTAGATGACGACGGAACCGCCGAATCCCGCAAAACCTTTGTGCTCCCCCACGTTCTGGAACGCTCCAGCGTTGCTTCCGGTGATGTTATAAAGCCACGCGATGCCGCCAGCGGGCTACCCACCGGGAAACGGCAGCACAAACCATTCACGATCACCAAACGGATAGATAAGTCCTCGCCAACACTCTATGAGCTGAAGCAACCAGCCACCTCGGTGACAATCAAAGCCAGCTACGATTTGGCGACAAGCAAAAAAATCTAGCGGAAGGAGTACTTCTGAAAAAAACATCAAGCCAGAAAATGAGCAGATGACGCGAAATGATGAACAATGATGAGCCATGATGAAAATAGATGAACAGGCCGCCCGCAGGAATTATGAGAGAGAAAAAAAACCAGAGGGAAATGAGTGAGAAAAACCTGCGGGCGGAGGAATAACAAATACAGTGGCGAGGGAGAAAGGAGAGAAAAAAATGAGAGAGAAAAGAGAGAGCAACACCACAACATCACACGATGAGTAGGCCGCTCGCAGAGAAAAAACGAGAGAGAAAAAATCTGCGAGCGGAAAGACACCACACAAAGCGGAGAGGAAGAAAGGAGGGAGAGTATCAGCCAGAGAGAAGAGAGAGGAAAAAGAGAGAGCACCACAACATCACGATGAGCAGGCCGCCCACACCAGTTGACCGCAAGGCACACGGGCGGAGGAAAAGATGAACAGCACGGCAGCACACGGCCACGGGTACAGAAAAAAGGCCACCACACACAGAAGCTGCCGACCGACACGATGAAAAACCACAGAAGCGTCAGTCCCGCAAAAAAGGATGCTGACGCTTCTGTGGTTTTACTCAATCCAGCTACTTCCAGCGGAAATGCACAAATACTCGACCAAAATTCTTGCTGTCCTTCTCGATCCGGTGGTACAGTGCTTTAATTTCTTTTTGTTCAAGAAACCGGAGCACGTGTTTTTTTAGCTGACCCGATCCTTTGCCGGGAATAATTTCCACCAACGGGGCTTTTTTTTCAACCGCTTGGCGAATAATATCATGCAAGGCACGGTCAATATCGCGTCCTTTGTTGAAGATTTCGTGAAGGTCAAGTTTTAATTTCATGGAGTGTTGGGGAGGATGGATAATTCCCCATTATTGGCCTTGTTTTTTTAATCCTGCGCCACTTTGCTCATTTCTAGCATTCTATCCAACGCCAACTGAGCTTTGCTCCGAATATCTTCCGGGATCAGCACTTCTGGCGAGCGGTTCACCATGCAGAGGTAGATTTTCTCCATGGTGTTCAGTTTCATGTAAGGGCAGTGGTTGCAGTTGCAATTTTCACTTTCTGGCGGTGCGGGAATAAATCGTTTGCCCGGGGAGAGTTTCTCCATCTGGTGAATAATCCCTGATTCGGTGGCAACGATAAATTCATCGGCAATCGCGTCGTGCGTGAACTTCAGCAAGGCACTGGTGGATCCAATAAAATCGGCATGTGCCAGCAATGTTTCCTCGCATTCAGGATGAGCAATCAGCAATGCCTTGCTGTGGCGCGCTTTCAGTTCCAGTATTTTCCGTTCGCTGAAAGTTTCGTGAACAATGCAGGCACCTTGCCACAGCAACATATCACGCCCGGTTTTTCGCATCAGGTAGCGGCCCAAATTACGGTCGGGTGCAAAAATAATTTTTTGGCCGCGTGGAATTTTATTAATGATTGCCTCGGCACTGCTGCTGGTGCAGATGATGTCGCTTAACGCTTTCACCTCGGCCGAGCAGTTGATGTAGGTGACGGCAATATGATCGGGGTGAGCTTCGCGGAATTTGCGAAATTCGGTGGGAGGACAACCCGCTGCAAGGGAGCAACCCGCCGCCATATCTGGAACCAGGACTTGCTTTGTTGGGTTCAAAATTTTTGCTGTTTCGGCCATAAAATGAACTCCAGCAAAAATGATGACATCGGCGTTCGTGGTCTGTGATTTTCGCGAAAGCTCCAGCGAGTCGCCAATGTAATCGGCAATATCCTGTATTTCCGATTCTTGATAATAATGCGCCAAAATAACAGCGTTCATCTGCCGCTTCAGTTGCTGGATTTCCGATTCAAGGTCCAGCCGCAGATCAACCTGATCAATAGTAATGGTTCCACGCTCTTCGGTTGCGCGAGCGATTGGGGTGGTTAATGGCTGAATTTGGGTCATCATGGTGTCACCTTCAAAAAAATCCGTGAGTGCCCTGCGTGGCTATGTTCACCACAGCCATCATCCGTTCAGGGTGTTGCTAAACTATTCCTTTCTTCGGTTCCTGCCAGCACCGAAGTTTCTGCAATCGGTGACGGGAAAACAGCAGGTTGTTCCTCACTCCTCTGTGTTCCGCACAAACCCGGCTCCGGCAAGAATCATCCCGCAACCAACCATTGCATTCCATGCAAGATGTTCCCCCAAAAAAATCACACCAATCAACGCGCCGAACGGAGGGAGCAGAAATGTGACCAGCGAGAGAAACGTTGCGCTGGAAATTTCCAGCAAACGATAATAGACCACATACGCAAACCCCGTTGCCACCACCCCCAACCACAACGCCGCCCCAAATGCAGGGGCTGCGGGAACGCGAAGCTGGCTCCACTCGAACACCAGAACAAACGGCAGCAGCAGCACCGTGGCAGCAATCAGCTGCGCTGTTGGGCTCACAAACTGCGGGTATCCACGCAAAGTTTTCCGGCCATAAACCCCAGCAACGGAGTAACTGAGGGCCATCACCGCAAAGGCAATCAACCCCAGAAGAACGTTGTTTTCATCATGCTGCCCACCCGGCTGGCTCAATAATGCTGGAAGGAACAGAACGCCAATTCCCACAAACCCCATGGCGATGCCGATCAGCGTCCGTCCGCGCAGGCGTTCCCCTTCAATAGCGAAGTGTGCAATCACCGCAGTTCCCACCGGGGTGAAACCGCTGACAATGGCGGCAAGCGCGCTGCTGGCCAGCGTCTCGCCAATCATCAGCAGGGCAAACGGGAGCGCGTTGGCAAACAAGCCCATCACGGCAAATTTCTTCCAGAACTCAAGCGTGATTGGGAGGGAGTTTCCCCGCCAACGCATCAGCCCGTAGGTAAGCAGCGATGCAATAGCCAGCCGCGCCGCCGCCAGCGACAGCGGGGGAATATCCTGAAGCCCAATTTTAATCGCCAAAAATGACGGCGACCATAAAGCCGCAAGCAGCAGCAGAAGGAACCAGTGTGACATAGAGAGGGGTAATATAGGCCGGAATTGTGGGAGAATTGACCTCCACCCCGCCCGAGCAACCTCACCCCCCGCCCCTCTTCCGCAACCAGTGCTATGGCTCCACTCATCCTTCGGCGGAGCTTTGCATGAGCGGAGGTCTGGGTTCGGCATTCTTCCCATCTCACTCTTCACTCTTCCCATCTCACTCTTCGCTTTGGCTCCCTCTCCCACCCGACGAACGTGAGGCAATCGGCACCATCACCCGCTTGGGCCAGGGCAGGCAGCAAAAAATTCTCTTTGTCATCTACCGCCATTCCTCCATTTTTGCCCCGATTTCTCCAAACAAAACCGATTGTACCACTTCTTCTGACCAGCATGAAACTGCCATTCCTG
>JAEUSP010000066.1 GCA_016788565.1 Chlorobiota bacterium | reverse complement strand
ATCCGCGCCGGGGGGGGGTGGGGGGCAATTTTCTTTGCTGTCCAGGGTTTGTCCGGAGTTTGTCCGGAACTTGTCCGCGATTTCCGTGATTTCCTGCGATTTCCCCCGTTTCTTGTCCGGAGTTTGTCCGGAACTTGTCCGGAACTTGTCCGCGATTCTCTGCAATGAACTCTGCTGCACGGGTCTTACTCCACTTCCATCGGGTTGCCGCATCCCGTGCCGTAATCGGTTTTCCGCGTTGCCAGTGGTAGAGCAGATCAGCCAACGCCAGCGGCTTGCTGAACAACTCTTGCCCCACCAACCGCTCCAGCATATCACGCACAGAATCCCACGGCAGCAACACGTCGCCTTCGTCGTTTGTGTAGGTGTGTGGGTCTGGCATATCATCTGGTAGCCGGTAGGAATAGAGAGAAGAATCGTGTACGATGGACAACCCGGGCGGGGACGAATGCCAGCAGACTGTTCCCGCAACTGCTTTTTTGCCCCGCCCGGATTGGCCCCACGGAGCTGCCCGGAGGGGGTCGGGCCTGAACACCAATACTGTTTCTGAGCAACGGATTCCCGCCGCTCACCCCCTCGAGCGGTATCCCCCGGAATCGAACCGGGGCGTGATGGTGTACAACTCAGACTGATTCCTAACCACGACTCGCGCCGTTGCTGCAAGCCTGACCATCACGGATGCCTGTCACCGATACCAGTTGCCCGTCTCTCCGGGCTGTCACACCATACGTGCAGGTGTCGCTTACGTGCCGCATGGCGGTTCTATCCATTGCGGCTGCCGGAACCAGCACTGTTGTGCTGGATGTAACCACCTGTCCGGCGCGGGTCACTCAGGAAGACAGACGACTCCCCGGCTACACACTCTCTTGGAGGTTTCCTGCTATCTTCTCCAGCATGGATGATACCCGGTTGAACTCGCTACTGGTAGCCTGATCCAGCTTCACTACTCTGGCCTTTTTGAGTATCTCTTCCCACTCAGCTCTCGTTAGCTCAAGCTGCCGCTTCCGAAGGATTAACTTCATCATGCGCGTTGCGCTTAGGCACTCGGTGCGGTTACGTATGTGTGCCGTTCGCTTCTCTTGCCACTGGTTGCCAAATAGCTCTTGCCCCACTTGCTCGTAGTCTGTGAGTTCAGCGGCTGGGATGTGCGGGGGCGGGGGATTCTCGGAGCCATTAGCAGCAACCGACGTAGCCACTGGCGTAGCCGTAGGCGAAGACAGGGGCGAAGTCGGTTGTAGCGGTTGGCGGAGAGAGTCCCCCGCCGCGGCGTTGGCCTGTGCGGCGCGCTGGCTGTGCGGCTGCGCTATGCCTGAAGCGTTACCGTCTGCGCCAACCCCGTTGGCAGCAGTCGGTGGCGCGGAAGGCGTAGCGGTGCGTTGGCTGTGCGGCTGGCCGTTGGGTTGGTTGTCTGCGAACGCTGGTAGCACTATCTGCGCTCTACTGATCGCCCATCGGGGGTACTTGGTGTTTGCATCACTCTTCCTGCTCACCATCCTGACTGATAGAGCAAACAACTGCTTGTGCAACTGCGATTCCCCATGCTCCTCCAGATCAAAGTCTTCCAGCGGAACAAGTACCGATAGCAGTGCCTGGGCGTTATGCTCACTGTGAGTCCTGAACCTGTATGGAAGTGCTTGCACTAATCGCCCTGTCTGTGGGTGTACGATCTTCAAATCCAGTGTGCAGTTCATCATGCACTTACTGCTGGTATCTCTCAACGGCCCATCACAAAGACAATCGCTTATCTCCCCCACGCCGTAGCTCACACCGGCAATCGTACTGGCCACTCGATGAACGCAGTGCTGGCGGTCACAAGCCCGTGTCTTTACCCCGCCTCCCCACCGCTGATACTCTGCCGAGATTACTGCAAGGATGTCGGGGCTGGTGAGATAACCGTACAATGTCTTCGGCTTTGTGCCGTACACCTCAATCAGTTCTGGGAACGGCTCAATGTTCCAGTAGTCCAGCTTCTGCGGTAGCTCCCGTTCTTTCCCATGCTTATCCTTCCCACTCTTGGTTGTTCCGCACCGAATCACCCCTCGGCTATCAGCGCGAGCTTGCACCAATAGGTTCGCTGCGATAGCCATCACCTCACCTCCTTGCACGGGTCGCCATCTGACAGAGTAGCAGCCATCTCTTGCAGAGATGCACTCGGGTTGCCCGAATACATTGCCTGCGTGTCCGTCAGCATCCCGCTGGTAGCCCTGATGGATGCTTGGCACTCTGCTACCGAGCCTGTCAGCCGCATCGCGTTGCTGGTGATCTGCGATAGCCCATCGGTCAAGCACTGACACACCGTCAGCGGGTCTTCATCGCCATTGCAGAGAGCTTCGATGTAGTCACTCACAAGGATGCTAACCGCTCGCTCGATGTGCATCATCTCCGTCATCACTTCGTCGCGCAACCGCAAGATTGACCGCGCTTGGATGTCGAAAAAGATTTGCTCATGTGATAGGCTGCGCGTTATATTTGCGCCTGAATGAATCTCGATTGCCTCTGCGATAGTGCCTGCTGTCGCGGGGGCTTCTTTTTTTGTGTTGATGTTCATGGTCTCTTATCCTGTTGTTTACGTGCATCCCATTGCTGCCAGAAATCCTCTCGTGTTCCCTGCCATCCCCCACTTCTCATCGCTACTTGTGCATCTGCGCCCCGCCTCATGGAATCCCGCAGTTCCAGCACTTCCCGCCGGATATACCGAGCCTCCCGACCTACTCCGTAGGGCTTTAGGTGCGGTGCAAACGACTTGCTGAATACCTCCAGACAACAGCCGAGTAGCAACGCGGCTTCGCGTGGGCGCAAGCCTGCATCTGGATCGGTGGGGATGACTCGTTCGTGGCGTGGCATTATCGTCCGCTGATGGGGTTGTCGGTGGTAGATACAGGCTCAATAGCAAAACCCCCAGCTGCAACGCGGTTGATGCTGATGGATGTCTCGCGGTCATCATGCCGATAGGTAGCCGACGCACCCCGCAGCTTGCCGTAGATGTGTCCCACACCCCACGCCGCGCCAACAAACATCCCCCCGATTGCCAGCCATATCAGCGGCCACCGTAGCGCGTCCCATGCCCTGTCACGGCGTATCCCTGCCAGTCCGTCACTACCGCTACTGCGATAGGTGGTGTAGTCTCGTGCGTCAAAAGTTTCCATGATACTGTCCCCTCTGAGTGTTAGTTGATGATAGCTCGGACGATCAGCCCGAGGATTGCGCCGCAGAGTAGCGCGGCGATTAGCGTCGAGATGAGCGACCTGCGGGAAACCCTCGGGGCTTCTTCGATCCCCTCTGGTGGCTCCCCGCCCAACGGGATGAACCGCAGGTCATTAGCTGTTGGTAGCGATTCCGGTGGTAGCGGCTCGGTATCGGCTGGCGGGTCAGGGATGACCGTGATCCGGCCACTACTGATCTGGCGTAGCGTATCCAGTACCTCCGGCGGTACTGTGCGTCCGCGTGCTGCAAAGCCATGTACCGTCCGCGTCTCCCCCGTACTGGGGTCAGTCATCGTGACCGTCATCGGGCCAACCTCGATCTTGGCCCCCGTCGGTGGTGATACCCCGATCCACGGGGAGCCACACCACTGGTGATCTTTGCCCACTTCCGGCTCCTTGCGGACGTGCCAAGTACTAAGTGCTTTCACTGTGATGGTTTTAGTTGAGTGGTTGTGAGAGTTCAGCGCGCATTGTCTTTAGTGCCGCCATCCAGACAGCTTGGCCGGCGTTTATCCTGATCCCCGTTTCATCACACACCTTCTGCAGGTACTGCCGGAGCAAGTCCTTTTCGTCTTGTGTGAGGATAGGTGTGTTGATGCGCCGCCAAGTAGGTGCAACATCATGTGCTTTTTCTCGTGCCATTTGCTTACATTGTCCTATGCCGTGCTACGCTATCGTATGACGGTGGCAAACATAGCCCCAAATGGGGGTCAATGTCAAGCGTTTTACCCCCATTTGGGGAAATTTCTTTCTGTAACTGACTCAATGACCGACAACGAGGAACGCGAACGTGGTGCAAGGCTTGTCGCTTTTGCGAAGGACAGGTACGGTGGCGTTCGCCAAATGGCGGAGCAGAGCGACACCCCTGAAAAGAGCTTGCGCCGATACTGCACTGGGGAGCGATCTATTCCGGTGGAGGTTCTGGCTGTTGTCGTTGCCGATGGTGGTTCAGCCGATTGGATCGTAAGCGGCAAGGGTTCGATGTACGCCGACACCAAGAACCTTGACCAGCAACCGATTACGATTGAGTGGGTTCGGGAAGCCTTACGGGAGAAGTTGAAAGCTCAAGCAATCTTTCAAGAGGATCAAAAAGAGGTGGCAACACCTGTGACGCTGCGATCTATTGGTGGCGTTGAAGAGATGCAACAAGGGTTTCGGGACGCAACTAAAAAGAAGAAGAACAAAGACAGAGATTCTATTAAAACCCAATAAAGTTTATTGGTTCAGAATCTCCTTATTCATCTCAAAAGGAAAACAACATGAAGCACCCAAAACAACTATTCTTAGTAGCAGCCTTTTCACTTTTTTTCTGCGGGTCAGCAATAGCCCAAGAGACAACGGTTGATGATTTTCTGGATATTCCTTGGGGGAGTAGCGCAGCTAAGGTTGAATCTGCGATGTTGAAGCGGGAAGGGGTAACGATTGATAAAGAAAACAGCGATACTTCGCACTTGTTTTTCGATGGTGGGACGTTTATCGGAAGGAGTGTTGAGTACTATATGTTTAACACGTATCCTTCTACTGGACTCAACACCGCGTCAGTCTTTTTTGAGAAGCCACTTGAAGCAAAAGTCATCGAAAAATATGATGAGATAAAAGCGGTGATTATCAAAAAGTTTGGAAAACCGGATAACGATTTCAAGTACTTCAAATCACCGTACGAAGAAGGTGATGGCTATGAAACCAGCGCAATTAGGCAAGGCAAGGGGACGATTATGACCTACTGGAAAAAGCAGGATAAAAACGGTGGGAACGTGCTTCTTATGCTTCAGATTACAGAATCGTTGCAGATAATGTTGAGCTATCAAAACGCGGCATTATTCGATAAATACAAGCAAGACAAAGAAGCAAAGAATCAGAGCGATCTCTAACCACCAAAATTGCCATGATTTTAATTCCTCATGCGGGCAAGAACACCCGCATGAGGAACGAATAAATAAGAAACGGATCCCCCCGTTAAAACCCAACAACCCATTCAACGCCTACCCTGTACAGGCAAGGAAAAAAACTATGCACCTGCGGGATCGTCACCGCATTATTCACTACACTATCCTGATTATGGCAGCACCACAACCCGTTCCCGTAATACCGCTCCCACCCGATATTCTGGATATTATCGTGTACGGCGTAGTCCCTTGTGGGCCAAGCATGTTCAGCTACAGCCAGCTTGACGGGGTTCGCCTGCGAGAGGTGATGGGAAAAGGAAAGGTTATCGGGTTTACTGTTGAAGGTGATTCAATGGCTGGTGAAGGTATCCAGCCAGGGGATTTTATTATCTGCGATTACGAAGCAGAGCCACGGAGAGGTTCATCTGTTGTGGTTCGGTCTGACCATAACGAATACATGTGCAAGATGTGGGATGGCAAGTATCTGCAATCGGTGCGTGAATCCGTGTTAGAAGAGATTGCACCGGATAGAGACTGGTCTTTTGTCGCGGTTGTGGAGGGAGTGATCCGCTCTTCAAAGAAGGTCGCAAGGGAACACAAGCGTGTGCAACGGATTGAAGAGGATCGAGCGCGGCTGGCAGAGAAGCTAAAGGTGCAGAGCCAAGAGATGGCGCGACTACATTTGGTAGTTGCAGCACTGCAAGAGGCCGGGCTAACCGAGGCCGACATCCATGATGCGATTGCGCGGAAGAGGGCGGAGCGTAAAGCCGAAGAGGCTTTGGTTGTCACCGTCCGCAAAGGTGTGCCGCCTGTCAGTAGCGGAGACTTTCTTCCTCTTGCCCCTGATGCACCACAAGAGGATGAAGAGTGAGGGGGATAGCATCAGAGTCGCAAACCGTCCATATCCACCTAACATCTTATGCCACGTCCAACCCAACCAACGTTCCGCAATGGAGAGATGCACTACCCCAACCCCGAAGGAGAA
>JAEUSP010000064.1 GCA_016788565.1 Chlorobiota bacterium | reverse complement strand
TGCGGGTTGCCGATCTGGGAATCGTTTCCACGATGATTGCCAACAACTCCATCGGCACCGCGAAACTTGCCGATGGCTCCATCACCCGCGATAAAATGGTCTTCAAAGCAATCGGCCCAAGCCAGCTTGATGACGATGCTGTTGATGGTCCAAAAATCCTGGACCGCAGCGTGGAAGGGCGCGACATTGGCGATGCAGCAATCACCACCCGCAACCTTGCCGACGGCGCAGTCACCGGCGATAAAATCAACATGATGGGAGCCAAAGCCGGGCAAGCACTCCGCTGGAACGGCGGAATGTGGGGGCCGGGAAACGATGAGAGCTACAACTGGAGCCTTGCAGGGAACAACATCAGCAGCGGCGGAACCGGAACAAACCAGCAATATCTGGGGACACCCACCGGAAACACTCAGCCGTTGGTGATTGCCACAGCCGGAACCGAACGCATGCGCGTTGCTAGCAACGGCATCATCAACGTCAACAACAACACCGGAACCCTTGCACGAATGAATGTGCTGAACGATGCCACCGCCGCCGGAACACCGCTTGCATCGCTCAGCGGATTCAACTCCGTCACCGGAACAAGCAACACCATTTTCGGCATCGTGGGATCGGCCACCACCAGCTCCACACCAGCCGGAGGGATGACCTCTGGGTTCGGCGTTTCCGGGCAAGTCAAATCCAGTTTCAGCGCGCCCAACCAAACCGCATCCATCTCCGGGCTTGGCGGGTTTGCTTCGATTCCATCACTGACCAACTCCGTCACAGCAATCGGCACCACCACCCAAGCAATCAGCCAGAATTTCTTGCCGAACATCGGCGCATTTGCTCAATCGCAAAACTCACTTTTCAGCAACATCGGCATTGTGGCGGCGGGGAATGCCAGCGTTGCTCAAGCGTTGTCACTGATACCACTGTTGCAAGGGACCAACAGCGGTCTGTTCGCCTACGCACCCGGGGTCGGCGCGGGGGATTATTCCATCAACGCCATCGGCAAAATGCGGCTGATGTTGAACGGCCCAACCGCATCCGGCGCGCCATCGCAGCTTCAGTTTGTTGGCGGAACCGCCGCCGCACAGCGCACCAGCAGCTTTGCGGCATCGGCCATGCAAACCGCGGACAACATCAGCTACGTGCTGCCGGAAACAGTAACCACTGCACCAAACAACCGGGTGCTGGCAATCACCAGCAGCAGCGGCAGCACGTCGAACATCACCGCACAGCTTGGCTGGGTTGATCCTTCCACCTTTGGCAACAGCACCGAACGCACGGTAGCATCGGGAAATATCGGGACAGTGAGCGAGGCGGTAATCGTGGCCAGCGGCAGCGTGATGTTGAACGCTGGCGGCACGCGCAACGCCCAGCAACTCAGCATTGTGAACACCGCCACCGCGCCAATCAGCGTCAGCGGAACAGCAATGGCGGGGGCCGCTGTGAATATCAACGCGGGGCGCAGCATCAGCTTCGTTTACCGCACAGCAACTGGGCTGTGGCATGCCGAAGCAGATTAAAAAAGGCTAAAAACACCAGCGATGATTTCATGAAAATTGGGAGGCGCATGTGGAGAAGACACAGGAGCAAGGCGGCACGCTATCCAGCGTGCCGCCTTTTTTATTTCTGGCCAGAAAAAAATACCCAACATCAACGAAATGACACTTCCATGACAACCCAACAGCGGAGCAAGGATAATTTTGCATCTGTATTTCCAACAGATCATCAACACCATGAAAAAGAGCGTTTATCTCCTTCAGCCAACGTATCGAAAAATGGATGGAACTTTGGTAAAAGGTTTGCCCATTTTTAATTACGCCATTAATATGCCAATCATCAGCGCGTGCATTCCCAATGATTGGGAGAAAGAAATTTGCATTGAGTATTTCGATGAAGTGAATTTGGAAACAGATGCCTCCGTGGTCATTATGATGTCGCCGGGATACGACCTTGCTCACGCAGTTACGCTTGCACAGGAATTTAAGCGGCGTGGGAAGTTCATCATTTTCGGTTCCCACACCGACGAGCTTAGCGACCGTTTGATGCGTGAAATCTGCGACGTAGTCTATTACGGCTACCCGCAGCCCACCACCATCGCAGAATTATTAAACGACATACGAATTGGGCTATTTCAGCCTGAGTATCGGTGGAAATTTGGGATTGATTTTGCGTTTGATTATTCGGTGTTTAACAATCACGATATCCCGTTTATTCCGGTCATGGCAAGCACAGGATGCAAGAATGATTGCTCCTACTGTTGCTATCCTCCTGTTTTTGGTGGGCGATATCGGCTTCGCCACATTGAGCGGGTGATTGATGATTTACGCGCAGTTCAAAAATTCAACAAGCCAATTTCGTTTTTGGATGGCAATCTGTTCAACAATCGTGAGTATTTACTTCGTTTGTGCAACGCCATTGCTGACTCCAAATTAAAAATACGCTGGGGTGGGCAAGCAACCATTGATATTGCCGAAGATGGCGAAATACTATCCGCTCTAAAAAAAGCCCGTTGCCGGTTACTGCTGTTCGGTTTGGAAACGCTGGAGCCAGAAAACTCTGCGCAGCTTCACAAGGAGATGTACCCTGTGCAGAAGTTCGAGTCTCAAATCAACAAAATTCAGCAGGCAGGAATTCGTGCTGGCGCATACTTCATCTTTGGGCTGGATAGCGACACCAAAAACACCTTCAATAAAGTTCGCGACTTCATCCATCGGACAAACGTTGCGGTTCCCTACCTCCACGTTCTTGTGCCAATTGCGGGAACCGCCATCTACCACCAGCTACGGAACGAAGGACGGCTGCTGGCAGAAAATTTCGAAGATTATTTACAGCAAAATCCTGAGTTCAGCGTTCCATGCAGTTTTGCCTATTTCAGACCCAAGAGCATGACAGCGTTGGAAGTGGAGGAGGAATATCTGCGTTTAAATTCCCACGTCTATCGGCTCGATCGAATTATTGCGCGTTCAATCAGTGTGAGCATCAGAGATATGTGGGCATTTCTCCAACTCAATCTTGAAGCCAGAAGCAAATACAAAGCAATGGTGAGAGGTTACCAGTTGCGCAAGAGCCGACACCACCAGAGTGCAAAAAATGAGAGCGCAAAGAATGAAATTGCAACCACTACGGCATAATTCACAGTTACCATGTCAACGATAAAATTGCCATATATCCGCCACCATTTATCGGCGGAGAAAGAAGGGCTGGTTCGATTACTATCGAAGCCCTCCGATGCGCAGGGAATAGCTGCGGCCGTCAGCGTTGTGGTTGTCTATGTTGCTGCTGGATTCCTCATTCTTTCGTTGAACGTTTGGTTTCTACAGATTTTAGGATTTTTTGGGATGTCATGCGCAATGATTCGTGGTGGTTTTTTAGTACACGAGGCATCACATCATACCCTAATGAAAAACCGAACATGGAACAACATTTTTGGAGTAGCGTTCGGCATTCCAATCGCTATGCCGATGACGATGTATGGATATTTCCATCGAATTCATCACGCTTACGAGCGCACCGAACGGGATCCGGGAAACCTTGAGCATCTTGCAAAAAAACTCCATATTCATCCAACGCTCTTGCAATGGCTTATTTTAATTGGTGGGACCGAACTCTCAATACTTCAAACAATTCTAACCGCGCTGCTAATGATTGTACGCAACAAACGCCGTGATATTCTGATAGAGTATTCGTTGGTGGGATTGTTTTTTCTTTCAGTTTTTTCACTGCTTACTCTAACGGAATTGATTGCGGTTTGGGTGATCCCTTTTTTGCTTGCGGCCACAGCAATGAACGTCCGCATTATTGCCGAGCATGAGCTTCCCAAATCGCTGGAATCTCAGTTTACCCGAACCCGAACGGTGGTGAGCAACAGGCTGGTTCAGTGGATATTGTACAACGGAAATTTTCATCTTGAGCATCACCTCTATCCTAAAGTTCCAGCGTATAATCTTCCAAAACTGCACCAATTACTTCAGGAAGAATTCCGAACGGCTAATTCTTCAATTTATTCCGGCTACATGGCGTTTATGTGGGATTATTGCGTGGCAAGCTGGCAACGATTGCTGAAATCAAAAACATCCAACAACCGCAGCGCGCTGTAGGAATACTCTTCTGTTTCCACAGCGCGCTGCATTGTTCGTCGGTAGCTTGGAATTACGGAAGTGCTGGGACTCCCATCGCCTCCCATTCCTCCTTCGATGGCCCATATACCCCGGGGACTTTCAGCCCGGCTTGGCGCATCAGCACGGTCATCTGGCCGCGGTGGTGAGCTTGGTGGTCAATTAAGGCATTCAGTGAGTAGCCTTTGGTCCAATCTTGGCCATACATCTGCACTTTTTCTGGCAATGTTTCATCGGACCAATGCGCCTTCACCTGTTCGCCAACCGAGTTGGCAGCTTGGTGGTATGCAGCCGCAATTTCTTGCGCGCTTTGCGGGGCAGGCTGCCCTTCTTGCGGGCCTTCAACCGATAGCCCTGCGTTTCCCGGAAGCTCCGTGAGTGTTAGTGTGATATGCCAAGCAAGGTCACGGAGCGTCCGGCCGCCGGCATACACCCGCTGCTCAAGTGATTCATCGGTAAGGTTGTTCAGCACCTTCAGCGTTGCTTCGGATTCGTACTTCCAGTGGTTCAGAAAATCGTTGGTGTTGCGGTACATGGTGTTGTTGATTGGTAGATTGTGTTGGTTATCAGTAGGATGCCATACCCGAACCATTGATCGGCCGGAGTAGCATTGTTGGTCGCTTCTTCTTTTGCATACTCTTCTCTGGTAGAAACAGCGTTGGTTCGCACTACCGGAGGAAAGTTCTTTGCTCTCGTTATCGCGTTTTTTGTGATCTGCTGTACCATGATGAAGTGCGTTGTGTGGTTTTACGGGATCGTGTAATTGAACTCAATTTCCATTGTGCGCCCATGCCCGGCGGCGAATTGGAACCACCCTCCCAGGCCGTTCAATTCCCCGGTTGCGGAACCGGGGACAACTTCCACGCGGCCGCTGGCAACTCCATCGGCATAACGCCCGGCGTGGCGCAGCACAAGGCTTCCCAATCGGCCATCAACGCTGCCGGTGATTCGTTCTTGGCCAACAAAGTCGGCTGAACCGTCGGGGTGGTAGATCATTAAATGATCAACGGTGGACTCCCCCACGATTACGCCGCTGTAGCGTTGCTTCACGGTTGCGCGAGAAAGCCGAACTCCATCGCTTTCGCCGTCATAGATTTGCTCCTGCCAATCGGTAATCTCGATTGTGGAGGCAGCACATTTTTGGGTTGGTTGTGGTTGGTCTGATTGCATGGATATTATTTGATTTTGGTGATTTGCCAACAAGTGATTCGGCAAAAAAGCAAGCGAACCACGTTCTTCCTCACTCCCCTTCTTCATTTGGCATTCGGCATTCGGCATTTGGCATTCTTCATTCAACGCTCCCTTTCATCCAAGCTGGTTGTAGTTGTTGAATGGCAGCATAGGTTGGGCAGTCGGGATCGTGGGTGCCGGGAAGGTAGCCGGTGCTCATCAGAAATTCGTTCACGATTTCGCCGCCGGTGAACAGAAATGTTCGCTTGAACAACTGGGTCCATTCTTCGCGGCTACGTGGGTGGTGATGATCCAGCCACGCCGCAAAGGAGCCGAACTCCTCACGCATCCGAACAATCCGCCGCGCGTTTTCAATCGCGGCGTTCACCTTCAAGCGGTTGCGGATGATGCCGGGATCGGCAAGCAGTCGTTCGCGGTCACGGTCATCGTAGGCGGCAACCTTGTCAATGTCGAAGCCATCGTAGGCTTGCCGAAATTGCTTCTGCTTTTTCAGAATTGTCAGCCAGCTTAATCCAGCTTGATTGATCTCCAGCACCAGCCGCTCGAACAACGCCGAATCCTCCCGCAACGGAAATCCATACTGGTGGTTGTGATACTCCAGATGCAGCGGATCGGCTGCCGGAATTGTGCGAACGTAGCTGCAGTAGGTCATTTGGAAAGATCAATCGCTGAGTGAACGATGCAGTGAACGACGCAACGCCAAGCGGCTGCGCTGACTTCACTACAAACCTACCCACCGGAACTGACAACAGTATGTCAGGAGAACACCATTGGTGGAAATAATTCGATTTTTTTTCGAGGTACATCTGCCAACCGAACTGACTTTCCCCCCTGTTGGATATGATGCTAACAATTCTCTAAGTTTGCACCCCTTCAATCTGCCTCCTTCCTTTCCCCGTATTTCACCTCCATCGGCGGGCTGCAACTGCAGAGAGGTTGCTGCCGAGAGATGACTGAATAGCGCCAACAGAATCCCAGCCACGGCAAGCAACTGCCCACTGTGCTGGTAACTGACATACATCAATCAAACGTATCCAACAACACCATGGGAAAGGCTGCCAAAGTTTTCAAATGGACGGGGATAGTGCTGGCAAGCATTATCGTTCTGTTCGTCGCTGCCGTGTTCATCTTCAACGGTAAAACATACGACGCGCCCTATCCTGACATCAAGGCCACCAAGGATAGCGCGGCGATTGCTCGTGGGGAGTATCTGGCCTACGGCTTAGGGCACTGCGCGGGATGCCATGTCGGTTCGGTAGATGACTACATGAAAGTTGCCGCAGGGCAACACATTCCGCTCTCTGGAGGGTTCGAGTTCGAGCTTGGTCCCATGGGATTCATACGCACCCCGAACATCACCCCCGATCCCGAAACTGGAATTGGGAAACTGAGCGACCAAGAAATTGCCCGCGCACTCCGCTACGGCGTTGGCCACGATGGGCGCGCCATTTTTGATTTCATGCCATTCCACAACCTTAGCGATGAGGACCTGACTGCTATTATCTCCTTTCTACGGTCTCAACCCCCAGTGAAGCATGAGGTTGAGGTGCGGGATCTAAACTTTCTAGGGAAGGCGGTCAATGCCTTTATGATAAAGCCGGTGGGACCCGAAGGAGAAGTTGCAAAATCGGTAAAGCCCGACACCACCGCCGAGTACGGGAAATACCTTGTCCTCTGCATTGCCAACTGCCGCGGCTGCCACACCAACCGGGATATAACAACCGGAGCCTACACCGGCCCCGATTTTGCTGGCGGGTTCGAAATGGAGTCAACGTTAGTTCCCGGGACCATTTGCGTCACGCCGAACTTAACGCCCGACCCCGAGACCGGGCATATCACCAACTGGAGCGAAGAACAGTTCATCGCACGATTCCGTGCTGGCGCGACAATCAAAGCCTCGGAGATGCCGTGGGATATGTTCAAAACCGCCACCGACAACGACCTGAAAGCGATCTACCACTATCTGAAAACCTTGAAGCCGGTGAAAAACAAAATTGAAAAGATTGTGACCACGAAGGAGGAGCTGGAGAATCGGGCCTCGTAGCCAGAAGGCAAGGGTGAAAGAAGGGGGCGGGTAGGCAGAGTCCACCAAACACACAGCGGCTTGGTTCATGCTTCAACGATGTTCAGCATGAGCCAGGCCGCTGCCCGTTCACCGCCATTTTCTTTCATCCAATACACGCTCTTTTTCACTCACGGTTCGGCAGAACGGCAAAGAAGAACGATATTCGCAGACCGGAATCCTTACGGGTTAGTCAAACGACCTCCATGAAGCCACTGGATTCCGGTAGATCAGCCACTAACCCAGGGCTAAGCGTTTGAATATCACAGCATCGTTCTTGCTTTATCATACATTTACTTCCCACCAACCCGGTTCCGCATTGGCCACCGGCAAGCGGCTTCGGCTCCGATGGATTCTTCGGCTGCTGTTGCTGCTTCTGCTTCCTGCGCTGGCTTGGGGGCAGCTGCGTCCGCCGGACTCCATCACGATTGGTGGAACCACCGAGGGGCGCGAGTTCTGGCTGGTCTTCCAGAAAAATTTCCGCGATTGGACCCCGGACGAAGTCACCGGCGCGCTGAAACCTGCCGAACCGCTTCAGCTGAATTTGTTCATCACCAGTAGCAAGCGGGCCGAAGGAACCATTGAGATTGAAGGGATTCGGTTTCGGAAAGATTTCACGGTGAACGCAGGGCAGGTTATCGCCATCAACATTGACACCTCGGCCCAGCTGCGCTCCAACGAAAAAATTGAGAAACTGGCGGTGCACGTCACCAGCGATGAACCGATCTCGGTGTATGGCCTTAGCCACCGCTACCAAACCACCGACACCTATCTGGGCTACCCTGTTGATGTGTTGGGAACCAGCTACCGGGCAATCGGGTACAGCTGGCTGGCCAACGATCTGTTATCCCAAATAGCAATCGTTGGCACACAGGAAGGAACCAACGTCACGATCACACCAACGGTCCGCACAAAAAACAAAGCCGCAAAGCAGCCGTTCACCATTACGCTGAACCGAGGTGAGGTCTATCAACTGATGCCCCGCTACGACCCGATGGGGACATCCGACCTGACCGGAACGCTGATTGAAGCCGATAAGCCAGTGGCGGTGTTCAGCGGCCACAACTGCGCCTACGTTCCGGAAAACACTATCAAGGCCTGTAATCTTTTGGTGGAGCAGATGCCGCCGATTCGTTCCTGGGGGCGGCAATTTTTTGTGGGGACAATGGCCGGGCGAACAAGCTCGGTGGTGCGGGTTGTGGCCAACGAGGATAGCACGTTGGTGTATGAAAACAACCAGTTGGTGGCGCGGCTGAAAGCGGGTGAGTTCTACCAGAACAATCATCAAAACCAGCAGACGATGATCACCAGCAACAAGCCGATCCTTGTTGCCCAGCTTTCCAAAGGCTTTGCCAACGGCGACAGCGTTGGCGACCCGATGATGATTGTTGTTGCCCCCACCGAGCAGTTCCTTGCCAAGTATCGGTTTGCCACCCCAATCCAGGGGCAGTGGCGGCACTACGTGAATTTGATTGTGCCAACCGAATCGTTGCGCAGCTTAAAGTTAGATGGGCAATCGCTGGATTCACGCCAGTTCCGCCCGTTCGGGATTAGCCGCTACTCCTTTGCCCAAATAGAGGTTGATTACGGAACGCACACCGTGGAGTGCGAGCAGCCGTTTGGGTTATACAGCTACGGGTTTGGGTTCGGAACCGGAGATGGGGGGGCGGCCTACGATGCCTACGGCAATGGCGGCGGGCAATCCATGGTGCAGGTTATCCAGGCGCCCGATACCATTCCCCCTTCGTTGGATGCCACGCTGGATAACCGCCTGGCAACCGTCCGCACGGTTGTTCGCGATGATCGGGTGAACGATTTGGGGGTGGCGGAAATCACCGTGCTTGAGCGGGAAAATCTCTCGGTTGCAATCCCCACGTTTGCGCTGGGCACGCCGCAAGTGCCGCTGCAAGTTGCGGTGACAGAACGGCGGCAGAACGGCTACGCCCGGTTCCGCCTGCGGGATCGTGCGGGGAATGTCACCCAGCAAACCCTCTGCGTTCGCTACGACCGCATTGGCGACTCGCTGATAGCAACCGTTGTTGGGCCGGATGAATCGTGCGACTTCTCGGAGGATATGTATATCGGTGGCTACGTCCGCTACTCCATCGTGAACAACAACGCAACCATTCCGGCGGGAACCACACCGTTCAACAACCTTGTGCCGCTGAACGGATCAGCCGGCGCGCCGGCCTACGGTTTTGGTGCCCATGGGTCTATGCTGCTGCAAGGAAATTGGCACCTTAGTGGGCGGGTTGGCTTGGAGTTCTGGCGCGCCGATGCCTTCGGCTATCTTCCCGATTCCCTTCCACGCCTTGCCCCCGACGGCACACCGCTGGCCGAAGAATTCCAGCTTCACCGCACGGCAACCTACTTTTCGCTAACGCCGGGCGTTCAGTACTTCGTTGGATTTCACAGCATCTATCTTCACGGAGCCTTAAATATCGCCATCCCGATTGCGGTCTCGCAGCAGTATGGCCAAACCATTCTGCGCCCTGCCAACTACGTCTATGCGAACGGCCAGGGAACGCTCACGGAATATGATGGTGGCGACGACGGGTTCGGACTGCTGCTTGCCCCCGAAGCCGGCTTCGGGGTGCAAGCCGCTTTGCGCGGCGGATACACCCTGTTCGGCGAAATAGGCGGGGGCTTCTCGCTGCTAAACGGAATACCCAACACCACAGGGAAACCGGCCTACCTCTTCAGCAGGTTTGGGGTGAAAGTGAGGTTGTAAAAGATGAGCGACTATACTCCAAACAGAGTGGTTTGCGAAAAACTCAATCACTGTCATTCCCGCGAAAGCGGGAATCCATAGCGCACATAGCTGAGTAGAGTTTCGCAAACCAATTTGCGCCGAGTATATCTATGAAGTAGTGTGCAAAAGGGGGCACGATAGGTGGGGCAGTGGCGGCTTCTATGTTCGGTGGCCTCGCTCATACTTCGACGGAGCTCAGCATGAGCGGGGACGCTGTTCGGTGAATCGGATCAGACGTTGCTCACTCACTTGAGGTAATCCAACGCCAGCTTGAAACAGCAGAAAGGCCGGGGTGAGTAGGGAATTCTACTCACCCCGGCCTTTGTCTTCGCGCGGCCAGCATCACGCGGTTGTCTGGCTTAATTCTTTTTCGTCAGGGCTGTGGCTTCTTCCACCAACTTCTCCTCATCCCCTTCCAAGAATCCGTTGTGTTTGGCGTGCAAAGTTCCATCGCTGTTGAACACCAGGGTGTAGGGGACGTCGGTCCCGTTGGCGGCGCGGAACACTTCGCTGTTGGGGTCCAGCAGCACCGGGAACTGGTACCCTTTCGAGGCAAGGAACGGAGCCACTTTTGCCATAGTCTTGGTGTTGTCAATCGAGACGGCGATGTACTCCACCCCTTTCTCTTTCAGTTCTTGGTACTTGGGGGCAACGGCGGCCATTTCGGCTTTGCATGGCTTGCACCACGTTGCCCAAAAACTCACGATGGTCACTTTCCCCGCGCCAATCTGGGCTACGGATTTCTGCTCGCCAGTTGGCGTGCTGAGCATGTTGCTGAAGGTGGAAAGCGTTTGCGCCGAAGCAAACGTGGTTCCAATCGTGGTTCCGATTGCCAAGCACGCGCCGATCAGCAGAAGGCTACGAACGATTTTCATGGATTCCCTGCGGTTTATCAAGTGGAAGGTTTGTGAATGTGCGTACGGTATGTTGGCTATGCTGATTGTTCAGCGGTGATGCTGACAGCTGGACGGGGAATATATTGCCCCATGATCTCACACAGCCCAATTGGTCGGCGGCAGATGACAGCCACCCGTTGCCACGGGTTTATTTGGCGCGGAATCTTCGCCCTGATGCTTGTTGGCTTCATCCCAAATAACTCCATTTGCCAGACTGGTTCCACCGGCCCTACCACGATTTCAGTCTCTACTTCAGCCTCTTCTATTTCCCCTTCGCTGGATATTCTTCTTCCCAGATTTCTTCGCGCTATTTACAACACCCGAACATGGGTGCGGGATTCGCTGGGGCGCGCCAGAACGAACAACACAACGAACGACTTGGGAAAGGTTGACCAAATTTACCACCACGCCCTTGCCGAAGCCAACGGGGATCACACCCTTGCGCTTCTTGCCGCCGCCATTGCCACGCTGGAACACCGGCATATCCCCCTTGCAATCGGCATTGATCTGCCGCTGACGTTCGAGTCCCGAACTGACTTCAACCGGCGGGTTGCAACATTGCCACGGCGGCTGTTTGCGGATCGTCCCAACGGCGACGACCGCGATAAGCTCCAGCATTTTTTCGCTTCGGCATGGCTGACGTTGGCGTTGGGCAGCCGCAAATCCGCCGATGCCATTGGCTGGGGAATTGAACGCGGGGAGCAACTGCTGCTATCGGGCGAGGCCCAGGACCTCCGCGACATCCGCGCCAACCGGTTGGGACAGCGGTTTGCTGAATTGCTGAAGCATCATCCAACAGCACTCCCCAGCATGATGTTCAATGGTTGGAATCGGAAGGCGAAACGTGGCAGAAGCAAACCATGATGCAAACAGTTTACGCAACCAAATGCCCCTGCTCATCCACCACCGTCACCGGCCCAAGCTCTTTCAATTCTTCTTGGATTGCTGTGGCATCGCCGGCAACAATCACGATCATTCGTTCTGGTTGGAACCAGCGGGCGGCAACCTGCAACAGTAGCTCCGAATCCAGCAACCGGACCTCATCGGGGAATCGGTCGAAGTAGTTGGCGGGCAAGTCGTACAGGGCAATCGCTTTCACGAAGCTGGCCACCTGGCCCGGGGTTTCGATCTGCAATGCCTGCGAACCAACCACGTAGTTTTTCACCATCGCCAGCTCTTCCTCGGTGACTGGCTGGGCAACAATAGCTTGAAGCTCCTTGAAAATTTCCCGCAGTGCCGGGGCCGTCACTTCGGTCCGCACGGAGGTTGTCACCGAGACTGTCCCAACGTGAAGCGGCGCATCCACCGAGGACCTTGCGCCATACGTGAAGCCGTTCACTTCGCGCAGATTGTGGTTGATCCGGCTGTTGAAATATCCGCCAAGCAAGGTGTTGACAATCGCCAGCGGAACGTAATCGGGGTGGCTGCGGCTGATGCCCAACGCCCCAACGCGCAGTGCCGATTGGACCGATCCCGGGCGGTGAACAATCACCACGCGCGGCGTTGCGGTTGCCTCTGGTTCGGCAAATGTGGGTTCCTCGATCATCGCCCCTCCCCAATCTCCAAAATGCTCGTTCAGCATTTCCAGCAACGCTTCGGGGTTCACATCCCCGGCGGCCACAAAGAAGGCATTTCCGGCAGTGAAATGCTGCTGGTGAAACCCAACGCAATCGTGGCGGCGGATATTTTTCAGCGATTCTTCAGTCCCCTCCAACTCCGTTCCGTATGGAGTCCCACGGTACAGCTGGCGGCGGAACTCCACCGAAGCCAAGTGGCTTGGATCCGACTGATTTTGCTTCAGCGCAGCAATGAACTGGCGGCGTTCGCGGTCAAGTTCATCGTTTGGGAAGGTGGGGCGCAACACAACATCGGCCATCATCGGCAACGCCTCCGGAAGAAATCGGGTAAGCACGCCAAGCCGCACGGTGATTTCGTCGCGCCCGGCACCGGCATCCAACACCGCGCCCAAGTAATCAACATCGTCGGCAATCTGCTGCATGGTTCGGTGGGTCGTACCGCTTAGCAGAAGCTCGCTGGTGAACGTAGCCAACCCGGGAAGCTGGCCATCGTTGCGGCTTCCGCTTCGCAGCACTAATTGCAAGCTGACGTAGGCCTGGCCATGGTTCTCGACAATGAACAGCGGAACGCCGTTGCGCAACCGCAACTGAGCAAACGGAGGAAACCCAATATGGCTTGCGCGCCCAGGCTCGGGTGGGCGGGAACGATCCAGCGGTTCGGTGCGGTGTGTCACGTTGATATTGGAGATCATGGAATCAATGAAGTTCGGTACATCGTTGGTTGGCCAAGCAAGGCCGGCCCAGGAAATGGAGTTGGTTAGCGAATGGCGCGGTACTCCACAACGTTTGGCTGGGCATCGCAAAGATACTGCCGCGCCACCCGTTGAACATCATCGGCGGTCACGGAACTGTACAGTTCCGCCTCGGAAAACGCCAATGCCGGATTGTCTAACAAGGCCGCGCAGATTGCCAGCCGCTCGGCCCGGCTGCTGACCGATTGCAGTGCGTGTGTGATAGAGGTCATTTTCCGGTTTCGCGCTTTTTCCAGCTCCCGTTCTGTCACTCCATCTTCAGCAATTTTTCGGACCACAGCAATCAAGGCTTCGGTAAGTCGTTCGGGGGACGTGCGGTTGCTTTGGGCAACGGCGTACACAACCAGCAGCGACCCCAGCTCCCCTTCATCAAGGTAGCATCCGGTTTCGTTTGCAATCTCCAGATCATATTCCAACTCACGGAACAGCCGGCAGCTTTCGCCATCGCCCAGGATTCCGGTCAGGAGGTCGCACGCGGGATTATCGGCATCGCGCAGCGACGGCACGTGCCAGGCCACAAACGCAGCATGGTGGGCTATCGTCCTGTCGCTCAGCAATCGGTGGTTGCCGTAGCAGCGAAGCAGCGGGTCGGCGTTGGGAAGCTGGGCGTGGGTACCGGAAGGGATTGTGGAGAAATATCCTTGGATCAGCGGCATTGCATCGTCGGGGTTAAAATCCCCCGCCACCACCAACACCGCATTTGCCGGAACGTAAAACCGTTGGTAGAACTCCCGAACGTCCTGCATCGTGGCGGCGGCCACATCCTCCATGCTTCCAATCGTTTCCCAACTGTAGGGGTGGGGGGCGGCAAAGGAGAGTTCATGCAGCACAACTTGGGCCGACCCGTAGGGAGTTTCATCAACGGTCTGGCGTTTCTCCTCGGCAATCACCGATTGCTGGGTTCGCAGCGAGGTCTCCTCGATCGCAAACTCCGCCATCCTGTCCGATT
This sequence comes from Chlorobiota bacterium, assembly GCA_016788565.1. Classification (GTDB taxonomy): domain Bacteria; phylum Bacteroidota; class Ignavibacteria; order OLB7; family OLB7; genus OLB7. The sequence continues at coordinate 75,993 of JAEUSP010000064.1, read as the reverse complement.
CCAGCCACAGCCCCAGGGCCAAGTGGCTGCTTGGCAAGGAGATGTAGTAGCTGGTGACATCGCTGGAGGTGAAGGCGTTGTTATCGCCACCGACGGAGGTGCACCACGTGTCGTACGCGCCGCGTGGGATATTCCGCGACCCCTCGAACATCAGATGCTCGAACAGATGTGCAAACCCCGTGCGCCCAATTTGCTCATTTTTGGAGCCGACGTGGTACAGCAAGTTAATCGTCACCATCGGCGTGGTGTGATCTTCGTGCAAAATCACCCGCAGCCCGTTCTGTAACTGAACCTCGGTGAATAATTCGGTTGTGGTTGAAATCAAAATGTGGACTCGGTTGTCGGGTGTCGGTTATCGGTTGCCGGTGGGGGGAAAAAGCGGTTGATTGTTTGCTGATTTTTTAATTGATCTCACTGGCTCTACCGTTTCTCGGCAAGCATCTGCTGGTTGAACTCTTCCGATTTTCCCCGCGCCACCGAAAGCGTTTGCCAGCCTTCGCTGCGTAGGTGTTTTGCAATGAACACGATCTGGCCAACGTGGTACGCATAATGCGAAGTCTGCCGGATGATTGCTTGCACAACCGTGTGCGGTTCGCCACGGATCAGAATTGTTCGCTCAAGGTCGTCGGGCGTGAGTGATTCTAGAGTTTCCAGCAATCGGCTCCAGCCACGCTCCCACAGCTCCATCAATGCTGTTCTATCGCCTACGCTCCCCTCAAATTCGGTGTCGCGGTTGCGGTCGGGCTTTTCGCCGTCGGTTGTGAAGATGTCGGTCCAGCGTGAGATCATGTTGCCGCAAAGGTGCTTCACGATAATGGCGATGCTGTTCGATTCGCCATCCGGCGACCAGTTCACCTCATCATCCCGAAGCTGCTCCATGGCCCGCTGGCCAAGCCCTTTGGTTGCACGGAAGTCGGCAAGGGTGACATCCAAGAAATGTTGTGAGTTCGGCATCGGTTCTCGGCATTGTTGTTCTTTCTGAAAAAAAGCACACTCTCTCTCTCCTCCCCTTCTTTATTTCACTCTTCACTCTTCACCTCTCACTCTTCCTTCAATTCCACCCGTTTGGCAAGTAGTGAAGCACCGCAGCGGAGTTTGGCGAAAGGTAGTGCTGGGCCACACGGCGAAAGTCTTCGATGGTGACGGCGCGATACTCATCCAGCAAGCGATTGACCCGGGTTGGGTCCTGTTGGAAAACGTGGAATTGCGCCAGCATATCGGCAACGCTTTGGGCCGAGCCAAGCCCACGCACCAGCGATGCTTCCGTTTTGTTCAGGGCTGCATCAAGCTCATGCTGGGTGCAACCTTCGGCGCGTAGTTTTTCAATTTCTCCCCACAAGGCTTCTTCCAACTGCTTGGCAGAAACGCCGTGCATTGCGGTGGCCTGCATCAGGAACATTCCATCGCGCTCCTGGGGGAGATTGAAGGAGTAGGCTTGCAGTGCCAGTTGTTGGTCGTGAACGATTGCTTGGCGCAGGCGGCTTGACGCGCCGCCGCCAAGGATATTTCCCAGCAACGTCAGTGCTTGTTGGTCGGGGTGGCCAATCGGGACGGAACGGAAGCCGATGCTAACCGAAGGGAAGGGGACTTGGTCGGTGATGATGTGGCGGGCCTGCTGGGTTAGCGGCAATGCCGGGTTGAACTGGCGTTGGATTGCCCCCCCCGCCGGAATATCACCGAACTGCTCGGCAATCAAACGGCGTGCTTCCTGGGGGTCGAAATCGCCGGCAAGAATCAGCACGGCGTTGTTGGGAACGTAGTACTGCTGGTGGAACTCCTGCACGGTCTGCAATGGCGCGGCATCCAAGTGGGCCATGTCGCCGATTGGCCCCCAGCCGTAGCTGCTTCCCCCGAACAGCATCTCCAACATCGTCAGATACCACAAGCCGTAGGGCTGGTTGTCGTAGCGTTGCTTCCGCTCCTCCTTCACCACCGAAAGCTGGTTTTGGAAATTTTCTTCGGAGACGTTCAGCGAACGCATTCGATCCGCTTCCAGCCAGAGCGCAAGGCCCAGATACTCCCTGGGGACTGTTTGGAAATAGTTGGTTCGGTCCTGGCTGGTGCTTGCGTTTGTCACGCCGCCAATGCCCTGGATCCACGTGAAGTGTTCGGTCTTGCCAACGTTCTGGGAACCCTGGAACATCATGTGCTCGAACAAGTGAGCAAACCCGGTGCGGTCGGCAGGTTCATCCTTGGAGCCGACGTGATACCAGACCAACACATGCACAATGGGCGTTGCCGCCCGCTGGTGCAGAATCACCTCAAGGCCGTTCGGCAAGTGGTAGCGGTCGAAGGTGATGGCCGGAAGGGTTGATGTTGATTGATCCATGATGTTGTCAGTGGTCAGTTGTCAGTTGCCGGGAATCGGTTGTCGGGTTTCGGTTGTATGCTCGCACGAAAGTGGTTTGCGACAAAACCCGCGCTGTCATTCCCGCGAAAGCGGGAATCCATACCACACCTGGCTGAGTAGAGTTTCGCAAACCAATTTGCGTCGAATATCCAAGGGGAGGCTTTCTTACTCAAGTTCGGTTGCTTTTACGTCCCAGTAGATGTCCTCGCGAAGTTCTTTCATCCATTTCTCCATCTCCTTCCCCTGCTTGTATTTCAGCGCAAGCGGCTCCAGCACGTTGCGGTCGTGCACGGGGTCGGCGGGGTGTGCGGCGATGCGGCGGACAAACCGGACGATATGATAGCCCCCTTCGGTTGGCGATAACGTCACCGGAAGTGGCTCGGTGATCTCCCCTTCCTTCATCGTCTCAACCGCTTTTTTCAAGTCGCCGGGAAGTTGGTCGGGAACGGTGAGGCCGATAGATCCGCCCAACGCTTTGGTGTCGTCGTCTTGGCTGAATTGGCGTGCAAGGTCGCCAAAATTTTCCCCGGCAAGGGCGCGGGCGCGGTAGCTTTTCAGGCGCGTCACCAGCGAGTCGCGCTCGGCAGCCGATTGCTCAATTTTCAGCAGGATATGGCGGGAACGGTATTTCTGCTCCCCGTCCTTTTTTTCCAACAGTTGGATGACGTGGAAGCCATACATGGTGCGCACCGGGCCGGAGTAGTCGTTGATCCCCAGTGCCTTTGCCGCGCTGTCGTATTCGGAAACGAACTCACCCCATTTCACCCACCCAACGTTGCCGCCATCTTTTGCCGAGTAGGCATCGGTGGAGTAGCGCCGGGCGAAGTCAGCAAAATCGCCGCCGGCCTTGATGGAGTCGGTGATGGCGCGGGCCAAATCCCTGGTGCGGGCAACGGCTGCCTCGGTCGGCTTGTCCAGAAGCACAATCTGCTGAAGCTCCACCTGGGCGGGGACGTTTGGAAGCGAGTCGCGGTATTTCTGGTAGAACTCGTTCAGGTCGTGGTCGCTTACTTTCAGCCCGTCGAACCGGGTTTCGGTAAGGCGTTGCACCAGAAGTTGCTGGCGAATCAGGTCGCGCGATTCGCGGCGGATTTGCTCCATGGACATCCCGTAGGCCTTCTCCAACTGCGCTTCCGATCCCACCTGCCGGATCAACTGCTGCAAGCGATAATCCAACGCACGGTTCACTTCTTCCTCGCTGGCAACAACGCTGTCCTCGCGGGCGCGGGTCAGCAGCAATTTTTCGTTGATGGTCTCCTGCAAAATATCTTTCAGCACTTTCGGGTCGGCGGGATTCAGGCTTCCCCGGCTTTGCTGGGCCATGTAGCGTGCCCGCTGCACAACATCGCTCACCAGAATAATCTCATTTCCCACCACGGCGGCCACGCCATCCACCAACGTGCGGTTTTTTCCGCCAAGCAGCCCCGGGGGAATATCCCGAGGTTGCGCAACGCCAGGAACCGCAGCGGCGATTGTGAGGACAATCGTGAGAACACCGGCAGCAATCGCCAGCGTGAGTTGTTGCAGAACTGATTTCATGGAAATGCCAAATGCCAAAATGAACAACAAGAGGGGAAGCCCGTGGGGCTGATGCCACGGCTTCCCCCACCGACGAATTTATTTTGCGGCCAGTGCTTTGGTTAGCACCGATTCATCAATTTTCACGCTGTACTTGCCGCGCAGTTCTTTCATCCACTCCTTTTTCAGGCGGCTCTGCAGGTCGTCAATGTAGTCGCTCCGAACCTCACTTTCGGCTTCTTGGAAGGACATTGGGCGGGGCGGCTCCACCTCATTCACCCGCACGATTGACCAACCAGACTGATACGCGAACGGTGGGATCAGGTCGCCCGCTTTTGCATCCGGTTTGCGTTGCAGCACCTGCTTCACAAGGTCCGAGCCTTTGGCCGTTGCAAGCCCCCAGCTTCCCCGTTTTTCGCGGTAGCCCGGGCGTTGGGTGAATTGGGCAGCTAACGAGTCGAACGGGATTGTGCCGGCTTGCGCTTGGCGGTAGGCTTCATCCCGCTCTTTCTCTTTATAAACCAGGATTTCTGTCAGCCCATATTTGGGCGCGGTGTTGTAGTTGGCTTTGTTCCGTTCAAAAAATGCGCGCCCTTCGGCTGAGTCGTATTTCAGCTTGCTCCAGACGGCTTCGTCTTCCAGCTTAAAAATCAGAATGCCGTCGCGGAACTCGTGCATCAAGGCTTTGAACTCTGGATACTCTTGCTCCAGCGATTCGGATTCTTTCAGCAAGGCCGGCATTTCCAGAAGTGAGGTGATGGAGGATTCCACCCCTTCACGGTTCAGCGCGGTTGCGCGAAGTTCTGGGTGAGTTTCAATCGTGTCCATCCAATCTATCACCCGCGTGTTGCTCCCCTGGAAGCTGAAAAGCGTTTGGGAACGGAGTTCGTTGCTGATCCCGCGCGCCCATGCGGTGTCGGCAGTGGTGCGCGATTGGTTCACCGCCGAAAGCAGCGCGGTCATGGTGGCTTCGTTAATCTGGAAGCCTTGCTTTTTCATCACCATCTGGGTGTAGCGGTGGCGGTCGTCGGCAAGGAACAAGCGTTTGTACATCTGGCGCAGCGTCTCCTTCTCCTCGTCGAACGTTGGGGCGTGGCTTTCCAGACGCTTGATGATGTGGTAGCCGTAGCTGGTGCGAACAATCCCGGAAACTTCGCCATCCTTCAAGCTCATCAGCGCATCCTCGAAGGCGGGTTCCAGCTTCCCTTCTTTTGCTTCAAAGCCCAACGAGCGGGTGTAGAAGCTGAGAAGGTCGCCGCCGTTTTCGCCGCTTACTTTGTCGTCGCTTACTTGGCGCGCCACGGCTGCAAAATCTTCGCCGTTGCGGATGCGTTGCAGTGCTTGCTCGGCCCGCTGCCACTGTTCGGCGGTGTCGGTAGCAGCGGCCCCAATGCTGGGTTCGCCGGTTTCAATCAGGATATGCGCGCCGCGGACTTTCATCCGTGGCTGGCGCTCCATCAGCTTCACAATCACGTAGCCGGAAGCCACGCGAACCGGGGTGGGATAGAGTTTCCCGACAGGCGCGGAGTATGCGGCATCTTCAATTTCACGCAGGATCATCCCGCTGGTGATCCACCCCAACACGCCCCGGTTGGCGCGGGTCATGGGGTCGTCGCTCGAGTCGGCGGCCATCATGGCAAAATCGCCACCGGCCTGAAGTTGGTTGATGATATTCACCGCCCGCTGGTAGGCGCGAAGCGTGTCGGCGGGGTTGGCAACATCCATTTTGGAGAAGATGAGCGCCAGCTTCAGCTCATCGCTGCGGCGGTTGAAGATGTCGCGGATGGCGGGGTCCACCACTTTTCGTTCAATCAAGTAGCCGGTGTTTGGGGCGGGGGCGGCCGCAAGTTGGCGGCGGTTCTGGACGATTTCCGTTTCGATTTCCGGGCGTTTGTCCATCCCGTTGTCCAACGCCGTGCGCACTTTCAGCCGGTAGTCGGCGTACAGGTTCACAAACTGGCGTGCGGAATCTTTGCTGAGTTCAAAGAAGGTTTTGCCGCCACGGTTTGCGTTTTTCTTGAAGGCATCGGCAATCTGCTGCACCGTGAACTTCTCGTTGGCAACCTCCAACAATGTGGCGTTTCCTGGATTGGTTCCGGTGGTGGCTGGGGCGTTTGCGGCCCCTTTCTTTTTTGGCTGTGCCGATAGCTGTTGCAGCCCCAACGGCAACGCCAGCAACAATGCCAGCAGCCGAACTAACGATTGTGTTCTCATCATGCTGTACGAACGCGATTCCAAAAAATTCCGTGTTGATGTTGGCAAAAAAACCACCAAGCGATTCCCGCAACAACAGGAAGGCCCGGCGGGGTGATGCCCCAACAAGGCGCGGCCAGCACGGGGCACCGACCACACCGATTGTGTGAATAAGGGCTGCAAGTTTACACAAGGTCACCCGGAATAACAAGGCAGCCAAGCGGTACAAACGAAATGGAACGGAAGGGGGCGCACGCCAACGCTGGACAAGCCTGCGGCCAACTCCGTAGTATTTCCGTAGTGTGCTCGGCGGGAAGTGGGCGTATGGTTGCACCAGCAACAGCGGGGAACTGCGTTGCCAATCAACCAAACGATCACTGAAAAAAATAGAGAGCAGGAGATAGAACAATGGGACACTACGCCGCCATCATCCGATTTGCACTGTGGGCAATCCTGGTTTGCGCCGCAGCGGTGCAATCGCACTTCAGCGCAACTGCCGATCAACCGGAGAATAGAAGTCAGCAGCAACATCACCGCCCCGCAGAAGGTCGGCAGCAGATTGAGTTGATGATTCCCGGGTTTGCAGCAAACGCGCCGTATCAGGAGCTACGAATCACCAAGCCAGCGGTGGCCAAAATTGAGAGTGGAGTTGAGAGTGAGGTTGGCAGTGAACTTGGCAGCCAAGCCGGCGACGCAGCCAACAGCAGCGAAGCAACTTCCCAGGCTGCCGAAGGTTCAGCAAACATCATCCAAGAATTTGTGGAGTTTACCGGAACGGTATTTGGGCAGCTGGTGGCCGTGGGATTGATCCTCACGTTTTGCTGGCGCGTGGCCCGCCGGATACAGCGCGAGGAAGCAGAAGGGCGCGGCAACAGCCTGGCAAACCGTGGGGCCGGCGTGCTTGGCTGAGCGGGGCACCCGCCCGCAGCTACATCACCGTTGCGGTAGCGAAGCCGTGATAAGGTGCAGCGTGTGGTAGAACGCTTCGGGGTCCACTTGCAGCGCGCCGGAATAGGGGAGGTCCAAGGCCGCGATCAGATAGAGTAAGAAGGCGATGGTTCCGGCCACAGCGGCAACCATGGTGGCATGGGCGTGGTGGGAATCAATGCTGAACATCAGGGTGAGCGCAATCGTGACCACTCCCCCCACAATCAAGAACATCCACATGATGGGTGGCACAGCGGCATGGCAACTCAACATCCGAAGTTGGCGCGCGTTGGTGAGTTGGTTCATCCGATCTACCACCGCAGCATACCATGTTGTTTGGTAATCCCCCACCGGTTGGATGCTTTGCACACGCCGCCATAAATCATCCATCAGTGCCGATTGAATGCGGGGGGTGTCTTCGCCCGTGGCCATGATTGGCCATTCCACTTCAATGACTACCTCGGTGTAGCGTTTCAAGTCCTGCTGGATTGGGCGGCGAACCGAATCAGGAAACGCGGCTACGTCGCGGAACACACTCCGAACTTGGTTTGCTTCCTGGGCCGCGCGGACTTCGGCATCGTACCATTTTTCCCACACCGTCACCGTCACAAACGCCATCAGGACGGCATAGATAACTCCAACAAGGCCCACCATCGGCCCCACAACTTCATTGTTTGGTTGCAGTTTTCCGGCTGGTATCCACCGCCGCAGAAGATAGACCCCAGCGGTTGCGGCAACCACCGCAACCGCAAGAAGCATGATGCTAAGCCAAGAGTCCATTGCCAGAAGAGAGAGGGTTAAGAAGGGGAAGATTATGTGGCGGACGGGGCAGTGCGCTGCAAGGCCCGCCAGGTCCAAAGCGCGCCGCAAGCATCGGGGAAGGAGAACGCCACCATCTGCCAGGGCATGATGCCCAGCAGGTAGTAGATCACAAAAATCACCCCAATGCCAAGCCGGCCATAGACCGTTGCGCGGAAGAACAACCGGATGTCGTGGTTGGCCGCCATGATGTAGTAAAAGCCCAAGATCATCACCAACGAGGAACCAACGCGGATCCATGCATGCTGCTCGGTGGGAAGCCCGATCATCGGCAGGAAGTCATTCGGGATGGTCATAAACGTTAATCCGTTCATTACCATGTAGATGCCAAAGATGAAAACGCTTCGTGCAGCCGGATCCGTTTTCCAAGCCGGAACCCCAGGGCCATTTGCGTTGCTGGATAAAGGTGTGTTCATGCAGTTACTGGAAAGAGTTCGGAAATGCGTTAGTGAAGCAGAGTGCCATTCCACGGAAGGCCTTGCTCGAATCGGGTTTGGTCATGCTTGCGCCAGGGCCACAGAAGTAAGGGTTCGTGCAGCCGCCAGACCTCGCAATAGTTGCGGTCCCCTTCGGCATCAAGAATGCAGTTGGCCGCGCGGCGCGCCGATTCGTTCGCCCCCTCCATTGTTGCAAGGTCGGTCCACGTGCGGACGTAGTCGCCGGCAAGAAACAGATTGCCAAGCCCAGTGCGTGCGTCGGGCCGAAGCTGCCAGGTTCCCACAAGGTTTACCAGCAACGGCTCAAGGTTTGCCTCGGCATGTTCGGTGTGCTCGCGGCTAACAATGTCGGGATCAAGGAACCATGAGTGGTAGTCGCTGAGTACCTGTTGGCCATTCAGGTTCAGGGTGGCTTTCAGCTGCGCCCACACCTCTTCGGCAATTTCTTCATGGGTGCAGTCAAGTGCCACCTTACCGTTCATCCCAGGCACGTTCCATTCAGAAATATCCACCGAAATGATGCTCCGCACTTCGCCATCTCCCAAATGCACGGGGTCCACCGATGGCCAGAATTGCAGCTGCGAGAGTGAGGTCAATGCCCAGGGGGAATCAAGGTAGATTTGATGCCCACGCACCAAGTCCACATCCTGGCGCAAGTAGAACTGAACGCCGTTCATCCATGCCACCATCGAGGCAAGCGATTGCACCCCTTCTAGGGTTGGGTCAGCGGCAAGGATTTGGTCGTTCAGCAGTGTTGCGGCCACTTCCACCGGCGTGGCCACGATGTAGTAATCCCCGGTGACAGTACGCTGGCCATTGGCATCGGTGATAGTGATTCCGGTGATCTGTTTCCCCTGGCACTCAATCGCCGTGACGTTGCAACCGGTGTTGTACTGAACCCCAAGCGTTGATAGATACTGAAGCCAGGGGTCAATCCAAACCTGGTTGGTTGGCCCGTTCAGCACGCGGTCGCTGTTGAAGCCGGGGTCCAGCAAGTTGAGTATCAGTTGCAAGCCAATATCCCCCACCGTTTTGGTGCTTGCCAGCTTCGCTTTTGCTGCAACCAGCGAGCGCGTCAGCCCCTCGCCCAGATAATCTTGGTAGGCCTTCGAGCGGTTTGGGGCATCAAGGAAGTACCACCACCCTATCCGTTCATATTCCGCAACCCGGCGTTCTTGGCAGCTGGTCATAATCTGCCACATCCGCTCGGCAAAAAACTCAAGGTCCGCGACGGTTAGCCCCACCCCCAAATGCTCGGCGGTCATCAGCCCTGTGGCCATTGTTTTAAGGTCATCAAGGGAGTGTGGCATTCGGGGGAGGAGGATCATGGGTGGCGAGCCTGGGCGGGCGAACTCGATGCGGGTGGTTTCCACAAGGTTATCGAACACCGTTTGCCCGTCGCCGAACGGAATGCGCTTCATGGTGTCGGGAAGGTGGGTGTAGAAGCCCGGGAAAAAACGGAACCCATGCTCACCCGGCAACGCTTGCCGACCTTCGGTTGCACCGGGGACCTGAACGCTTCGGGCCTTTCCGCCGGGTACGTTCCGGCGTTCGTAGATTTCGACGGCAAAGCCCCGCTCTGCCAACTCATGCGCTGCCGATAATCCGGCAACGCCGCCACCAACGATAATCACCTTCTTGTCCCGTTCTGTTCTCGACATCTTCCTGCTCCGGCTGGGTTAGTGTGTGTGTGGATATTTTGCTCACGATTTATTGAGCCGCCATTTCTGCTGTCAGCTGTTGAATCATCTGCGCCGCCTGCTGAAGGTCGTGCGTGCCGAAGCCTTCGGTAAATTGATTGAACACCCCCTGCACCAACGCCACCGCCTCGTGATGCCGCAACTGCATGCGAAGCAATCCCGCCAACTCCATTGCAGCCCGCAACTGCAACGCCAACGCCCCTTGCGATTTTGCAACCTCCATCCCCTGCCTGATGGTTGCTGCTGCGGTGGCCACGTCATCGGGGGCAGCATGGAGTTGTAGCTTGCTACGAAGCCGTAGCAACTCGGCTTCCCAGAACCGTTCGCCCCAGTGCTCGCACCGTTGTTCGGCTTCACCCAACACAGCGGCAGCTTCGGGGAATAGATTGAAGCGCAGATACGCCTCCACTACTCGGCTAAGCAAATAGACGCGGGTGCTGGATTGGATCATCGGGGAGCGCAGCACGTTTTCCATTTGGTAGGGGGCGGTGCTATCCCCCTGCATTGCCCGTGCCCAACCAGCAAACAGTTGGCCAACAATAAGCCACACCGCGAACCCTTGCTCGGTACTCACTGCAATTAACTGCTGGGCAACGGCAAGGGTCTGGTCTGGCTGATAGACGAACTGATGATAGTTGCACACCATCAGCAAGGTAAAGCAAAGGGTGAAAGGGTGGTTCAGTTCGGTTGCCCACTCCAATGCCGCAGTAAACTTCTGTTCGGCTTGGTCGGGGAATCCCATCATTGCCAGAATCCACGCATCCTGAAAAAGAATTTGGGCATAGGGGTCGGTGCCAACTTGCGCGGCCAGATGGCGATGAAGAGTTTTGTCGTGTATCTGGTTCCCGCACAGATAGTGGTGGCGGGCACTCACCAAATCCCCAGTATTGAACTTGCTGTACCCCAACGCAAGGTGTGCCAGAATAATCAGATCCGACTGCCCAATGGCTTCGGCGATCTGCAGTAACTGCGCCCCAAACTCCAGCGACTTTGTGTACTCTGGACGAACAGCATACACCGACCACAAGCCATACAGAATCGGGAACTGGGCATGGGTGTTGTTTAATTGCCCACAAAGCTGGTTGGCGTGCAGGTAGGCTTCTTCGGTTTCGCGGGCGGCGTGGCCACGGGTCATCAGCAACGCAGGGCCAAGCAGCAGCTGCACCCCAAGGTCTAAACTCCAACGCGGCTCTCCTTCGGGCAACTGGGCAATCATGCGCTCGGCTTCGCGCAGGTGGGCCACGGCTTCCAGATAGGCCGAGCGGTACAGCGCGCGCTCCCCTGCCGAACGCCACCAGATGGCGGCGTCCATGTTGTGCCCGGCTTTGGTGAAATGCTGCGCCACCACTTCGGGTTGGGTTGTGGCAATCTCTGGGTAATCCCGCTGGATTGTTTCGGCGATTTTTTGGTGGAACTCGCTTCGGGATCGGTGAAGCAGCAAGTCGTAGGCCGCATCCTGAATCAGCGCGTGCTTGAACGTATAAACTGCGGTCTCCCCCTCCCCTTGCTGAAACAGTAACTCAGCCGCAACCAACTCCCGCAGCCCCTGTTGCAGCATTGCTTGGTCGGTTGCCGAAACGGTGCGCAGCAGTTGGTAGCTGAACTCACGGCCAATCGTTGCGCCAACCTGCGCCACCGTTTTCCCCTGGGCCATTTTGTCCAAACGGGCCATCAGCGATTCGCGAAGGGTGGCGGGGATCATCGCAACGTACTCGGTGGCCGCGCCGCCGTGATGCTGTAATTCGGCATGTTGCTGAACATTTTCCACCACCGCTTTTGTCACTTCCTCAATAAACAGCGGCACGCCATCGGTGCGCCGAGCAATTTCTTGGGCAATGGTTTCGGGGATGGCACTTCGCTGCACCAATTTCTGCACCAGCAATTCGGTTTCTTCCGCCCCCAGCCGCGATAAACTGATTGCCGAATGCCAAGCGTGATCCCACCACGCGGCCACCGATTCTTCCGGGCGCGTGGTCAGCACACAACACAGCGGAGTGGTGGAAACCACCTCGGCAAGGATGCTGATAAACTCACGTGTGGAGGGGTCGGCCCAATGAAGGTCCTCGATGGTAAGCAGCACCGGGATTGTGGCCGACTGCTGCAACAGCAATGCGGCTAACGCCTGGATTGTCTCCTGCTTTTGCCGGTCAGGGGAGCTTGTTAGCGGCGGGTAGGAATCGGCAACGGGAAGGGAAAGAAGCGAGCAGAGGAGCGGTGTCTTCATGGCCCAGTTGCCACCACGGCTAAGAAGAAACGCCTCCAGTTTCTGAAATTTTTCTTGGGGCTTATCGGCATCGCTGTACTGCAACACGGAGCGTTCCAGCAGTTCGATGATTGGATGAAAAGCACTGTTTTGGTGATACTGCGAGCAGCGGCATTCCAAAATTTCGGCAGCCCCGGTTTCCGCTACGCTGCTGGCCAACTTGTACAGCAGCCGTGATTTCCCAATCCCCGCCTCACCCATGATTGTTATCATCGTTCCGTTCCCCTGTTGGGCTTCTTGCCAGCGTTGCTGCAACTGCTGCCATTCTGTTTCGCGCCCAACAAATGGGGATAATCCGGCTTGGGCCGCAACGTCCAGCCGCCCTTGCGCTCGGCTTTCGGAAATGGCTTGGAACAGGGGAAGCGGTTTACTGATCCCTTTTAGCGTGTGCAAGCCAATATCTTTATGCAGCACGTAGCCGCCAACAAGCCGTGCGGTGTCGCCGGTGATAACAACGGAGTTCGGTTGCGCAACCGTTTGCACACGGGCGGCAAGGTTGGGGGTTCGCCCAACAACCGCGTTGGTCTCCACGCCATCATCAAAATCAAGGTCCCCCACAATCACCAACCCGGTGTGGATTCCGACCCGCACGGAAATAGCAAGATCGTCGTGATCTGCAAGGGTAATGGTGGTGCGTTTTGCTTCTTCCACAATCGCTAAACCGGCGCGTACCGCACGGCGCGCATCGTCCTCGTGCGAGTGCGGGTAGCCGAAATAGGCCAACACGCCATCGCCCAAAAATTTTGCTAAGTAGCCTTCGTAGTGGCGTATCCATTTAGAGCAGATGGAGTGATAGCGGCGCAGCAGTTCCCGCATTTCTTCGGGATCAAGCTGCTCCGATAACTCAGTCGAGCCAGCCAAATCGCTGAACATCACCGTCATGTGGCGGCGTTCTGGCGTGTGGTGGACTAAGTGCGCAGCCGGTTCAATCAACGTCTGCAGCGTGGCCCCACAGTAATTGCAGTAGTGCGCGTTGGCCGTATTTGGATGATTGCACTGGGCGCAAACAACGCCAAGATGCTTCCCGCAGCCGTTGCAAAAGCGGGCATCCGCAACGTTTTCAGTTCCACAAGAATCGCATTTCATTTTGGACAGCACAGCGTGAAACCACAATCTGCCCACTCTGGGCAAGTGGCCAAACCATTTTGTGAAAGGGAACAATCGGAGCAGGAAGGGAGGAGCACATTAAGGAACCAGCGCGGCAAAAGCAGGCAGGCATAGGCAGCAGTATTCTCAGCATTTCACCATGATGAAACACCAACCATATTTCGTTCCTCAAGCGGCGGCAACTTAGTGAAATAAGGTGGAAACTTACGCGCAAATAATTAGCCTGGCAGACGCAAAAAAATAGAAGCCGACTTTTTTCAGATTGCGCCGCTTCGGCAGAAATTCGCACAAGTAGATGGGGTGTGCTGGGTAGCACATTTCACACGTATGTTGTGGCGGTCATCGGTTGCTCATCAACAACTCACACTATCGGTATGCCGGATCGTTTTTTTCCGTTGGTGGTTCTGCTTCTGTTGGGTTCCCAGCTTTGCTGCCGCGATGCGCGCACGCAAGCTGGCCACTTGCCCGCCGACTCCAACAGCACCGCTTCTTCAACAGTTTTTGCCGACACAATTCTTCCTCGCCCGATTGAGTTTCGTGGGGTGAATTATGCACACATCCATCGGCGCGGGTTGGGGTATGGCTCGGCGGCATCGGTGCAAGAATTGGATTCGCTGAAAGCAATCGGGGTGAACTGGACGGCAATCACACCGTTCGGTTTTCAGCAAAGCGCAAGCGCCGATCAGATTGTTGGTTTTGCGGAATCGGAGCCGAAAGAATTGGACCCCAGCATGGAGACCGATGACCTGAAAGCAGAAATAGAGTTCGCCCACCAGCGGGGAATCCACGTGGCACTGAAACCGCATATCTGGTCCCACGATTTTTGGAACGGTGGCCAGTGGCACGGAACCGTGCAGCAACCCACCCCGCAAGCACATGCACGGTGGTGGAACAGCTACCGCGCAATGACCCTCCACTATGCCAACCTTGCCGAAGGGAGCAGGGCCGACTTGTTCTGCATCGGCACCGAGTTGGTGAAAATGACCACCACCTATCCCGAAGAATGGCGCACGCTGATTGCGGATGTCCGCAAGGTCTATCACGGCCCGCTGACGTATGCTGCGCATTGGGAACGTGAGTTCGACAGCATCCCGTTTTGGGACGCGCTGGAGTACATCGGCATCACCGCCTACTTCCCGCTGAACGTTCCCGACACCGCCACGGTTGGGCAACTTGCCGAAGCATGGGGACCACATCTGGAGCGGATTGGGCGATTGGCAAAAGCCACCAACCGCCCAGTGTTGTTTATGGAAATTGGATACCGCCCGGCAACCGGGATTTTTCGCGAACCCTGGCGGTACGATGGCGGCACGCTGGATTACGGCGCGCAGCAACGCGCCTACGAAGCAATGTTCCGCGCCGCCACAGCGCGCCCGTGGTTCAAAGGCCTTTTTCTCTGGAAAGCCTTCACCGCGCCCGACCGCGCCGCCCGCCACGGCGAAGACATCGGTTTCACCTTCCGCCGCACGCCAGCCGAGGCGGTTGTGAAAAAATGGTTTTTGGGAAGTAGCAACAAGTGAGTTTCCGCAAATCACTTTATTCAGAAAATACTTTTTCTGCCATTTTTACAGCCCTTGCAAATACTCATCCAATTTTTGATTGGGGGATAGCAGCAATACTTTCCGCAAGCGATGCCGGCGTTTGTTTAACGCGTCGGATGAAATATGCAGCACAGCAAGAATTGCATCGGTGGTCATGCCGGAGTGGATGCAATCGCACAGCAACGCCAAGGCGGGCGAAAGTGCCGGATGTTTTTTCAGCAACCGCTGGTGAAATTCCTTGTTGGTGCTTCGCAGATTGGCCTGCCATTGTGCTTGCCCGGTTGCGCTGCTTCCGTCAATTTCGCGCGCAAGCGAACGCAATTCTCCAAAGGTTTGCTCCCCTTTTTCCCGCTCCATATTTCCCATAATTGTTTGCAGCCGCCCACGCAGCATTTTCACTTGGTGCTGGTGTTCGATTAATGCCACACGCAAGCCATCAAGGTCGGTTTGGGTGGAGTTCAAAATGCTGTGGGCGTGTTCTTTTGCGGCGCGTTCCTGTTCGGCTTGGTCTTCTAATTCGTCAATCCGGTAATACACCCGCAGCATGGTGATGCGGTTGTTTTGCTTCCGCTCATCAATCTGGCGGCAGATGGCGTGGTAGCGTTCGTAGTGTTCCAGTGCCTCAGAAAAATTTCCCTCCGATTTAGCAATTTCGGCAAGGCGTTCGGCGGCCAGCATGGCGTTTTCGTGAGCTTGAATAGCGCGTGGTGTTTCCAGCACGTGGTGGTAGTGGGATTTTGCCTCATCAATCCGGCCCAATGCTTCTTTCAGGTTTCCCAATAACCGGTGCGCAGCAATAATGCTGCCGATATGTTGGTGCTGTATTGCCAGCCCTAATGCTTGTTGGTAGTTCCGTTCGGCATCCTCTGTATTCCCCTGCGCTTGGTGCGCTTCGCCAAGCTGGACCAACGCCGCGCACTCTGCTGCGGGGCGCAGCTTGTGATGTTCAACAATCGCCAGCGCAGCTTTTGTTCTCTGCTCCCCTTTGCCCCCCTCGCCCTCGGCAATATGCAGCCTTCCGATTGCCATTTCAACTTGGAATCGCAGCCCCGAGCGGTTGATATCTTGGGCAAGTTCTTCGGCTTTGGTCAGTTTGTCGCGGGCAATGGGAAGTTCGCCCAGCTTTATCATTATTCGCCCCACGGCGCAGGCCAGCTCGGCGGCTCGTGTGCGGGAAACTACTGCCGGATTAAACGACTCCATCCGCCGCGAGTGCTCCAGTGCCAACGTGTATTCCTCGGTGGCGAACCACTGCCCGATAACCTCCAACGCCGAACGGATGCCCAGATCATCCTGCCCCGCTTCAAAGGCAAGTTGCTGGGCGGTGGATAGCATCCGCATCCCTTCCTCAATCCGCCGTAGCTGCAAAAGAATTCTTCCGCGCAGGTCGAAGGTGTTGCAGATGGCCACGCTGGAATATCCGCCAGTTGCAAGAAGCTCCAACGCTTGATCCGAAAGCTCCAGCGCTTTTTCTGGCTGCTTAAAATTGATGTACAGCCGTTGCGCAATGTTGTTCAGATTATGCACGATCGTGATAGCGGGCAGCCCCCGCGTCTGCGCGATTGATAGCGACTTGCGCCCAACGGCAAGCGATTCATCTATCTGCCCAAGTTGCCCCAGTATCCAGGCCTGATTGCTGATGGCGAATACCACGCTTCTCCAGTCTTCCGCCCGTTCGGCCAACTCCTCCGTTTGCTGGCTTTCCTCCAGCATCGCTTGCGAGCTTTGCCCTCCCCATAATTTCAGATAGTGGATTACACACATCAGGAATGCGTAGTCGCGTTGCGCGCTCCGTTGGGCCGCCGGATTTTTCGGAGACTGGAGTGTTTGGTGAAGCAGCGTGGCCAGCGGGATAATCATTTCCAACACTGGCGTGGCATCCTGCATTGCAATTTCGCGATGGCGGAACAACTCGGCTACCGCAGCCCCTTTGTTCCGAAGCCTATGGTTCGATAGAATGCGTTGCAGCTCGGCGGCGGTAACGGGTTCAAGGTTGGTGCTATCAGTGGTTGCCATGCGGAGGGAACGGATCGGTTTTTGTGGAATGCGTGAGCAAAGATGGAATAGCCGAGCTTGCCAATCAAGCCATGTCCAGAAAATGTCCACCTTGCCGATACTTGAACCTGCCAACGCGCCACCGGAAAACCGATAGCCCCCCCAAAAAACAAGCACCGGCGCGGAAAGGGGAATCCTTCTGCGCCGGTGCTGTGGTTTGTTCCTGCGGTTGCCTACTTGGCGTACGAATCCACCAGATTGCGGATGCTGATTTTTAGCGTCCGGACGCTTCCGTCGGCAGCCGAGCGGCTGGGGGAAATTTTCAGTTCGCCGAATGATTTCCCGATTGGCTCCATCAGCTGCTGAAGATCAGTCCGCACTTTTTGGATCACTGCTTCCGATTCATCCCCTTTCCGTACCGAGCCATCCCCCAGCGCGGCAATCGCATCGTTCAGGTCAACGATTGCGTCATCCAGCAACTTCAACTCCTGCGATGCCAGTGCTTTTTCCAGCCCTTTCGCTTCGTAGATTTTTAGGAAGGCGTTGAATCGGCTTTGCAACTGCTTTATTGCTTTCTGGGTATGCGGGTCGCTCCACAACGTGCTGTTCAGCCAGTTGCTGGTGATGGCGATTGGAACCAGTGGCGGCGCGGCGTTGGCCGATGTTGCTGCAAGCGCGGCAGCAACCGTCAGCGTTGTCAAAATTGGCTTGTGCATCGTAGCTCCCCTTTCGGTGTTGGTTATGGTTTTGCCACATTGTGGCCGTGATAGATTTCCATTGTTGCGTTACGGTAAGGTGGCGGGGTTGCCATTTGGCGCGGTTGGTTCTTGCTCCAACTGGCGCAGTAGTTCGGGGCCGTTTGGGGGAACCACCCAGCGGTAGATTGGTGTGCTTCCCAGCGTCCACGCGGCTTCGGGTATCCAATTCCCCATAGCAAATCGGTGGCTGATAATTCGTGTTCCGGGGGGCATTGCCAGCAGCGCTGGCCGCAGCTTCAGGTTGATCGCCGTCAGTAAAAACAGCATCACCACGGTTGCTTCGCCGAAATCTACGTTCAGCAAATCAGCTTCAACAATCCTCACCAAATGCCCAACGCCGGCCCACTCCACTTCGTTGCGTGCTTGCTGGGCAAGCGTTGGGTCCAACTCCACACCAACGCCATGCACGCCATGTTGCAATGCCGCCGCAATCACCAGCCTTCCATCGCCGCAGCCGATGTCCCACACCCGATCGTCAGGTTTCAGGTTGGCAACGCTCAGCATCCCCCGCACCACTTCAAACGGGGTGGGAACAAACGGGACATCAAGATGGTTGTTCCGGTCAATCATTGGCGATTGCTGCGGCGTGCTTCTGTGGTATCATTGCCCGCCATGCAGCCTGCAATCAAATCTACCCGCCGCCGATAACAGAACCAATAGCCCCCTGATAACAGTTCCACAATGCACGAATCATTTGTTGATTTTCTGAACCACGGCACGCTTCCGTTCACCGGACGTGCCGAAGAAATTGCGGCCATTCTCCGTTTCTGGCATCAGCGCAACCCAAACCAAACGGAGCTGCGGGCAATGCTGCTGCGGGGGGAAGCGGGGATTGGAAAAAGCCGCCTGATTGAAGAAGTAATCCCACAAGTGGAGCAGGCCCAGGGGGCGGTGATCCACCTGCGGTTGCGCCCGGAAGGTTCGGTATCGCTGGGGCCGCTGCTTGCTGCCGGGATTGAACGCTCGGCCACGGCAAGCAAACTGGCCCCGCGCGTTGTTCCGCCTGCGTTGCCGGGCTGCATCAGCATCCTTCGGCGGCTGTGTGCGTTGCGGCGCACGTTGCTGATTATCGAGGATATCCATTTGCTGGAAGGGGGGACACTGCGCGAGTTTGCGATGCTGGTGGATTCGCTGAATGATGAGCCGATTGCACTGCTGGTTGCCGCGCGCCCACTTGAGCTTCCCGCACGTGGGCTTATCGAAAGCTATCTGACCGACGAACTGACATTGGAGGGGCTTCCCAACAACCACGTGGCATTGCTGTGGGGCGCGCTGTTTTCCGCCCCACCGCCGCCGCAAGCGTTGGATGTTCTGATGGCCGCAACGCAAGGGAACGTTCTGGCAATCCGGGCAGCCGTTCGCGCTGGGGTTCGCTGGGGAAGCATCACACAGCAGGAGTACGACCGGAACCGAACCGTGCAGGTGAACCTGGGGGCGTTCCGGCAAGTGGCCGAACTAAGCACCAGTGGCGTGGTGCAAGGAATGACCGCCGACCTTACGCCGGAGCAATTGGAGGAAGCAAGCAAGCTGGCACTGCTGGGTGAGGTTTTCTCCGAAGAAGCCGCCGTCCAGATGCTGCCAAACGCCCGCAACGTTATCAACGCTTTGATTTTTAAGGGGCTGCTGGCGCACTCCACAACGCCGGTGGCAGCGTTGAACAGCAAGCAAAGCGGCGGGCTGCCGATAGCCTTCACCCACACGTTGCTCCATCAAGGGTTCATCACCGCTGCAACGTCTGCGCCTGCAATTATGCCGGCAGCCATTGTTGGTTTGGTGCGGGCCATTGGGCTGAATCTCCCGATTTACTCCTTCCTCCCGCTGCTGCAATTCCGCACGGCCCAGACGCTGGAAGGGTGCACCGCCGCCGAAGCCATTGCCTGCGCCGACCAGATGCACTTAGCCACGCGCTACGTGGACGGAACCCCCGACTGGCCAAGAAGCGCGGAAATTCTGGAATCGCTGGAAGCCTTGATCCGGCTGGCTTCCGAACAACTGCTTCCCCCCGAACAACAGGCCGAGCAGCGGGGATTATTGATTGCCCGACACTTAGAGCTTCGGAACCGAAACACAACTTCGGATCAATATCAACAAACCGCCCGGCAGCTTCTTCAACTTGCGGAATCCGGCACACGGCTTCCGATGCTGCAACTCCATCTGGTGGCACTGAACCACTTGTACCGCTACGCTGTTGGAAATGGAAAAGGGGAAGAACAAGAGTTTGCCGAGCAGGCGCAGATGCTGGTGGCCAACCACCCCGAACTGCGCGGAAGCTACGAGTACGTCCGGTTCCTCGGGGACCTGACGGTGCACGCCCACAACACCCAAAACAGCCAGCAGATGAGGGAGCTGGAGGAAGTGATTCTTGGCTTGGTGAACACCACCGCTTTCAGCGAAGGGTTCCGGCACACGGTGTTTGTTCGGCTGATGCGCTCCACACTGATGCTGTTCAACACCCCCGAAGAGCTTGCCCACCGCCAGCAACTGCTTGATAGACTGGAGCGCGCCAACCCCACCGACCTTGATCTGCAGGTCCGAAAAGGGACATTCTTGTACGCCACCGATTGCTCCGATGCAATGCTTCAGCAAGCGGCCCAACTGCTTCCGGCGCTGCGCCAACGCGGATTGTTCGGCCCCTACTACGCCACCCGGATGCACCAACTGATTGCAGAAGGAATGACCGGAACCAACCCGCAACACCTACTCCGAACCGCCACCGAACTGCTGGCCGAAGCCAAGCAGAAAGAATATGCCGGGTGGCTTACCGAAGACCGCTGCCACCGAATGGTTGGCGAAAGCCTGATGCAGATTGCCCTGTACTGCAACACCCCCCAGCTTGCCGAATTTGCTGCCGAGCATTGCTTCCCACGCGGTGCTGGCGACCCACCGATTGAGCTTGCGCTTGCCCTCCGCCGTGGCGACCATGCGGCAGCGGAATCGCAACTGCCCGCAATCCCACCAAACAGCAAGCCGGATATTTTTCAACTCTTCAGCATCTGCAGCGGTGCGGAGCAGGGGGGGGCGGAGTTTTGGGAAACGCTTGCGCGATTTCTGGATGAGCCGGTGATCTCACTGCTGCAACTCCGTGCAATCTATCCGGTGTTGGAGTTGCTGGCACATGCCCAGCGCACCAACAGCGTGGCAATTCCAGCGCACATCCAACGCGGGGCTAGCGTGCTGGTACTTCGCTTGTTCGATTGGTATGCCCAGCGGAACTTGCCAGCACCAATTTCGGGATTGCTACGCTACCACGGCGGCTGGCTTTCGGCGCGCGAAATGAAAGAATGGCGGAAGCGGGAAGGAGTAATTGAACAGGAGCGGCGCAATCAGCAGAAACCGGCGGAGCATCATGCCGGCTTGGCAATCAGCATGATTGATACCATCACCATGCAGCAGCCCGGCCAGCAGGAACCAACACGGCTGCGCGGCGGGCGGAACCAGGCTCTGCTGGGGCTGCTGGTGGCCATGCGAATGCTCCGCAAACCGTTAGATAAACTGACCTTCACCACGCTTGCCAGCGGAATTGATACCGACCCAGAGCGGGCGCGGGTGGCCACCAACGTTGCGGTGATGCGCCTGCGCGAAGCCATTGGCCACAACGCCATCATCAGCGGCGATGAAGTTCCAGAGTTGGCAATGGAGGTGGTGAGAATTGATCTGATAGAAGCGTGGGAGTTGCTGAAACAAGCCGAGTCCGCGCTGCGGCGTGGGCGGTTGGTGGCCGCACACGAGTCGCTTCTTGGGGCGGTTCGGATTGCGGCTGGGCGCGTTCCTTTCCCAGCACTGTATGATGAATTATTCGAGACACTGCGCGACGAGTTTGAATCCCGACTACGCCAAGCCGTGATTGGAACCGTTGCCGCACTGCGCCGCGAATCCGACCCCGAAGGGGCCGCAACCCTTCTGGAAGAATGGACGGGGCGGGTTCCGGAAGATGAGTTGGAGGAAGAGTTGCAGTGAACCTAGGCGATGACGAAAGGCTTATCCAATATTTGGCAACCCAACGCTACCTGGAATATGGTGGCGATTCTCTCATCAAAAAATATCGGATTTTCTCATCGTCGGTTAGCTCTTCCAGGCTGTCGTAGTCGGTGCTGACTGTGGGTTCAAGATCGGGTTGTGTTGCGGGGTTCACAATCACAACGCCGCTTCCCCACGTGGCATCGGCGGCGGTGCTGTCCCAAGTGTAGCGGAACAGATAGCACGTGGATTCCGATTCTTTCCAACGGATAGCTCGCTCGCCAAGCAACTCAATAATCGTGGGCACGCCATCCTCCATTTCAAACCACTCCGCAAGGCTGCTTTCGGCAAACGATGCCCGGTTTTGGAATTTTGCGGGGAAGTGATTGGCAATCCCATACCCCTCCATCTGGCGGTATAACCATAGCCGATTTTCTGGCGCAGCCGCATACGCCTGGAGCACCGTGTCGTGTACTTCTTCGCCATGCCGCAGCAGCGCGATGGATGCGGCCACCGAAAGCCGGATGTCGTCCGTTGCTGCGCATTGCCGCAGCAATGAATCCAGATCAGCCGCCGCGGGCAGGTATCCCAGACAATCCATGAGTTGCAGCAGTTTCCACCGCAAATCCCACCGCTGGTTTTCATCCTTCTCCTGGCTGTTGTCCAGCGTTGCAAGCTCCTGGATATGGCTGCAAAAATTGCTCACCAGAATTTCGCGATGGGGGAGCAGTGCGTTGGCTGAGATAAGTTTTTTGCCCAACGCTCTGGATGTCAGCACGTACAAGTCTTCCTGATAAATCTTCATTTCTGCCAAGCTCAAAATGCCAGGGTACATCGCCCCCGTTGTTCCGCTATCAATGCCGGCCCATGCAAGCGATTCAAGCGTGATGGAGTCTTGTTGATGCTGTTGCAGCAGCTCCGCCGCAGCGTGCAGCGATTCCTCCGAACCGATCTGGAGCAGCGTAGATATCAGTGCGCCTTTTGTTGAATTGCTTGGGAACTTGCCGTACCGCTCCTTCAGGAATTGCGGTGTTAGCGTGTCGTGAACTTCCTGCAACCAACTCACCAAACCGCCCAACGCATCTTCTTCCACTTCGTTTTCATCATCAACGGCAATGGCATCGCCAACGGAATCAGCATCATCAACAAAATCACCAACGGCCAGCAAGGAATCTATGATCCCATACACAAGCGGAAGGTGGCGGGGCTGCACGGCCAACAGCGTGGTTGCCTTGTATTTGTTCATCAAGTCACGCGCACGGCCCCCGGCCTCTGTTTCAAGGAAAATATCGGCCAACAGTTGCGGCACCTTGTCGGCGGAAAGTTCCCATTGTTCGGTTTCGCCAAGTGGCTGGAAGGAGCTGAAGAAACGCTCCACCGATGAATCACGCAATCGCCCCTGATTACCAAAATAGGAGAGCAGAAACGCGCGCCGCCCCTGCTGCACCAACCGATAGCGAGTGGCCGCTACGCCTTGTGGCTTGCCATAGATATACTCCCCCGCAACCCCACTGCTGGTGGCAACCGCTCCGCTTGATAGCACCATATCCCTGGTGAAAGAATAGGACACCTCACGTTGGAACAGCGAGTCCAAGTTCGGCAGCTGCAGATATGGATTCAGCAGCAGCGAACGGACCTCATACTCACCACCATTCAGCGTGTCGTCCAAGGCAACTATTGTGGCTTCGTCATGCTGTAATCTACTCTCCGATTTATCGCTAATGCTGGCCTTCCCCGGCATATTCACTTTGAACCCAAGCACGTAGCTGGAAAACGTTTGCCACGGAAGCGGAGCCAGCGGTAAACTCTGGAAAGAGCTGAAGAAGCTATCCACGCTTGATTGCACTGGCATTGCTGTTGGGTGGCTTGCTGTCAGCAGATATTCAAAGGTGCCATCGCGCAGAACTGTTCCCCGCATCCCACCGCTTCCGCCGGGGACCTGCATGGAAAACCAAAGCTGGGCAATGCCGGTGCCAGACTGGCCAGAATCGTGAACTATCTCAGGAACGGCAAGGTGATTGCTTCCCCGCAACCCCAAAATTGTCCACACCATGTTGGCCAAGTCGCCTTGATACGGCACGTAGTTTGGCAGATGCTCAACCGTTATCGTGAAAGTTGTCCCGTCATGCTGGGCCGCCGCCCCTTGCTGCGGTGTGGTTGTGGTCCCCAATGCAACCGAAAAAGAATGGCGATTGCTGGGGAACCGCACCGCACAACGCCCAGTGTCGAACGTTAGAGTTTCCCAACGGCTTTCCGGAATTGGGGCAAGCCGGAACGAACGGAAGAGACGCTCCACACCGCTGTCGCTGGGTAGGTCAACATCGGAACCAGCAGCAAGCAGATAGAGTTGATCGCCCCGCATCAGCAACCGTGCGCGAAGCCGTTGGCTGGCTGCGGTCACGGCCACCACGTTCGCCATCGCGTTTTGCCCGTCAGCGGTGTCGGCAGGAATCACCTGGCCAACAACAAGCTGGTTACTGCTGTCGGAAAGGATTGCCAAGCAGGCACGCATCAGTGTTGGCCAGTTGGTCACAAGCTGATGTGGAGGGAGGGTGAGCTTCGCCAGGAAATAGTTGATGCCGGCCCCAACATCGGGGGCAATCGTCAGTTGGCTGCTCCATGCACCCATCGGCCGCGTGCCGGGCGCAAACGCCACTGGCTCAATCGGAAGCTCGGCACTGGTTTCCCCACCGAACAGTGAGTACGCATTCCAATCGGGGCGGGTTAGGCTGGTGGAGCTGGCCGCAACGGTGGCCCCAGATTTGGGTGAGTGAATCGGGGTAATGGTGTAGCCTTTTTTCCGCAGCAACGCAACCACCCCTTTTTTTCCCAGCAGGTGCGCACACCCCAGGGTGATGAAACTGGGGGCAAGCCGAACAAGCGAATCAATCCGCGCCACCATCCCAACATTTCGGTCGTCCAGCATCTTCTCCATCACCCTTTTTCCCCCCTGCAATTCTTTCATCCAGTTCATCGTTTGCTCGATGCTTTCAAGGTCTTGGTTTTGGTAGAACTCCATCTGCCCTTCCCGCATGTAGCGTAGGAAGGTGGTGGCCAACCCGGCATTTTCCTCCGTGGCCTCCGTGTCGCGGCGCAGGAATTTTGGGTCGGGAGTGAAAATGCCCAGTTGCGCCGATAGTTCTTCCAGCCCGCCAACCTGTTTCCCCTGCAACTGTGCGTGGCGGAACAACCAAGCATCAAGAAAAACCGGATAAGGGCTGGAAACAACCGTGTCATCTTCCCCGCCGAATGGGGTTGCTCCCCACGGCAGAGGGGTTTGCCGGGTGGGATAGATATTGCCCGAGAGAGCCGAAGCGAACAGCGCGGCAATATCAATCGGGGCTTCGGAAAGGTGGTGTTGGTAGTAGTCGCGTGCGGCTGAGTCAAGATGGAGTTCGCCAAAAAAAGCGGCGGATGTTCTGAACGCTTTCACCATCGAATCGGTGAACTGAAATGCGCGGGGGTCGCGGGTGTGGTAGGTTCCGAACAAGTACGATTGTTGCCGTAACCCCTTCCCGCTGATGCGCCAAAGCAGGGTGTTGTTGTTGGATTTCCCCTTGTTGGATTGCCCTTTGTTGGATGCCACTTTTCCCGATTGGGCAGAAGCACAAAAAGAAGGGAGAAGAAGACCAGCAAGGACAGCGGAGAGGAGCAAGAAGTGCATAGAGGTTGTGCAAAATTTGTTCGGCGGAACTTACCGCAAAGTAGGGAAAGGCCGCAACCGATGATTGCAGAATTCTTCTGGATCATCCATTTTGGGTTTCCCTTCTTTTTAGAAGCAAAGAAGAGAATGAACCACAGAGACACAGAGAGCACAGAGGAAAGAGAAGAGAGAAGAGAGAAGAGAGAGGATCGCCGCCCACTCTTAGATGAGTCAATTTTCCAGCATTGATGAAGTAAATATCAGCAGCCCCATTGTAGTTTGCCCCAGCAATGGAACTGATAGAACCAACGAACAGAGCCGCAACCTCACTCCAAACCGAGCAATGGGGGGTGGCCGAAGCGTTCGCCCACTGCCAGCGGGTGGCACGCCAGCATTACGAAAATTTCCCCGTGGCCTCGGTGCTGATCCCGAAATCGTTGCGGCCCCACGTGGCGGCCATCTACGCCTTCAGCCGCGCCGCAGATGACATTGCCGATGAAGGAAATTTTTCTGTGGAAGAACGGTTGCGGCGGCTGGATGAATGGGAACATCACCTTGATGATGCGTGCAGCGGGAAACCTACTGGCCCGATTTTTACCGCCCTTGCCGCCACCATCAGCCAGCACTCCATCCCGGCCCAATTGCTGCGCGATTTGCTGACGGCGTTTCGGATGGATGCCCGCAACGGTGGCTACCACACAATGGATGACCTGCTCTTCTACTGCCGCCATTCCGCCAACCCGATTGGGCGGTTGGTGCTGCATCTGTTCGGCTTGGCCACACCGGAGCGTGTGCAGCTTGCCGACATGATCTGCACCGGGCTGCAATTGGTGAATTTCTGGCAGGATATTTCGGTTGATCTTCCTGGCGGCCGCGTGAATATCCCGCAAGAAATCATGCAATCCTTTGACTGCCCGCCGGAACAGTTGCGTAGCGGAAAATTCACCCCAAACTGCCAGCGAATGATGCAGCATCTAACCGAGCATGCAGAAGAATTTTTGCGGGAAGGGAGCAAACTGCTGCCGATAATTCCGCACCGCCGATTGCGGTGGGAACTAACACTGACGGTGCGTGGCGGATTAGCAATCGCCCAGAAAATTCGCCAAGCAGGCTTCAACACGCTGGCCGCGCGCCCAACGTTGGGAATTATGGATAAAGTTAGGCTGGTTGTGGGGAGAACTCGGCGGGAGCATAAATCAAGAAATTACAGGCCCTCGCCGTAATTAGATTTTATACCTTCCTTCTCCAAAAACTTTGTCAAGCCGTTGTAGCAATTCTTTCTTGTCGAACAACCGAATGAATTTATTTTGCTCTTGATACTCCTTGGCATCCCGCGAGAATCCTCCTGTCGTAATCAGGATTCCTTCTTTTGCTTTATGCTGCTGCATTGCATCTCGTAAATGCTCAACATCTTCTCTGCTGATATTCCCTTGATAGCGCAACTTGCATTGCACCACAACTACTGCCTCCTCTCCGTCGCCATCGCTTCTTTTAGAAATGACATCTACGCCGTTATCATACGAGGCTTGCGTCACCTCTACTGCAAAATGCCCCATTCCTCGCAGCATCTGCCGCATCAACTCTTCAAAATTTTCCCAACGCAGATGGCGCAGGCTGATCGGCTTGTTGCTGATCCGCTGTATTGCTGTGGCAAGCGATTTCTGCAACTCAGGTCTTCTAAGTACCGCCATGCACAACCGTTCGATAGCATCAATTTCACCCAACGTTCCAGCGACTTCTAAAGCACGGCGGCACAACCGTAAGTCTTGGGCATAAACAAGCGACTCCACAATGGTTAATGCCTTTCCAGAAATTTGTGCTGGATGAGCCTCCAGAACATTTAGCACCGCAATCGCCCAGATGACATCCTGTTCTGAAAAGTTTTTTGTCCGGAATAACTCAGGATCAATAAGATTGTGCAGGCTGATGAACACTGTCGAATCAGCAATGCTGTTTGCCAATGCACGCAATGCTGTTAGCCGAACCTCACGATCATCATTTTGGTCACTGGCAATACGGAGCAGCTCCTGTGCGCTGAAAATAGGAGGGTAATGAGCAATAGTGGTAATAATCGCACAGCGGGTCGGGTTAGATATTCGGCTACGCAAATAGCCTGTTAGTCCGTTTAATTTTTCAGCGCGTTCGTGGTCTGGCTTATCAATGAGCGCACGCAACGCAAGGTCAATATGAACTGGCTCAATGGTTTCAGCCTCTTGAATGATTTCTTTTAACGCTTCACTCCATGATTGCTTTTTCAGAAGGTCATTAATAGCCGACAGAATATCTATCACTGAAAATTGGCCAGTAGCGTCATGCAAGACTTCATGGAGTGAAGCTGATGCTTCCCGTGATTTGTTTTTAGAGGAGGATTGTTTCATCGTTTTTACTGATTCATGGTGGATGCACTAAAATTGTTATTAACGTTCAATTCGAAAAACAAACGTGAATGTCCGCACTTCTAAGGTGACTAAATCTTTCATTGATCCAGTTGCTTTGCCCACAATAAAATTATCATCAAACTGAGTAATTTCTACCTTTGCTGTGTGCTGTTCGTCTGTCCTGTAGTTAAAGCTTGGCGTGGCTCCACGAGTATCAAAATATGCCACGTAATTATCTCCTCGGGTAGCAGTGTACGCCCCAACCCCAACAAATGGCTTTACCCCAATCTGGAACCACGTTAAGACATCAAAACTTGGATAGAAGATGAGACTCAGCCCAGAGTCAAGCGTATAGTTAATTAACCCAATAACGTAAGGTTCGCCGTTAAAGGATAATCCGGTTGTGGGTGGCGGCGGTGCTGGATTATCCGTGCCTTCTACTTTTACTTGCACCCATGTAAAGCCAGTCCAATCGTTCGTTCTATTAGTGACATAAAATCCAACACGCTGCATTCCCTGCGGAAGCTGAACTGCCTCTTTGATGATTGGTAGAACACGTTCCGATTCATCAAAAACCGTTGCAATTTTCAATGAGGTGGTGGAAGAAATATCAAAATTCAGCGTGTTCCCTTTGATAGTAAAACCATTGGTCAGCGGCACAAATGTTCCAGCGTCGTTCATCCCCTTTACGGTGTATTCGGGAAACTGCCCATTGCCGATCTCGCCAGAAGCAACCTCAGCCCAGCGTGATTCAATGGTGGAGTAATCAATCAACGCGCTCTCACCAAAAAAACGAATAACGGGAAATGGCACACCAGTTTGTGCCGCGTTACTGCCAGAAAAATAGGTTCCGAATTTGCCGTTCGCGTAGGGAATACGGCGCGTGACATCGCCCGGGTAGTTCGGGTCAGCAACATAGATATTGCCATCACCAATGGCATATCCAATCACCGCATGTCCTGCAGTATCGTTCGCAATTCCAATGAACTGAGGGCGGTGCAACAGCAAAAAACTGTAGGATGCAGCGTAGTAGGTAATAACATCTGGGATTGTACTCTGCACTGTAGAAAATAATTTTCGGCTTAACGAATTCCATTCCATATCGTTTTGCAGCACCGAGCAGAACTTGTAGCCGCCAACATCATCTTGCCAAATTGTGGGAGTTTTCCGCGTGCCATCGTTATCGTATCGCCCATATAATCTGCCGTTTATTCGTTTCTTGTTATGATACCACATTGCCGCAAGGCTTTGCCCAGCACAATGCCCGTCCGGGGCAGCATACGAGCCGTAGTTGGTGAACTGCCAGTCGTCCAGACCCGGGCGGAAGGTGGATTCGTTGGCCCCTTCAAGCAGATTTTTTTCGATGGATGAAACAAAAATTCTGGAGCGGCTTGGCCCGCTGCTGGCACTGCCGGAAGCCAACCGCCGTTTCAGCGCGGTAATATCAGAATGGGCAAAATTTGCGGTGAAAATTTTCACGTGATCGCTGGTGGATTCCACCAACGGCAGTCCTTCCATTTCGCCCGTTACGTCATCGAACAGGAACGCCATTGCAAAGTGGTTGTCGGGAACGGAGATGGGGATGGTGAGGGTCATAAATTCATCAGCATATCCTCCCCCATTTTCGATGGTGATTAATGGAGTAACCGGATTGCAGTTGCTTCCCAACTGGTGGCTTTGGATTGGTGCAGCAGAGATACGGAAGGTGCGGGCATCAGAATATGCACCGCTGGGGACGGTTAGTTCCATCCCATTCAACGAATCCCCCTGCACATTCACAACCATGGTTCCTCCCGAGGGCGGAACAGTGCTTACGACCACCGCACGGCTTTCGCCAGCAATGATTTTGTTGGAAACAGCGTCAACTGGATTGCTGCCGCAGGAAACCAGGATAACCCCAGAAAACAGCGACAACGGAAGCAACAGGCAGGCGAACAACGTGCGGCTCATCAAGACCTCCCATTCGAAACAGTTTTAGTGTTGCGGGTGCTGCGGCAAATTTAGAGTGAAGAAAAATAAAATTCAAGCGAGGAGAAGGCGCGTAATTACTCACTCCCGATAAATCCAAAACGTGATTGGATAGCTTCCACACTCCGTCAGTGAAAAATCTTCCTCACCCAACCGGAAGCCTGGCTTGCGGATTTCAAGCCGAAATGTTCCTGGTGGAAGGGAGGGGAACGCTACGAAGTCGGTGCCAGAAATGGCTGTGGCGCGAAGCCTCCCCTGGCTGTACAATCGAATTTCTGCGCCAGTCGCATCTTTAGCCTTGTAGGCATTCTCCTCTTCGTACACCACCGCCACAGAAATACCAACGCAATTCCCTTCGACAGGCTCTATCAGAAGTTGAAGGCTATTCACGCTTCCCGAAGCGCGGATTGCCTCGGCTAAATTTTTGGAAAATGGCTTGAACTCAGGATGGCGAACATGAACGATGAATTGCTCGGAAGGAGCAAACGCTTCTGGAAAACTGAACTGCCCCTTGCTGTTGCAAGTAGCCACCCCGGCACTCTCCCCATTCAACCGCACAATTTCTACTGTTGCGTTTGGAACAGCCACGCCAGCAATCTCTTTCACTACTCCAGAAATTCCGGCGCTTGGCTCAGATACCGAAGCTCCGCAACCAGCAAACCAACCCGTCAGGATTGCAAAAAGGAGAATGGGAAGGCCAAAGGAAAGTGTGCGCATTGTTGTTCTTCTCGGTGCCAGAAATCATTTTGGATAGCCGCAGAAAATTTTCCCAACTCACTTATTCTTCGCTTCCTCATAAATCGCTTGGTGGATGGGGTCAATGAACATCAGTTTCCGCCAGACCATTGGGTCGCGCGAGCCGGCGAATAACTCGGCATACTCGCGGTATTTGGTGTCGTTCAGCACACGGACGATGGTGCTGGATTCCACTAATTTATCAATCGCAAACACAAGGCTGGTAAGGTGGTTGTTGACCGAGTCAAGCGCGGCGGCGCGATTCTGGGCCAGAAGGTCAAGCCCGTTTTTGTGGTAGTTGAAAATGAAGGCGCGCAACGGCGCAAACCGTGCGTTGGTAAGCTCGCGAATAAACCCAACGCGTGAGTAGCTTCCGGTGACGGCTTGGGTGGTCCAGCCTTTGCTGTCGGAACGGAGTTGGGCGCGCTGGGCAAGCTCGCTGGCGCGCTCGTACATGGTGTTGCCGCCGTAGAGCGTCCGGCTGTCAAGCTCAAGGCCAAGCGCAACGTAGGCGTAGAAATCAATCGGGCCGCTCAGGTGGTCGTAGCTGGTGGGGTCGTGCTGGAACGGCTGGTTGCGGGTGTAGCGGAACTCCCAGTTTTCATCCAGAACTTTCATCATCGGCGTAAGGTTTCCCGAACCCGCTACCTTGCGCTGGCTTCCCACCAAGAACTTGGCAGTGTAGTATCCATTTCCGCCGCCCGTCACCACCACGCTCACGTTCATCGTTGCTTTTTCTCCGCTCCAATCTTCCCCTGTCCATTTCATTTCATCAATGTAGCGTTTCATCTCCTCGGCAAACCCGGAAAGCTCCTGTTGATCGGCCGAAGCGATCTGATCCACGTTCACACTTACGGTTGCTTCTATTTCCTGGGCGGCGG
Source organism: Chlorobiota bacterium (assembly GCA_016788565.1). Classification (GTDB taxonomy): domain Bacteria; phylum Bacteroidota; class Ignavibacteria; order OLB7; family OLB7; genus OLB7. The sequence goes on along the minus strand of JAEUSP010000064.1, from coordinate 44,823 downwards.
CGGGCATGATTCCCCAGGCAAGCGTTGCCAAGAAAAATGCTCCCAAAATTGCTGTGCGTTGCGTCATTGCCAGATTGAAGTTTGTAGATTAGTCTTGTTGTTTGTTGCCAGAGTGCCAACGGTGCTGAACCAACGTGCCTCCCATCTTTTTTTTCATCATTTCCTCATGCCCAATTTCCGACCTCCGAATCTACTGAAGCTCCCTCACCAGAGAAAGGGGTGGATTGTTGCCATGTTGTTTCTTGCTGGCAAGATAGCCCTTGCTCAATCATCAATCGCGCCTGGCCCTGCCGAAACCGCACTTTCGGGAGCCGGGGTTGCGCGCGCGGGCGAGCTTCCGTTTGCCCGATTGAACCCAGCACTGGTTGGAACGGTTGGGCGGCGGGCGTATGCCAGTGCTTCCCCTTCCTCACTTGGCATCACCAGCTATGTTGACGGCGGCGCGGTTGCCACATTGCCGATTGATTCGGCACTCAGCATCGGGGTAAGTATCCAGGGGTTGAGCGCTGCATCGTACCGGCAAGTTCAGGGCGGCGGGATGGTCGCCTTCCAGCCTGATTGGTTTATCACCGTGGGGGCCGCCGTCTGGTTGAACTCCGTCAGCGTGGATGGCTACGGTTCGGCCACCGCGCCAACGGTTGATGTTGGCGTGCTGGCGCGCCCGGCAGCTGGTATCCGCATCGGGGGCGCGGCAACCAACATCACCCGGGCCGAGCTTGCCGATGAACCTCTTCCCCAAACACTGGCGTTTGGTTTTGCGTTCGATCTTTCCAAATCCACCACACTCTCGGTTGATATGAGCAACCAAGTTGGGCACTCCATCACCACCTCGTTGGGGTTTTCTACGTGGCTGCTGCCGGAGCTGGTGGTGCGTGGCGGGGTTGGGCATTATCCCACAAACCTTGCGCTGGGGTTTGGCTATCGCTTCAGTGATTTCATGGTGGAGTATGGGGGCGCGTGGGTGGATCCGCTGGGGCTGCGGCACTCGGTTGGCGTGGGGGTGGCATGGTAGCCGAATCTATTTTCCCTGCATCTATTTTCCCAGTGGTGAAGCATGGGCTGTGCGCCATACTGTTGATTGCCTGCCTGTGCAATCAAGCGCTGGCCCAGGCCGATGAAGGGGTTCCGGATGGATTAGAAATTGAGATTGAACGCACGGTAGAGTCGGCCAGCGAGGAGGAGAGCAGTGCCCCAGATTTTTTGGATGAGTTAGAACACTACCGCCACAACCCGATCAACCTGTACACCACCACTGCCGATATTCTGACGCGGCTTCCCGGGATCACACTCCCCGATGCTGTGGCAATCCTGACCGCTGTGGATAGCCTGAACCCGGTAGAGTTCGAGCAGTTTGAGGAGGAGCTGCCGGCGTTGCTATCGGCACAACAATGGCTGATGCTGCGAACCTACACCACGCTTGCCCGGCCAATGAGTGAGCTTGACCACCCCGGCCTTCCGCTGCAGGTTGATATCCGTTCTTCGTGGTTCCGCGACCTTCAGCCGCGCCGTGGATATGGCGATGACCTGTTCCGCCGTGTCACCCGCCGCGACCCCGCAACCGGCGATTCGCTTGCGGTGGACACCATCTCACTTGGCCCTTCCTACCTTGGACCCCGCGACGCGCTGCTGACCCGATTGAACCTGAAGTACGGCGATAACGAGCTGAACCTCACGTTCGAGAAAGATGCTGGCGAGCCGTTCATGTTCAGCGACACGGTTGCGCGCAGCTACGCCAACTACGAGCTTGTGGACCCGGCCCAGCCGGCCGGCTCCGTTGAGCAGAAGCTGGGAACATTCATCAGCGGAAGCGGGACGGCAACGGTTGGGCCAGTTCGGTTGATAGTTGGCGATTTCACCGCCGAGTACGGGCAAGGCTTGGCACTCTGGAGCAGCTTTGGCGGGGCAAAAAATGGTGCGGTGATTGATGCTCCGTTCAAAGCCGGGCGTGGGATCACCCCGTACCGCTCATCGGGTGAGGTGGCGTTTTTCCGTGGCGGCGCCGTCAGCTTCAACGAATCGGGGCGCGCCCGCAAAGGGTTCAGCGGAAGCGTGTTCGGCTCGTATCGCTCGTTCGATGCTCTGTTTGGCCAGCCGGGGTTTGGCCAATTCCCAAATGCTGGGGGGGATACGCTTGCCGAGGAGGTCACTTCCATCCGAACCGACGGCTACCACCGCACCCGCACCGAGCTGCGCCGCAGCGGCGGGCTGGACGAGCGGGTGGTTGGAGCTTCGGCACGGTACGGGTTTGAGCAAGGACACGTTGGGATCACCGGCTACGATGCTCGGTACAGCGTCGCAATCCAGCCCGATCTCCCGTACGATTTCTCCGGCCAAAATTTCCAGCTTTTTAGTTTGGATGGACGCTATTTGTTCGGGGATTTCTACCTGTTTGGCGAAGCCGCGCACGGGGCGAACGCCAACATCGGGATGATTGCAGGAATTGGTGGAACCATTGACAACGCCGCGATTGTGATTGCCGGGCGCAACGTTGATCCGGGATTTTACACGCCGCATGGCATCGGGTTTGGGGAATCCGCGCGCCAGCAGCAGAACGAGCGGGGAATCTACATTGGGGTGAAAGTTCCGGTGATTCCGCAGGGGATTTTTTCGGCATACTTCGACCTGTACCGTTTCCCGCAACGAAGCTACTCCATCCCCTTCCCCATCAGCGGGGCCGACGGGATGCTGCAATTCGATTGGTCGCTCTCCCCGCGGTTCAGCCTCTCCTGCCGATTCCAGCAGGAGGTGAAAGGCGATGCGACGACACCATCCGACGCGCCCGGACGCGCCCCCCGCGCATTGTTCGACAAAACCACAGCATCGGGAAGAATTGAGGCGGGCTACGCTTCGGTTGGTGGGCGCGTGCAGCTGCGTGCGCGGTTCGAGCGGAAGTATGTGGGGTATACCACGCTCCGCCCAGCGGCTAACGGCGTACTCACCTTTCTGGATCTGCGCTGGCGGCCAACCACGGGGCTATCGTTTGGCGGGCGCATCGCCCTGTTCAATGCCGATAATTTTGACGTTGCCCTGCGTGAGTTCGAGCAAGATGTCGCGGGAAAATTCTCCAACCTTGCGCTGTACGGCCAAGGGCAACGGGTATATCTGTTTGCGCAGTGGTCGCCAACCGTGTGGGGAACAATCGCGGCCAAGTATGGCGAGACCTGGTACCGCGACCGCACAGTAATCAGCGAAGGCAGCCTGCAAGAAATCAACGGCCAACTCAGCAGCTCGATAGCCGTGCAGATTGATGTGAGGTTCTGACGAACCAAGCTGCTTCCAAGCGAAGAGTGAAGTGTGAAGTGTGAAGAGTGAAATGAAGCCAAAGCCGGAAACTCACTAATGACCAATGACTAATGACTACTGACTAAGGAAGTAGGAAATAGAGGTGAGAGATGAGGCCACCGAATCCCGCCCTCCGCTCATGCTGAGCCCCGTCGAAGTATGAGCGTGAGCCACCGAACCAAGCCGCTTTCACCGCCGGCCCTCACCCAAGCGAAAAGTGAAATGAAGCCAAAGTCGGAAACCAACCACCCACCACTGACTACTGACCACTGACCACTGACCACTGCCCCGGCCCTCCCCTCATGCTGATCCCCCGTTGTTCTTCCCACCCACTCCATTCTTGCTTAATTTTTTTTTCTGCGGCCTTCTGCAACCCACCTATGCTGCTGGCGTAGGGCCGCCCGCACCCAGCGAATTCATTAACCACCGTTTTCACTAACCACAGCCTTTTAACCAGGGAGAGGATTGCTATGAAATTTTCGAAACTACTACTGCCGATGCTGTTGCTATCGGCCACCGTTGCAAGCACCGCACCGGGCTATGCACAAGCAAACACAGCCGCCAAAGGGGCTGGCAAAGAAGTTGTTTATGTCTCGGTGGAGGAACGCTCGGATGTTCGGGTGATAATCACCGACGCACAGGGGAAGGAGATCGCGACCGTCCATGATGGGATTTTAGATGCTGGAGATCACACCATCGCGTTCGACGGAGCAACGCTGCCTGCCGGAGAATGGTTCTACAAAGTCAGCACCAAGCCGGTTAGCCAGCATGAGCAAGCAAGCGTCAGCGTCCACATTGATGAGCGTTCGCGGGTGACGGTGACGCTGGTGGATGCCAACGGGCGGTACATTGCCACGGCCTACGATGGCGTGTTGAACGCCGGCGACCACACCGTGAAATTCGATGCCAGCAAAATGCCAGCAGGGGAGTGGTTCTACCGGCTGAACACCGAGAAAACCTCCGCCCCAGTTACGCTGCGGAACTAACAGATAGCGGCCACCCCTGGCCGCTAACATCCAATGGCCGCGCCACGTTGTGCGGCAGTATGATGCCGGAACAATCCGGTCCGGCATTGTGGGAATCGGGCGCGGAGCCAGCTGGCCCCGCGCCCGAATTGTTGGCTGGCTTATTCCGCCCCCGCCTCAGATTCTTGCTGCTCTCCCGCCAAAACCGAAATATCTATCAAGCACTGTTGTATGATTGCTTTTATATTACCTTTGCGCTACGAGATGAACCCAACACTGTCCATCAATCATTTCATCATTGCGGATTACCATGCAGACGTTCCCCCAATTCCAACAATTACTCAGTTTTATACCGGCCATTTTTCTGGTACTCGGGGTAAGTGGCAATACTGGTATAAATACCACAAGCAAGGAGATTGCTAATAGCCTTTTAATAAAAGGGGAACATAGTACAAAGAACTGTACATTCACATTTGAGATTGAATTTGGAAAAATTCAAATAGCAAGCCCTGATGGAGTACAACGCTCCATCACAATGCAGCCAGAGCCTAAACCTGTTGGAAGTACAGATTCAGAGCTTTCCTATTGGTATAGTGAGCCATTTGAATTATTCACTACTGACACCGTTAAGGCTGATATGCACATTTTGGGAAGCTACTACAACACCAGTACACTCCCTAAATCTTCAGATATTTTGAACGGAGATGAGTTTCTTGTTTATGTCAACTTAATCGAAGACAATCCCCTACGTAAAAGTAGTGAAACTCAGCAAGATCATGTTTTGAGCACTAGGGAAGAATATGTTGTGAAGTTTCACAATGCACAACCAATAGCATTCAATCAAACAAAGCCTATTGTTATAGATAATTCAAAAATGAGAAAAGGCCTTTCTTCTAAAAAAATTAGGCTTCGCTTAGGCGTGTATTCCAGCAAAATACACACTTCCGATTTGAAAATTCAGAACGTAAACCCATTTCATACTGACAACAAAGTAGATGAAGATTTGCAGTGATGAATCTTCAAAACACAACTGAACGATCAATGAAAACAACTCTTTGCTCCATCGTGAGCGTTGCTTCTATATTTTTAGGAGTGACCCTTTGCTTCGGTCAGACTACTTCTACAAAATTTACAAATGGAGTGACAGTAGCAGGAGCATACCATCACTTCTTTGATAAAAAAGAGGTAAAATTCAATTTCACAACAGAAGTAGGCTCTGTTGTGATTACTACTTCTTCTGGTGTTCAGCAGTCCATACCAATTGAACCTCAGCTTATTCATCATAAAAAAAATCCAGAAATTTTTTATTGCTATAGCCAGCCATTTCAACTCAGTATTGATGACACTTTATCAATGAATTTGGATGTGTCAGGGACGTACTATGCAAAGAATCTAACATCCCCAAACTCACCTAATGGAGGTATGCTATCCGTTGTTGTTAGCTTAGTTCCTGATTCTGAAAATCAGGAAGACTTTCCTTTGACTTACGCCCTTTTCCCTCCAACATTTGCAACTCTAAGCACATTAGCGAAGATTCATTTTGACTTCAAGAATCAAGACTCAACGGTGAAGTTTAACGAACAAAAGAACATTCTGATCCGCGCCAGAAGCAATAGCAAATTCACAGATAAGCAAGTCAAAATAAAATTGAGAATACTGGCAACAGGAATGAATGATGCTGATTTAAAAACCAACAATGCGATTATTGATGACCGAGTAATAGAACAAGCAAAGATTGATTGACGTAGAATGCAAAATCCTACGTTAACAAAAGCCAGCAGACAAAAGTGTGCTGGCTTTTTTTTGTGCTTACACCAACTCCACAATCACCACCATGGCATTGCTGTTGCTGATGCAAATTCCGAAATCTCCAAATAATCCGTCTCCCTAACTCTCCACCCCCGCCTCAGATTCTTGCCGATCCCCCGCCAAAACGCGATGGACAAAATGCACTGCTTGCTGCTCCGGCAGGCGATAATGGAGCATACAATAGACCACCAACTTGGAAGTCTCCACATTCCCCCCCATATCCTGAATGACTGTGCGCAAATTCTGGTAGGTGGGGCCGCCAATCACGCGGTAGTTTGTGTCAATCCCTTCGTACTGCTTTTGCGATAATCCCACCATCCCACCATTGTAAAAATGGAACCGCCCCGTCATGTCGGCTTTCAGGGTGCCGAACACTGTCCGCTCGGTTGTTGTGCGGTATCGCATCACATGCTGGGCAATATCGGTCCAATGGCGGGGGCAATCGCTTGCTGCTAAAAATTCTTCGGCAATATCAGCAAACGTCCCTCTTTTAAGCCCTTCCCCCGCTGTTTCCCATTCGCTAAGGCCGTAGGTGCTGCCGGTGTTGTATCGGGCAAAGCGTTCGGGGAACCGCAGCATTGTGCCGCGTACAGATTCGGGAGTGGTTTCCAGCTCGGGGAACGCTTGGTTCAATCGTGCCGATAATTCTTCCACATGCAGCGGGGTCCCAACCTCTAACAACAAATCAGCGATATGCTCATCCAGCCGCTTTTTTGTGTTCCGCTGGAACAGTATTTCGCCAGCAGCGGTTGCCGCAAGCCCAAACTCCTTACCTGCCAACAGTTCGCAGACAGCAACCACCCGCCGCAACTGAAGCCGCGAAGCAGTTTTCAGATTCGCTTCAACCTCTTGCATCAAGTTCAGTTTATATGGCTGGGTTATTCGTTGCTCCAGCCGCTCGGCCATCCGCCGCAAAAATGCGTCGAAGTCAAACGCCTCGGTAAGTTCGCTGCTTACCAAGTAGTCGGTGGCTCCGTCGAAGTCTTCTTCCAACCGGTCGTAATGTTCCTTCAAGAACGTCTCCAGAACAACCGCGATGAACGCTGGGGTGAAGGAGACGCTTTCGCTGGCATTGACATATTGGGCGTAGGCATCATCAATAATCAGCAGGTCGCGCCCTTTGTAGAACAGTGGTTGGTAGCAGAGGTACTCAGCTATTGGCCCAAGCGATGCAACAACCGTTTGGATACGCCCGGGGATTGTTCCCGCAATCTGGCGAATCCGTTCGCGTGTTAATCCAACTTCATTGGCAATGCTTTCCAGTTGCCGTTGCTGGTCGCCTAACCGGAATGAGTAGCGGCCTGTCATCGTTTTCTGGATGTGATCGGGCAACCCCTTGCCACGCACAAACAGCAGGTCGTTCAAAAAATGGAATAGCGGAAATTGCCGTGCAATAAAGGCCTGGCGATAGCCCGATAACTCCTCTGCCGTAAACCCGAAACGCTCGCGCCAGAGTGTGGCGAATTGCTGGAACGATTCCTCCTCCGGTAAAAAGGTGCTGAACTGCTTTGATAACTGAATGACCTCAGCCCTTGCTGCTTGCAGTTCTTGCAAGGTCAATTTGTCGGCTGGGGTGAACCCCACTTTCTGCTGAAGCGCGCTAACATAGTCATCAAAAGCGCGGATGTTGGCGTGCACTGGTGGAACAATAAACCGCAGTAAGTCTTTCGCCCCCGTCGAGAAATTTTCAATCCGCTGGTGCAGTTCGTTGTTCAGGCTGGTCAGGTCAGTCTGGGACCACAGGGACCAATCGGGCGATGGGACGTTCAGATCAAGCCGATCTAATTTTTTCTGGATGCTCTGCAATCGCTGAACATTCGCTTCCTGCAAGTATTTGCGGCAGATGTTGATAAGCTCAGTTTCGGTTAGGCGGCCCGCGTGGCGGAACTTGGCAAACGTTCCGTGAGCCTGGTAGTGGTGAAGCAATGCCGATAGCGTGGTGAGGTTGTTGTTCTGGCAAACATTCCATGCCCGTACCGACATCCGCTCAATTTCGCGTAGCCGGTGTAGGGGAATGTCGTTGGTGGTTAGTGTGGTTTCAGTGGTGCTCATGGTCGGTGTTGCTGATGAAGTAGTTGATGGAAAATAACTGCTTGTTGCCCAACTGCATTGCGTTGCAGTGAAAGTATGCCAAATCTACCACCCACCAATTTCAACACCGGACGCTCGGTGTCCGAACTCACATGCCACAGTTGGGGGACGGTCATTGGTCGTTAGTCATTAGTCATTGGGGGGTTTCCCGCTTTGGCTTTATTTCACTCTTCACACCTCACTCTTCACTCTTTGCTTCGGAGAGGGCAGGTAGTGAAATCGGCTCGGTTCGGTGGCTCCGCTCATACTTCGACGGGGCTCAGCATGAGCGGAGGGCTGCGTTCGCGGTGGTCATTAGTCATTAGTCGTTAGTCATTGGTGGGTTTCCCGCTTTGGCTTTATTTCACTCTTCACACCTCACTCTTCACTCTTCCGTGCGGAAATTTGGCAATCCCCATTTTCCCGTCACCACTTCCCCCCAAAAACGTGACCGCTGCACGCCATATTCTGGATGTGGCTTCATCAACAATTCACTGCTTCCGAACTGGCCCAATGATTCTACGCCGAATTTTCTGCTGCACCATGCTTCTTCTGCTGCTTGCTCTGGCCGCCGCCAGCGCGCAGCAGATGGAGCCACGCAGCTACCAAATCGGCACCCCGGAATTGGATACGCTGTGGGTGAGCCCCGCCAACGGCAACGATGCCAGCCCGAACGCCACCCAAGTTGCGCCGCTCCGCACGGTGCGCGAAGCATGGAACCGAATCCCCAGCAGCATTCCCCTTACTCGTGGCTTTGCAATTATGCTGCTGCCGGGGGATTATCCAGAAGAAACGTTGCCCACCTACTGGGAGTCGCGCCACGGCAGCGCGCAGCATCCTGTGGTGATTTCCACCGCGCCGGGCTATCCCCCCGTCACCCTTCCAAATATGAACTTGTATGATTGCCGCTACCTCTATCTGATGAACCTCATCATCACCGGCGGCGGTGGCGATGTACTCCATTTCGAGGCCTGCAACCATCTGCTGCTGCGTGGCGTGACGGTGATTGGCACGGGCAACATCCGCGATTACCAAGGGCCGCAGGAAGGGCTGAAAATCAATCAATCACAGCACGTCTATCTGGAAGGGTGCGACATCAGCGGGGCCACCGATAATGCTGTGGATTTTGTTGGAGTTCAGCATGGCCACATCATTGATTCCAAAATCCACCGCGCCAACGATTGGTGCATCTATCTGAAAGGCGGCTCGGCATATTTCCGCGTGGAGTCGAACGAAATTTACGACGGAGGAACCGGCGGCTTCACCGCAGGGCAAGGGACCGGATTCCAGTTTATGACCTCACCCTGGATTCACTACGAAGCCTACGATCTGAAAGTCATCAACAACATCATCCACGATACCGAAGGGGCGGCATTGGGAGTTCAGGGGGGATACAACATTCTGATGGCCCACAACACCTGCTACCGAATCGGCGTGCGAAGCCACCTGTTCGAGGCGGTGTTTGGCGGAAGAAGTTGCGATGGCCAGCCGGGCGACAACGGGCGCGGAAACTGCGCCGATTACCTGGCCGCCGGCGGCTGGGGAACCACCGTGGTGGACGACGGAAACAACTACATCCGCATCCCAAACCGGAACGTCTATTTGTTCAACAACATTTTCTGCAATCCGCCCGGTGTGCAAAGCCAATATCAGCACTTCACCATCTTCGGCCCGTTTGCGGGGAACCCTGCCGAATCGAACGCGCCAAACCCAGCGCTGGCCGACGACAGATTGAACATCCGTGGAAACGTGATCTGGAACGGCCCGCCGGAACACTCGCTGGGGCTGGGGGATGAATCCGGATGCCAAAACAGCAACCCAACGTGCAACCAAGCGCAGCTGCTGGCCCAGAACAGCATCAACACCGTGCAGCCAGATTTTCTTGATCCTTCCAAACTGGATTTTCGGCTTCCGGCGGCAAGCCCTTTGCGGAGCATCACCGCCTATCCCATCCCCGATTTCCCCGGCGGCGACCGCCCCGCGCGCCCAGAAGCTCCGCCGGGAAATTTCAGCAACAGCGTGGCCCGCGATTACACCGGCGCGCTCCGAAACGGGAACCAACCACCCGGGGCGTTTGGGAACACCGCAACCAGTGGAGTTCAGGAAGAAGTTCAGCAGAGCGGCCCCGCTGCCACACGGCAATTTCGCGCCAGCTACAACGCCGCCAGCGGAGTGGTGGTGATTGCGTTCGCAGAACCGCAACCGGCAGGCCAACGCATTGTGGTGAGCGATGCTTCCGGCAAGCAGCTTTGTGCCAACGCCATCCAACCCGGGGCCACAAGCCTTCAGCTTCTGCTCCCCGCTCTTCCTTCTGGACATTTTTTTTGCACCATGTTCAGCAACATGGGAACCACAACGCTGCCGCTGCTGGTTATCCGGTGAAGGGAAGGTTTGCCGTTTAGCAATTGGGCTTCCCAACTCACCAACAACCAACAATGAAATGATGATTAGCTACCCAACTACCATGATGAAAAACGGACGGTCGTTCCCACAGATGTTGCGGGCAATTGCCCTGTTTCTGCTGCTTGGCACAATCCCCACAGTTGCCCAAACGCTGGACCCACGCGCTTGGGATCTTGGGGAGCCAGGGCCGTTTGTGGATGTCTATGTTTCGCCAACCGGAAGCGATACGAACAATGGTTTGACCCGCCAAACTCCGCTGCGCAGTGTAAGCACGGCATGGAGCCTGATGAACAACACACTGCTTGCCAACTTCGGCTTCCGGATTAACCTGATGAACGGCGACCACACCTGCGACCTTCCCGACTGCACCCCAATTTTGACCCAAACCGTTGCGACCACCCGCCAGCATCCCATCATCATCCGCGCTGTTGATGGGGCTGGCTCGGCAACGCTGGTTGGCGGGCTAACGCTGCGGAATCCCAGCAACGTTTATTTAATGGATTTTTCCATCCGTTCCATCCCCGGCCAGAAGCCTCCTTCCGAGGCACTCTTGGCGGTGTTTTCTGGCCAGAACATCCTGCTTCGCAACCTCCGCCTGATTGCTCCTGACCCAGCCCAGTATCCCGAAAACAGCGACGTAGATGCCGGCATTGGAATCCTGAACAGCACCAATCTCCACGTGGAGCAGTGCCAGTTGCAAGGGCAATCGGAGAACGGAGTGGTTGTGGTTGGTTCACAGCATGTCGAGCTGCTGAAGAATGATATTGCAGGAGCCACGAACTGGGGGGTGATGACGTTTGCTGGCACTGCGTACCTGAAGGCCGAAGCAAATACTGTCCGAGATTGCCGGCGCGGCATCTCGCTGGGGGGTGGGTCGCTGTTCAGCTTAATGACCGCACCCTGGCTCCACTACGAAATCTACGATGCCCGCGTGGTGAACAATCTTCTGCACGACGTTACCGGCACTCCGTTGAACGTTGCCGGTGGCTACAACGTGCTGATTGCCTGGAACACCCTGTACCGCGTTGCCACCGATGAGACCGAAGCCGCGCCCCTGTTCCAAGCCGTGCATGGGACGCGCCACTGCACAAACGACAGCCTGTGCGCAACCTATCTTGCTTTGGGTGGTTGGGGGGCCGATTCCGTTCTGGGGCAAGCGGCCCCGATCCCCAACCGGAACGTCTATCTGTACAACAACGTCTTCTTCAATCCGCTGCCAACCCGCACGCTGGTAAGCCACTTTGCGGTGGATGCCCCGATGACCACCACCGAAGGAACCAACATCCCCAGCCCTTCCCGCGCCGACCAAAACGTGCGGATAAAAGGGAACGTGATCTGGAATGGCGGAAGCGGACAGCATGGAATTTTGATGATGGTTTCCGCCGACGGGCGCGAGCCAGGCTGCGACCCGCAGAACATTGACTGCAACGAAATCCAGCTGAAGCAGGACAACAGCATCAACGAGTTTGCGCCGGAATTGATTGACCCCGCCAACAACAACTACGCGCCAAAACCGGGGGGAAATCTGATCAGCGCACGGACCTTCATCGCCTCGGATTTTTCCTGGGTGGATGCCCCAAAAAATCCGCCAGTTCCTTCCGGCTCAATCAGCAACGGGACCCCGCTTGATTTCTCCGGCGGGCACCGCCCTGCGGCAAACTCACCCGGGGCATTCAGCGGCGTTTCTGTTCAGCCAATCGCCCCCTCGGCACCAAGTTTGATCTATCCGCTTGATAAAGAAAACGGCATTTCCATCAGCCCAGTGTTGCAATGGAGCGCGGCCCCGGCTGCCGGAAGCTATCGCGTGCAGCTTTCCACAACGTCCGATTTCAACACGGTGCTGACCGAGGTCACGGGCGTGACCACAACCTCCATCTCCATCCCCGACCTGAACACGGCAACCACCTACCACTGGCGCGTGCAGTCGCGGAACAACGTTGGGGTTAGCGATTGGTCCCAAACCCGCAGCTTCAACACACAACCGCCAACGCTTGCCGCGCCAACGCTGATTGCCCCAGCCAACAAATCGCCAAACCTTTGGACGGTGCTCGACTTCCAGTGGAGCGAGGTTCCCGGAACCCAGTACTATCTGCTTCAGATTGCCACCGACCCCGGCTTCAGCACCCTGGTGAAAGGGATCAGAAATATCCAGGGCACAACGCTGAACGTAGGGGTGTTGCCGAACTTGAAAACCCTGCACTGGCGCGTCCGTGCCGAAAGCAATGCAGGCGTTGGGCCGTGGTCGGAAACCTGGAGCCTCACCACCGCATCGGCCAGCGTGGATGCCACCGAAGAAACATCAGGAATGTGGGTTGCCGCACAGCCAAACCCCGCAAACGGCCAAACGCAATTCACCGCCACAGTGCGGCGCGCCGGGCTGGTTCAACTGCGGCTGGTTGATGCCCTGGGAACCACCGTTGCCACCGTGTACAACGGCGCGATGGAGGCTGGTTCAACCCAGATCAACTACGATCTTACCGGGCTTCCGGCAGGCCTCTACTTTCTGCGGATGCAAACGGAGCAAGGAATGGTGAGCAACAGCATTGTGGTGGCGCGGTGATGCCGTAGCCTACTCACACAACACAAGGATCATTCGATCAAACCAGAGGGAACACCAATGGCAAGGCTGCGGACACATATCCCGATTCTGCTGCTGCTGATTGCAGCACAGCAAGCCGTTGCCCAAACGGATGTTGAAAAAATCACCGAGGCACCTCCGTTCTCCTTCAGCGGGTCGGTGGGTGCTTCGGTGGTGGGGTACTCGGCAAGCGGAATTCCCGAACGCCGCGAACCGTTCAGCTGGACTGTGAACGGGACCTTCAACCCAACAATCTACAGCCTTCAGCTTCCGATTGACTTCATCTTCAGCGAGCAGGAGCGGGACTTCCGCCAGCCGTTCAATCAGTTCGGAATTTCGCCACGCTACAAATCGCTGACCGGATACTTCGGCTACCGCGCCATGACCATGTCCCCCTACACGTTGGATGGAGTGACGTTCTTGGGAGCCGGGATGGAGTTCAACCCGGGGAAGTTCCGGTTTGCTGGGATGATTGGGCGGCTGCAACGGGCGGTTGAGGAAGACACCACGCAGTTCTACAACATCCCCGCCTACCAGCGGAACGGCTACGCGCTGAAAGTTGGGTTCGGCAGCCAGGAAAGCTACTTCGATGTTATCTGGTTCCATGCCAACGACGACAGCGCGTCGCTGAAAAAAGCACCAACGCAGAACGAACTCTATCCCGCCGAAAACAGTGTGCTGGGGCTGACGCTGAAAACCAACATCACCCCCGAACTGACGTTGGATGCCGACGTTGCCGGAAGCCTTCACACCCGCGACACCCGCGCCCCACTGACCGACCTTGACAGCAGTGACCTTGATTTCTTCTCCAGCGTCCAGCCGATTCACAACTCCACCGCGCTGAATTTGGCCAGCAAGGCTGGGCTAAGTTTTGCAATCCCCACGTTCAAAATCCGTGCGGGATACGAGCGGGTGGAGCCGAACTTCACTTCGTTGGGAACGTGGTATCTGGCAAGCGATTTCGAGCGGTGGACGATTGCCCCTGCGTTGGACTTGTTCGATAACCGCTTGCGGCTTGGGGGATCGGTGGGAATCCAGCACGACAACTTGCTGGACACCCGCTTTGCCGAAACCAACCGACTTATCGGCTCGGCAAACGTTGGCTGGTACCCAACCGATGCCTTCGGGATTGATGCCAACTACATCAACTACTCCACCGACCAATCGGCGGGGCGGGTGGCAATCAACGACTCCATCCGTGTGCGGAACGTTTCACAATCGGCCACGCTTGCGCCACGGTTGCTGCTGCAATCGGAGGCGTTGAACCACTTCATCACCGTCATCGGCAACTACCAGGAGTTCAGCGATCTGAACGCCTTCACCAACGCTTTCACCAACTCACGCGGGAACAACATTTCGCTGATCTACAACCTCACTTTTGTGGAGAGCGCGGTCAGCATTGGATTCTCGGTGCTGCGCGGGACCACCGAAACCGGAACGCTGGATATTGGAACAACGGGCGGAACCCTGAACGGCTCCCTCGGGTTGTTCGATAACACGCTCTCGGTGGGGGCCTCGGCCGGCTACACCGCAACGGAAACAACCGCGCTGAACTTGGCCACCGGACAAATGGAGGCGTTCGATGGCACGGTGATAAACCTGACGGCAAATGCCGGATTCCGCCCAACAACGGAAGATCAATTCACCTTCACGCTGTACCGCACCCAGGGGGCCGGAACAATCTCGGCCAGCAGCGATTTCAACGAGCTAACGGCCACCCTGGCCTACAGCCGAACCTTCTCCTGGAAACCAGATAGCCCCGAAGAAGAAGGCCGATAAACTCTGATGAACGTGGTTTGCGAAAACACCTGCGTTGTCATTCCCGCGAAAGCGGGAATCCATAGCGCACTTGATTGAGTTTTTCGCAAGCCACTATGTTCCGAGTATAACAACCGACACGAAACGCTTGAACCACAGATATGGACAGCCGCTATGAACCGACGCTACACACTACGATGGCTTAGCCGAACACTGCCGCTGCTGTTGTTGATGCTTGCCGGCGCGGGGGGCGCGGGGCTTCGCGCACAATCACCGCTGAACGTGACGATTGCGGTGCTTCCGCCATACTCCCCCGATCTTTCCGTCTGGCTTGCGAACCCAAACCGGATTCTGATCACCGTCCAGAACCAAGACCTTTCTCGGGGCTACGATTTCCGGCTTGCTGGCTTTGCCGAAAACACCGACGGCAGTACCCGAATCGAGACGAAAGATGAATACCCGATTAGCGCGCTCCGAATCGAGCCAGGGGCGGTGCGGACGCTGAACCTGAACGACTTCAAAATTTTTGACGGCAACGCGGTTCGCTTCAAAGGGGCCGATAAGGACTTGATTGGCCGAACCAAGCTGCTGCCGGAAGGGGTTTATCGGGTTTGCGTTCGGGCGTTGGAGTTCAAGACGCTGGCCCCGCTTTCGCCCCAGGAGCCAAGCGGCTGCGCCACGTTTGTGGTCCGCACCGCCGACGAACCCGAGCCGTTGCAGCCAACCTGCGGCCAAGTTGTGAAAGCCACCAAGCCGCAACTTGTGCAGTTCCAATGGACCATTCCGCCGGGCGCGCCGGCGGCAACGCAGTACCGTTTCAAGATGGTCCCAATCGTGAAAGGGCAATCGCCGCAGCAGGCGATGAAGGCCGCCACCAGCCCCGCATTTTTTGAGCAAACAGCAAACGGCCCAACGCTTCTGTACGGCCCGGCCGACCCGCCACTTACCCCCGGCGCAAGCTATGCCTGGCAAGTCCAGGCGGTTGATCCTTCCGGCAACCTTGCCTTCCGCAACAACGGCTTCAGCGATGTCTGCTCCTTCCAGTGGAACAACATCACCCCAATGCTGAACGACTCGGTCACCAACCCCATCAAGATCACCGACAAGCCGATTGATCTTGTGGAGCTTCCCATCAACCCCGACACCATCGGAGCCAAAAAAACAGATACGCTGCCGCTGGTCAAGACCGATGAAATTCAGCTTGGCAAAACCTTCGGCTGTGTTGCGCTAACGCCAACCGCAGCAAAGCAAACCGACGTTGGCAAACGGGCAATGCAGTTTGCCGGATATGCCGAACCAGGCATCAATCTTGATGCGGTGACGGGGGCGGAAGTGGAGGTGTTTGTTTCCGACCGCCGCGCCAATCTTCCGTACGATTTGGTTGGGAGCAAATCGCAGCCGGTGTTCAGCCGGAAGCTGAAAGGGAACGTGGCCGCAGGAATTATTGCCACAAAAGGGAAAGGGGCCGACCGCACCTATTTCGAGCTTGCGTTCGCCAACGGAAGCGATGGCTTCACCCCGAAAGAAGGGGTGAATTATGCGTGGCGGTTTACTCTGGAGTTCAACGGCAAAACCATCCGCAACGACGGCGCGGCCTGCGCCGACAAGCGCGCCACCAGCATTTTCGAGCGATTCCCCGACCTGATTATCGCCAAAAAACTTCCCGACACGCTGATTGCTGGCGGCTTCACGATTGTGGTGGAAGATTGGGACGCAAGCTCCAAATCTGCCGACCCCAGCCGCCCCAGCGGAATCGGCAGAGTGAAGTTCGACTGCAACGGCGGGAAGAAACCGAAACCCTGGTGGTTTGGGGAGCTTGGGATGATCCGCAAAAACTTCGATGTGGTGGGGGCGGTCAGCGATTCCGCCACCGAGCTGGCCGTGGCCGAGGCGGTGTATGTTGAGCCAACCGCAAAAATTGGCGACATGATTTCGCTGGACCTTCCGGCAAGCTCCATCACCTCGCTGAAGGAGACCGTCATCAACCGGAACGCGCTGATTGACATTTTCAAAAAGAACACTCCCGACGGAATCCGCGTTGCCTTCCGCGACGTGAAATGGGACTTGCCAACGCAGCGGACCGAGGTGCTGACCGACGGCATCGCCATCTATCCATCCTCCTCACCAATCCCAACCCCGCCAGCGGAAATCACGCTGGACAGCGCGTTCACGCTTGCCATTGATTCGCTGATTATTCGCCCAGCATCGGCCAGCGTGAAAGGGGCGGTGTTGCTGCCAACCAGCATCATCAGCAACGACACCTGCACCCGTGCGCGGGTCCCGTTCCCAACCACCACCATCACCTCCACCTGTGAGTTCTACCAAGAAATTGCCAGTGCCGACTACGGGCGGTGGCATATCGGCGAAACCGGGTTGCTTGTTTATGGGAAAGGCTACACCGTGGATTTCTCCGCAGCGCAATCCCCCGCCGGGCCAATGCCGCCGTTGGCAGCATCCTGGAAAGGGGTGGTGCTGAACGCCGGAACCACACCCGATTCCCCTTCCGACTCAGTTATCAGCAATCGGGGATATGTGCAGGCGAAATACACGTTCGTCAACGGGCTGATTACCGGAAGCGGGTTTGCGGCGCGGATGAACATGGGGGGAGCGTTTGTCTATCACGCGCTGGACCCATTCGGCTACCAGATTAACCTAACCGGTGGCGGCTACCTTCGCGTGGCAAAAAGTGCTATCGAGAATGGTGAGTTCAACAACGTCAGTATGCGGCTTCCGCGCGTGGCAATCAGCACTGCGGAAAGCAGCATGAACCGTGTAGATGTGCACAACATCACGCTAAAAATCCAAGCCGACCAGGACCAGTTTGCGGACTTGACGGTGAAGGATAATCTGGCCTGGGGTGAGTACAGCAACAAGCCCAGCAGCCCAAAACGCTACTACTTGATTACCGGATCATCCACCGATGTCCCCGCCCATTTTTACTTGGGTGCGCGGTGGATGCCGCCGTTCTACCCACTGGCCGACACCACCTTTACCACGCCACTGTTTGCCCCGGCAACCGCCCAGCTGGAAACCCAGCGACTGCAAGGGGTGACAATCCCCAGCATCGCCAACGTGCCGCTGATGATTGCCACGCGCGACCGCCCAAACCCAACCGACGGACTGAAGTTCCCCGCCGAAACCGTTGTGAAAATTTGGATGAACGTTGCCCGAACCGGTGTGCATACCGAGGTACTCCTCCGCCTGCAGAAAGATAGGATGGGGGAAGTGGAGATGGGGCCAGTGTGGGAAACCGGACCCGCCTACGCCGGCGAAGCTCCGTTCAAAACCACCTTTGGGTTCGACCCCAAAAAGAAAGACCAGACCAACAAGCTGGTTCGGCTTCAGTTTGTGGAAAGTGCGATGTGGTACAGCGAGCTGATGGGGTCGGTGAAGCTGCCGATGCCGGTTGATGCCGAGATTGCGTTCAAGCAGATGATGTTCACCTCCACCGCCGAGTGTGCTGGTGGCCAGGTAGATCTTTCGCAGCCGGACACCATGGCCTACTGGGGCGTTGGTTTGGTCCCGAAGGACCCAACAAAATCGGCGGGAATCCTTTGCGTGAAGCTGGGGGTGATCTACCTGACGGCGGCTGGGTTCAACGAGCCGCGCCACTTCGCAAAACCGTTCTACTTGGTTTGGGGTGAGATGAAAGCCAGCGGAAACATGGGGCGGTTGGCGTTCGACTACAACAGCGTCGGCCAGAAGTTCGACCGGTTTGGATTCTCGCCCGAACTGGTAAAACTCTCGCCGTACATCCCCAGCGACAGCGGCCACATTTTGGCGTATGGCTCGGTGGCCATCAACTTCTTCGGCTCCAAACGGCTTTCCATCGTTGACTACAAGTCGGCCAAGCTGAACAACCCGTTCAACGGACGCTACGTGCGGGTGCTGGACACCACCTACATGGGCGCGCCCCCCAGCCAGCTGGAATGGCAACGGAACTGGGGTGATGGAATCGCCAACTTGGAGTACGACAGCATCCGCTACCACGTGGATCGCCAGGACGGATTTTTCGGAGCGGGGGAGGTCAGCCTGTTCAACATCACCGGCGGGATGTACTCCACCATTGACATCGCCGCCGAAGGGATTTGCTTCCGGGTGATGGAGGAAAGCGCGCACACTTTTGCGCTTGGCCCGGTGGCGCAGATGTCGGCAATGGGGAATATCTGGGGGTGCGGCTGCATTGTGGGGGAATCGCTGGAAAAAATTGCGCTTGGCGGGGAAATCTCCAGCAGCCTGGGGATTGGCTTCAGCATTGCCGCGCGTGGTGGGAACATGGTCAGCATGATTATGAGCTACTCACCCACCCGGTTTGTGATGGAGGCCAACGGCGCAATGTTCGTGAACGTTGGCGCGGTTGATCTTGAGGTCACCGGGCTGGCATCGTTCACCGTTGAGCGTGGCGAAGAAATTTTTGCCGAAGGCTACTTCCGGGGAACGGTCAATTTGGGGGCGGTGATTGCGGGAGTGGAAGGTGAGGGTGAGTTCGATTGGCATTTGGGGACCGACTACCAGTCGGTGCAGGGGCGGGTGGCCGTCAGGATTTGGGGATACTTGGGGGGGCTTGGCGCGCAAACCGGAATTTTCTTTGGCCACAACGTTCCCAAAGAACGGGTGTGGGTGATGGATGGAATCAACGGGCGGTTTGGCCTGAACAAAGGTGGCTTGCCAGGGCGGCTTACCGGGTTCTACGCATTCCTGAATGTTGAGGCTTCCGTCAGTTTCTATTTCCTTGCTTCCGGTGGATTCCAGTTGTACGTCGGCATAGGGGCGTTCGTCCACGATTCCCCGTTCATCGGCGGGACATCAGTCCCCGGGCTTGCCTTCCCGTACTTTGTTGGGAACGTTGGCGTGCGGATTTGGGGGGAAATTCTTGGTGGGCTTGTCAGCGCGGCGGCTTGGGGGAACTTGCAGTTCACCGGGGCCATCCCGCCGGCGTTTGAAGGGACGATTGGCCTGGAAGGGTGTGTGCTTTGGGTGCTCTGCGGCAGCGTAGATATCACCTGCGGCTACAACCGAACCGATGGATTCTACATGCACTGATTTCACACACAGGAGATGCCAATGAACAAGACTGAAAGAACGATAAAAAACACCTGCATGGGAAACAGTGCGGTTTGGATAAATCTGGGAACAATCGTTGTTCTCCTCCTCCTTCTGTTTCCCAGCCCGGCCCGCTCGCAGGCGTTGGAAGGCTACACCACTGCGGCCCCACTGCAGGTGTTCCTGACATGGCCGGCGGACACCACGGCCGTTTATCGCTACAATATCTACCGGAAGCTGGCCGCCGACGCAACGTACCCCGCCGCGCCGCTGAATGCCACGCCGATTGCGCCCATCACCAACTGCCCGCAGTTCCAAACCATCATCCCTTCAGGCTCGGTTGATTGGAACTACCTTGCCAACGCCTTTGCCGACACCGCCACCAAAGCCCCGCTCGGTAACGTCTGCGCGGTTGCTGGCTACGCGCAAGGCTCGGCAGGGTGGAACAAAGGGATGCTTCTTGCCCGCGCCCGCCCCGCGATTGCACGGGTGATGGGGGTTGCATGGGTGGATAACAGCATGGTTGCGGGAACCATCTACCAGTACCAAGTCCGCCGGGTGAACGCCGGTGGGACGGTGCTTCCGGCAACCGGGGCCAGCGATATCACGATCACCGCCGGTGTGCCGGGGGCGATTCCAACTCCATCCATGCGTGGCGTGGTGGCTGGCGATCGCAAGCTGCAAATCCTTTGGAACAAGCCTGCGCCACGGTTCGCCGGGTTCAATGTCTATCGCTCCAATCTTGCGGCTGGCATTTATCGTCGGGTGAACGAGGCAACCATCAGCAGCGATATTGATACCAACATTCTGGAGCAATCAGTCTCGCCCGCGGCACACGGCTTCACCGACTACACCCGCTGGGATTCGGCTGGGAACCCGGTTTCCATCTCCATCCCGGGCGTGGCCGGAACATTCTTGGGGCCAGAAAACGGCAAGACCTACTACTACAAGGTGAAGCATCGCGACATCTTGGGGAACGAAGGTTCGTTCTCGGTGGTGGTCAATGGAGTTCCGGTGGATAGCACCCCGCCGGCCACACCAACCGGGATAATCGTTACGGCAGTGGATACTTCCAGCAGCTTCCGCATCACCTGGCCAAAGGTGATCCGCGATGAGCAGGGGCACAGCGAGAAGACAAAATCGTACCGAGTCTATCGGTACGAAGATGCCGAAAACCCGAACGTGGGGGCGGTGCTGGTTGGCACGGTGAACCACCCAACCGACTCCACGCAGTTTGTGGTGAAGGGGGATAGCTCTGCAGGGCTTCGGAGCGACTGCGGCGACAAAAGCTGGTTCTTCCGTGTGGAAGCGATTGACTCGGCAAACCTTGTCAGCAAACGCTCGGCAGCGGTGGGCGCGGCACTGAAGGACACCACCCGCCCGAACAACGTGAAAGGAACAACAGCCCAGGGGGAGGAGAAGTTCATCAGGGTGAAGTGGGAACTGAACGATGACTGCGACATTGATGGCTACCTGATTTACCGCGCCCTGTGCGATTACGGCGATTGGATTCCCTGCCCCGACACCACCCGTGGCAAAACGCCCGCCGGAAAACCAACGCACACCCAGCCAAACCCAAACGGCGACAAGGATAAGAACCCGTACAAGCCAAGCGATTGCGGCGGGCCGTTTGTGCTGGTGGGGCAAATTTCCCACACCGATGCCCGCAACCGCGCAACCGGCAACATCACCTACTTCGACGACTACACCGTCCCCGAAGGCTCGCCACTCTGCTACGCCTACTTGGTGAAAGCGCAAGATCACTCGCAGAACATCAGCGGCGCGTGGCCAGTTCCGGATTTGACGAAGGAGATTGTGGTGTGCGAACGCCTGCGCGACAAAACCCCGCCCGAGCCAGCAATCATCAGCGGCCTGTACGCCCGCGATAGCGCGGTGCGTGTGGAGTGGATTGGCCCGCCGGTCCAGGACATCGCGGCTTACCACGTCTATCGTTCCGAAAGCCGCACCGGAACCTACACCTTTGTTGGTGGGCGCACGGTTGTTCCGCCACCGTTGGTGGGTGCAATCCTCACCAGCCCTTACACCCCGCCCGCAATTCCCGTCTGCGACTCCATTCCGCTCAGCAGCCAAAGCTACATGAGTGCTGGCACGTTCATGGATTACAAGGTGAACCCCAAAGCAACCTACTGGTATCGGGTGCTGGGCATTGACAAAAACGGGAACGAATCGGTGCGGGATAGCGCGCTGGCAATCAGCACGTTCACGTTCAAATCGAACCGTGAGGATGCTCCGGCAATCAACTCCATCACCCCAACCGAAGGGCCATGCGCGTTGCAAGTGCAGTGGTCGCCCGCCTACGATGCCACACGGATGCGGGGCTTCATTGTCTTCCGCAGCAACACCGAGGATGGGAGCTATTTCCAACTGGAGAATGTGGTGAAGGTGGGGGAGTTTGCGGATCGCTCGGTGGCGCGGAACCGGACCTACTGGTACCGTGTGGCAATCCTCCGCAACGACGGCTCGCTCTCGCAACTCTCCCAACCACGAAGCGCGACGCACCCGTAGGGGGAAATGCCGAATGTCGAATGTCGAATGAGGAAGAGTGAGGGAGTCGGGAATGGCGCAGCCGCCGAATGTCAAATGGCGAATGTGCTCTTGCCACTGACCACTGACTGTCGAATGTCGAATGAGGAAGAGTGAGGGAGTCGGGAATAGCGCAGCCGCCGAATGTCAAATGGCGAATGTGCTCTTGCCACTGACCACTGACTGTCGAATGTCGAATGAGGAAGAGTGAGGGAGTCGGGAATGGCACAGCCGCCGAATGTCAAATGGCGAATGTGCTCTTGCCACTGACCACTGACTGTCGAATGTCGAATGAGGAAGAGTGAGGGAGTCGGGAATGGCACAGCCGCCGAAATGGCGAATGTGTTCTTGCCACTGACCACTGACCACTGACTAATGACTAATGACTAATGACCACAATCCACCAGTCAGTGGAATGCCAAACGAAGAAGAATATCCGCAATCGTTTCTTTGCAACGAACCATGAACTAACAACAACAAGCCGATGATAATACCACGCATACTATCCTGCTCGGCAGCACTGCTGCTGGTGGCTTCGATTGCGGGGAACGCGCAGCATGCGGCCGAGAGGTACGGCTGGGGCTTCGAGAATTACACCACGCCGATGTTCGGCTGGCATATCTACGCCCGCAGCTACTACGGCATCCCCCCCGATTCCAACGGTTCCTGGTTGTCGGCCACGTTCGACAAGCTATTCTACGAAGCCGCGTTCAAAACCACACTTCCCGACCCCGGCGGGACAGGGAACGGGGCAGGAAACTGCTACGGGATGAGCTGCCTTAGCCTGATGATGGACAAGTATGGCGGCTACTTGGGCTACTGCGCGCCGCCAATCAAATACGTTGGCTCAGGCTCGGGGCCAGGCCCCAGCGATCCCGATTTGAACACTGCAATCAACATCATGCACGGCCACCAATTATCGCTGGCGTGCATTCAAGAGTACATCGAGCAAGCACACTCGGGCCACTCGCAAGATGCCAGCTACGGGGTGACACTCTCGCGCGAGACTATTGGCCGCGAAGGCCCGTATCTGGTGTGCGTCACCAAAGGGTGGAACCCGCAGGAAGGCGGCCACACGATGATTGCCTACGACGTTACCGGAAGCCCGGGCAACGAAAAAATCTGGGTGGTGGATCCCAACCGAATCTGGGCCGATACTTCCGCAAACCACCGGGGGTGGTACACTAGCCAAAGCAATTTCATCCAACGCAGCGGCTCCAACTGGAGCTTCCTGATGGCGGGAAAAATGTCCCCCTGGCCAACCGATGGCGATGATGGCGTTGCCGGAAGCCCGCTTGGCGAAGGGCATCTGGTAGTGCTTCCACTTTCGGTTGCCGGCCCCACCGGCCGCACCCCTTCCTCGATGGGCCTTAGCCTTCCCACACTCCTGCTGAAAGTCTTCATTTGGGGCAAAGGGGGAAGCCGCGATGTTGGCATCACTCAGCTTCGCGATGGCAATGGTCGCCACTTGTTTGTTGAAGGAACCAAGCAGATTGATTGGAACCCGGCCACCGGGCTTGGGAAGGTGAGTCCCTGGTTCAACTTCGGGAATGTTCCGGCGCAAATGCCGGAGCGGTTTGAAGGATATTTCTACAGCGGCGCGATGCCCTCGGCAGAAATGGAGTTCAATTCGGGAACGGATGGAGCCGGGATGGCGATTGGTGGGCCGGAAGGATACGTCAGGGTGGATTGCCGCGAAGGTGGCGCAACCGCACGGCTACGGTTTGCAGGGCTGGGAACGGCGCATCCGACCTTGACCGTTGAGAACCCCAGCAAACCGATCACGGTTGATCTGGAGGTGCTGGCCACAACCGAGCTTGGCAAGCGGCATCACGTTTATCGGCTGCGCGACGTTGCAATTCCGGCAGGTCAGGGAAGCATCACCCTTGCCGCCAGCGGCGGAAACGGCGCAACAATCACCGGAACGATGTTGCGGGAAGCTCACCTATCTGCAGAAGTGTTAGCGAATGATGCGAAGGAGCGGCAAGTTTCAGCTATCTGGATCATCACAGCTTCCACACCAATGCCAATCAATCCGTTTGATCCGGCCAATCGCCAGCCAGTGGCGGGGGGGAAGTAAATCTATTTACCGGCGTTTGATTCTTCTTGCTGCGGCTTGCTCCAGCGCTTCTTGAAACGCCACATACTGCTTTTGGGAATCATACGCCCGCAGCACAAACTGCCGCGCATTTGCCGCAAGCGTTTGGCGAAGCTCTGGATTGTGAAATAGCCGCAACATTGCATCGGCAATCGCTTTTGGGTTATTCGGCGCAATCAGCAACCCGCGCTCTTCGTGGGCAATAATTTCCGGCACGCCGCCCGCGTCGGTTCCGATGCAGGCAACCCCCATCGCCATTGCTTCCTGCAGCACCATGCCAAACGTTTCGGAGTGGGAAGCAAGGATAAATACATCTAAACCTGCGTAGGCGGTTCGGGGGTCGTTAAGAAAAGGGCGGAAAAGTACTCGCTCACGGAAAGGGAGTGAGTCACGCAAGGCGCGCAGATCGGTTGTGTATTGGCCAACGTCCGTTGGTCGCTCGCCAACCAGGACAGCCCATAAATGTTCACGGATGCTGGGGGCTTCCTGCCAAGCAAGCCTCACCCCTTCAAGAAATTCCCGCTGCCCTTTTCCCGGATTAAAGCCACCAACAATTCCCACTAAAAATGCAGTGTCGGGTATGCCCATTTCTGCGCGTGCAGCCGATGCAGGAATAACCGTCGGTGAAAAATGATCCGCATGTATCCCGTATGGAACAACGGAGATTTTTTCTGGGGCTAAGTTTGTTAATCGAATAAACTGGTCACGCTGGCGGTGAGTAATTCCCACACATCCATCCAAGCGGCGATACACCCAATTGTGAAATACATCTTTTTTGCGTTGTCCAAACTGCATTTGTTGGTACAGCACCACCGCACGTCCGGTGCCAGCAGCTAACATTGCTGTGCTTAGATCACGAGTTCGGGCAACCAGCAGCAGGTCTATTTCCTCACGGTCTAAAATTTTACGCAACTTCCGCGCAGCAAGGATATCAAGATAGGAGAAGCGTGGTGTGATAGCCGTAGCGGTGATTCCTAATCGCTTTGCCTGTTCAAGAATTGCAGCGGAGTTGGGCAAAATAGAGATGACATGATGCCCATTTCCCTGAAGCTCCGCCGCACGCCGAAGCGTTGCAAGCTCAAGCCCGCCAACAGTTCCCGAAAAACAGATGGTAGCAATGCGCAGCAATCGTGTGGTGGTTATGGTGTGGATGTGAGTAGTGAAAAAAATCTGCGTCGGTATTGTAGTCTTATCTGCAGACTCTGAACTCATGTTTTTCTATTCTTCCACTTCGCCCGAATATCGTGCTAATTTCTGGCGAAGCAAATCAGGAATTGGCATTTTTTTCTTGTCGTGAATCCCAACCGTGACCAACCGGCAGTATCCTTCCGCCAGCACAACATCAGTTTCAGCACGGAGAAAACGGAAGGAGATTGTGAACGATGTTGTTCCCCAATGGCTAACCCAAATAGAAATTTCCATCAGGTCATCCAACAATGCAGGAGTTTTGTAATTACAGTGATATTCCGCGCGAATTGGGAAGCACTTCAAGGTATCGAACGCGGCTGAGTAGGGGAGGCCAACCGAGCGGTACATCTCGGTCTCGGCAATTTCAAAAAACCGAATATACGCGCCGTAATAGATAATTTTTGCGGCATCGCAATCAATCCACCGGACACGCTCGGTAATGCAAAATGAGGGCATTGTTGGGTTTGGCTATTTGTTCGGATTTTACTCCAAACAAAGTGGTTTGCAAGAAGTTTTGGCTCAGCTACAGTTAGCCTGCGTGGTAGGTGGGCATCCGTAGCATCTATATTCGGTGGCTCCGCTCATACTTCGACGGGCTCAGCATGAGCGGGGGCAGGATTCGGTGGCCGTTGTACACTATACTCGGCGCAAATTGGTTTGCGAAACTCTACTCAGCCAGGTGTGGTGTGGATTCCCGCTTTCGCGGGAATGACAGCGCGGGTTTTGTCGCAAACCACGTTCGTGCGAGTATAACTTGAGATGAGCCGGTTTTTTTTATTGAACTGCGTTAGCATTAACGAACTGAACCGCACGAACCGCACCACCAAAGGTGGTTGGGGTGTACTCGGTAGCATCGGCCAGCAATCGGCGCACCGATGCGGTTGCGGGGTCGTAGATATACACCATGCTGCTGTAATAGTCGGCACCCAACACGCGGAAATCGCCAGGCAACCAAAGTGGAAACACCCCACGCCCCGCAGTTTCCGCCAGTGAGACACCAATCGGTGTGGCGATGTAGAGAAGGTAGTCCTTTGTGCGTGCTGCGAAATTTGGTTCTTGGCCGATGTAGCGATCTAGCGAGGGGACCTCGATGGTTGATACTCCATCCACAGTCATGGTGGAAAGAAGGATATAGTGGAGCATTGGGCGCACGTCATCATCGGCAATGGCGGTATCGGTACCGGGGTTGCCGGAGGTTAGCACCACCATTTGCTGGCCATCGGGGTTGCCAAAAATGTAGATTGGCGCGGTCGGCATATCCAGCTGGTGCTCGATTGGATACTCACCGCCGTTGCTGCTGAACACCGCAACTTTCGCGCTGCCGTCGGGCATCACCATTCCAACAAATACTTTGTTTTTCACCGTCCCCACCGCCGTGGGATTTCCCGGCAGCGGGATGATGCGGGCGATGTTGAGGTTGATGGCATCAATCAGATAGAGGTTGTTCGATCCGTAGCATATCCCCCACGCCTGCGAAACGTTGCTGAACGCCATTCCGCACAATGCCCCGGCCGTGCCGTTGGGGAATCCGGTAATCGTCCCGATTAGCTTGCGAGTTTTCAGATCCAGCACGCTGATTTCGCCAAGCCCGCGATGATGCAAGTACAGCCGTTCGTTCGCCTCGAATATGGCATCAATCGTTTTGCCCAGGGGGGCACCGTTGGACTTGGCATATTCCCCTACATCAGCCGTTTGGGCGGCTTCGTTAAATCGGGTCAGATCGTCGCCGCCGTTCCCCTCCACGGCAACGAATGCCATCTCCTTTCTATCTCCACTTTTGGGATCAACCACATCATCCCCTTTGCCTGAGCAGGAGAGGAGAAGCAGAGTGAGAGATGCAAGAAATATCCATCGGGCGGCAAGGGTTGTGTTCATTGCGGTCGGTTGGTAGAAGTAGTTGAACGGTCAACAGGATTGTGGATTCGGCAGATAGTATAACCAGGGATAGTATAACCACTGCCGTTGGTTCAATCAACACATGGCCGAAGGGATCGTTGCAGAAAAATCTGACGCAGAAGCCTTCTACTGCTGCATGGTAATCGCCCAGTAGCCATACTCAATTTGCACCAGCACGAACAGCGCGACCGCAGCCCAGAACCACCGTCGCCGGGCAATCACTGGCCAGCGTTGCCGCCACTGCTGCAAGGTCCAAATCCAACCCACGCAGGAAATCGGGAGCAGCAGAAACACCGCAGGGAAATGGTAGGTTCCCGCAGCATACACCAACATGTAGGGGACTTGGTAGCCAATGGCCATCACCAGCAGCAGTGTGGTTGCCGGGGGCGATAGCAGGCGGCGAGCAAAGAACAAGCCGAGCAGCACCCCGATCATCATCAGCACATACCCGCCAGCTTCCAGCGATAGCGGAATCAGCATCTGGAGGTTCGATAACTGATACTGGTTTTGGGTCTCGCGCGCAAGCATGTAATCGAATCCCCAGAAGGCACGGATTCGGCTTAGCGTCCGCCATGCGGTGATGCCCGGGTGGGCAATCACATACTCCACCGCCTCCTTCATCATCGCGCTTCGTGCGTTCGGAAGGTCCCGCATTCGTATCAGGTACTCGCGGACTTCCGGCTCCATCAAAGAAAAATCGCGGACGGCTAACTGGTTGGTTTTATAATGGTGGGTGTACTTGCAATTTCCCACCAGCACGTTGCTTTCGTCCTTGGTTGAGATATTCCAGCCAGCACCATGCTTCACGTTATGGAGCATCACCGGAATCACAAGCAACGCAGTGCCAACCAGAAACAGAAGCGAGCCGGGGATCAGTGATTTGCGTGTGGCAACCACAGCTTGTTCAGGATTCCGCCGAAGCCGCCAGTAGGCAACGCCAGCCAATATCCCCAGCGCGGGAAGCAAGCTCATGGCCGACGACCGCGCCAACGCCGTTCCCCCCAACGCGATTCCGGCCAGCAGATACCACCCTACGTTTCCGCGCCGGTAGGCAATCAGCAACCAGTATCCGGTTAGCATCAATCCGGCAGCGGTTAGATGCTGGCTGTATGTTTGTCCCGCCATCAGGAATGATGCTGGATAGAGTGCGGCCATCCATCCCGCAATTCTCCCTTTTTGTGGATCGTTGGTGGCTTCGGTCGTTAGCAGTATTGCAGCATAAACCATCAGCACGCACAGAAGGATATTGACCCCTCTTGCAACCGCAAGGCTCTCCCCAAACAGATTGTAGGCCGCCGCCAAAATGTACGGCATCGCCGGCGGCCAGTAGTAGGCTTCGTTGCCGGGGAATGTGGCGGCGATTGCAATGGCTTGTTTGGAGTAACCGGCGGCATCCGAGCGCAACGGCATATCGGCGAACAGCACAAACGCAATCAGTACATACGCCAGAAGCGTACAGCCAAGAATGAGCAGAATCTGGTTACGGTTGGATTTCAAGCGACCAACGGTTGATGATAGAGTTAGGGGAGGAACAGAGAATCACGCAACTCACCGGGAAGCTGGCCAGGAGCACCGAAGCAGAAGCCACTTCCTACTTTGCCGCTGATTTCCGGTTGGTGAGCACACGGGTGACAAGCCACAACTTGAACGCAATCCACAATTTGTGCGGCGTGCGGACCGAGATTTTACGGCGATAGATGTCGAACTCGTTCAACTCAATTTTTTCCAGCATTCGGTAGTAGATAGCGTCCATAATCTCGGCAGCGAACATCGTGCGGCGTTCGTCGGGGCGAAGCGCGGCGCGGGCGCGCCCGTAGTACTGGCGGGCGCGGCGGGTCTGGAATCGCATCAGTTCGATGAAAGGCAAGTTGTAGCTGTTCTCCAGAACGTCCCGCTCGGTGTAGCCGAACGCCCGAAGGTCCTCCATCGGCAAGTAGATGCGTCCACGTTCGGCATCTGATTTCACGTCGCGCAGGATGTTCGTCAGCTGCAAGGCAATTCCAAGATTGACGGCATACTCCTTGGTCTCTTCGTACTTATATCCAAAAATCTCGATGCAAATAAGCCCCACCACCGATGCTACGCTGTAGCAGTATTCCCGCAATTCCTCGAACGTCTCATAGCGGTTTTTCACCAAGTCCATCTCCACTCCATCCAGCAACGTCAGGAAGTACTGTTTGGGGATGTTGAACCGCTTCACCACTGCCGAAAGTGAGCGGGTGATGGGGTGGCGCGATTCGCCGTTGTAGCATCGTTCCACCTCGGCCCGCAGGCGGTTCAGCCGCTCACGTTTGCGGGCAATCCGTTGCTCCGGCGCGGCGGGCTGTGATTCCGATTCCAGGGTGTCATCTTCATCAACAATGTCATCGGCATAGCGGCAGAAGGCATACACCGAGTGCATCGCCTGCCGCTCGTCGCGCGGGAGCAATGAGAAGGAGTAGTAGAAGCTGGTCCGCGATTGCTGCGTGACCGTTGCTGCATACTCGTTATCTATCACCGCAAGGTTGCCCATGGATTGTGTTTGCTGCTGCAAAAAAACTTGACGCGAAGATAAGGGATTTTGTTGGGGATGGAAGGGCTTGTTACTCAGGCACAATCGCCACACCGTTGCAGCCTTTTTCGCTCACCGCCGCTTGTATTGAAATTGCACCGGAACATCCACCCACGCCGACGTTGGGCGGCCATTCCGTTTGGTGGCCGGCTTGAAACGGGTCCGCAAAACGCCACGCAGTGCCGATGTCACCAGCAACGCACCGCATTTCCCTTTCACCTCCACATCGCTCACAAACGCCCGGCGCGCCTCACCTTCACGGCCAATGTACGCGCGCACCGTCACTGTCCCTTTGCAGCGCCATTCGGTGGTGATGGGTGAGTTGTTCATGTTCCGCCGTAGTTCCTCCATCGCTACTTCCGGCAACGTCACGATTGCCGTGTCCGGTTCCTGCGAACTGGTTTCCGATAATCGCTCCATCGCGCTCTCTAATTTTTTCCGCGCAAACTTCCGCAACCGCTCTAATCGCACCTGAATCGGCTTCGTCTGCTTGGTGGGGGCACTGTTGTTGATCAGCAGAAATCGCGGGCCGGCCAGAATCACCCCAACGGTGGTGCAGCTATCCAACGACGCCGTGTCGGTTGCCGATTGCGCTTGCTGCACGGCATCTTTCATGTCATCCACCAGCCCGGTTGTGATGGAGAAAAGTGCCCCTTCCTTCCCCCGCGCATAAATCCCCCGCCCACTGGTGAAAATCAGCAGCGACTCGGTGGTGTCGGTGCAGGGGACGTAGGTGGCATCAACAAGAATGGTGTCGAACGGGTCGCTGGCGGCGGCCAGGGAAGAATCTTGTGCAACGCCAATTTGCGCCCCGGCAGAGCAGACCAGCAACACTGCGAAGAGGAGGGAAGCAGCCAACAAACGCATGAAATCGGTAGCGATGACGAAGGTTGAAAACAAGGTTGAAAACAGCGACAGCATAGTCATAACAAGAACGGGTTCCGTGGGTCAAGGATCACAGTAAAAAGATACGGCAAAAAGGATATGGCCACCAGCCTTGCAGAAAGGGAGCGGGTGAGGTAATCCGTGAGGCAATCCACCGCCTGCACAATCGTGCTATTTTGCGGCATGATCGTTCCATTTCAAAAAATGTCCGGTGCTGGGAACACCTTCATCGTTGCCGATAGCCGCCAGCTTCCACCCGATGCCGATCTGGGGCTGCTGGCCCCGCTGATCTGCTCGGAAGAACAAGGCCATGGTGGTGCCGATGGCTTTATGGCGATTGCCCCCGCCAACAATCCTTCCAGCCCCCTTGATTTCACCATGCTCTACTTCAACCGCGATGGCTCAACCGGTATGATGTGTGGCAATGGCGGACGCTGCGCAGTCCGGTTTGCTGCCGACCACGGCTTCGTCCAGAATCCTGACTCTATCACATTCTCGAATGCTGGGGTCAATTACCAAGCACGGCTTACCGAGCGTGGCGTGTTGGTTCGGTTTCCCAGCCCTGGGTTGGTTCGGCTTCATCAATCGTTTGTTCTGTTCGGCACCAGCCAGCCCTACCAATTTGTTGATGTTGGAACGCCCCACGCAATCCTTTTTCTGGAGGACCTTTCCGGCGAACAACCAACGCACCTTTCGGAGCTTGATGTGGCACGGTGGGGGGAAGCGGTGCGGCACCACGAAGCGTTCCGGCCCGGGGGAGCAAACGCAAACTTTGTGCAAGCAACGGGGGATCGCTCCGGCATTCTGCTTCGGACGTTCGAGCGTGGAGTCGAGGCGGAAACTGGAGCGTGTGGAACCGGGGCAATCGCCTCGGCAATTGTTGCGGCCGGACGTTATGGCTTGGCGGAATCGGTTGCGGTGACGACCACCAGCGGCGCGACGCTGTACGTCGGTTTCACCGTAGAAGAGGACTCCATCCAGAATGTTTTTTTAGAAGGCGATGCCACAGTGATGATGACCGGGGAACTGCAACTGGGGTAGCGAAACGGGTAGCCGTACATTTCAACGCCCTGCTGAAAATTTCCAGCAGGGCGTTGTATTTCTCTCACACTTACTCCAATACCGACTGCGTGCGCAAATCTGGCATCAGATTGCAAACCACCTTCTACTGAACACGCGCCTTATCGAATGTCCCACCGATGTACAAACGGTCGCTGACAACGCACAAAGTGTTTACCCGCTCTTCCTCGACATCAGGGCCTTGAATGCCCCCTCCGGCCAGCGGTTCCCACGTATTCCCCGACTGCGATAACTGCGCAATGTTGTTCACGGTTACTCCGCCAAGTTTTCTGAAATGCCCCCCAATAATCAGCTTCCCCTGGAACGATGCCAGCGCGTAGCCCTCATTTCCGTAATCGCTTCCGTGCTGGAACACGGGGCCAACCAGCTTCCATGTGCTGCCATCCCAGCGGGCGCAAATTCCGTAGCCATCGTAGCCGCTGGGGTAGAACATCCCGGCGATGTAGAGCGTGCCGTTGTGCCGGATAATATCATACACTGTCCCCTGGATTCCATCCCCGATTGCCTCCCAACTGCTGCCGTTCCAGCGGGCGATATTGTTGACCGTGACCCCACCCATCTGATAAAACAGCCCTCCAGCTATCACCCCGTTTCCATCGGCTTCCAGTGCCCGAACAGCCGTGTAGGTAGGCGGAGCACTATACCCCGTGGCCATGCTGCTCAGTTGTTGCGAGACAAGGTCATACTGGAGAAGCGCGCCGGAGTTTTCCATCATCCCGGGGGATGCAAAATCGCCACCGATGAAGAGTGTGTTCCCCTGCCGCGCCATTGCATAGACGTTGCCAACCAGCGGGAATTCGGGATTGAACTGACTCCAATACCGCTCATCATCAGCAAACCGCCCGGCACCGGTGACGGTATCGTTGCCCGGGTACGGCATAGTGACAACCCCGCCAGCATAGTAGTAGGGGACGTTCACGGTGGTGAACTCGGCGGTGTAGAAATTAGCTGTGCTCTGGTCGCGCCCCTCTTGCTCAAGCGGACGGAACCCGGCGCGTAATGAAAGCAGGACAAGCCCATTAACCTTCCCATCCTCCCAATTGTTATTTGCAACATGCTCAAAAAAGCCAAAATTCCCGGCAATCAACAGGTCATTCGGGTTCACTGGCGACTGGCGGATGCACCGAACCGCGCCCAATCCGCCAAAGAAGTTGTGTGCTTTTACCTGCGGGTCCTTCCAGGCCCCATCCCACACGGCGATGTTGACCACATCAAAGGAATCTTCTCCTTCCGGCGCGCTTGGTGTGGGGGTGCAGCCCCCGGCGTGCAAGGCCGCAACGGCCAGCATCAGTAGATAGATCAAGTGGTGAAGCCCCCAACGGCGGCGGCGTGTGCTTCGTAATGTTGTCTGGTTCATAGTTAGTTGTTCGGCTAGGTTTGAATATCTGGTTTGGCAATGCGGAATTGCATTGAACTCCATTCAAGGTAGCCGCCAGGTCTTACGGAGCGGGGGGAAGCGTCTTACGGAGCAATGAACATTCTGACAATAACAGATCGTCAACCCGATGCTTCATTACAGAAAATTAATGTGACCGTTCAGAGCAAAGTGGTGTTATATACTATAACGGGGCGATAGCTTTCACGGGTAGGGTTTGATGAAGCAAAGGGTCTTCTAACTACAACCGGAAGATAAACCGCACAGCCCCCTAGAGTAAAACAAAGAGGGGGATATTTCTCTCATTGTTCTAGTTGCTCCAATGAAAATGGAGAAGATGAGAAAATTTGCAAGAGAAAAAAAACAACTCAACATTGTTGAGAAAAACATCAATAGACCTACATAAGGAGACACGTCATGAGCTACCCAAAACCGTCTGGAAGCCTTTTTTCACAACAAGGCTTGGATCAAGCTGGTGCTTGGCACAATTATTTTTTGGATTCGCAATTAAATGCGGCTATAAATTCAGGTGAGAAATTAAGATCGCCAAATCAGTTCCGACGATTTGCTGATAGCTTCTTGACACAAGGATTGATTAATTCAACTGAAAAATCATACCTATATCAATATGCTTCTGTTTTTGATAATTATTATAATTCATCAACTGATCATTGGGAACGAGGGACAACAAATCTATCAGTATTTGCTGCCCAAATTAAAACAATCCATGATTCGGCTGCTATTGATAGTAATGTCGTTAATTCTGTTTTTAAAGTGATTAGCAATGTTGCACTTGGAAGCAGCGAATACTGGCGTGATAGTACTCCAAATTATTATCCACCTGCTGATATGTCAATTATAGGGGTTGCAGTTGGTGATGTTGTCGGAGTTACGGTTGGAGTAGCCCTTGCTATAGACGAAGGATTAACAGGCTGGGAGGTAGTTGGACAAGGAGTTGTATTTGGAGCTCTATCATCCCTATTTACATACTCTATCGGCAAATTAGTTGTTTAGACAGAATGTCTATCTTGTATGTTGCATATAAACTAGATATGAGTATTTTTGAATAAACTTTAAGACAAACTATGGCTGTTAATTAACTAACGGCCATAGTTTTATATAAGCTACCATGCAAATACATCTATTATTTTTCCTATCCTGCATCGTGATTTTATCTGATGCTTATGCGCAGTCTATTGATTCTTTATGGCAAAATATTGACGAAGAAGCAAAGAAATATCAATTTACGGATACTATTGATCATTATTCCCATGGATGGTTCCCGGCTCCTGATCCTGCCCAATCATTGCTGTTTTGGTTCTCGGGAGGTGATGTTATTGATTGTGCTGATGCTATCCGGGCAAATTCGTTTCACCCAACTACAATGGCATTCTCATCAAATAATCCTTATCAAGATCAACAAAAACTTATTACTACACCTAACGGAAGATTTAAAAATTCAGATTTTCCAACAACTTCCTATTGGGAAGTAGGAATTGCTTTTCGGCAGCAAATTCCAATTGGAATCATTCTTGTTGGCGGCGGATTCCAACATCAAGAAAGTATGCTATTCTCACTTGATACAACTCGATCCTACCTGCTCTACTCAGGTAGAATAGGATCAATTAAAGAGGTAAATGTGTTGAATCTAAATGAGAAATTCATCTCAGGAAGTATTGGGTTTCTTATCCCTGTCTATGGAGTGTTTTTTAATTCAAAGATTTTATCAATTTCATCTTGTTATTATGTGGGTATTCAATTAGATTCTAAGCATTTGCTTTCAAGCAGGAAATCCCAATTCGTTCATATTGCAAATGAAAACGATGGGGTTAGATATCACAATAATGCCGACACAATTCAATTTGACACCGAAACAGAGTTTC
Source organism: Chlorobiota bacterium (assembly GCA_016788565.1). GTDB lineage: Bacteria > Bacteroidota > Ignavibacteria > OLB7 > OLB7 > OLB7. The sequence continues at coordinate 9,415 of JAEUSP010000064.1, read as the reverse complement.
AGGAGTCGAACAAAAATCGCTACAACTGTGTACTCTCATTAGGGTGGAATACTGCATATATAGGAGCAATAAGTGGGGGAGAAATTTTTCTCTCTTTTCCCTTTACCTCAACGATACCAAAAACTAATTGGAAACAATACCAGTTCGGAATAAAGGTTGTTTTAGGAAGACATTGGGTGAATTAGAGTTGCTCCAGAATAAATTTTCCGTAGTCGCGAATCCAGTAACTACAAGGCTCCGTGATGTCAGAGTCTCTATTCCGGAACAACTCTATTTTAGGTGCTTTTACAAAGCGCATCGTTCAAATACGGCGTTGTTTTTTATCTCCGCTTCTTCCCCCCAACTTTTTTCCGCTTTTCATTTTTGTGCGCAGCTATTGGTTTTGCTCCTTTCCGTTTACGGGGGATGTCCTCGTACCAGCCGCCAGAAGTGTCCTCGGTTCTCCGCTCCTCTCTCCTTTTTGGTTTGTCGGCAACGTTGTTATTGAACGTTCGACGTGGCTTCAGATCATGCTCGGTTGCTGGGCGGATATTGGTTTCGCGGTTGCGGATGGTGGCACCCGCCAGCGATTCCAGCACTTGATTGCGGTGGTGAGCCGGAACCTCCACAAACGTGAAATCATCATAAATATCAATCACCCCAATGTCGCGCCCGGGAATCCCAGCCTCGTTGGCAATTGCCCCAACAATATCCGACGGCCCAATTCCCGCGCTGCGCCCGGCATTGATAAACAACCGTGCCATTCCCCGCTCGGCCCCCGGAACATTCTGCGGTTCTGGCTCAACCGAAACCATGATCGGTTTTTCTCCTTGCGCTAACCGTGCGGCGGCGGCGGCAATCTCGGCTAATTCCCGCCCGCTCTCTTCGGCAAGTTCCTCCACCAGTGTGAGATACGGGTCTAGGTCTTCCTCCCCCAACGCTTTCAGCAACCGCTCTTTGAACAGGGCCATTCGGCGGGCGGCAACGTCGGCGCGGGAAGGGACTTTTTTGGGAACAAGCCGCTGCCCGGTGTAGCGTTCGATTTCCCGCATCAGCCGTTCCTCGCGCGGGGTGACGAACAGGAACGCGGTTCCCGAACGCCCGGCGCGCCCGGTGCGGCCAATCCGGTGAACATAGACTTCGGGGTCGCCGGGGATGTCGTAGTTCACCACCAACCCAATCTGCTCAATATCCAACCCACGCGCGGCAACGTCGGTGGCCACCACAATTTCAATCTGCCCGGCACGCATCCGGCGCACCACACTTTCCCGCTGCGATTGGCTCATTCCGCCGTGCATCGCCTCGGCTTCGTAGCCGCGTGCTTGAAGTTTTTCGGTGAGGTCTGCCGCGCCAATTTTTGTTCGGGTGAAGATCAGCATCGCCTCGGCATCGCTGTCGCGGGTGTCCAACAGTTGGGTCAGCACATTCAGCTTTTGCTTTTCGGTAACGTGGAAGTAGAACTGCTCCACCGAAGGGACCGTCAGCGTTTTGTGGGTGATCTCCACCGATGTTGGTTGGTTCAAGTAGCGTTCGCTGATGCGGCGGACTTCGCGCGGCATGGTGGCGCTGAACAGTGCGGTTTGCCGCTCGGCTGGGGCTTGGCCAAGTATCCACTCAACGTCGTCAAGGAAGCCCATGCGGAGCATCTCGTCGGCTTCGTCCAGCACCACAAAACGGAGCGCGCTGAAGGTGAGTGTGCCGCGCCGAAGGTGATCCATAATTCGCCCGGGCGTGCCAACCACAACGTGCATCGGCCCGCGCAGCCGGACGATCTGTTTCTGGATAGAGTCGCCGCCATAAATCGGCGTGACGCGGATGCGGCCAAGATGCCGCGAGTAGGTGTGGATTGCCTCCGAAACTTGAATGGCCAGCTCGCGAGTTGGGGTCAGGATCAACGCTTGCAACGCGCCACGGCTAAGGTCCAAGCGGTCAAGGATTGGCAGTGAGAAGGCGGCAGTTTTTCCGGTTCCGGTTTGGGCTTGGCCGATCAGGTCCTTGCCGGAAAGAAGCAGCGGGATTGATTGCTGCTGGATAGGGGTTGGGGTTTCGTAGCCAAGCTCGGTAAGCGTTTGAACCAGCGGAAGACTCAGCCCGATTTCAGCGAAAGAATCGGTTGCTTCGGTTGCGGTTTCTGGCGTGTGGTTGTTCTTCATGGGTTCATGTTACGGAGAATCCCCGCAAGAAATGTCAAATGCCGAATGTCAAATGGCAAATGGTTGGAATGCCGAATGTCGAATGCCGAGTGTCGAATAGAAGAGAGTGATAGAGTTTTCAGCGGATGCCGCCGCCGCTGCCTGCCCTCACCCCCCGCCCTCTCCCAAATATGTGATAGAGCTGGTTGCCTCACTTTCGGCGGGTGGGAGAGGGGGCCGAAGCGAAGATTGAAGAGTGAGATGGGAAGAGTGAGATGGAGATGGAGCCGGGAACTCACGAAATAACTAATGACCAATGACCGCTACACCACGAATCCGGCTCTCCGCTCATGCTGAGCTTCGTCGAAGTATGAGCGTGAGCCTCCGAACGGCGAAGAATCGTTATCGCGAGGAGCGATAGCGACGTGGCGATCTCGCGGCTGGCAGTGTGTCCGATACTCTCTCAGAAACCCGCGAGATGGGCTTGCGCCGCTGCTTCGCGGTGCTTCGTCGAAGACTCCTCGCAATGACGGGGGGGGGTGAGTTCCGAAAAATCCTCCTGCGCCAACCTCCGAATCCAGCCCTCCGCTCATGCTGAGCTCCGTCGAAGTATGAAGCGGAGCCACCGAATCGCGAATCTATCAGCCCTTACTCTGTGCGTTCCCAACACAAAACTCAAACGCCCTGCCGGAAACCGGCAGGGCGTTTGGTGTTGTTCCGTTTTGGGTGGACTGAATTTTTAGTTGAGGTTCACCCACGTGGTTCCGTCGTATCCTTCAAACTTCACGGTGGTTGTGTTGAATCGGATCATCCCCTGCACCGGCGTTCCGGGGCGTTGGGCGGTTGTCCCTACTGGAACAATCATTGCTCCTGTGGAGACCACATCCAGTGCTGCGCGTGGGGTGCTGGTTCCGATGCCGACATCGGCACTGTTGCCAAGCACCACTGCGTTGCTTTGCCCAACAACGGCGTTTGCGCCAACGGCAGTGGCGTTCGTTAATGTGGCCGCGCTTCCCCCAGTGGTGTTGCTGCCAACTCCAATAAAGGTGTTACTTGATCCCGACACAACGGCCGCACCAGCAAACGAACCAACGGCAGTGTTCCCGGCACCGGTTGCCAGCAGCAGTGCGTTGTCTCCAACTGCTGTCCCGTTGCTGCTGGTGGTGTTTGCCGAAAGCGCGCTGGTTCCAACGGCGGTGTTGCCGTCGCCGGATGTATTTGCCACCAACGCATTGTGCCCAGTGGCGGTGTTGTTATCCCCCGTTGTAGCCCCTAACGATCCCACGCCAGTGGCAGTGTTGTTGGCCCCGACGACGTTTGCAAACAGGGCATTCACGCCAACGGCGGTGTTCCCCGTGCCGGTTGTGTTTGTCACCAGCGCGGCTGCGCCAACGGCGGTGTTTCCGGCGGCGGTGTTGGCTGCCAAAGCATCAAGGCCAACGGCAGTGTTGGCTCCGGCAGTGGTAACTGCACCCAGTGCACGCGCACCAACGGCAGTGTTCCCCGTGCCGCTTGTGTTGCTCAGCAAGGTGGCATCGCCAACAGCAGTGTTGTTGTCGGCGGTGCTAACCTTTAATGCTTCGGTGCCAACAGCGGTGTTGCCGTCGCCGTTGCTGTTGGTCAGAAGCGCGCTGGACCCGACGACGGTGTTTCGGTTGCCATCGGTGTTTGCATTCATTGCGTGAACGCCGATTGCCACGTTGTTCACGCCGATGGTGTTGGCCGTTAGCGCGCTTGCGCCAACGGCGGTGTTATCGTCGCCGGTGCTGTTGGTCACCATTGCATTTATTCCAATCGCGGTGTTGTTATCGCCGCCGGTGTTCCCCCCCAACGCGCCAACGCCCATCGCTGTGTTGTTGTTGCCGCCGGTATTTACCCACAGACTGTTCACCCCAACCGCTGTGTTGTTTGTGCCGCTGGTGTTTGCTTCCAATGCCCCCACGCCAACGGCGGTGTTTGCTGTGGCGGTGTTTGCCGCCAGCGCGTTGGTGCCAACCGCTGTGTTGGATCCGCCGGTGCTGGTTGCGCCAAGCGCGTTTCGGCCAACGGCGGTGTTGCTTGTGCCGGTGGTGTTTGCGTCCAATGCACCGTAGCCAACGGCGGTGTTGTCGTTGGCGGTGTTTGCCGCCAGCGCGTTTGCGCCAACTGCTGTGTTGAATCCACCAGTGCCGCCTGCGCCAAGCGCGCTGCTGCCAACGGCGGTGTTGCTTGTGCCAGTGGTGTTTAGGTTCAATGCGCCGTAGCCAACAGCGGTGTTATCGTTGGCGGTGTTTGCTGCCAGCGCGTTGGTGCCAAGCGCAGTGTTGAATCCGCCAGTGCTGGTTGCGCCAAGCGCGTTGCGGCCAACGGCGGTGTTGCTTGTGCCGGTGGTGTTTGCGTCCAATGCGCCGTAGCCAACGGCGGTGTTATCGCTGGCATTATTTGCCTGAAGTGCGGCTGTGCCAAGCGCGGTATTTCCTCCGCCGGTGGTGTTGTTCAGCAGTGCGTTTACCCCCACGGCCACGTTGTTATCGCCATCAATGTTGTCCTGCATTGCGTTGATGCCAACGGCCACGTTGTTGAAGCCGATGGTGTTATCCCCCAGCGATCCCCCACCGACGGCGGTGTTATCGGTTCCGGTGGTGTTGTCAACAAGGGAGTTCAGGCCAACAGCGGTGTTGTTGTTGCCGAAGGTGTTTCCCCCCAACGCGCCAACGCCGATTGCCGTGTTGTTAATGCCATCCGTATTCACGAACAGTGAGTTCACGCCAACGGCGGTGTTGCTTGTGCCGTTGGTGTTCTGCCGCAGTGCTGCCGAACCCACAGCGGTGTTTGCCGTTGCAATGTTTACGGCCAACGCGCTTGCACCAACAGCAGTGTTCGAGTTTCCGATGCTGGTTGCGCCAAGGGCATCTTTGCCAACGGCGGTGTTGTTGAATGCGGTGGTGTTTGCATCCAGCGCGCCGTAACCCACAGCGGTGTTGTTGCTGGCTAAATTGGCTTGCAATGCCGAGGTCCCCACGGCAGTGTTGCCGCTTCCCGAGAGGTTCTCCAGCAACGCGCTTGCGCCGATGCCGGTGTTGTTGCTGCCATCTACGTTCTTCTGCACGGTGTTCACCCCCATCGCCACGTTGTTGAAGCCGATTGTGTTTTTCTGAAGCGCGCTAACGCCAACGGCGGTGTTGTCGGTGCCGGTGGTGTTTTCCAGCAGTGTGTTCACCCCAACAGCGGTTCCACCATTCACGGTTGTTTTGTTCAATGCGCCAACGCCAACGGCGGTGTTGGAGCTACCGCTCACGTTCAATTGTAGTGAGTTCAGGCCAACAGCGGTGTTCAGTGTGCCGGTGCTGTTTCCCCCCAATGCGTTTTGGCCGATTGCGGTGTTGGCAAACGCTGTTGTGTTGGAGTGGAGCGCGCCGTTGCCAACGGCAGTGTTGTTGTCGCCGGTGGTGTTTGCGGTTCCGGCATTGAATCCAACAAAGGTGTTGGCTGTGCCGCCAGTTACGGAGTTATCGTTTGCCGTGCCGCTGCCCACGCCAACAAACACGTTGTTCGTTCCATAGACGCTTACCACACGGTTGGTGCCGATGTTGTATTGGGTGTTGGTGTTGATATTTCCGGTTGCCTCCAGCGCCGTTGCTGTGCCGCTGCCAGTGGGCATTGCCACCAGCGTTAGCGCGGTTGCGTTCAGGTTGCCCGCCGCGCCAGCGTTGGAGGTGATTCGTGCGCCTACTGATGCTGCGTCGGGGGCGGCTGCATCGTACGCAACATCATAGAGGTAGTTAGTGCGTGGCGATGCGGTGCTTTGTGTTGCGCTGACGTTGTAGAGAACAGCACTTCCCCCCAGGACGCTGCCAACGGAACGTTTCAGCAAATCGCCATTGTTGTCGGAAACCACAATGCCATCGTTTGCGCCGGGTGAGTAGGGGGTTGCCACCGCTGCGCCCCCAAGCGATCCCATCCGAACGTTGGCTGTGCCACCTGTGCCAGCAACGTGCAGTCGGCTGGTTGAGTTCGGTGTGGTGGTCCCAATGCCAACGCTGGCATCGGCGGCCGCACCGTTTACTCCGTTGATGGAGCCAATCACCACGCTGTTGTTTTGGCCCACCATCGCTTGTGCGCCAATAGCAGTTGCGTTGTTTAGCGTGCCGCTGCTTGCGTTGGCAAGGTATCCAACAAAGGTGTTGAATCCGCCACTTGTGATGGCCAAACCGGCTTGCGCACCGAACGCAGTGTTCACATTGCTGGCAGCGTTCTGAAGCGCCATAACCCCCATGGCAGTGTTGCCGCTTCCGGTGGTGTTGGCTGCAAGCGCCATTGCGCCAGCGGCGGTGTTCCCCTGGCCCTGGGTGCTGTTGATTAACGCGCTATCGCCAATGGCGGTGTTCCGCACGCCGCTGGTGTTGCGTAGCAGTGCGCTATCGCCAACGGCTGTGTTGGCAATGCCAGTGGTGTTGGCGTTCAATGCGTGGAAACCAACCGCCGTGCTGTTGCTTGCGGTGGTTGATTGCAACGCCCCTTGCCCAACGGCGGTGTTGCCAGCCCCCGTGCTGTTGCTTGCCAGCGAAAAGAATCCAACCGAAGTATTGCCCCCCCCGGTGGTTGTGGCTCCCAATGCCAAAACACCAAAAGCGGTGTTGCCAAGCGATGTTGTGTTTGCCCCCAATGCCCCTGCGCCGGCAGCGGTGTTGGCAATGCCGCTGGTGTTTGCGCGCAACGCGCCCACGCCAACAGCAGTGTTGGATTGCCCGCCAGCATTGTTGGCCAGCGTTAGCGCGCCAACGGCGGTGTTGTTCTGGCCGGTGGTGTTGTTCAGCAACGCGCTGTCGCCAACGGCGGTGTTGCTGAAGCCGCTGGTGTTCCGTAGCAACGCGCTATCCCCCACGGCGGTGTTCTTCGATCCGCCAATGTTTGCCCCCAACGCATCCTTGCCGATTGCAATGTTGCCGATGCCAGTGGTGTTTGCATCAAGCGCGGCTGCGCCAACAGCAACGTTATCGGTGCCGGTGGTGTTTGCCGCCAATGCGTTTGAACCCACCGCTGTGTTTAACCCGCCAGTTGATGCTTGTAGTGAGTGATAACCAACGGCGGTGTTGTCGCCCGCGGTGGTGGTGGCGGCAAGCGCGTCGCGCCCAACGGCGGTGTTGCGCACGCCGCTGGTGTTTGCGGTTAGCGCGCTTGCGCCAACGGCGGTGTTGTCGCTGGCAGTGTTTGCTTGCAGTGCGTTTGCGCCCAACGCCGCGTTGCCATCCCCAGATACGTTGGCTTGCAATGCGTTTGCGCCAACGGCCGCATTGCTGTTGCCGCCAGTATTCGCCTGCAATGCGTTTGCACCAACTGCTGAGTTGTTGCTGCCACCAATGTTGTTGGCTAATGCACTGGCACCAACCGCAGAGTTGTTCCCTCCGGTAGTGTTGTTTTGCAAGGCAACTGCCCCAAGTGCCGAGTTGCTGGAGCCACTGTTATTACTGAACAATGCTTGATATCCAACTGCGGAGTTGGTGCTACCGCCAATGTTGCTTTGCAATGCACCTGAACCGAGCGATGAGTTCTGGAAACCAGTGGTGTTTGCTGTGCCTGCATTGTTGCCAACAAAGGCATTGTTGTTGCCGCTGGTGTTTGCTGTGCCTGCTCCCACTCCCACAAATGCGTTAGCCGTGCCCGGCACACTTAGCACCCGCGCCCCGCCGATGTTGTACTGCGTGCTGGTGTTGATATTTCCGGTGACGCTCAGTTTGTCGGTTCCTGAGAACGCTCCGCCAACGCCAACATTCCCCGTTGCATCATCAACGGTGATGCGGGTTGTGTTGCCAGCAATGATGTTCAGGTCTTGGGCGTTGGTGGTTCCCAGCAATTCGCTTCCGGTGATGCTGTTGCCGGTTAGGCTCCATGCGTTGGCGGTCACGATGGAATCTGCGTCGGCCCAACTCATCACCCCGCCTGTGGTTGATGTCAGAATATCACCATTGCTTGCTGCAGCCGAGGCTGGAAGCGTGTAGGTGATATTTCCTGTTTGCGCCTGCGCCTTGAAGGCGGTGTAGTTGGCGGTGTTGGGGAACGCGCCAGAACCGCTGTAGTCTTCAAAGAAACGGAGTTCGCTTGCTGCGCCATCGTTGTTGGCAAGCCACAAATCGGTGTTGCCAAAGACGGCGACATCGGGGGCGGAGATGGTCATCGGCACCCCTCCGCCACTGTTGTTGGCATGGAATCCGAAGCTGCGGTCGGCAGTTGGAGTAAACGTTAGGCCGCGACCACCAGCAATAGTGGAGTAATCGCCGGAATCCATGTTGTCTCGACCACCACCAACCGTAGAGTATTGACCCGATGCCGTATTGACCTGACCGCCTGCAATCGTCGCAGAATTTCCGGTTGCTATGTGGTTTGCACCACCGCTGATCGTGGCATAATCTCCCAACGCCTCGTTAGTACTGCCACCAGCTACCGTTGAAGAAATCCCCGCTGCTGCGCTGTTCACACCACCACTTACCGTGGCTCCTTCTGCCGAGGCTATGTTGCTTAAGCCTCCTCCTACCGCTGCATAATTTCCTGATGCGGTATTGCTGTTTCCGCCAGCAACCGTCCCAAAAATTGCCGACGCATTGTTGCTTGCGCCTCCACCAACCGTTGCCGAAACAGTTGATGCAGTGTTGAAATTGCCACCACCCACAACCGAAGTAAAGCCCGATGCTGTGTTATCGGTACCGCCAGCAACCATTGCTGCGAATCCTGATGCAATGTTGTTCATGCCACCCCCCACTATTGCGTGCGTTGCACTGGTTGTAAGCCCAGCATTATCGCCAGCGCGGTTGTTGAACCCGCCAACTACTACTCCATAATTATCGGTCACTACGTTTGTGTTCCCATTTCCTCCGCCACCAGCAATCACCGCGCCAACGGCTCCGCTGGTCACGCTGTTTCCGTTGAACCCACCGATGATGTTCGCGCTGGTGACGTTCGGCTCATACCGCATCACCCGGCGGCGGCCTTCGGTGGCGGTGCCTCCATTGTCAACCCGAATCTCAAATGCTTGGTTGTCGGTGGTTCCCAGAAAGTTGGTTGCTGGATTGGTGCTGCTGTTGCCGGTTAGGCTCCATGCGTTTGCGGTCACGATGGAATCTGCGTCGGCCCAACTCATCACCCCGCCTGTGGTTGATGTCAGAATATCACCATTGCTTGCCGCAGCTGAGGCTGGAAGCGTGTAGGTGATATTTCCTGTTTGCGTTTGCGCTTGGAAGGCGGTGTAGTTCGTGCCTGTGTATGTGAAGCTCGTGTTCGGCTCGTAGAACCGCAGGTCGCGGGCGTTGTTGTCAATGTTCCCAATCAAC
>JAEUSP010000123.1 GCA_016788565.1 Chlorobiota bacterium | reverse complement strand
ATGTGTCCCCGTCTGGTTGTATGTAGTAGAACCGCTTATGCAACCATTGCAGGGCCGCGCTTAATTCATCCTGTGTCATGCGTACTTCATCGTGATTCTTGGGCGGCAACAACACTTTCCCCGTCCTTTGCTCTGATAGCCTGTGTAGGTGAGTAAGGGGCGGGTAATGCTCCGGTGAAAAAATGGCTACCCGCCATCCTGATTGTTCGCACAAGTGAATATGTACTTGGTCGCACAGCGAGGATTTGAAATGCGAGGGTATTCCTGACCACACGGTCAATTCTCCCTGCGCCCACGTAATCATTTCATCAATAGCAGCAATGCCAGTTTTTGCGGCGGTAGGATAACCGTCTTGGTACACTGACAACATGCCGTTGTAGAAATCATTTACTTGGAAAGTTCCCTCCATCGGGTAGGGTTCAGCGGAACCCACGCAATTCAACAGCATCTCTTTCCCATACTTAGTAAGAACATCGTTCGCATCTTTACAATCAGCAGGATAACGCACAACCAAGCATCGCTGCTTCCCTAATCGGCGGGCTAACTCTTCGCACAACCTTCTACCGGGCGCATCGTTATCAGTGGCAAGGTATATGTCGGTCATAGGCTCAAAGTACTCCCAGCAATTATCCAAGCATTTCAGCTTGCCGTCTGCCGAAGCATCGTTAGGATTGACCGCCCCATCAGGAACGGATACGGCGGAAGTGATGCCGATTTCATCGAAACTCAGCGCGTCAATTTCCCCTTCACAAATAACGCATTCGGTTTGCCCTGCTAAATCGTTCAATTTGAATAGCACTTTATCTGAATCCGGTAATTGCGAAAAGTGTTTTTCCCCATCGCGGAACTTCACATTTACCAGAACATCGCCGACGTAATACGGGAACGCAATACAGTGCCGTTCTTTACCGACTGCTGCGACAAAACGCTTAGTTTGAAAAATCTTCGCCCTATCCACAGCATTGCGCGAAATTCCTCTTGCCGCGAACCAAGCATAAATGTTTTCGGCGGGTAATTCATTACTCACTTTATTCGCAACGCTTCGCCATTGCCTTTCTTGGTGATCCTTTAGCTTCCCCCGCCACCCGCAGTTGTGGCAATTCCACACACCCTCGGCGACGTTCACCGATAAACACGGGTCGTTTTTCTTCTTGCGATCATGGCTACAACGGGGACAAAGCACCTTCACGTTTCCGCTCGTTGATCCGGCGGGTATCTTGATGTTGTGCTGGTTAAAAGATTCTCTCATCGTAGGTGTATGCAAGGGTTAGAGTAGTGCCGGCTGCAACAGAACGAATTCTTTTGGCATGAAGGTTGGAGCATCGGACGGGAGAAGGTAGAACTTTTTCCCGCTTGGGGCGTGGTGAAAGATGTGGAAACGCTTGTAAGCCATCCGATCAGTGTGAAGCATCGCGTCCAATTTCTCCTGCGACACCAGCTTCTGGATGTCAAGACCGCGCGAAGCCGCCTTTTCTTGAATTTCGGGCGTTACGCTTACGCCCCTTTCCTCCCAAATGGCAGGGTCGTCATGCCACCGTTCTTGGTTGAACCATGTGGCAGGGTGTGGGATAAACTTCCGTTGGCTGGGCGGCCATGATTCCACCGCCTCTGCAAACCGCTGCGTTTGCGCGAGCAAGACCTCAAACGATTCGTGGCGCAGTGCTTTTGCGATAGCCTGAAGCCCCATTTTGCGGGCAACCTTGCGTGGGTATGCTTGATACACCGCTTCCGCTCGCGCATCCTGAGCCGATAGCGTTCCGCTCGTTGCCCCCCGTTTTTTTTTTCTTGGCGGCGCAAGTGGTGTTGCACGCTCTTCTTCGCAAGTCGGATCGCCACCAACCGTTGGGGGTTGAACATCTGGCAACTCCTCCAAACTACAATTTTTTTCGCAATCGTTCAACGGCGTTGAACATAAGATAGTATTATTTAAATATATAATATTACTACTCTTATACTCTTCATTCTTCTCTTCTGATGGTACTGTTCCAAACGTGTTCCAAACATGTTCCAAACGTGTTCCACAAGGCGCGGTTTCTGATTCAGAATCAGCGTTTTTTGTTCCAAACGTGTTCCAAACATGTTCCAAACGTGTTCCAACTTTATTCCAGCCCTCCAAGAAGCGAAAAGTTGTACCAATAGACCACAACCAGCGTTTGGCGTAGTACCGCACAGGCTTTCTATCCCCTCGATCTTCATCGCAAAGAAGGTCAAGTGTCGCCACTTCTTCGGTGGCTGGTTGGCCGCTCCTGAACCAGTGATTGAGAAGGGATAAAATGGCTGTTTTAGGGGCGGGAACCCAATTGCCTGCCTGAGTAACGCCGTGTCGAACAGCACCCCGTGTAGGGGCATCATTGCCCCTACACGTATCGGTGGCTTCGTTGGGCGGGGCTATCATAGAAGCTGTGCGTCCGTTGCTCATAATTTATCTCCCGTGTGTAGATGTATGAGTGCAACCGTCATAGTCGTGGTCATCTTGCATCGAGTAGAGTAGTGACTTGGCACTGATCTCAATATAGTCGAGTTCGCCCGAGCAGTTTTGATAGGCTACAAACGTGGCGAAGGCGGCTAAGGAGAGTAGGGCAATGGTGGCAACCGTGCCGATGCCCCCCCCTATTGCTTGGCTTGTGAAGCAAATGAGCGTAGCCACGGCGATTGCGCTCCATACGGCAATCAGACACCAAGCCCGCCCAACTTGTGTGGCGATCACTATCTCGTGAAGGTCGCGCTCCCTTGCAGATGTGTACATGGTAGGTTGTTATTTGTGTAAGTTTTGTTGGAATTTCGATACCGTTGTTTCACTGCTGCGTAGTCAGTCAAACGCCTCTTCGTAAGGCAATGTCCTCTTGCCCACGCTTGCTGTTCAATCCAGCGCGGCGCACCGCATACTGCGCCTGCGCCACCGAGCAGCCGATCCTTTTCGCTATCGAGTGAACCGATAAATTCTCACTCAGGTATAGGGCGCGCAGATAATCCGCGTCGTACAACTTGGGAAACTGCGCCATTATCCTGATTGTCAGATGGCTCTTACCAGCCCGCCGCTTCTGAAGGTTAAATCGGCTGACCGCTGACACGACGGTGCTTACCGAAGAGCCAAGAGTTTCGGCTATATCCCTTGCCGTCCTATTCTGAACAACATATTCGCGGCGCAACCAATGCGGATCATTCAGCACTAATTGTGCGCCCATAAGCGGTTTTGAACGAATTCGCCCCATTAGTACACCCCCTCTTGGCTTGTCACGGGCGATGATGATTCATCACATGCTTCTTCCGCTTCAATCGCATCGAACAGTGTCGGTAAATTCACACTGTATTCAGCAGACCTGCAATAGGTTGCCCCATCGGTAAAGTAGGCAGGGGATAATTCGTGGCCAACCCCATACCTACCAAGTAACACGGCGCGATATGGGACTGTCATCAACCCTCCAAAGGGATCGAAAACAACATCCCCGATGTTTGAGAATTGGGCAATCACGCGGTCTGCTAAATCGAACTGCATGGGGCAAAGATGCAACTCTCTGTTGGCGACACTTTGATCCGTGTTCAGCGTGAGCATCCGAGTGATATCTGTCCATACATCAGGATGCCATGACGGGGGTTGCAGTAGCATGAAGGTGACAGGAAGCCGCCCTTGTTCGTCAAGTTCTTCGCCCAATCGCACATGATGCTCGAAGTTGTAGATTTCTTCCAGATTTGTGCGGCGGAAAGCCTTGAATATCTGGTGGTGATCCATGTCCCGAAGCTCGTCCGGTCGCAAGAGCCGATCCCCCGAAGAGCGGGTGAAGGAATGGGCATCCACCTGCCACCGAGCGCGTGAATACCGCTCCTTACTCTTTACAACAGGCTCATCTGCGTAGGAATTTGACGTATCTGTTGGGCGTTTACGGAAAAGTAATAGTTCCTCTGGCATCCCCACACCCATGCACGTCGCGTCATCACACTGGCGTGTCCACCCTAAGCGATACGTCTGGTTGTTTTCGCGCACAACGTCGGTGATGATAGTTTTTTTTCCCATATACTCAAATCCATGCGCCATGAATCTTCGGGTCGTCTCCATATGGAAAGGATAAACGGTCGGCGAGCCTGCTCCGGTCATCCCCATTGGGACAATGCGATCCTTTACGTGGATTGCGCAGATTCGTCCGGGTTGTAGCACCCTCAACAATTCGGGAATCAAGAAATCCATCTGCTGAAAAAAATGGGCGTTGTTGTCGGAGTGCCCAAAATCAGCATAGTTCGGTGAGTATTCATACTGTGTGCTAAACGGGATCGAACTTAGAATCAGCCCCACGCTATTTTCTTCCATGCGTGCTGTTTCTACCACCGTATCGTTGTTTACAATACGGTAACGCTCCCCTTTGACTTCGACACGTTGCACACCAACGGCGCGCACCATTTTGCTCGCCAGAGCTGCTTCGCTTAGGCCGTGTTCTTGGATAATTCTGCTCATGTTGCTACGGAGTTTGTTGTGTTTTTCCCATTTCTTTTCAAGCTGCTTGCGAATGTTCCGTTCACCTTCTGTATAAATCAGGTGGACTTCGACCGTCTTCGTTTGGAGGAATCGCTGTATGCGGTGCAAGGCTTGGATGAAGTCGTTGAACTTGAATCCGATGCCGAGGAATATCGCCTTGTGACAGTGGCGTTGGAAGTTGCACCCGCTTCCGGCAATAATCGGTTTTGCCGCCAGATATTTGATCTTCCCATCGCTAAAATCGATTATGGCTTCTTCCCGTTGCTCCAAATCCTGCGACCCGTAGATGCAAACAGCATCCGGCACAGCCGATTTGATTGCGTGGCGTTCCCTCTCCAAATCGTGCCATAGTAGGTAGTGACTATCCCGATCTTCATCCAGAATTTTGAGCATCTCACCAATTCTCATTTCGATACTGTCCCGCTTCTCACGGCTTGCTTCAACGATGCCTAACGAAGCATCTCTGAATATTCGCCGCTGGTGGTCATGCCGAGTTTCTCCTCCCCCCTCTTCACTATCAATCCTCACCTCGTGCCAGCAGATTTGCATCTCTGGTAGAGAGTACCCAGCATCGTCATAGCCCAAATCGGAAGGGCGATCAACAAACAACGCCCAAGATGCGACCCATAGCCAGAATTCCTCTTCCTTGTGTGGGAGTAGCGTCAGATTGTCGGCCTTAGTGCTATCCCGCTTGAAATAGCGGGTTTTTGCACCGCTTACGTCCATGATGTCAAGGTATGCTGAGTAGGCCAGCAACTCGATGTAATCGTTGGGCGACGGCGTGGCGGTTGCTACATAGCGATATGGAACCGCGTCCGACCGTACACGATCATTTAGGCTCTTACCGTCGCCTGCGAATAGGCGCATAAACTCGCGGAAGGTTTTTGTCCCACCAAATCCCCGCAGGACACTTGCTTCATCCAGCGATGCGACCGTGAAGTGGCGAGGGTCAATCTTCCCGTCACGAACCGTCTCGTAGTTGGTGAGATACATCGTGATGCCGTCCTCAATCTCCGATAGCGTTCGGATAAACTTGATGGGTATCCCCAGCATAGCCGCGTCACGCTTGAACTCCTGCCGCACCCCTAATGGGCAAACGATCAGCCCATTGCCGCCAGCGTGTTTCAACGTTAGGCGGACTATCTCCAACTGCATCATGGTCTTCCCCAAGCCGAATGCCGCGAAAATTGCCCGCCTACCCCCTCTTACCGCCCACACAGCCATATCGCGCTGGTGCAGCTTTAGAATCGGGTTCACTTCGGCGGGATCAATATCGAACCCGCCGGTTGCAGCAACGCATTGCTTGGAGCGCACAAACTCCCAGTACTTATTCTCGTCCATACTTTTTCCTTGTTAGTGTGTGAATCTCTTCCTTCCAAATGTTATCGAACATCTTCTCGGCCCTCAAGAGGCGCATTAATCGTTCGTAGAAAATCCCCGCGTCGCCTTCAATCTCTCGGCATCGTGCTGACAGCAAGCCGGAAGCATCCCCCATGATGCTATCCCCACGCCCAAGCATATAGGCTTGGGCGGTGAGCCACAATGCTTCGCGGCGGGTAATCGCTTGCGAAAGCCAATCTTCGCAAGCATCGCCATTGTGATTATCCATCTTCACCTCCGGTCGCCCCAATCGGGCGGCTATCGCTTGCCAATCGTTCGCGCAATGCTGCGTCCAATAGCATCACCTTGACCTTCCGTGCTTCATCTATCGTCAAGGCTTCAAAGGCTATGTCAGGCAGGTTCCGCTCTTGAAGGGCGGCGCGGATAGCCGATAGCGACCAGCCTAATCCTGTCGCGAACTTTGATAGCTTTAGCCCGTTCTCGGAACCGATTTGCCCTGACAGCCAATTTGCGAGCGTTAGCCCCAAATCCATGCCGGGCTTGGCGAACACTTGACCCGATACTGCTGGGCAACGCGATTTGATGACCACTAACTCATTCTCTAAGTTCATCTCGCCGGATACGTCGAACTCATACTCAAATCCCTCCCGCTGAATAGGCGCAAGCCCCATTTTCTTCGGGATCGTTTTCCCTTGCAAGTTCTGCTCCAGAACATACTCGGTCTTTGACCGTAGCGTCCCTATGATGTGTAGGGGAGCCGATAGTATGGCGGTGACGAATGATTGGTGTAGCGGTGTAGCATCCGCCCATACACTAAAGCTGTTGCCACTGCGGTTCGCCTTAGATTTTTGATCCACTATCTCCAATATCCCGCCAGCACCAGACCACTCGTGGGATAGGCTGTCTATGATGAGTATATCATACTCACTCTTGGCGGCACACTGGATTGCTTCTATATAGCGTGCGGGTGAATATGGCGGGTCAAGCCGCAGAGTGTCGAAGGTGAACAGGTCTGCATACTTGGATGCCGAGCCATGCTCGGTATCAATGAGTGCGATGCTTGGCGGCTCTCCTGCAACGCCAAACGCCTGCGCGATTGAAAGGGCTGAAAAAGTCTTCCCCGACCCTGATGGGCCGGCAATGGTTAGGCGCAACAATGCACCATCTTTTGTCGCTCGGTTAAATTTCACGGTCAATCCTCCTGCATATGCGTTTCTTGATCCCCCGCCGCTGAGGGCGCGATTCTTTCACTTTCAGCAGTCTCCCACAATGTGAGCGCATCTCTACCCACTGGTAGTACTCCAGTGATTCTCGATATTCGCGCTCCTCAAATGACTCGGTGGTCATCTCAATCGGCACATCACGTGTCATACTCCCCCCCCCGTTTTGTGGGATTCAACGGCCACCGGATCGCTCCAACTTGAATTTGTGCCGTGTATCGGGCAAGCATCAGTATGCCAGAATCCGCCCCTATCCTGCGCCAATTCCATTGAGCCGTGACCATTGTCAATCACAGGGCACACGCACCCAGCTTCAATCGCTTCATCGCTTCCGGGTAGTGGCGTAGTATCTGCTGTCACCATAGCATCACCCCCCGGATTACCCCCAGTGCCGCAGTGAGGAGCAAGGCTGTTAGTATGGCGAGCCTGAGGTCGTTGGCTGACCGTTCGGCATTGCGCACCAACCGGAAGCATTCTCGCAGATCGTCTAAGTCTGCCGACATCCTTATAAGCATCCTTCAATCACCTCCTGACCTTCATTTGTTGGGATTATGTGCGGCGCACTATGCAAGCCGCGGTTCCTAAGGATGAGGCTGCGCAGTGTTGAGGAGAAATCTTCCATAGCCGCTGCAATAGCTTCCCCTTCGGTTTTAAAAACTCTCCAGTGCCAGTTGTGCAGCTCCGGCTGCGGTTTCGGTGGCGACACTCGATCCGTGTCCACGTGTACATACACCCACAATGCCCCCCAATCACTATTGTAGTGTCGCGTATCCTCTACTGATACTACAATCCCAGTAAGGATTGTATCCAAAGGCGATGGATTGTAAATCCACACGCGCTGCCCCACACGGGGGAACCCGCGAATCTTTTCCATGATCGTCTCCCGGTTATTTTTTATGTGAACGGCGCAGAGCTGTGCCTGCGTATGTCGTCAATCGCTATCACGCTTCGGATGATGTCCGCCAGCCTCGCGTTATGGATGCGAGTATCATGCTCACCAAAAATGGCAAGTGCCGATGCTTTTAGGGCGTAGTACGCCAATTCTTCGATGTCACTAAGGATGTCGGGGGATAGCACAAACGAAGCGGCTTCGGCCATACTCATATAAACCTCCAGCTTGAGAGGGGGGCTGATGGTATATTCGTCATCTACGATACTGTCCCATATTTTTTCCAACTCCTCGTAGGCGGCAATCGCAAGGTCACGCGCCCGCATTATCAGCACGTCATCACAGTCGAAAATTCCGGCATTGCGCTCGGCTATGTCAATGGCTGCACGACTGCGGCGGTCATGGAGAAGATGCCAGGCGTAGGTATTTTCGGCTATGCACAGCCGCCGAAATATTGTGCAGCCAAGCATCCTGATACTATGCTCATCGGTGTATCCAATCCCCACCAAAAAGCGGATCATCCGCTTCCCATCTGTCGAAGACTCCCACCAATGGGCGTTCATCATCTCACCCCATCAAGTTTGTGGTAATCCAATCGCGGCGGCGGATTGTTATAGTAGCGTGTGAGGAAGTCTCGCACATCTGATTCGGTAGTCCACCGATATTTCCGCCCATCAATTTTTTGCTCAATACGGCCTTGTAAACGGCCAGCATCCAATTCTGCTGCCCAGAAGTGCGGACTGCGCCCATATTTGCGATGCACGGCAGCCATAGACAACAATTTGGCGTTAGTTGTCATCATGTTCGCCCTCCTCAATCGCTTGAATGTCTGGGTGCGTATCCACGATAAGTTGATATGCAGTCGAGGCGCAAGGCAATTTGTTCCGCTCCTGCCACTTACGAAGTAGGGCTATCTTCGCTGGTCGCATCCGAAAGTGGACGCGCCGCATCTGCTGCTCTTTTGGTATTGGCGGCCTACCCGGCCGTTTCGACGTATCCATACTCTCCTGAAACTTTTTATTATCTTCGCTCGTTGTTTTTTTGTCGCACAAAAAAACCTTGTGCAAAACTACAACATTCACAACACGAATGTCAATACTGAAAAAAAATTCATATCGTTTTTTATAGCATGAGTGATATATCAAGGCGACTAACCGAGTATATAGAGAAATACTACAATGGCAACAAGAGTGAATTTGCTCGTGCTGCTCGCATACAGCAGGTAGAGGTGTACCGCTGGGCAACGGATGCCGTGAAAATCACCGTAAAGTCGGCGCAAAAACTGGAGAAGAACGAGGGGTTGTCGGCCACGTGGCTTTTAACGGGGCATGGCGAGGACAGGGTGCGGCAGTTTACCTTAGGTGAATCACAACAGAAACACAACATTAAAGCTGTTGTGGGGGATCGCAATCGTGATATACCCGTATCGGTTATTAGAGCAAGTGCCAGCCACGTGAACCCCTTAGAGGCATCTTTTGAGACTACCGTAAATCTTGGGCGGTGGTATCCTGTTGGGGCGATATTGTTTGAGGTATCGGGTGAGTGTATGATACCAGCAGGGATTGAGCCA
>JAEUSP010000112.1 GCA_016788565.1 Chlorobiota bacterium | reverse complement strand
GAAGCCTCGGCAGGCGAGCGGGTGCGGGTTCCGATTCGGGCAGAGGTCAGTGGCGGCGGGCTTGCTGGAAGCGGCTCGACCAGCTTCAGCGGAGTGCTTCGATTCAACAACAGCCTGCTGTTTCCGGCGGGATCAACACCGGTGGGAAGTGTGGCCGATGGCGAGCGGTTGGTTCCGGTGGCGGGAGAAATTCCAACGGAGTTCAGCAGCGGTGAGGTTGCCAGCTACGAGTTCACCGCCACGCTCGGCAACGCCGAAGCTACATCGTTAAAGCTGACGGATGTGCAATTCAGCAAGCCAGTGACGGCCACCGCAGAGCCGGGCGAATTTCGGCTGAACGGCATCTGCAGATTTGGAACGTTGCGGCTGATTGAGGCGGAAGGAAAATTAGTGCTGAAACCGAACCGCCCAAACCCTGTGACGTGGGAAACGGAGATTGAGTACGAGCTAATCGAGGGCGGCCAAACGAAGCTCTACGTGGTGAGCGCGCTGGGCCAGGAGGTGTTGCGTCTGGTAGATGGAATCGCACATCGCGGTCGGTACGTGGTTCGTTTCGACGCAGGGGTACTTCCCAGCGGCAGCTACATCTACATTTTAGAAACGCCAACCCAACGGCTAACGCGCGTGATGAATGTGGCGAAGTAGGGGGGGGATTGAGAGTTCTCAACTTCCCAATTATTCTGAAGTTGAGTTAAAATTTCTATTGGATAGTGTTCGTATGAACACTATCTTTGCATTGGTCTGCAACTCAGCTATCAATCTTCCAAAATCACAAACGGAGAACCAGTCTATGAAGACCATGAACGCCTACCTCATCTTCCCAGGAACCTGCGAGGAAGCACTGAATTTTTACCAAAACAGCATCGGTGGCGAAATCCCCAGCTTGATGCGGTTCAGCGATGCCCCAATGCCTGTCGCCGAAGAAAACGCCCAGCGGGTGATGCACGCGGAGTTTCGCTGTGGCGATATTTACTTCATGGCCTCCGACTCCATGCCGGAAAATCCAGACAGCGCAGGAAGCAACGTCAGGCTGAGCATTGCCCTGGATGACGCTGCCGAACAAGAACGGATGTTCAACGCATTATCCGACGGTGGCACGGTTGAGATGGCACTGGCCGACACCTTCTGGGGAGCGCGGTTTGGTATGCTGACCGACCGCTACGGAATCAACTGGATGCTGAATTACGAGCTGCCAAAGGAAAACGCGTAACTATCGAAAGGCTGCAAAAGCTGAACACGCAACGGAACACAACGAACTGAGATTGCGCTGGGGCATGGGAAACCATGCCCCAGTTAATTTTTTGTCCTCTCCGTTCTTTCCTTTCTTTCCATTTCCCTCCTCTCGTATTTTCACCGCTGTTCCCATCTTCCATCATCAGTTCTACTTCTGTTGAATGCCGTTCCATGAACGAACCGATTGAAGCAATCCGCCAGCAGCTTGCCGCTGCGACCACCCCCACCGAGCGTGCGCTGTGGCTGAATCGCCTTGCCTACGCGCTGCACCATATCAACCCCACCGAAGCACGGGCTTTTGCCAAGCAAGCCCTGACGCTATCGGCCAGCGAAGGGGATAAGCAAGGGGAAGCGGAAAGCTACCGGATCATCGGGAATTGCTGGAATGTGATGGGGAATTATGCGCGTGCACAAATCAGCTTCCAGCGTTCGGAGCGGCTGCTGCGCAACCTTGCCAACCCCGAAGGATTGCCGGCAACGTTGCTGGGCTTGGGGCTAACATCCTACTTCACTGGCGACCATCTGCGCTCGTTAGAGTATTTGCAAGAAAGCCTTGAGCTTGCCGAACGTGCCGGTGATCTTCGGACGATGATGCTGGTGCGCAACTCAATTGGAAGCACCTACCGCCAGCTTACCGACTACCCCCGTGCGTTGCAGGAATTTTACCAAAGCCTGGCAATGGCCCAGCAGCTGGGAAGCGAGACTGAGTTGCCGATGGGAAATATCGCCATCATCTACTACATGCAGGGGGATTATGAGAAATCGCTTGGGGTGATGGTGCAGGTGTTGGAACTTCTGCGCGCCAGTGGCGACCGCCGCAACGAGGCCAATTGCTTGGGAAATTTGGCATCACTCTATCATCACTTGAACGATCCCGAAACAAGCATCGAACATTGGAATCAGGCGATGCTGCTCCATCAAGAAGTAGGGAACGACGGGGGGATAGCTTTTACCCTGCGGGCAATCGGGGAGCTACATGAGATGCAGAACAATCACCCCGCAGCCTTGGAGTACTACCAACGTTCGGAGGCATTGGCCCGCCAGATACACGCCGCCCCCTACCTTGTGGCAACCTTGAACAAGCTGGGAGGATTGTGGCATACGCTGGGGGAGTACGAGCAAGCCCTTACCGTGCTGAAAGAAGCCGAAACCGTAGCCGCCACAATAGGGGATAAATACTTTGAGATGAGTGCCTGCGAGTCCATCGCCGAAACGCTGGAAGCTACCGGCAGCATTAGCGAGGCTTTCCGCTACTACCGGAAATACCATGACTTGTTCGAAGAGGTGGAAGGGCACGAAAAGCAGCGTGAAATTGCGAACGTGGAGCTACGCGCAGCCATTGAAGCGGCCCACCGCGAACGCGAACTGCTGCGGCTGCGCGCCGAAACGCTGGAACGAGAAATGGAGTTGAAAAACCGCGAGCTGACATCGCTGGCAATGCAGCTTGTGCAGAAAAATGAGTTTTTGGAAACGTTAAGCCACCAGATGCGAGAGCTTCAGGCAACTCAGTCGGGGCGGGGGAGCGGCGATGTTGGCAGCATGATTCGGCAAGTGGAGGCAACGCGCAATCAATCGAACGATTGGGAACTGTTCGAGGCGCAATTCCGTTCCACCCATCAAGGATTTATTGAGCGATTGCTGGAACGTGCGCCGGGGCTATCCCCCGCCGAGCTGAAGGTTTGCGCGATGATGAAAATCAATCTTTCCACCAAGGAGATTGCCAACATCCTGTGTTGCTCGGGCCGCACGGTGGAGCATCACCGCTACAAAGTCCGCAGCAAGTTAGCGCTGGAGGTGGCCGATAATCTGGGAACGTTTCTGGCTGGCTTGTAGCCGCAGTAAACTGATAATGATTGAAGCATGAAGGAAGCCACCGAACAGCAAAGCCTTACCAGCCTCCCCCCCCCGCCTTCGTGGGAATGACAACGCAGGTGTTGTCGCAAACCACTTTCAGTGGAGTATATCCCCGAAATTGGATGGCTTGCAAGAACTTGGCGTGTGGGCATTCCCACAAAAACCGAAGCCACTCATCTCCCCCGCTTCCCATCTGGCAACAGTGGCCACTGCGGTTCTTCGGCAACCTCTATCGGCAGGCCTTGCGATACCCGAAGGTGTTTCACCAGCAACTCTATCAGCCACCGCGCTGTTGTTGAACGGTCGCACAATCCACGACTTCGGCTGCCGAACACCTCCTGCGCCATTGCTTCGGCGGAGACCTTCGGGCGCGACTTCACTTGCGCTTCCAGCCAGCCGATCAACCGCTCGCGCCATGCACTCCAATCTGGCGCAAAGCTTCGGATCACCTGGCCCAGGCTATCGCGAAACCCAATTGAACGCAACCCCACGGCTTCGCCGCCGACCCACTTCACCGCTATCCCCGCTTGCTCAACTCCCCCCGGCAGCGACACCCCACGCACCCACCACTGGGGCAACGGGATTGCAAGCTCCTGGTACTGGCCGTAACGCCCGCCAAAGGCCGGCCGCAACTCTCTTTTCCGAATCCGAAGGATGGTGTCGGTTGCCGCCGTTGCTGCGTTCGGATTCTCCGGCTTCCGCTGCAAACGGACTTCGATCAACACCGCGCTGTCCAGCGATACTCCAAGTTCGAACAGGTGGCCCCGAACCACCAAAAAATGTGGCTCGCGACCCTGCAGCCCAGTTCCACGAAGCCCTTCGGCGATGACCGTTCCGGCAACGGTGCTGTCACGCTGGGAGTAGATGCGCTCCTGCAACGGAAAACTGTTGTTGCCCCACTCTGCATCGTTACTGCGGGATGTTCCGCCAGCAAGTTTGGCAAACCGCAGCGGGCAATCGGCACAGGCAACCGAATCGAAAAAATAGACCTCAAGATCAAGTCCGCACCCGCTTGGCCGTACCCAACCACCCGATCCACCAGGCGAGGTTTGCGCCGAAATGAGGGAGGGGAAAAGCAGACAGAGCAGAGCAAGGCTGTGGAACTTGAGGTGGAGCTTGAGAAGGCTGATGTTGTTGGTGCTGTTGAGCATGATGTTGAGAAGAATGTTGGTTATACTTGGGGAGCAAAGCGGTTGCCAAGAACTTACGCCAACCGCACCTACTGAAGACAACAAACCATGCCAATGTTCTCACCCAGGGGAAAAATTTTTTGTGCCGCTACGCAGGGTTTGGTTGGAGTTTTTCCGCAACCTCTGCCCCCAACTCACCGCCCGGTCGCGTTCTTCACCGAAGCCACCTCTACACTTCCTGTTTCGGATGCCCACTAACTTTCCCCTTGTTTCTTGTGTTAGTATGGTGGCAGTTTTGGCGTGTGATACCTGACCTTCCTTTCAACAACAGCCCAATGGTCCGATCCTTTTTCAACTTCTTGTTCGCACTTCTTCTTGCGGCTTCAGCATCAGCTTCAGCATCGGCGCAGAATCGGGGTGGCGGTGGCGCGCCCGCGCCGCAAACCGACCGCCACATCGCAACCGTCAACGGGGGGAAGATACCTGCCGACTGGTACATTGATCTGCTGAACGACCACGCAATGGCGCAACGCCAGCAAGGGTTGCCGGAAAACATAGATCAAGTGACCGACGACGAGTATTTCAGCAGCCTGGTTGATGAAGAACTTGTTCGCCAGGAAGCCGAGAAACGGGGCGTTGTTGTGACCCGCGACGAAGCAATCCGCGTGATGATCGAATCACCCCCCGATTTTATCCGCAGCACGTTTGTTGATGAGAAAGGGGTTTATCAAAAAGAGCGATTCCGCGCTGTGGCCACCAACCCGCAAAAAATCACCGAGTTTGCGCAGCCCGGCCAAAACCGCCAACAGATGGTGGAGAACTGGAAGCGTGATCTTGAAAAGGTGATCCGCTACGTGCAAAACAGCCGCACCCGCGAACTTCTGGTGGAAGCCATCTACAAGGAGCAACCGCTGACTGAGTCGCAGATCAAGAACCACTACTTCGCCAGCAAAACTCTGCTGAACGGTTCGTTCGTTCGGGTCTATCACTCCACCATTCCCGATAGCGCGGTGGCCGTTACCGAAGCCGAAGCGCGCACGTGGTACGAATCGCACAAACCGCAACTCACCTTCGCGGCGGCCCGCTCAGTCGGAACCATCATCCTTCCGGTCGCGCCGTTGGCTGCCGACACTGTCACGCGCCGCAAGCGGGTGGATTCGGTGTTGCGGGCAATCCGCAAGGCAACCGTTGCGCGCCGTTCGGCAGTGGTGCGCGCCATTGCGGCGGGGTTACCGCCGGGCCGCTATCCCGATCAGGCCATTTCCCTTGCACAAATTCCCCCCGAGTTTGCCGACACTGTTGCCGGCGCGTCTGCTGGCGATTTGCTTGGCCCGTTCGAGCGGGATGGGGAGATTGTGATGCTGTTCATCGAAGGGGTCCAGCCACTGCGCGACACCGTTGTGAAAGCGCGCCACATCCTGTTCCGCGCCAACTCCGGCACCGACACCACCGGAACTAGCGAGGTGCTGGAACTGATGCTGAAGCTGAAAGAGAAGATCACCGAGGACACCGTGTTTGCCCAAGCCGCCCAGATTTACAGCCAAGATGGAAGCGCGAACATCGGTGGCAACTTGGGGTGGTTCGGAAGGGGAAAGATGATCCACGAGTTCGACAGCGTGAGCTTTTTGGCAAAGCCGGGAACGGTGGTTGGCCCCGTGCGGACTTCGTTTGGATATCACTTGCTGCGCGTTTCCAAGCGTTCAACCACCGGCTACCGCATTCGTGAGCTTCGGTTCCCGATGCCAATTTCGGCAGAAGCGGTGCAATCGGTTCTGGCCGATGCCCGCCGCTACGCCAACGCGCTCCGCACCCACAGCGGCGTTGATTCGCTTCAGTTGGAGCTAAAATCCCGCTACCGTGGCGTTGTCACCGATACCTCCACCATCGAACGGATGCAGAAGTATGGGGACATTCTGGCCATTGGCGAGTTCGCTTTTAATGCTGCGGTGGGGGATGTCCATCTGTTCACGCTCCCGTTCGAGCGTGTTGCCGTTGTGCAGTTGTTGGATGTCCGCGAAGGAGGGCTGCCGCCGTTCGAGAAATTTCCCCGCTACGTGACGGCGTTTGCCAAGCTGGATAAAAAAATGGAGATGCTGAAACCACGTGTGGAGCAACTGAAAGATTCCCTGAAATGGAATATGCTGATTGGCCCCATGCGGGAGATTGCGCCAATGGCGGAAATTTTCCTTGTTCAAGATAAAACCGTGGATTCCCCGCCGGACGAAGACCCGACGATTCTGGATTCCTTGATTACAACAGTGCAGGGGGGGGGCGTAACCGGCCCGGTTCGCGGAAAATGGGGCTACTACTTCGTTCGTGCCGAGTACAAAAGCTCGCCAAGCGAAGCCGACTACCGCCGCGACGGAGCACAGTTTGCCGAAGGCTATCGGCAGGAGTACCAGCAGCAGCGGGCAACGGAGGTGTTATCGCGTGCTCGTGCAATGGCCCAAGTGGTGGACCTTCGTCCCTCCATGCAGATGGTGTTGCAGCAACAGCCGTAGCGGAAGAATTGTGATGTTGTTGGGCGGTATATTTCCGGCAATGCGGTAGTTTCCGCCGGGGATCAACATCACAACAAAACCGAACAATGACGATGAACACTATCTTAAAAACTGTCACGCGCATTCTCACAACCGCAGCTGCTGGGCTGGCAATGGCTGCTTCGGCGGCATACTCACAGATTGGAGTTGGTGCGGGGCTGGCCGCCGCTGGCGATAACATCCAGCAAGCTGGTGGGGCGTTGGCAGATTTAATCAAAAAGGACAGCATCACTGCTGGCGATGTTAGCGGAACAATCGGTGGCTACTTCACGGTGCGTGGCCGGCTGCCAGTTGCCAAAATTCTGGCCATCACCGGCGATGCGAACTACATCTATTTCCAAAAGGAGGAGATGGTTCTGACCGATTTAGCCGTAAACCCCGACAGCACCGCGCAAGCAACGTTTGAAGTTGGCACCTCGCTAATTCCGCTCAATCTTGGCGTTCAGCTTTCGTTCCCTTCCACGGTGATTATTCCGTACGCTGGTGCGCAGCTTTCGTACACCTTCGTTAATCGCACCTATGCGTTCGTTCGTGGCTCGGACCAACTGAACAGCGTCACCATCAGCAATGCTTCGGCGGGGGAGAATGAGTTCGGTGTGGCGTTAAATGCCGGGGTGGACATCGCCCTGGGTAAGGTGACAATTGATATTGGCGCACGCTACAACTTGGCCAACCTACTCACCCAGGATGATGGCGAAAATGGGATGCGCTACCTTCAGGTTGGCGCGGCTATTTTGTTCGGCAGCCGCTCGGTTGATGATGAATAATCTCAGTCTTGAAAGTAGTTCCATTGATTTTTTTACGCTGACAAATTAGCTCCGGTGAGCTGCCAGTAATTCCATCATATCGAGTGTGGCTATACTATCTGCAAACAGTGATGTGTGCTACGTCGGGTGGTTCATCGGAGCTTTTGTTTTAGACTCATGCTGCATAACCTAGGACAGATGTCATCACAAGCAAAACCCATTTCCTAACTCAACAAACAGACCTTGAAAACTCACCATAAAATAATAAACGGCGACAGCCGACACATGGCCGAACTGCCTGACAACTCGGTTCATTTGGCTATTACTTCGCCGCCATATTGGCAACTCAAGGACTACGGAACGGACAACCAAATCGGTTTCCATGATAGCTACGAAACATACATTAATAACCTGAATTTAGTTTGGAAGGAGTGCTACCGTACTCTTCACGATGGGTGCAGGTTGTGTATCAATATCGGCGACCAATTTGCAAGAGCGATTTATTATGGACGGTATAAGGTCATTCCGATTCGTGAGGAGATTATCAAGTTCTGTGAGAATATTGGATTTGATTACATGGGTGCTATCATTTGGCAGAAAGTCACGACCTCCAATACCACAGGTGGAGGTGTTCAAATGGGTTCTTATCCATATCCACGAAACGGAATTTTGAAACTTGATTATGAGTTTATTTTGATTTTTAAAAAATTGGGTGACGCACCCAAACCGACCAAAGAGCAAAAAGAACTTTCAAAAATGACCCCCGAAGAATGGAACACAAACTTTGCAGGCCATTGGAACTTCGCAGGAGCAAGACAAAATGGACACATTGCCATGTTTCCCGAAGAATTGCCGAAACGCTTAATAAAAATGTTTTCTTTCGTCGGCGAAACAATTCTCGATCCGTTTGCTGGCAGCGGGACAACTGCCTTGGCTGCTAAAAATACTGATAGAAACTCTGTTGGCTTTGAAATTAACGCCGAATTTATTCCCTACATCAAAGAAAAATTAGAGGTTTATCAAATGGATTTGAACGGTACAACGTATGAATTTACAACCCAACGGCCGCCAGCTACTGACTTTGAAAAGGAAATTCAAAAACTGCCCTACATATTCAAAGACCCACATGCACTTGATAAGAAAATTGATGTAAAAAAAATACAGTTCGGCTCTAAAATTGATAAGGATAGTTCCGCTAAACGAGAAGAGTTGTTCACGATTAAGGAAGTCATTAGCCCAGAGTTGATTCGTTTGAGTAATGATCTAACTATAAGACTGATCGGTATCAAAGAAGACCCTGTTATTAAGAGAGAAGCAAAAAAATTCCTGATTGATAAAACAAAAGGGAAAAGGGTTTTCCTAAAATACGATAGCACAAAACACGACAGCGAAAACAATTTACTTTGTTATCTATATTTAGAAAATAAAACGTTCATCAATGCTCATTTAATCAAAAACGGTTTAGTGGGGGTTGACAGCAGTATGGATTTTAAATACAAACAAAAATTTCAAAACTTATTTCACGAAGCACATGTCTAAATCAAACATTAAACGCGTTTCAAAAGAGTTCGGCAAAAAAGAGAAAGTTCTCAATTATGCTACGCAAACCTACCAGTTATCACGACCCAACAAAGTCGGTGCTGTAATGGCTCTTATTCGTGAGTGCCAACCAAAAGATATTGAACAATGGGAGAAATGGTATTTCGAGAATGCCAGCACGGACAGTAAAACACCAACTAAAATTACGAAGGAAGGTTTAGAGGAACTTGGCGAAAGATTGCATTCAAAAATCAAAGAAACCGTAATCCCCGAATGGACAGAAGCCTTTAACCAACTGACGTTGCAAGATTGTGTGGATTACATTTTCAATCTCACAATCAACAGGACGTACGACGGTTTCGTTCGTGAAAAATCTGTGATTGAAGATAACCTCGCGAAAAAATTCCCGGATGTGAAGTTTGAAGAAAGCGATCCCGAACTTGACCATGCAGGTGATATTGACTATCTCGGCTGGGTTGGTACAAAAGCGTTTGGGATTCAAATCAAGCCTGTAACCGCAAAAGCCAATTTCGGCAACTACTCCCCAACTGAAAGAATGAGAGCAAGTTTTGATGACTTCACTGAAAAATTCGGTGGACAAGTGTTCGTAGTTTTCAGCATTGACGACAAGATTAGCAATGAAGAAGTAATTGAACAGATTGCTGCTGAAATCAAACGGCTGAACTGACATAAAAACAGAGCTACACGACGGTGACAACGACGGACGTTTCCAACCTTCTCTTCCAACTTTCCCATTCGTAGAACCACACCATGTCCTCACTAACTTCTTCTGCCGCGTGGCAAGCCCTTGCCGAGCATCATGCCGAACTGCGCGACCTGCCGATGCGCCAACTGTTTGCCGATGACCCCGACCGTTTCCGCCGTTTCAGCCTTTCCCACGGCGATCTGTTCCTGGATTACTCCAAAAACCGCATCACCCAGCGGACAATGGAGCTGCTGCTGGAGCTTGCGCGCCAGCGTGATCTTCCCGCGTGGATCGAGCGGATGTTCACCGGCCAAAAAATTAACAACACCGAGGGGCGAGCCGTGCTGCACACCGCGCTGCGGAACCGATCGGGCAACCCAGTGGTGGTGGATGGAACCGATGTGATGCCAGAAATCAACCGCGTGTTGGAGCAGATGCGCCGATTTACTGAGCTGGTGCGGAGTGGAGAGTGGAAGGGGTGGACCGGGGAGAGCATCACCGACGTGGTGAATATCGGAATTGGGGGATCGGACTTGGGGCCGGTGATGGCCACCGAGGCGCTGAAGCATTACGCCACGCCAAGCCTTCACCTCCATTTTGTCAGCAATGTGGATGGAACCCATATCGCCGAGACACTGAAGCGGCTGAACCCTGAGCGGACGCTGTTCATCATCGCCAGCAAAACTTTTACCACGCAGGAGACGCTGGCCAACGCCCACACCGCGCGCGATTGGTTCCTGCAATCGGCAGCCGACACGGCGGCGGTGGCGCGGCACTTTGTGGCACTTTCCACCAACGCGACTCAGGTTGCAAAATTCGGGATTGACACCGCCAATATGTTCGAGTTCTGGGATTGGGTTGGGGGGCGGTACTCGTTGTGGTCGGCCATTGGGCTTTCCATCGCGCTGGCGATTGGGATGGATCAATTCATCCAGCTTCTTGAAGGTGCGCACCAGATGGACGAACATTTCCGGACTGCGCCGCTGCACCAGAATATCCCGGTGGTGTTGGGGTTGCTGGGGGTGTGGTACAACAATTTTTTTGGCGCGCAGTCGCACGCAATTTTGCCGTACGATCAATACCTCCACCGCTTCCCCGCATATTTCCAGCAGGGGGATATGGAGAGCAACGGGAAGGGAGTGGATCGAGATGGCAACCGCGTTGATTACTCCACCGGCCCGATTATCTGGGGCGAGCCGGGGACTAACGGGCAACATGCTTTCTACCAGCTGATTCACCAGGGGACCAAGCTGATTCCGGCGGACTTCCTTGCCCCGATTGAAACGCTGAACCCAACCGGGGAACACCACCAGATGCTGATGGCCAATTTCTTGGCACAGACCGAAGCACTGATGCGCGGAAAAACCGCCGAAGAAGCTCGCGCAGAATTGGAAGCCAGCGGAACCCCAACCGAACGGATTGAAGAACTGCTGCCGCACAAAGTGTTCCCGGGGAACCGCCCCACCAACAGCATCCTGATTCGCCGGCTAACGCCCCACACGTTGGGGATGTTGATTGCCATGTACGAACACAAGATTTTCACGCAGGGAATCGTCTGGAACATCAACTCGTTCGACCAATGGGGGGTGGAGCTTGGGAAGCAGCTTGCTGGAAATATCCTTCGCGAGCTTCAAGCCGCCGCTCCGGTGGCGACTCACGATGGGTCCACCAACGGGCTGATTGGCATTCTGGTGCGCCGCGGCTGGTAAGCAACCAACTGCGGAACCACGTGCGGGACTATGCCAAGCTGAGTAAACGGAGCATGTTCTTCAAGGCTGATGAGAAACTACTTTCTTCAAATTGGTAGCGCGGTGTTGGTGGTTGGGTCGTGGGGGCTGGCGGTGTTTCTGTTGTGGGCGTTGCATCGGCAATGGTGGTGGGTGCGTTGGGTGCGGCGGTTATCGTGGCAAGTTCCGCTGGCCGGATTGCTGTTTGTGGGCTTGTGGTTGCTGGGCGATTGGCTTTCACTGGCTGGGTTGGCGTTGGCGGCTGCAATCGGAACCATTGCTGTTATCACCACTGGCTTGGCGTTGTTGCTGTCGTTGCCGTTTAGCGGGGTGCTTCTTTCAGCCGAGCGGTTGGTGAAATGGATGCTGGCGAAGTGGTCGCAGAAAAGTAATCTGCGTGATAAGCCCCAGCCATCCCTTCCATCTGTTGCTTCCGCTGTGGCCGAAACGCTTGGGGCCGAAACGCTCCAATCTCCGTTGCGGCGTTCGCTTCTGGCCAAAGGGGCTGTGGTGATTCCCGGCACCCTGCTGGCGGCCAACGCTTGGGGGCTTGCAAGCGCTTGGGGCGCGGTTCAGATTCCCACAATTCCACTGCATTATCCAAACCTGCCGCCCCAGCTTCGCGGGCTGCGTATCCTTCACCTTAGCGACATCCATTTGGGTTCCTTCATTTTTATGAAAGACCTGGAGGAGTGCATGATTGCTGCCGAGCACGCCCGCCCCGACCTTGTGCTGGTGAGCGGCGACGTTGCCGACGAACTCCATCAGCTTCCCGACGCGCTGCGGATGATTGCGGAGTTGAAACCACGCTACGGCACCTTTGCTTCGTTGGGAAATCACGAGTACTACCGGGGGATTGAGACTGTCCAGAAAGCGTTTGACCGCGGCCCGATACCGTTGCTGCGCGAGGAAGGGGCAACGGTGAAAGTGGGGGGAAGCCAACTGTTTATCGCCGGTGCCGACGACCCAGCACGAAGCGGAAGTGAGAAAAACCGTCCACAATTTTTGCAACGCACGGTGGATGCTTCGTTGGATGGCGCGCCGTCCGATGCCTTCCACATCCTGATGAGCCACCGCCCGGAAGGGTGGGATCGGGCGGCGGAAGAAGGGATTGAACTAACGGTTGCGGGGCATTACCACGGCGGGATTCAGATCGGTTTTGGCGGGCATGGAGTGATTGAGCCGCTGACCCCAAACAACTACATCTGGGGACATTACCAGCGGGGGAATTCCCAACTTTATACTTCGGCCGGGGTTGGCCACTGGCTCCCTTTCCGGCTTGGTTGCCCCCGCCAGGCACCGTTGTATGTGATCAGTTAGAAGGGCCAAAATCCACGCCCACTATTCCCCCACCCAAGCCACAACTTTCATTTCAATCAGCAGGTTCGGGTGGGGAAGTTGGTGCACCGCGCAGGTGGTGCGCACCGGCCCGGTTTCCGCATGGAAGTAGTGGTTGTAGATTTCATTCATCCCGGCGTAGTCGTTCATATCCACCAACATCACCAGAATATCCACCACGTTTGCAAGCGTAGCCCCGGCGGATTCCAGTATCAGGCTGATGTTCTCGATCACCGCGCGGGTTTGCTCGCGAATATCCAACTCCACGCTTCCATCACCGTTGATTTGCACGCCGGCATGGGTGTTATCGAACCGGCGCGAGGAAACGCCAGAGACGTAGATGAACTGGCCAACTTTGCGTGCGTGTGGGTAGTTGGCCAGCGCCTGTGCGCGATCCCCAAGAATGTATGCGGTTCCGTTCATGTAAGTTTTGAAGCTGCCTGTGTGATTTTTTTTCGTGGCCAGAACTTAGCCTTTTTCATCTGAACAGCTTTCATCCTGGCCGCTGGGCTGGTGGCCACCCACGGCTTCGGTGAACCGTTCGTATGCCGGCTGCCAATCAACCTGCGGCATCTGCTGGCGGACTATCTGGAACAGCTCTTCGATCACCTGGCCCAACGTTGTAAACGGCCCGAACGCCTCGGTTCCCAAAATGCGCCGGAGCCTTTCGGCAAGGTCTGGCGGGGCAACCTCCATCCGGCTGATGAAACGGTCGGCACGTTTGTAGTTGTGTTCCGGGTACATCCGGTTCAGCCCCGCCAGCACCCCCATGATGTTGCGGCAGGCAGCGGTCAGCATTTCGTGCAGCAGAAAAATATCATCCCGCCCAGCAAGGCGATGCTGGAAAAAGGAGATGGGACGGAAGTTCAGATGAGCCTTCACCATTGCCAACGCAAGCTGGGGCGGATACTCCGCCGCTGCTGAACGAAGCCGCTCCACGATGTGATTGCCATGCAACGGCAACGCCTCGCGCAATCCCCCCATGATGCAATGGTTGTCGGGGTCGGTGTTGTTCAGCACCACCACACTGTTGATGATCTCTTCAGTCTGCTGGATAGTCGCAATGCCAAATTGGCAAACAACGCCCTCCACCACGTACTGATCCATCCCGCCACTCTCATCCCCCAACGTGAACCGATTGCTCCCTCCGTTGGCCAGCATCAATTCCTCCCGCTCCTGCGGCGTAAGCATTGCGTGGCACAGAACGGTGCAGTCAATATCGGACCACTGGTCGGGATTGCCGCGCGCAACCGAACCAACCAGCAGCACCGCCGCCACGTTGGGGTTTGCGCCGTAGGTTGCGGCATTCCGCCGGGCCAAAGCAAGCAGGCGATCAAGGTGTGAAGTCATGGTTTGGAAATTGGTTGTTGGAGATTGATTCTGCGAAGGTGAGTGAGTAAACGGTGGATTGTTTCCCCGCATGGCTCACAATGCCACTGGCCATCCATCTCAAAAAAAATCTCCCTCCCTCTTTCATCCAAATTTTTTGGAACGAACCTCCATTCTGGAAGCATGAGTGGCCAGTATGGAGAGGGTGGCTAATTTGTCGCGGAGTTTCCACTGAAGCCATTCACCGAAGCTACTCACCGAAGCTACTCACCGAACGATGTCTGCTTCCATCAGCGAACGAATCGAGCAAGCAATTATCAGCATTCGCCCCTACTTGCAGAAGGATGGGGGGGACTTGGAGTTTGTTCGGTTTGAGGAGGAGACCCGCACCTGCGAAGTCCGAATGGTTGGAAGCTGCGAGCATTGCGCGCTTGCCCCGCTGACGCTTCGGGCCGGGGTTGAGAAAGCCTTGATCTATCACGTCCCCGAAATCCGCCGCGTGGAGCGGGTGAGGTGAGTTTCCGCACTCTGCCGGGCCGGCGCAGAGCTTCCGCAACCTCCATTCCGCCACTGCCGTAGCGGCCCCCGTTTCTGCAACCGCAGATTCACTTCAACTCATTTTTCAAAAAATCTCAGATGATCCACGCCGAAGGATTGCACAAGCAGTTTGCAACCGTCCACGCGGTAAACGGGGTTACGATCCAGGCACGGCAAGGGGAAATTTTTGGTCTGCTGGGCCCGAACGGGGCTGGCAAATCCACCACCATCAGGATGATTACCAACATCATCCACCCCGACTCCGGCTCTATCACCTATTCCGGTGCTCCATTCTCCGACTCCATCCGTTCCTCCATCGGCTACCTTGCCGAGGAGCGGGGGCTGTACCAAAAATCTCGCATCCTGGAAACGATTCTCCACTTTGCCGCGCTGCGTGGCGTTGCCCCGGACACCGCACGCCGCCGCGCTGCCGATTGGCTTCGGCGGTTTGAGCTTTCCGGAAGCGAACGCCGCCGTGTTGAGGAGCTTTCCAAAGGGAACCAGCAGAAAGTTCAGCTGATCATTGCGTTGATTCATCAGCCGCAGTACATCATCCTTGACGAACCCTCCAGCGGGCTTGATCCTGTCAATCAGGAGTTGCTCCGCTCAATTTTGGATCAGCTTCGCGACGATGGGCGGACCATCCTGTACTCCACCCACCAGATGGAGCAAGCCGAGCGGCTTTGCAACCGGATCGCGTTAATCAACAAAGGGAAAGTGGTGCTGGCCGGGACCGTGCAGCAAGTGAAAGAAGAGCATGGCGGGAACAATGTGGCGATGGAGTTCGAAGGGGATGGGCGGTTTCTGCGTGGGCTTCCGATGGTGTTGGATGCCAACATCTACCCGAACGGAGCCGAGCTTGCGTTGCAGCCCGCCGCCACGCTGAACGACCTGCTTCCGCACATTAGCGGGCAGCTTCAGATCACACGGATAGAGCGGGTGCGGCCATCGCTGAACAGCATTTTTATCCAGACCGTCCGCCGCGCCACCGGGGAAGC
Organism: Chlorobiota bacterium; assembly: GCA_016788565.1. Lineage (GTDB taxonomy): Bacteria > Bacteroidota > Ignavibacteria > OLB7 > OLB7 > OLB7. The sequence continues at coordinate 51,728 of JAEUSP010000112.1, read as the reverse complement.
GATCCCCGCCACGAACTCCAACTCTATCACCCATTCAATCACCAACTCCACCACCTAAACCAACCATGAACTGGAAACGCATTCTGCAGATTGCCCGCTGGGAGTTCACGCAAAAAGCCAGGGCGAAGTCGTTCATTATTTCGCTGATTCTGACCCCGGCCATGATGTTGCTGTTCGGCCTGCTTCCTTCCATGCTGGCCGACAAAGGGAACAGCAGCACCAAAGTGATTGGCCTGATTGACAGCACCGGAAGCGTGATGATGCCGCTTTCCCAGCAGCTGAAATTGGACACGCTCCCCAACGGCCAGCCGGAGTTTGTGCTGCAGAGTTACCCGACAACAAACACCCCGATTGATTCAGCAATCGCCGCTACCGACCGCGCAATCCTTGCCGAAACGATGGAGGGTGCGGTGGTGATTCGCGACAGCGCAGGGCGGGTGGTGGTCAGCTATCGTTCAACAAACCCAAGCAACATCAGGCTGGTAAACAAGTTCGAGCACCACATCGAAAAAATCTTGAACACCGAGCGGATGGTTGCCGCCGGGATTGACACCGCCGCATGGGGCCGCGCCAACCAATCCCTGACGATGGAGACGGTGAAGGTGACAGAGAAAGGGGGGGAGAAATCGGAGGGGTTTTTGCAGACATTTTTTGCGGCCTACATCGGCATCATCCTGTTTATGATTTTGGTGATGACCACAGGGCAATCGCTGGTCCGAAGTCTGGTGGAGGAGAAGTCGAACAGAATCATGGAGCTTCTGGTGAGCAGCGGAACTCCGCAAGAATTGATGTGGGGGAAGCTGCTGGGGCTAAGCGCGTTGGGCGCAACCCAAGTTGCCGCGTGGGTGATTGTTGGGATGGCCTCGGTTGGATATTTCGCCGTTGTTATCTCCCCCGATATCCTTGCTTCCTTCCCGCTAATTTTGCTCTATCTACTGTTGGGCTATGCCTTCTACGCTTCGCTGTTTATCGGGATTGGGTCGCTGGTGACAACCGAGCAGGAGTCGCAGGTCATCACCAGTTATCTCACGATGGTGTTGGTTGCGCCAATGGCGTTTGCGTTTGTGGTGATGCAGGACCCTGATTCGTTTTCGGTTGCTGCGCTTAGCTACGTCCCGTTCCTAACGCCAACGCTGATGATGATCCGGCTGGTGACAAAAATGCCTTCGCCGGCGGAGCTTGCCGGAACGATTGCGGTGATGGTGGCGGCTATCGGCGTTGTGATTTGGGCATCGGGAAAAATTTTCCGCACCGCAATTCTGATGTACGGAAAACGCCCAACATTCCGCGAACTGCTGCGGTGGCTGCGCCAGGCGTAGGTGGGGATTTTATACTCCGAGCAAAGTGGTTTGCGAATGTGAGAAGGCATTAGTTGGGACGATATCACCTATTCGTCATCGCCCCGACCAGTCGCAGGGCTGTTACGTTCTCCCTCTTGGCTCCCTCTCCCCCCGGGAGAGGGCTGGGGTGAGGGGCGCAAGGCAGCCGCAGAACGAGGTTGGAGGCAGGGGAAGATCAAGATTCTCGGCTGCGCGCCGGCAGCCGGTCCCCTGGCCCCCAACCCCTCTCCCGATTGGCCGCGATGCTGCAACCAACCTCACGGCGGGAGAGGGGGGGCAAGAAAAATTTATCAGATGAACACTTAACAGCCCTCCTTGCGATGACGGGGTGATGACGCTACGGGGAGTATCAACATCTAGGCATTCTTGACCCGGACGATACTTCCCACATGGCCTGATTCTCGCAAACCAATTTACTCCGAGTATAGCCAGTGCTCACGGCTTCAGCCGATAAATACCTCCAACTCTATCGGCCCAGCTGTACAGCCCCGTGAACCCGTTGGCGTTGCGTGCGCCATGCAGCCCGGCGGGGGCACTGTTCGCGCCGATGATATTGTTGAACACCGTTTGCTCCCCGGTTGCAATGGCAATGATCGTCGCTTGGGATTTTCCGCTGCTGCTTTTGGCGGAAACCACCACCGCTTTCTCATCCGGCGTTAGCGTGATTCCGGCGGGCGAACCCAGGGTGAGCCCGGTTGCAATCTGGGTAATTGTTCCGCCGGAAAGCCGGTGAATTACCGATTGGTCGGCAATGTAGATTGCGCCATCGTTGGCGGCCACAATTCCGGTGGGGGCGCTCAGCGGTGGGCCACTGTGCAGCACTGTTAGCCCCGATGCTGTTTTTTTGAAAATCGCCTTCTGGCCATCTTTTATTCCGCAGTAGTAGATGGCATCGCTCCCTGATTCCGATTTCAGATCCAACGCCACGGGGTTGGTCTGGGATGTTTCGGAAATAGCGGTGGTGTGGCCGTCCGCAATCGCTACTTGGAAGATGCTCCCTGCTGCGGGGTCGGCAACAACGATGGTTTGATTGTCGGTTGTCAGAACAATATCTGTTGGCTGGACGAAGGGGCTGCCAGCGGCAACCTGGCTTGGCAAACCCCCAGTTGATGGAACCTTAAATACTCCAGCTCCGTTCGGACTTTTCGCCACGAAGTAGATGAATTGGTCGGCGGCATCGGGAACCGACGATGACAGATCGGTAAGCCCCCCCGGCGCGGTGGCAAGCGTGACGCTGGTGAACAGAGTGTTGTTGGTGGCTGGCCCGGTGACTTCATCCGAACTGCAGCCGATGAACATTGCGCAAGCCGCAACCCACCCCAGGTTGCGCGCACGCCCAAGCGTTGTTGATACCCACATACCTCACCTTGCTTTGATTGATGTTGTTTTGGTTGATGTTCTTTCTGTTGCTGACATCACGCCTCACACAGGTGGCGCGTAAAATACCGGACAGCAGAAGATGAGGTTACTACGAAGCAGCACGAAAAATAGATGTTCCCATTACTACGCCACTGCCACCCCGAAACCCTGGCCTGTGTGGTGAGTTGTATCGCTGTTTGGCGTGGTGGTGGGGTGGGTTCTATTTTGGCGGCGTAGTAATCGGTGCAGAATGGATATTGAGGTACGCACGGCTACCTTCACGCAGTATCGTTTCTGCTACCCAGCGTTTGCCACTGTTTCCGTTCACATTCAACATTCGTTAGCCATGATTCGAACCGGGGAGTACATCAAGGATATTTTCACAATGGCGGTGGGCACTGCTGTCCAAGCGCGTGGCTGGGTGAAAACCCGCCGCGACAGCAAAGGTGTCATCTTCATCCAGCTTAATGATGGTTCATGTTTTAAGGACCTGCAGGCAGTGGTGGAGCAAGGGGCAATCCCAGAAGAGACCATGCGGCAGATTGGAACCGGGGCCTGCCTGAAAATCAGTGGCGAGCTTGTGGCATCGCTTGGCGCGGGGCAATCGGTGGAGCTGAAGGTTCGCGACATCCTGATTTATGGCCCCGCCGACCCCACCACCTACCCGCTGCAACCGAAACGCCACAGCATGGAGTTCCTGCGGGAGATTGCGCATTTGCGCCCACGCAGCAACACCTTCGGCGCGGTGTTCCGGGTTCGTAACGCGGTCTGCTATGCCATCCATAAATTCTTTCAGGAGCGGGGATTCCTCTACGTCCACACACCCATCATCACCGCTTCCGATGCTGAAGGCGCCGGGGCAATGTTTGGTGTCACCACGCTCGATTTGATGAACCTTCCCCGCACCGAAAACGGCGGCATCAACTTCGCGGAAGATTTCTTTGGCCGCCCTTCCTACCTGACCGTCAGCGGCCAGCTTGAAGGGGAAATTTTTGCTAGCGCGTTCACCAATATCTACACCTTCGGCCCCACCTTCCGCGCCGAAAACAGCAACACCCCGCGCCACTTAGCGGAGTTCTGGATGATTGAGCCGGAGATGTCCTTCTGTGACCTGGACGACAACCGCCGCGTTGCCGAGGAGTTCCTGAAATACATCATCGCCCACGTTGTGGACACCTGCCTTCCCGACCTTGAGTTCTTCAACAAATGGGTGGACGACACCGTGCTGGAGACCATCACGCACGTTGCCGAAAGCGACTTCCAACACGTCACCTACACCGAGGCGATAGAGGTGTTGCTGAAGGCCGATAAATCCTGGGAGTTCCCAGTTGCGTGGGGGATAGATATGCAAAGCGAACACGAACGCTACTTAACCGAAGTTGTCTTCAAGCGGCCAGTGGTGGTCACCGACTACCCGAAGGAGATCAAGGCGTTCTACATGCGGCTGAACGACGACGGCAAAACCGTACGCGCCATGGACGTGCTGGCCCCCCGGATTGGCGAGATCATTGGCGGAAGCCAGCGCGAGGAGCGGCACGATGTGTTGCTGGAAAAAATCCGCGCACAGCATCTGCCGGAAGAAGCCTACTGGTGGTATCTGGATTTGCGGAAGTACGGGTCGGCACCGCACGCGGGGTTTGGGCTTGGCCTTGAGCGGATGGTGATGTACCTCACCGGAATGAAAAACATCCGCGACGTGATCCCATTCCCACGGACACCGGGATCGGCGGAGTTTTAAGCAGAAGGCCGAACGTGCTTGCGATGTCGCCGTTTTGGGTGATGCGACCACCACCAGATGTTGGCGCAACCGAAACGGCGACAATCAACCGTGATATTCAATCCGGCTCGCCTTCGTGCGTGGCTTTTTACCGTACTTTGCGGCATGATGATGATGATCCGAACCACACTACTGCTACTGATTCTTTCGGCCATTTCCGTTTCCGCACAGGAGGCGATCACCTTCCAGCAACTGGCCGAACGGATAGACCCGTACTTCGCGCCCGAGCTGGTGCAAGACATCCGCGACGCGCTTCCGCAAGCCCCGTTCGATATTTGGGGCTACGACGTTGGGGATTTCACCGGGGACAGTGCCTACGATTTTGCCGTCTGCTACCGCCTGAAAGCCGACAACAAACGGCGGATGCAAGTCTGCTTTTTCATTGATGAAGAAGGGATCATGCGGCTGGTGAAGCAGACCACCACCAGCTTTGTGGAGCTTCCGATTGAGGTTGGGGTCACGATCGGAAAGGGGAACGCCTCAATCGCCCGCAAGCAAAGCCCAACCGAGTGGAGCATCGAAGGCTACCGGTACCGCGACGGGGTGATTATGCTGGTGGATGATTTCACCACCACCCAACAGGGGAACACCACTCACGAAGAATACCGCAACTACCAAACCCTTGAAGGGAACGACCGCTACCGCAACACCAACACCGGCGAGGCGGTGTTCGAGACCGGGTTTATGACCATCCCCAGCTACAGCCGTGGGCGCGATGTCAGCAGCGGATACCAGGCGAACTCCACCACGCAGATGTCGCGGTTTATCCAAAGCGGCTCCTACTACTGGACCGGTGCCGATGACCTCTCGTTCAACGTCCGCTCGGCCCACGATAACGACTACCTCTACTTCAACATCTTCTGCCACGATGACCAAGTGATTGCAATCCCACCAAAGGATAACGACACAGCGGTGGATCAGCTAGAAATTTGGTTGGATATGTACACGCTGGGGAATCGCCTTCGGGTTGGGAAACGTTCGCGCGATTTCCGAACCAAAACTGACACCAACATCTACGCCTTCGATATTGGCTTGGGGGACTTGCTGGACAAGCCCGCAACGGTGCAGCCACGCACCAGCAACTACCTGGACCCCGGGCAAACGGCTGCGGCAAAAAAAATCAAAGCGGTGGCAACAAAAACCGAGGGCGGCTACACCGTGAAAGTTCGCATCCCCTGGGATTTTTTGGGATTTACCGAACGCCCCGCGGCCGACTCCGCTTTAACTGAGTTCGGGGCAACGGTAGTGGTTCACGACATGGACAACATCTACCGTCCGGAAGAGATTACCACAATGGCCAGCAGCGAGCGTTTTGAGGACGCAAAGCCGGCAACCTTCGGCGCGCTGGTGTTGGTCCCCGACGACCGCCACTACGGCGACGCGGTAAACATCTTTCTGGGGGAAGTGAAGGAGCGGTTGGAGGAAGTGGGGTTTTAAAAAAGGCTATGCTTATCGTGGGAGAGTTCAAACATGAGCACAGAAAAAGATCAACCACTTCATGCTCCGAGCAATGCACCGGAGAATCAGGATGTTGCCATGCTCCAAGCCATTGCCGACCGCTTTGATGTGGAGTGGGATGCCGAGGCAAAAGCCGAAGCACAGGCAACCATGATGGAGTTCCGCGAGGCGTTGGCCCAGAGGTTGGGGCATATCATTGATTTCCATTTCAGCCGCCTTGCTTCGCTGTTCTACCGGATTGATTTGGATGAACGAATCGTTGATGAAATTTTCACCACGCTTCCCCAGCGCGAAATTCCCTACGCCCTTGCCGACCAAGTGATCCAGCGATTTCATCACATCATGGAAACGCGCCGCCGCTACCGCGAAGCCCGCGAACATGAAAGCGACGATCCCCCTGCCGAGGAATCGTCGCCTGATACGCCCAGCTAATGATCACTCCACCACTCACTCACTCAATCGCTACCTCCACCCCACTCCCTTTTTTTTCAGCAATCGTCTGCGCTTTTTTTACCAACTCAATGAACTCCGCCCGGTAGCCTTCTTCATCTTTTCCGGCGGCTCCGGTGGCAATCGTTAGAACGTGGCCGTAGTCGGCCCCGCTTTTGTAGCGTGAGTTCCGCAGCAGCAATCCGAATTCGGCCACCGCTGCCGAAAACCGAAAATTCTGCGATGCCGTTTCAATTGCGGCGGTGCTATCCACCACAACGTTTCCCAGCAGGTTGCTGGTGGTGTCTTTTGGGTGTTTGAACCGTAGCCGCACCTCCATTAAATCACGCACTCCGTAGGCCGACGGGCGGCCATCGCTTAGGCGGTACTTGCTGCTGTCGGCTGGGGTCTCAATGGCAAATTCTGGGGCCTGGCCCACCGGAATAATTTCGTACAACGCCGTCACCGAATGCCCCGCGCCAAGCTCGCCAGCGTCCTTGGTGTCGTCGTCGAAATCGCGCGCGGCCAGCACGCGGTTTTCGTAGCCAAGCAGCCGATATGCCGCCACCATTGCCGGGTTAAAATCCACCTGAATTTTCACATCCTTTGCAATCGTGAACAGGGTTGCGCCAAGCTCCGTCACCAGAACTTTTTGCGCCTCCTTCAGGTTGTCAATGTAGGCGTAGTTGCCGTTCCCTTTGTCGGCAAGTTGCTCCATTTTGGAATCCTTGTAGTTGCCGTAACCGAAGCCCAGCACCGTCAGGAAAATCCCGTCGTTCCGCTTCCCCTCAATCAGCGCCACCAACCCGCTATCGCTGAACACACCCACGTTGAAATCGCCGTCGGTGGCAAGGATCACGCGGTTATTTCCATCCTTGCGGAAATTTTGTTTGGCGATGGAGTACGCAAGCTCAATCCCTTCCCCGCCAGCGGTGGACCCACCTGCAGAAAGGTTCTCTATCGCCTCCATAATTTTCTCCTTTTTTGCCCCCGACGTTGGCGGCAACACTAACCCCGCTTGGCCCGCATACACCACAATGGAAACACGGTCTTGCTCCCGCAGTTGTTCCACCAGTAACCCAAGCGATTGTTGTAGAAGTGGAAGTTTGTTGGGAACATCCATCGAGCCGGAAACATCAATCAGGAACACAAGATTGCTGGGGGGAACGTTGGCCATGGGGATGCGCTTCCCCTGCAAGCCGATGTGAACCAAACGATGCTTCGGATTCCACGGGCAAACCGCTGTTTCGGTGCTGATGGAAAAAGGATTGTCGCCAACGGGATCGGAGTAATCGTAGCTGAAGTAGTTCACCATCTCCTCAATCCGCACAGCATCAACCGGGGGAAGCGAGCCATTGTTGATAAACCGCCGGGCGTTGCTGTAGCTGGCTGCGTCAACGTCAATGGAGAAGGTGGAGAGTGGGGCTTTGGCGGGGGAAAGAAAATTGTTCTCGGTGATTGGGTGATACTCTTCGGAGGTAACTGGTTCGGGCGTTGCAATCACTTCGGTGATGGCCTCACGCTCATCATGCTTTGCCAGCTTGCTCTTTTTTTTCAGCCCCTTAACGGTTGTGGGTGCGCTTGGCCTTGCAAGTTTGTTCTTGGGGGCAGATGTTGTTGTGCCGGAAACCGCGCCCAATTTCCCCCTTGCGGTCACGGCCTTTGGCGCAACGGCCCCGCGTCCGGTTGCAACGGCAGGTTGTACGGACTCTTCAGCAACATCAACACGTGAAATTCTCTCATGCAAAATTTCTGTTGTTGTCACCGCATCTTCTGATGTTGAGGTGCTGCCAATAACAAGAACATCATGATCCTGAATATCATAGCTGGTGATTGAGTTATCCAGCATATCCCGGATAGCCAAGCTCCCTTCGACGGCGGGAACATTGCCAAAGGCTGCGGGATAGCCGCCAGAGTAATAACCGCTGGGGATTTGGAGCGCGGCAACGGAGCCATCGGTGATTTTTTCTGTGATGATTGCTGTGCCAACAACATCAGTAGAAATTTCTACTGTGCCACTCTCATCATCGGCAATTTCTGCCGAGCTTACTGCGCCGTCGGCAATCAGTGCCCAGGGTGATGGGCTGGCATCGGGTGGGGGTGGGGCTTCGCGGCGAGCCGTTTCTTTGTTCGATGAACAGGCCGCAATCAGCAGCAAGAACATCAGCCCAAACAGGAACAACTGGCGTAGGTGGGTAGTGCGTGTCGTCATCGGTTTTCTCCTCCAGATTTGAAGTCCAACAAGGTGTGTTGTGCCGATGACGACGCGGCGGGAACGATGTAACCGCAGGGGGGCGATTCATATTTCGACGAAGCTCAGCATAAGCGGGGACGCTGTTCGGTGGTGGCTCGGATCATCGCTCGCGCGCTAACGATAGATGAGCCAAACTCTCTTTTTTTTCTTCCCTCTGTGACCTCTGTGTCTCTGTGGTTTTTTTACCCCGTGGCTGGGCTGATATTTTTCTCACAAACTCAATCTGTGCCTTCAATCAGATTCACCTCCGTTGCTTCTCCGTTACGCAGCAGCCAGGTTGATAGTTGGTACGGATGCAGCTTGGCCTTCCAACCAATATCAGCAACAAGTACACGAACGGTTGTTTCGGTTTCCTTCCCCCCGGTTTCGTGCAGCCGCACAATCCAGCCGTCGTTTCGCTCGCTCCGTTTCAGCACTGTTGCCACAACGTTTTCCGCGCCTATCTCAATTCCCTGTTGTTCCCAATCGCCGGCCCCGCCGTGGGCTGATTCCAAATGTGGGATTGGCGGCAGGTTCAGCACCGCCGCAGCGTTTGCTAATTGCTCCGGTGCGCCGGCCCCCACCACGGGGCGGAGCAGATAGTGGAACCGCTGAATTCCTTGATCCAAAAAATCCAAATTCTCATCCGGGTGAAATGGATGCGGCGTGTGCAAGGCATAGGCCGGCGAACGCGCTACCGACATCCGAAGATCGCCGTCGGGCGTTAGCGAAAAACCATGTTTGGCATCGGTGGCAATCCCCAGCGTGGCCTCCGTTTGGCCAACCGTTCCGCAGGCGGCAAACCAGACACCGCATGGCCGTTCGGTTCCGTCGGCTGGCTTGCTGGTTACTACCCCGGCGGTTTCGGCAATGCTGGTGGCGTTGGCGAACGGGGTGGGGAAGGAGAGCTTCAGCATCCGGTGCTGTTCGGCCCAGAAGAGCGTCACCGAAACGGAGATTTGGGGGGCGTGATGAAACAGCCGAATATCCTGCTGAAGCCACGACGCGCCGAACCGAGTCACCGAGCGAACCGTGACGTGTGTGGGACCGTTTTCCACCAGGCTCACCTCGGCATCATCAAACATTCCGATCACCGCATCGAAGGCCGTCACCCCATGGCCCCACGTGTCGGAGCGGTCGCTGATGACCAGCCCGCACGCCGCCTCACCCCGCACAACATTGATCCCCGCTCCTTTGTGATAGAGTTCGGTCAGGCATCCGTTGCGGGCGGAGATGGCAATGCGGAGGTGGGAATTCTCAACGTGAATACCATCATCTTGCTCGCGCACGATTCCACGGCTGGCAGCGTGTGGCGATTCGGTTCCGTACAGCAGGCGGTACAACCTCCACCCAAATGCTGGCAGGTCGCCTGGGAAGGTGATGGCAATCCTATCTTTCCCAATTTTTCCCGAAGTGAAACCAAGCTGGCAGGGGAGGCCCTTCCCCCAGGCGTCGCTGACGTGGACGTTCACCGGCTGGGTCCAGAGTGATTTGTCAATGTCGTGCCACAGCTCCACCGTCACCGGTTCTTTCAGCCGCCACGAGTGCGGGTTGAACACCAGCACCGCTTGCCCTTCGCCGTTGGTGTTGAGGGCTCTGGCAATCCGCTGCACTGCGTAGCGTGTGGCTTTGCGTGCGGCGTGCAAGGCGTGGCCGTACATCTCGATTGCTTCCTGCAACGCCTGGCGAATGGCCACCCCGCAGATGATGTCGTGGAAATGATTGAAGCAGACTTGCTCCCAAGCTACGCGCAATTCGGCAGCGGGATATTCGGCCCCGCCCAGCAAGGTGGCAATGGCCGATAACCGCTCGGCCTGCATCAGCAGATGCTCGCTTTTGCGGTTCAGTTTTTTTATTTCCGAGTGGGCGGTGTAGCAGCCGGGGGCGTTCAGCTGAAGGTCATCGTGCCATTCTGGGATGTGGATATTGCCAGCTTGGGAACGGGCCGCAGCCGTGTCAAAAAACTGGTCGGGAGTGCTGAATATCAGTTCGGGCATCTGCGGGTTTTGGGCAATCTGGATGATCTGCTGGATATGCTCACGGGTTGGCCCGCCGCCATGATTCCCAACGCCGTAGAACAAGCACCAATCGTTGCCGAAACTGCCAAGCGGCGCTGGGGGATTCGCTAACGAAGATGCCGTGCCGAAGGCTTCCATCAAGTCCCTCACCTTCTTCGGCACCGACGACTCATACATGTTATAGTGGAACGGAACCCGGTAGCCAAGCACCGACGACCCATCGGGCGAGCACCAGCGGAGTAGCGGGGAAGGAAGGGGGAGTTCGGTGGGGTCGGGGCGGCAAAAAATGTAGCCGGTCATTCCGGAGCGGGCCAGCAACTGGGGCAATCCTAAGGCGTGGCCAAAGGCATCGGGACTGTAGCCAACGCGGGCAATTTTTCCGAACTTCTGCAGGAAATACTGCTGCCCAAGAACCGCCTGGCGCGCAAATCCTTCTGCCGAGGGAAGGTTGCAATCGGCCTGCACCCACCACCCCCCAACAACAGCCCAACGCCCTTCGGCCACCCGCCGCTGGATTGCGGCGAACAACTCCGGCTCCACCTCCTCCACCCAGCGATACTGCGCCGCCGAACTGCAAGTGAAAATGAACTCCGGGGTTTCCTCCATCCGTTGCAACGCGGCGCGGCAGGTGGCCAAAAACGCCTCCATTCCTTCCCCCCAGCACCACATCCAAGCGGGGTCCAAGTGGGCGTTTCCAACCATGTGAATGCTTGGGAAGGTTTCTGCTGACGGTTGTGAATCGGTTGCCACGGCGATGCTTGGTAAAGAATGTTGTTGGGATTGAGTTCGTTGGCCGTTGGGTTGCTGCATGATACGCGATGCGGGGAAGGGGGCCAGAAAGCATGGAGTAAAAAATACCGTTTGGCCGAATAGTGCAGGCCCCTTGCTTGGGATAAATCCGCAAAATTTCTGCGAAGCTCCGGCAGCCCTTTGTTGATTCGCTATCTTGTGCCATCAAACAACGTAGGAGTTCGCAATGATTAAAGCGGTGGTGTTCGATCTTGACAACACGCTGGTTGACTTCATGGCAATGAAACGCCAGGCGGTGGATGCCGCAATCACGGCAATGATTGATGCAGGGCTGAACATGACGTTCGACGACGTGAAGGGGAGCGTTGATAAAATCTACCAGGAGCAGGGAATCGAGTACCAACGGGTGTTCGATCAGTTGTTGGTGGAGGTGTTGGGGCGGATTGATTACAAGGTTCTATCGGCCGGGATTGTTGCCTACCGCCGCGCACGCGAAGCCGCCTTGAAGCCCTACCCCCACGTGAGCGCAACGCTGATGCAGTTAGTGAAGCATGGCGTTCGCCTTGGCATTCTTTCCGATGCCCCCACGCGCGAGGCGTGGTTGCGATTGTGCTACATGAGTTTCCACCACATCTTCGACCACGTCGTCACCTTCGACGACACCGGAAAACGGAAGCCGGACCCAGTGCCATTCCAACTGGTGCTGCAAAAATTGGAGGTGGACCCCAGCGAAGCAATTATGGTGGGGGATTGGGCCGAGCGTGACATGGTGGGGGCCGCCGCAGTTGGGATGAAAACCGCGTTTGCAAAATATGGCGACACGTTCGGCAACCAAGTGGTGAACGCCGACTACCTTCTGCACGACATCAAGGATTTGCTGACGATTGTGCTGGATGGCAAAGCCGCGCCCCACAACGCCACAAATGGAGGCACAGAATGATTGTGGGAATTGGAATTGACCTTGCCGACATCCACCGCATCGAGGAGGCGTTGGAGAAGTATGGCGAGCGATTTGAACGCCGCATTTTCACCGAGGAAGAGAGCCAGTATTGCCGCAGTTTTAAGATTGGTGCGGGGCAGCATTTTGCGGCACGGTTTGCGGCAAAGGAGGCGTTCTCCAAGGCGATTGGGACCGGCATCACCCGTGGGTTCAAGTGGCACGAGGTTGCAATCCGGCACCTTCCAACCGGGCAGCCGGAGCTGCTGCTAACGGGGGGAATGGCCGAACGCTACGGCCACTTGCGCGCCCACGTATCGCTAACCCACAGCGACACCACTGCCGGGGCGGTGGTGGTGTTGGAGGATGCAGGCTGAGGGTGAAATCCGGACCTTCACCTCACCTCCGTTTCCCTTCAATCACCAGCACAAACTCCCCTTTGATGCTGCTTCGTTTTGCGTAGTCGTCGTGAAGCTGGCCAAGCGTGTTGCGGGTGATCTCCTCGAACATCTTTGTCAGTTCGCGGCAGACGGCGGCGCGGCGTTCCGGGCCAAGATGCTCGGCAAGTTCGCGCAAGGTTTTCACCACACGGTAGGGGGATTCGTACAAGATGATGGTGCTTTCGGATTCGGCCAAACGGCGGAGCATGGTTTGGCGGCCTTTCTTGTGGGGAAGGAATCCTTCAAACACAATGGAGTCGGTTGGCAACCCGGCCGCCACCACTGCGGTGATGGCCGCCGACGCGCCAGGAAGCGGAACCACCCGAATGCCCGCGTCAATCGCTGCGGAAATCAGCCGCACGCCGGGGTCGCTGATGCCCGGGGTTCCGGCATCGCTGGTTAGCGCGACGTCGTGGCCCGATTGCAGCAGGTCAATCAGCCCGGGTATCCGCCCGGTTTCGTTGCCGCTGTAGCAGCTTACCAGGCGTTTCTGCTCAATTCCATAATGCTTCAGCAATGCCCCGGTGACGCGGGTGTCCTCGCAAGCAATCACCGCAACTTCGCGCAGTATTCGCAACGCCCGCAGCGTGATGTCTTCAAGGTTCCCAATCGGTGTTGGGACGATGTACAAGGTTGCCACAGGACGATGTTTGATGATGATGAATGGTTCAAATAAGCAGTGAGATACGCCGCGCCGGTTGGCTTGCTACGCCGTTCCCCGTTGTTCCCGGAAAAATTGCTGAAGCAGTGCAATGCTTTGGTTGGCGCAAATTCCTCCCCATGTTTCCACTTGGTGGTTCAGCCGGGGATCGGCGGTTAGGCAGAAGAGCGTTCCCGCCGCGCCAGCTTTTGCATCGAACGCACCGAAATAGAGTTGGGGGATTCTTGCAAGAAGCATTGCCCCGGCGCACATCGGGCATGGCTCAAGAGTGACGTACAACGCACATTCGTGAAGCCATTTCTGCTGCGTGGCTGCGGTTGCTTCTTGGATCAGCAGCAGCTCGGCATGGGCGGCGGGGTTTCGCAGTTGCTCCACGCGGTTGTGCGCTCGCGCAATCACCACCCCTTCGCGCACCAGCACCGCGCCGATTGGGACCTCGCCCTGTTGGCTGGCAATCCGCGCTTCTTCCAAGGCCAGTTGCATGAAGTGTTCGTGCGGGTTCATGTCCCAAAATACGCCAGCGGCAGGGCCGCACAACAAAGGGCTTCAGCATTTCTGCCGAAGCCCTTTGGTTGCTTTCTGCTTCTGTTGCTCACCCGCTGTGCTACATGGTCTCTGGGTACATCACCACGGTGACGCGGTTGTCCATGTTGAAGTACAGATTGGCCGCACGCTTCACATCCTCGGCGCTGATGTTTTTAATCATCTGCTCGTCGCGGATGATCTGCATCGGGTCCTCTTGGTTCAGGTAGTAGTACTGCAACGTGCCCAACCAGTATTGATTGTTCTTCAGGTTGGTTTCCCGCTCGCGCAGGAACATTTCCTTCACTTTCTGCAGATCTTCTGCCGATGGCCCGTTGGCTTTTAACTGCTTCATCACCTCCAGCGTGGCTTCCACCAATTCGTCGGCGCGCTTGGGATCGCAGCCGTACAGGATGTTGATGGAGTAGGTTGGCACGGGATAGTGCGATGCCGAGCCAAACGCGGCGGGGCTGTACACGCCACCTTTGTCCTCGCGAAGGCTTTCGCGAAGGCGGATGTCCGCAACGTCCATCAGTGCACGCATGTCCAGGCGGTTCTTCCGGCTCCATTCAAACGGCCCGGTAAGGGCAATCCGAACTTGCCCTTTTTGCTCCACCCCTTTCCGCACGGATTTGTTGATGACCCCTGTCGGCGGGCGGATTCCCAAATCTTTCCAGTTCTCTTGGGCCCCTTTCGAGGGCAGCCCGCCCAAGTAGGTCTCAATCATCGGCTTGATCTCTTCCGGCTTGAAGTTGCCAACAAAGACGAAGGTGAAATCCCCCATGTCGGCAAACCGCTGGCGGTAGAAGTCGTACGATTTTTGCAGGTCTAACTTCTCCAACGTCTCCTCGGTCCAGGGCTTGCGGCGGAAGTTGTACTGCGACAGCACGTTGGTGACGGTGTCCTGGAATGCGGTTTCTGGGCGTGCGTTCCGGTTCTGCAGGCTGGCGCGCTGGCTGGCCTTGAAGGTCTCGAACGCTTTTGGATCCATGCGTGGCTGGGTGGCGTACAGGTAGATCAGTTGGAACATCGTCTCCAAGTCTTTTGGCGACGCGCTTCCGTTCATCCCTTCCTGAAGCTCGTTGATGTAGGGGGAAACGCCCGCAGCTTTTCCGGTCAGCATTTTCTGCAAGGCGATTTGGTCGAACTGGGCAACGCCCCCCAGCGGAATCACTGCCGAAGCGGTGGAGGCGGGGATGAAATCGGCATCGGAAGCAAGCGACGTTCCCCCCTGGCTGTAGGCGGTGAAGGAGACTTCATCGTTCTTGAAATCGGTCGGCTTCATCACCACGCGAATGCCGTTGGAGAGCTTCCACTCGGTCACGCCAAGTTCGGGGATGGTTTTGGTCTCCACCACGTTCCCCGCCGCTGGTTTGGCTGCCAGCAATGGCTGGTCGCTGACGTGGTCAACGTAGGGTGTCACTTCTTTCCCTTCCACTTTTTTGACAATCGCCAGCAGTGCCGCACTGTCGGGGACGGCCACCCCTTCTTTCTGCGGCGCGTTGACGCTGAATACGCGGTTGTCGTCGCGGATCAGCGTGGCAGCAAGGCGGTTTACTTCGTCAAGGGTGATGGAGTTGACGTACTTCTGATAGAGGGCGAACTCATAATCAATCCCCGGCGCGGGGGCCAAGTTGGTGAAGTAGCTGACGTATTCCTCGGCATACTGCCCCGACTCAATCTTGTCGCGCTCGGCGTATGCTTGCTCGAAACTCCGGAGCATATCTTTCTTCACCCGCTCTAATTCGGTGGGGGTGAATCCAAATTTTTCCACCCGTTTTGCTTCGGTTAAAATTGCTTCCAAACCTTGCTCAATCCCCCCGTTTTTTACGCCAGCACTAAGCCGGTAAATCTCCTTGGCGCGGTTAAACGAACCTTTGGAGGAAAAGGCACCGAGGAACGGAGCGTCTGGCTGTTGGCTGAGTTCGTACAGGCGCTGGTTCAGCATCTGGTTGTAGGTGGCATCCACAATTCCCTGGCGGTAATCGGCGACGGTAACGTCGGGTTTGTAGTCATGCTTGTACATCACCGAAACGCTGCTGCGGGTCCCTTCGGGGTCGGTGGCGATTGCAAACAGCGTTTGCTTGTGATCGGGCATGGGGTACCATTCGCGGGCCCGTGGCTTTGGGGCGGGTTTGATTTTGGAGAAGTGGCGCACCACCATTTCCTCCACTTTTGCCGGGTCGAAATCCCCCACCACAATCACCGCCATCAGGTCGGGGCGATACCAGTCGCGGTAGAATCGCTTGATGACATCGTGTTTGAAGGTTTCCAGAATTTCCTTCTTCCCAATCGGCCACCGCTGTGGAAAGCGCGAGCCGTAGTACAAGATGGGATATTGCTTCTGCGACATCCGAAATTCGGCACCAAGCCGCAGCCGAAGCTCTTCGATAATCACCCCCCGCTCCTTGTCAATCTCCACATCCTCCATTGACATGTTGTGCGCCCAATCCTCCAGGATTTGAACTCCCTTATCCACGATCTTCATATCCTCGGTTGGCAGCTGCAACTGATAGACAGTCTCATCAAAGCTGGTGTGGGCGTTCAGGTCGGCGCCGAACCTCATGCCGATGGATTCCAGAAATCCCACAATATCATTCTTGGCAAAGTTCTTGGTCCCGTTGAACGCCATGTGCTCAACGAAGTGGGCAAGCCCCTGCTGGTCGTCGTCCTCGCTGGTGGAACCAACGTTCAGTGCCAGCCGAAGCTCGGCACGGTTTTCCGGCTTTTTGTTGGCGCGGATAAAGTACTGCAAGCCATTTGGCAGCGTGCCGCGCCGCACTGCGGGGTCGAACGGCAATTTTGCATCAAGGTCCAGCGAGGCCCCGCCGCTGGTTTGCGCAATGGCCGATGCCAGCGTCGCCACCATGAGCGCGGCGGCAAACAGCCCTGTGATTGTTCGCTTCATAATCATGTTGATTGTTGGTTATGTATTGGTCCCTTCGGAAATCGGTTGCTTGAAGGTGATTGGTAATTGGTAATTGGGAAAGAAAAAGAAGTAGCCATTCTCTTCATCTCACTCATTCGACTGAGCCACGAACCCCACAGCGTCATGGTGAGCTTGTCGAACCATGAACGCCTTCCACTACCAGCAGAAAGGCTCAATAATGCTGGGGCAATGCAATGAATTGGCAGAAGCTCCCCCTCGTTGCAACTGACTACTGACCACTGACTTACCTCGGTTGTCAGGTTTCGAGAATTGGTTAATTGAGTGCCATTAGCAATCTCACTGAAAGAAAAATTTCACTCTCTTCTTTGCAACTGACCACTGACTAATGACTGTCGAGAATCGGTTACTTGAGCGCCATGAGCAATCTCAGTAAAAGAAAAAACTCACTCTCTTCTTTGCAACTGACTAATGACTAATGACCACTGACTAATGACTTACCTCAGTTATCAGGACTTGGATTACTCGCTTCCCCCTAACTGCTCCAATGCCGCTCCGGCCAGCCGATAGACTGTCCATTCCTGCATGGGAATTGCCCCCAGGCTTTTGTAGAAATCAATGGAGGGTTGGTTCCAGTCCAGCACGCTCCACTCCATCCGCCCGCAGCCGCGCCCGACGGCAATCTGCGCCAAGCGTTGAAGCAGTCCTTTCCCGTAGCCTTTGCCGCGATGTTCGGGGCGGACGAACAGGTCTTCAAGATACACCCCTGAACGCCCCAAAAAAGTGGAAAAATTGTGGAAGAAGAGGGCGAACCCCACCACCGTTTGGCCCACACACGCAAGGATCACTTCGGCCCGCGGGGATTCCCCAAACAGTGCTTGCTGAATATCCTGCTCGGTTGCCACCATCTGGTGGCGCAGCCGCTCGTACTCGGCAAGCTCGGCAATCAGCGCGTGGATTACTCCAACATCATCGGGCGTTGCTGGGCGGATTTGGAGGTTCGGTTCAGGCATGGGAAAATGTTGGAATGTCGAATGTCGAATGTCGAATTTTAAGAGGTGGATGGGCACGGGAAGGGGGGATGCCATCCATGGAGTTTTGGGGATTGGTGAGGTGAGTGAAGGAGCTAATGATCCACCACATCAGCCGGTCGGCTACGCCGGTGGGCCGGGCGGGTTGCGGTGTTGGCCAGAAGAGCAATTATCAAGAACTCACGGCTGCTGGTTCGGGAATTCCGATTGCCAAAAATGGAGTAGCGGGCCGTTCCCGTGCCCCAAATTTGGTGCCAGCCGCATTGCGTTGTGGACGTACCGTTTGGCGCGCAACACAGCCTCCGGCAGCGGATGCCCCAACGCAACCAACGCAGCAACCGCCGATGAAAGGGTGCAGCCAGTTCCGTGCGTGTTGTTGGTGTGAAGCCAGGGCAAACTGAACTGATGAAACTCACCCTGGTGCAGCAGAAGATCAACCGCTTCCGCTGGAGCGGGATGGAGGTCGGCGGTGGGGTGATGCCCCCCTTTCATCAGGACGGCGGCTGGCCCCATGCTTGCAATGCGGGCCGCCGCTTGGCGCATTTCTTGGGGTGATGCAATGCTGTGTCCGGTCAGCACCTCAGCTTCCGGAAGGTTTGGGGTGACAACGGTTGCCAGCGGAATCAGTTGCTCGATCATCGCCCGCACGGCATCGGGTTGCAGCAATCGGTCGCCGCTGGTGGCCACCATCACTGGGTCCAGAATAATCGGGATGGCCGCCGCACGGGTTTTCAGAAGATCGGCAACAGTCTGGATGATTGCTGCCGAGGACATCATCCCAAGTTTGATTGCTGCCACCGGAAAATCATCAAGCACCGCATGGATTTGTGCGGCAACCACCTCCACCGGAACATCGGCCACGGCGCGCACGCCGCAACTGTTTTGGGCGGTCACGCTGGTGATTGCTGTGGTCCCGAACAGGCCGAACGCCTGGAACGTTTTCAGATCGGCTTGGATTCCCGCGCCGCCGCCGCTATCGGAACCGGCAATGGATAATGCAACGGTCATGGCTTGCTTGCTGGCTTCTGCATCCAGATTTCTTGCTGGAAGGAGTAGGAGCGAAGGAAGGGAAATATCCGAACCACAAAACGGTCGAACGCCCGCAGTTTGCGCCCCACCGAGCGCTTCTTTATCAGCATGGAGTTCAGCAAGTAGAAGAACTCGAAGGTGTGGTTGAAGCGGCGCAAGTTCCCGTGGAAGATGTTCCGCAGTGTGCTCACTTCTTCCTCGGTCAAGGGGTATTCATCGGTGGTTCCGTTGCGGCGGAAGAACAGGAATTTCTGGCGTTGATAGCCCCCCGGTTTCCCGAACGCAAGCCGCCGGACCGAGCGTAGCAGCGGGTTCCGGTCGCTGTTTTCCAGGAAGTAGGCAATCCCGTTTGGTTTCAGCACGCGGTGGATGTGGCGGCCAACGCGGTCGCAATCAATGTGGTGCAGAATTGCCGAGCCATAGACGATGTCGAAGAAGTTATCGGGGTAGGTGAGTTGGTGGAAATCCATCACCGCAACCTGCATCTGGACGTTGTTGTGCTGGGCCATTGCGCGGGCGTTGTGGACCGCTGTTTCGGAAATATCGAAGGCATAAACATCGGCCCCCTCCAGCGCAGCTTGCACCGCCTCAATTCCGGTCCCGCAGGAGCAGATCAGCACGCGCTTTCCGGCAAGGGTGGGGATTTCGGGGATCACCACACGCCCACGAATTTCCCGCACTTTTATCTTCTTCCACTCCTCATCGTAGAATTGCTTCTCGCGGTCTTGAATTGCTTGATCCATGGGCTGCACGGCTTAGTTCGGTGATGAATGCTGTTCGGCCACCTGCATGGCTTCGTGAAGTTCTTCAATGTTGTTCTGGGCGAACAGGGCGATTCCCGCAACCCCGTAGGCACCGGCGGCAATGCAGCTGGCCGCGTTGGCCAACGTCACCCCGCCAAGCGCGAACACCGGAACCGCGACCGCCGCGCAGACTTCAGCCAGCAACTCCAATCCCCCCCCGGTGATCCCCGGCTTGGAAGCTGTTGGGAACAGCGGGCTAAGGGTGATGTATTCCGCCCCCATCCGCTCGGCCAACAACGCTTCCTGAACGCTGTGGGTGGATGCCCCAAACGCACGCCGCAAACACCCGCCGCCGCCAGCCGACGAAAGCTCCTTCAATCCCAACGCCGTCAGGTGAAGCAACTGCGAGCCGGGGACAGGGTAGGCATTGCTGATTAACGTGAGGTTGTGTGGTGCGTGCCGTGCCAGCGCGGTGCGGATAAGGTCCTCCACGCCGTCGCGGCGGTGTGCGGGGTCGCGCGCCATCAGGCCAAGCCGCAGCTGCGGGGTGGCGCGGGCTGCGTCAACGTATCGCTCCATATCGGCTGGCGTTTGTGCGATTGCCAGCATCCGAAAAATTGGTTCCATCTGGGTTAGGCTCCGCTGGTGTGAATTGTCCCCTGGGCCGGAGAGGAAGCGGTGGCATACAGCTTGGTGGGGATGCGCCCGGCTTGGTGGGCCAGCCGCCCGGCTTGCACCGCCATGCGCATTGCGGTTGCCATTCCAACGGGGTCGTGCGCCCCGGAAACAGCACTGTTCAGCAGGATTGCATCGGCCCCCAACTCCATCGCCCGGGCAGCATCCGATGCGGTCCCGATTCCGGCATCAATAATCATCGGTATCTTGATTTTTTCACGGATAATCTGAAGGTTGTACGGGTTGCGTATCCCCATGCCGGAGCCAATCGGCGCGGCAAGCGGCATCACGGCGGCGCACCCGATGTCTTGCAGTTTCATGCAGGTCACGGGGTCGTCGTTGCAGTAGGGAAGCACCACAAACCCGTCGCGGACAAGCTCCAAACAGGCTTTCAGCAGATGCTCGACATCGGGGAACAGGGTGTCCTCATCGCCAATCACCTCCACTTTAATGAAGTCGGTTTCCAACGCTTCGCGCGCCAGCTGCGCGGTCAAGATTGCATCCTTTGCGGTGTAGCAGCCGGCGGTGTTCGGCAGCAGGTCGTAGCGGCTGCGGTCAATAGCATCAAGGATTGAAGGGGTGTTCCGATCCCGCAAGTTCAGCCGCCGGATGGAGACGGTCACAAGCTCGGCCCACCCAGCCCGCAACGCCTGGGCCATGATGCTAGGGTTCGGGTAGCGGCTGGTCCCCAAAATTAATCGGGAAGAGTAGCTGCGCGGGCCAAGTATGAAAGGGTCGTCAGGCATGGATTGAAAAAGGGGGGGGGAAAGGTCGGTTGTCTGTCAGTTGGCAGTGGTCAGTTGCAAGAACGTGGGGGCAGATTTTTTTTATCAGCCGTTTGGTTCCTGAAGCTCACCCTCCCTGCATTGCGGTAATCACTTCTACTCTATCTCCTTCCTGCAGCTGGTGTGTTGGCCAGGCGCGGCGGGGGATAACGTTGTCGTTAATGGCAATGGCAATCCCTTGCTGGGTTGGTGCTATTCCTTGCTGCTCCAGCAGTTCGGCCAGGGTGCTGGATTGCAGCACCGCCGGCTCACCATTGACGATTAGGTTCATGGAATCGCTCAGGGGAAAATGTATGAATCCATTGGTTGCTGGTTTGCTGAACCAGATGTTCGGCCAGCAGATGCGCCGCGTACGGAGCAAACAAAATGCCGTGCCGATAGTACCCGGCCGCAACCGCAAGCCCGTCAATCTTCGTGCGGCCAAGCAGCGGAAGATGGTCGGTGGTTGCGGGGCGGAACCCAACCCCAATCTCCAGTATCGGAAGCTCGCGGATTGCCGGAACACACTCCCACGCAGCGCGCAGCAGCTCGAAAATTTCGCCGGCGGTGTTCCGGTTGTCGAACCCCCGTTCCTCGGCGCTTGCCCCCACCACTATCTGCCCGTTGTTTTTCGGGACCAGATAGACCTCGGTGCTCCGGACAACGTGATCCAGCAGATGGAGTTCGCGCTGATCCAGCCGCAGAAATTGCCCTTTCACCGGGCGCAGGTGGGGCGAAAGATTTGGCAGCATCTGCCGCAACGCTTTGGCCGCCGCGCCTTCTGCCAGCAGGATGTTGGCCGCTTCGATAGATACTCCATTTCCTTCCGCCCGCCACGTTTGGCCAACACGTTTTGGATGGAGTTCGCCAACATTTTCAACCACATCACCCCCCAGCCGAGCAACCGCGCGGGCCAATGCCACCGCAAGCAATCGGTTATCCACTTGGTGGTCGTGCCGGGAATGGATGCCGCCAGCAACCGTGGGGGATAGATACTGCTCAATCTGGCGCAACTCATACCCGCTTAGCCACTCCACCGGAAGTTGCAGCCGCTGCTGTTCGGCAAACAGATGGCGTAGCTGCTCGGTTTGGTCACGGTCGGGGCCCACCACCAGCGTCCCTTCGGTTCGGTAGCCCACGCTCATCTCCGCTTCGGCCTGAAGCTGGGCCACGAACTCAGGATAGAAACGGAGTGCCTCCATCCCGAACTGCACGGCGTGAGGCTCGGCGCTGCGTGCTTCCACCAACGGGGCCAGCATTCCGCCTGCGGCAGCGGTGGCCCCGT
The DNA here is from genome assembly GCA_016788565.1 of Chlorobiota bacterium. GTDB lineage: Bacteria > Bacteroidota > Ignavibacteria > OLB7 > OLB7 > OLB7. The sequence goes on along the minus strand of JAEUSP010000112.1, from coordinate 29,390 downwards.
TCCCAATAATTCCTTGCTCCAGTACGGCAACGCGCTGTCCATGCTGGGCCAGTGCGCGGGCTGCGGTTAATCCAGCAATCCCGCCACCAACAATACACCAGTCGTACGGTGTTGATTGAGGAGATAGCATCGAAAAAAATGTTGTGAAGTTCTGCGGTTACCAGCAGCAGCGCGGCGCGAATATACCGCCCACACCCCGACCAGTTGGGTAGCAGTTGGAAAAAGGATGTGAGTGGAGAAAAGGGATGGGGGGGGCTGTTCGATACAGAGTGAATTTACCCTCTGCCATTTGGCATTCACCATTTATACTCGCACGAACGTGGTTTGCGACAAAACCCGCGCTGTCATTCCCGCGAAAGCGGGAATCCACACCACACCTGGCTGAGTAGAGTTTCGCAAACCAATTTGCGCCGAGTATAGCATCCACCATTTGGCATTCGGCATTCTGCATTTGCCATTCCCAAGTAACCTTCTTCCCCTTTGCTGGTTAGGTTGCTTCTGTTCTCAGGAAGATGCGGGAAAAAAGGAGAGTTGAGTGGGGCAAAAGGGGATCACGGCGCAGAAATTCCCCCATGCTTCGGCAAGTAACTTTGGCCGCTGTGGTGGTTAGGTTGTGCGGTTGGGGGAAGGAACTGGCGAAAACACGCCAAAAGCGGGTGAGGTGAAAAGAATATTGAGAACTTGAAAACTTGTTTTGTGGTTAGCAAGGCGTGGGGCTATATTCGGCCCTGCCATTCCGAACGAGGCGTTGGCCGATACCGGCTGCTTCCCTGCTTCGTCCCCTTTCGGCACACTAGCCGCAAACCGGCCAATCTTACCAGCATTTTGACAACGACTTGACGCACGCCCGGCTTGGTTGTTCCCAAGCCGAACCAGAAAGCGCGTGCCGCCCGACAACCGAAATCTGACATTCTCTCTCGAAAACAGCAATACACATCATCAATCCATTTTGACAGGAGTGATTGAATGAACCGCAGGCTACTCTGTTTAGCAGCATGCCTTGTCCTTGCTCCGGCTTCCTTGCTTGCCCAAATCACGGGCACGCTGGCGGGGAAAGTAACGGACGACGACGGCAAACCGGTCCCAGGCGCGACCATCCGCATTGGGGGAACCACACAAGGTGGTATCTCCAAACCAGACGGGAAATTCCTGATTAACGGCATCCGCGCCGGTGATTACGAAGTCACCGTAACCGGTGTCGGCTTCCAGCCATTCAAACGAACCGTCCGCATCTCGGTGGATCAGGTAACTGAATTGAAAGCGACCCTGACCACAAAAGCAGTGGTTGGCAAGACAATCGAAGTTACTGCCAAAAGAGACGTAATCGTCCCGGAGCAAACGGGAACCGTCCGCAAAGTCGATGGCGATGCGTTGGCCAAGGGGTCGCGGACCTCGGTGATTGATGCCGTGGCCTTAACAAGCTCGGTAAACACCACAGGGCAGAACGGTTTTGGCATCCGTGGTGGGCGCGCAAGCGAGACCTCCGTCCGTGTGGACGGTGTGAACGTTGGCGACCCATTTACCGGCGGATTTGGCTCAACCAGTGCCCGTTACTATCCCACCGTTTCTGCGCTTGCCGTGCAGGAAGTTCAGGTTATCGCCTCCAGCTTCGATGCCCAGTATGGCGACATTCTTTCGGGCGTTGTCAACTCGGTGACGAAATCGGGGCGGAACGACCGCTACGAAGGGAGCATCCGTTTCCGCACGCAAGTGCCATCGCTGTATGGGATGAGCGACGCGATTACGGTGAAGAAAGCGGGTACCGTTCAGGACACCACGCTTCCTGGGCTGGAGGTGAACGGGTCGGGGCGGCAGTTGTTTGATGTTGCGTTCGGTGGGCCAATCATTGACGGGCTGACGTTCTTCCTGACGGGATCATATCAGCCGGTAGATTTCACCGGGGCCAACTACAAGGTGTTCGACATGACACCGGAATATGCCGAGACCCGGCGCACAATCGCCGAGCAGTTGTGGGGGCAAGGGCGAGCACTAAGCCCAACCGACTTGGGAAGTTTACCGAACCAAGAAGCGCGGATTTACAACGCAAACCTGAAGTTGAAGTACAACATCTCAAGCTCAATTTTTGCTGAGCTTGGCCTTGAGCGAGGGCTGACAACGCGCGAAGGTGGTGGTTGGGGAGATTACTACAAGACCGATAACCCGATCAAGTTCATTGATTCCTTGAATGGCGTGGCTCGGTTTGATACGAACAGATCGTTGCTGGAGCGCGACTGGCAGTCGGGGGATGAGAACACGGTGATTACCCGTGGGTTGGCGCGGTACTTCCAGACGTTGGATGAAGCATCGTTCCTTGAAGTGACCGGGGCATACGTGCGGAACACGTATCAATTTGGCCGCAAGGATGAAACGAAGTCGTATGGCTTCTTCTCACAGTTCGACATCCCCGAGCCAGTTGATGCGAACGTCAACAATGCCATTGACGATTACGAGCTTCCGACGCAGGAAATTATCGTGAACCAGTTCACTCCGGAATCGTTCAGCAGCTTCAGCCGCAACAGCATCACGGGGTTTTATGAAGGGGAGGAAGCACCAGGGGCAAGCCATAACCCGTATGGTCTTTCCGATGGGAATTTTCCAGTGCACGGGGCCAGTGGCGGCATTGATCAGCGTGAATCCACCACGTTGACCTTTACCGGGAAATACGAGACGTTCGTTGACCTTAGCGATGTTCGTACGCTGGTGAAAGTTGGTGGTGATTTCAGCTACTTCACCTTGCAGCGTTATAACATAGGACTTCCATACGACCAGAACCCATTCTTCGATATTTATGGTTATGAAAGCCCATTGCTGGATTCCAAGGATCCAACAGGTCGGTTGAGCGGTTACTTGAAAGAACCCTACCACCCGTGGAAAGGATCGTTCTACCTCAGCACTCAGTTTAGCTACAAATCAATTGTGCTAACCCCTGGTGTCCGCTTTGACTTCATGAATCCAAGCACACAATCGTCGCCATTAAATCGGCAGCGACTCAGCGATGTTCTTGCCTCGTTGGATTCAGTTGGCGATGCCAGCATGAAATTCCAAGTAAGCCCGCGTTTAGGCGTTAGCTATCCGATCACGGCTCAATCGCAGTTCCGCGTCAACTTCGCCATGATGTTCAAGATGCCGGACTTCAACCTGATGTACGACAACGCTTATGGTGATGCACAGCGCGGAAACCAGGTCTTTGGTAATCCCGACATTGAACCGCAGAAGGTCTTCAATTATGAGATGGGATACCAGGCACAAATCGCCGAAAACTACTACGTAGATATCTCCGCATTCTACCGTGATATCTACAATCAAACCGGGATTGTGTATGTCCCTGTCATTCCTAGCCCATACAACATCTACGCTGTTCAGGAGTACGGGAACGTGCGTGGTATTGAGTTGCAGGCAAATGGCAATTTCACCGAGAACCTGTCGTTCGCGCTGAACTACACGCTGCAAAAAGCGGTGGGCACAGCCTCCAACCCAAACTCGAACTATGGGGTGCAGCAAACGCCAGATCCATACACGGGGGAGGAGCGCAAGGTCTCGCTGTTTGAGTTCCCGTTAAGCTACGACCAAACCCACAAGATGAACGTTCAGCTAACGGCAAACTGGGGGAACGATGCAGGGCCCTCCATTGGCGGTATCCAGCCGCTGGAGAACGCCTATATCCAGTTTACAACGGTGTATGGCACAGGGCTTCCCTACACGCGCACCGACACAAAAGGGCAGCAGCTTGGGCAGTACAATGGGGAGCGTTATCCATCAGGCTTCAACACAGATATCCACATTGAAAAAGGATTTAAGCTGAGCGATTGGTTCGGTGATGATCTTGGAAGCTCGGAGATCAGCTTCTTTGCTGACATCTTCAACGTGTTGAACAACACCGCGGCGGTTAGCTACTACGCAACAACCGGCAGCCCCGACAACAACGGCACATCGCTGGATCGTAAGCTGGGGGATTTCACGGCGTTTACCTTCTTCCGTGAGATTGACGCCGCCCGCCCTGAGACCTTCTCAACAAATCAATACGACCGTTACGGCCAACGCCTGTACAACCCGTACGGGGACACAAACCTTGATGGCGTGGTGACACAGTTGGAGAAGTATGAGGGGTATCAGCGGCTGGTCTCCACGATTCAAAGCTTCCGTAATAACTACGCAGCGCCACGCACCATCGCCGTCGGTATCCGCCTGACGTTCTAAGCCAGAAATACACGACATATTACTCAGGATACAACCATGAAACTACGAACAATAACAGGCTGGTGGCTGGTGCTGCTGTTGGCGATGTTCCTTGGAACACCCACGCAGCAGGCTACTGCCAAAACAAAGGATGGCCAACAACAAGGGGAGAAAACGGAGAAGGGGGAAGATGGCCCAGAAATTCAGCGCGTCCCTTCAAGCGCGTTCGAGATTATCAAGAACAAAATTTCCAATGTAGAGTTCGTTAGCTCGAACTATGGAATTTTTGGCTTGAACGTTACCGGCAGCCGTGCCGGTGGCCTTTGGCCACGCGGGTCGGGGAATGCCTACATCTTTGGTGGTGGCATCTGGTTTGGCGCGCAAAAGCGTGTGCGCGATAGCCTTCGGAAGATGGCTATTATCAGCTACAACCCAAACTCCGGAACTTCATGGATGGTGCCGGGGCGCATCACCCAGCCACTAAGCCAGTCGGGGACTGACGAAACCCAAGCCGGAGTTTCCAAAAACCGCATCTACTTCTCCACCGATTACAGCAACTTTACGGGGGAACCATTTGACAACCGCGACCGGCTTACCGGCGGACCCAATTGGCCAGTGTGGGATACCAACCCTGCTGATACTTTAAAGGTGAATCGTTATCTGGGATACTATGTTGATGATATCACCATGCGTAACCGGACTACGTACAGCAAGGGGCCAGCGGTCATTTCACAGGAGGACATCTTCTCCACATTTAAGGACACCGATTTAGGGCGCTACGAGATCGGGAAAGGGCTTGCCCAACGTCAGGGATATCCGTTGGGAATCCAAGTTGAGCAAACGATCTACTCTTGGGGGTTCGGCCAGTATAAGGACTTCATCTTCTTGAAGTACGACATCATCAATCAATCCAGCGATACGCTGTTCGATTGCGTGATGGCTCCGGCCATGGATATGGACATTGGCGCGCCTGCTAACGACCACACCTCGATTGCCATTCCCGACAAAGCCGACGACACGCTGAACCTTGGCGTTCAGTGGTCCGAGACGACCGGCGAAGGGAACAGAATTTTTGGTTACGTCGGCATGGATTTCTTGGAAAGCCCAGCAGTGGATGGCAAAAACTTTATCCGCAAGGACAAGCCATTCTACCAGCAACACGAGCAACTTGGTTTGCGCACTTTCCGGAACTGGATTATTGACATTGACCCGAAAACGCCAGAAGAACGCTACGAGTTCATGGCGCGTATTCAGCGTGATATTGATAACGGCGGCGGCGATAAGCGATTCCTGATGTCCACCGGTGTGTTCAATATGCGCCCGGGCGATACCGCCCGTGTGGTGTGTGCCATTCTTTGTGCTTATGGCTACGATCCAAGACAGCCAGGCGCGACAAATGTTGCGGCTACCGGGGCATGGGACAACATGAGCAGATTGGTGAGTTTGGACACGTTTGCGCAGTTTGTCTATGACAACAACTTCCGCGCACCACGCCCACCAGAGCCATGCAACGTTTCATGGTCTCCGTTGAACGAAGGGGTGAAGCTCTCCTGGGATAACGGCTCGGAAATGTCGCTTGACCTTCTGGAGCGCGGCCTTGACTTCAGCGGATACACGATTCAGCGTACCCGTAAAGCTGCCGAGAATTACTCCCCAACCACCAGCGACTCCATCAGTGGCTGGAACTTGGGTTGGAAGACGATCGGGCAAATTGCGCTTCCCCTGTTGCCAGATAGCGCTACCCGGCATACCGTCTGGTTCCGCCGCAACTTGCAAGGGGAAACTAGCCTTGCTGGATTGGGACCATGGTGGCGTTTGCCGATGTTGATGGATGTGGATGCAACAAAGGGGAACCTGCAGTCTGATGGTCGCCCAATCGGTGCTACCCGCACAATTCGCAACCGTGTAGATACCTTGCGTCGGCCAGGGCAGCCCGATTCTCTGATCCAGACAAACCGTCCTTTCGACACGGTGATGACCTATCATCTCACCTTCGATCCCTACGACGACAGCAACAACGACTCAACGTTATTCCATAACACCGAATGGGGAAATCAAGCGGTGTGGGGCGATCGCTTCCGTAACAAGGCAATCCGCGACATCGTTCGCCAAGCCATTAGCGAGGTGATGGATAGCATCACCAATGGCAAAACCTTCATTGATGTGGGGGATGATAACGGCGACGGCAACGTGGTTTCCAACCAAGAAAAGCTGAGCGAAAACGAGCGGTTGGTGAACAACATTGATTACTACTACCGCGTGCTAGCCTTCGACGAAGGGAGCGTGTCAGAGGGAACCCCATCGAAGCTCAATACCGGCATTGAAGGGAAAAACGAAATCCGTGCAACACCGGAAGCTCCGGCTGCCGGACCAACGCCCACCCCTGTTGTGGTCTCATCGAACGGGTTGGGGGGGATTCGCAACGTTCGCTTCCTTACCTACGACGAGCAGCGGCTTGGCCAGCTGTTTGGCGGCGATACGCTGGAGTTTGAATTCCAGCCAACCGACCTACGCAAAGCGTTGTTCCTGAACCTGTGGTATGCAACCGAAGTCACCGTGCGCAGCAAGCGTACCGGAAACGTTGTGCAGCAGTTCTATCTGGACTACGACCGCAACTTCAGCGACCGCGCCGACAGTGCCCGCCAAAACCTTGATACCACGTTCGTCACACGGCACGATTCGATCTTCGTCAACAATGGCGTGTTCGATCATATTGAGTTCTACAACAAGAAAAAGGTGAAGTCGGTCTTCAACGCCACCCATATCCCGAACGCCCAACGCCCGCAGTACGGAACCGTTGGAATCTACGCCGGGACGTTTGGCCTTGCCTTCGACTACACCTTCATTCAGTTCGGCGACTCGCTACGGTTTGGACGGTTTGGCGAAGACTCAAGCGGCCTACGACCCGCAACGATCATTACGCCAGGACCAAACGTGAACATCGTTGCACGCAAGCAGAACTTGGGCAACACGTTCTACACCGATAGCGCAGGCCGCGCACTGAACAACTACACCCCACTGCCAAACATTGGCCAGGTGAAGTTGGAAGTAGAGTTCCTGCCGGGTGGGACCGATAGGCTTACCTACACGAAGGGGGGGAAAACCTTCGCTGCTGATGTCCCATATCTGAACCTTCGGGTGAAAAACATTGCCAGCTACGATCGCGAGTTGTACGATGAAACTGGAGCGAAGAAGACCGAGGCGATCAAGTACAACTACGAGTTCCAGCCGGACCCGAACATGAGTGCCTATCTTGATACCGCGCTGAACTTCACCGCGGCAACCTTGCAGTTAGGCAAATACGGCACAACAACCAATGGCTGGATTGATGTTGGTGGCCTTGCGTTAAGCGACCGCTTGTCGCAAACCCGCCGCCTGAATTACTCCACAGGAAATTCGCCAATGACCGAGGGAAGCCGCTACTACGTCGGGCCGGTCACCTTCACGCAAGTCGGGGGAAGCGAAACCCACGTCATCACCTTCGGCCAAGTGCTGATGGCCAACGGTGCCGAAGTTGTGCTGGACGCTGCCGGCATGGGGAACGCCATTGCACAGTTGAACTCAACGCTTCGCCAGCTTGTGCCGCAGGATCAGCCAACAACGGACTTCAAGGCCGGCGATAAATTCACGGTTGACTTTACCGGTGGAGCCTTGGGCTTGCCCGAACCAGGCGCGAAAGTGCTGGTGGCGGTCCCGAACGTTGCCCCGGTGCTTGACCAGTACACCGATGACATGTTGGAGAAAATCAAGGTGGTTCCAAATCCATATCTGATTTCCCACCTGGGCCAACGCTCCAACAACGATCGTCAGATTTACTTCACGCACTTGCCAGTAGAATGTAAGATTGAAATCTATACATCCGCCGGTGAGCTGCTGCAAACGATCAACCACAAGGCCAGCGACTCGAGCGGCAAAGTGGCTGTGAACGCTTGGGACCTTGTCAGCAGTGGCAATCGCCAAGTGCAATCGCAGTTGCTGATTGCCCGGATCACAACGCCAAATGGTGCCGAGGTAATCGAGAAATTCTCGATTGTTGTTGGCGGATTCCGGATCGTGGGCAACTAAGCGATGACGGTGATACGGGGGTAGCGCGGCTGGGGAGGGTACGTAACCTTCCCCAGCCGAACTGCCACGATGTTGCGATGTGACATCAATCAACACCTGCTTGTGGCTGCGGTAGTGCGGCACCAAGCATTCAACCAGAGGAATTTATCAACTATGAAACAGGCATACAGACTCTGCATCCTTGCGGCAATCGCTGGCGGCATCTTTGCCAGCACTGCCGTTGCACAGGACAATACTGGTGTGTTAACCACAAAGGAGGTCTCGAAGATCGGTGCCGGAACCGGGGTGATGCTGACCCTTCCCGTTGGCGCGCGTGCCATCGGAATGGGGGGCGGCTTCACCGGCATTGCCGATGACCCTACCGCGCTGTACTGGAACCCCGCCGGCATTACTCTATCGCCAGGGGCAAGTGCTGCCTACAGCTTCGGATCGCTGTTCGCTGGGACCACACACAACTTTGCTGGAGTAACATTCCCGTTAGGGGAAAACTACAAAGGTGGCATCAGCGCCAACGCCTACAGCAGTGGCGATATTGACGAAACCACGATTTTTCAACAAGAAGGAACCGGCGGGCGGTACAGTGCTACCGACCTTGCCTTCGGCATTAGCTTTGCCGGCCAACTTACCGACCAGTTCTCCTTCGGTGTCACCGGGAAACTGGTGAACTTGGGGATTGCCAACGTCTCGGCTTCCGGCATCGCGTTCGATGTTGGCACCATGTACAAACCAGGAATTTTGGGGATGCGACTTGGCTTCGGCGTGCAGAACCTTTCATCTCCAATCAAATACACCGGGTCGCAGCTCACCTCGCGTGGGCAAGTGGACCCTGTGACGGGAAACCAAAGCCCCGACGTTCAGCTGGAAGCTCTTGAAGCCTCGTTGCCGCTGACGTTCCGCGCCGGTGTTTCTTCGGATATCCTTGAAGGGGATGAGATGAACTCACTGCTGGCCGCGCTTGAATTCAATACCAGCTCTGCTTCCAGCGAGCACGTCTCGATCGGGGCTGAGTATGTGTGGAACAACTTCCTTGCCGCACGGGTTGGGATGTTGGTTGGTTCCCCCGATGCGTACAACATCAGCGGTGGCGTTGGGCTGAAGTATGAGTCCGGTTCGTTCTTGGGCCAAATTGATTACGGCATCCGCCCCCACAGCACGTTGGGGCTGATTAACACCGTCACCGCTTCGGTGCGGTTCCAGTAATCCACTAACCTGCTGCCAGCAACCTGGCAGTAACCGCATGAACCGATAACCAGGCCTCGGCCAAGTCACGTGATGCCCACACGGTACTCACCAACACTTGGCCGGGGCCTGTTCGCTGTTCGGTAGCCCCGCCCCCCCCATTCGTACTTTTGCAACCGCAATCCACGGGTTGCTGCAACTTCCATTTTTTTGTGAGCGCGATGATGAAAACCATGAATCGAATGCTGATGATTGCCATCGTTGGGCTGATGTCGGTTTCGGTGGCTGCGGCTGCCGACACCCCCGGCCCGATGAACTACCTGTACACCTACAGCAACTTTGCCTACAACGACTCACTGACGTTGGTGGAGTTCACCAGCCAATTCAGCGAGCGTGGGTTGATTGGGAAGCCGAACGAGACCGGGCGGCTGTACCAACGCTTGAAGTTGCGCAACTTCCAGGGGGTGGTGGTGGCCAGCACCGATTGGATCAGCGAGGTGAAAATCGCAACCACCGGTGCCGAGCCGGGGCGGGTGCTGATGGGGGTTCAGCGGCTTGCGCTGCGGCCGGGCGTGTATTCCGCCCAGATTTTGTACCGTGATATGGCTTCGGGTGGGGCGGTTGATTCCCAAAGTTTCACCATGAAAGTTCGTGCGTTTACCGGGGCCACAATCCAAGCCAGCGATATCCAAATCTCCACCGATCTTGAACCAAGCGAGGCCACCGATAACCCTTTCTACAAAAATGGTTTTTTGATCCGCCCAAACATTGCCACGGTGATTGCCGCCCCGTTTTTGGTGGTGAACAGCTACATGGAGTTGTACCACGCGAACCGCGTCCCCACCAGCGAGTTTTTTATCCGATACAGCATTGCCGACACCACCGGGCGAAGGGTGCAGCAGGAAGATGTAAAACGCCAGCGAGCAACAGCGGCGGGCGGCATTGTGGAACTTCACACGATGGTGGTGGATGAGCTTCGCAGCGGCGAGTACTATCTGGTTGCCACCGTCTTCAATGGCTACATCAGTTCCGCCACTGATAGTGTGCAAGTGGTGCTTCCCATCACCATCCGCAATCCCGATAAAGATTTTGCCATCACCCAGCAGCAAGGCAACGTCCTGCTTCAGGCCGATTTGTTGGACCCGATGTTCGCCGGATTGAAGGAGAGTGAGTTGGAAACCGAGTTCGAAAAAGCTAAGCCTATCGCCACCCAGCAGGAACTCCATATCTGGAGCGCGCTGCAAGGGGCCGAAGCAAAGGGAAGATTCCTTACTCAATTTTGGCTGAAGCGGGACCAAACCATCGGCACCCCCGCCAACGAATTTCAGGAGGAGTATTTCGGGCGGCTGCGCACGGCATCGGCATACGCCTACGCGATGGCACCGAACGGGTGGGAAAGCGACCGCGGGCGGGTGCTGCTGAAATATGGCAAACCCGATAACATCGAACGCCACGTGAATGAATTCAACCTGAAGCCGTACCAAGTTTGGAATTACTACAATCTCAACTATCAGTTCGTGTTTGTGGATCGCAGCCAAACCGAGGCCTTCAACCTTGTTCACTCCACCGCACCCGGCGAACCGCGCAACGAAAACTGGGTGAAAGATTACGCCGAAATGCACCGCGGAGCCTTTGACTCCCCACAAAACAACGGCTTGCAGGGGAACCGATAAAAGGCTGTAGAGAATGGTGCTGATCTGGCGATTGCTATTTAGGGTGGTTGGGCGCGTTGTGCCGTTTGGGGCAATGCGCCGCTTGGCCCGCCCGCTTGCGTGGTGCTTCTACCAGCTGGGCTTGCGCCGCAGCGTGACGCTGGCCAATCTGCGCCTTGCATTCCCGGGGCTTGCCCAGCCGGCGCTGAACCAGCTTGCCCGCCGCTCCTTTGCCAGCACCCTTACCACACTTCTGGAACTGTTGCCGCTTCGCTACCTCACCAACGCCCAACTGAGCCGTGTGCTGAAGGTGAACAATCTTGAGCTTCTATCGCCCGAAAAAAATGGACGTGGGGCGTTGCTGCTGTCGGCACATTTTGGGAATTGGGAGTTGCTGGCGTTTGGAACGGCGGCCATTGCGGGAATGCCGTTCAACATCATCGTGAAGCCGCAGCGGGACGCGGGGGAAACCGACCAGACCAGAATCGCACGCGGCAACCGCGTGATCCCCTACGAGCGGGGCGCGTTGGAATCGGCGCGGCTTCTGAACAATGGCGGCGTGGTGGCGCTTCTTGCCGACCAATCGGCCACCACAAGCGACCACCTCACCACAATGTTCGGTATCCCCACTTGGACCTTCTCAACCCCGGCACGCCTTGCGCTCCGGTTCCGCCCACGGGTGGTTGTTGGGTTTGCCGTGCGCCAACCGGATGGAAGCTACCAAGCGGAGCTGCAAGAGCTTCGCCACGATGATCTGCCCGACACCCCAGAAGGTGCTGCCCAGTTCACGCAACGCTATGTTGATTGCTTGCAGTCAGCAATCCGCCAACACCCCGAGCAATGGATGTGGCAACACCGAAAATGGAAACACACGGCTGGCGTGAAGTATGAGTAAACGGACTCACCGTTGTTCCAAACATTGATTGCGCACACGTTCACCTCACACGTTCACCTCACACGTTCACCTCACCCCTTCTCCTTCACAAACTTGTAGCCAGCGGTGTGGATTGTCAGAAGATGCTCCGGCTGGGAAGGGTTGGCTTCGATTTTTTTGCGGAGCGTGAGGATGAAATTATCCACGGTGCGTGTGGTGGGGAACCGTTCGTAGCCCCAAACTTGGTTCAGCAACATTTCCCGCGTGACCACCTCACCTTCGTGAGCAATCAGGTATTTCAGCACGTCGTACTCTTTCCCTGCCAGCTTGTGGACGGCGGCTCCGTGGCGTAGTTCATGCCCTTTGAAATCCACCAGAACGTTGCCGAAATGGTACTGCTCCACCGCGGGCGCGGGCTGGGTAGTGCGGCGCAGCAATGCTTTAATTCGGGCGATAAGTTCGCGGACGCTGAAGGGTTTTTTTACGTAGTCGTCGGCGCCCATTTCAAGGCCAAGCACGGTGTCGGTCTCGGAAGTTTTTGCGGTCAGCATCAGCACCGGCACGGTGATGCCAGCGGCGCGGATTTCGCGGCAAACCTCCTGGCCATTTTTGCCGGGAAGCATCAGGTCCAGCACAATCAAATCGGCGTGTTGCTCAAGCGCCATTTTCTGGCCGGTGATCCCATCGGTGGCGGTCAGCACGGTGAAATGTTCCTCCTGAAGGCTGGCAACCAGCCCTGTTAAAATTGCGGGATCGTCCTCGATGATAAGGATAGTGTTCATGGCTGAGAAGAGTGTGGAATAGAAGTATGGTTGGTTGGGAACAGCAAGGTGACGGTGGTCCCTTGCCCGGGCGCGCTGGTGACTTGGATTGTGCCGTTGTGCGAGTCCATGATGTGCTTCACCAACGCCAGCCCAAGCCCTGCCCCGCCGGCGCGGTGCGCCGTTTCTTCGCGGACGCGGTAGAACGGATCGAAGATGTGGAGCAGATTTTCCCGCGCAATTCCAATCCCGCGATCCTCCACCGTCACGCCAACATGGCCGTTGCGGCGGAAGGTGGCGATGCGGATGAAGCGATGCTCGGTGGAGTATTTCATGGAGTTCGCCACCAGGTTCACCAGCGATTCGGCGACGGCATCGGGGTCGGCAGTAATTTCTGGAAGGTCTTCTTGGAAATCGGTCACCAGTTCAAACCCCCGCATCTGAATCTGGTAGCCAAGCGTGGCAATCACCGAATCCACAATGGGGTTGATGCCACACTGGATCAGGGTGTATTCTTTCACGCCGCGCTCCACCTTTGCAAAGTCCAACACGTTGTTGATTAGCCGCGTAAGCCGGTCGGTTTCCCCTTCAATAATTTTCAGATAGCTCTGCGATTTTTCGCTGGCAATGTTTGGGCGGGCTTGCAGCAGTTCGGCAAACATTCGGATGGAGGTCAGCGGGGTTTTTAGCTCGTGGCTGACGCTGCTCACGAAGTAGGATTTCATCCGGTTTAGCTCCTCCAGCCGTGCGGTTTCGGCGTGTTCCAACATCAGCCGTTGCTGAAGTTCGATCCGCTCGATGGATAGCCCGGCTTGCAGTGCGACGGTGGTCAGCAGGTCAATATCTTCCACGGTGAATCTTCGCCCCGATTTTTTTGGACCCAGTGCCAAAAAACCTAACGCCTTCCCTTGCTCCGAAAGCGTCAGGAACGCCACGGCCACCCCCCAGCGGTGAAATATCCGCGCATCGGCGGCGACGATGGGAACGCCGGGTTCAATCTGCTCCTCGATCCCCACCGGAAGGCGCGCATCCCAGTTCAGCCGTGCGGTATCGAACGGGACGGAGCGATGCTGAAGTATCGGGAACTCATGCTGCGCCAGCGGGTAGGCCCGGCCGGCATCGCCACGGATGCGGAACAGCGCGATCCGCTCCACCGGAATCAGCAGGGCAATCCGCTCCACCACCAACTGCGCTAACTGCTCAACATCAATGGCGTGGTTGATGGCCTCCACAAACTCACGTTGGGCCACGCGGTAGTTGTACTGCACCCGGAAAAACCGGCGATCCACAAACGACTGCACGCGGCGGCGTGCGGGTTCGAACAGCAACGCGGCAATCACCGCAGCAATCGAGGAAAGCCAGATATCCTTGCTGAGTGTTAGAGTGCTTTGCAGCAACATTGCCACCGAACCCACCACCGTTAGATAGATAGCCAGCCACAGGCCGATCATCACCGCATAGACAGTGGTGCGATTGACGATCAGATCAATATCCAACATCCGGTAGCGAACAATGGCGATGACGAAGGTGATGGGGGTAATGGCCACCATCAGAATTACCACTTCTTCCGGGACGATAATGAAGCCAATTTTGGAGGGGACAACCCAGAGCAGGATATACTGAAACGGCCCCACCATGCTTCCCAACAACAGCCACCGCAGCTTCCGCCGCGCCGGTTCGTCGCTGGCGGTGCGGAAGGAGTGGATAAGGTTCAGAAGGCTGAACAAGCAGCCGGCCATAAAGACGTAGCGGCAGAGTTCGAAGCCAACGGAGTAAGCGGCCATCCATCCCATCCGAACATGGGGAAGCGTGGCCATTGCAAAGCTGAATGCTGTCCCCAATCCAAGAATCCCCCCGGCAATGTAGCCAACGCGCATGGCCGGTCGGGTTCGGCTCCATTTCGGTTCGGGAAACAGGAAGGTGAAGTGAACGAACAGCAGCGGCATGATGACGTAGCTGACAACAAACGCTGCACGAACAAGCTGCCCCAGCCCAATCGGGTCAACCGTGTAGCGGCCCGACGTGCAGGCAATCATCAACGCCGCAACGTTCATGGTGTGGTGGAACACACGCGCATGGTGGTGGTGCGGCAGTTTCAGGATGACGATAAGACCCAGCACAAAAAAAATGGCGGCCACCAACGTCATAATCAGCAGATACTCCGCGCCGTAGTGGGCCACCAGCACGACGGCAGCAACCTGCGGTTTTGGTTGCTGGCTAACCTGTTGTTCCGGCTGGGCCACAATGGTGTATTCCAGCCGAACAGTATCCCCCACAGCAAACCGATCCAGCAGCGTTTCAAGGATGTTCAAGTCGTCGCCAAGCGGGTAGCCATCCAGCGCGGTGATGACCACTACCGCTGGTTGGCCCGAGCTATCGGCAGAGAGGTTGGCCGGAACAATCGAACGAAGCGGACTATCTGGCGCGAGCGTTGTGGCATCAACTTCAACATGCCCACGATGCGACAGCAAGGTTCCCCCCAGCCCAGCTTTTTCGGCAGCCTGCCACGTCCCGGCAGCGCACAACAGCACCACCAGGATATTCCACAACAACAGCGGCTGGATTTGTTTTTTTGAGCGGAGCACCATGGGAAGAAGGAAGAAATTTGTTGGCTAATTATGGCACAGGCTGGGCTACCGAGCGGGAACGAACAGGGAGCAAAAACGATGCTTCAAACATAGTGATTTCCCACAGCCATGGAGTGAGTTGTGTTGGCAATTATTCAATTACGGTGATCTCCCAATCCAGGCTTCCCTCATCAATGGCCAAGCCGGTGACGTTTTGGAAAGAGACAGTGACGGTTCCGCTGGCCGAAACCCGTGCGTAGCTGATGACTAATCCGGCGGTAAGATCGCCGGAAGGAGAAACCACCACCGACCCGCCAACCGCAGCTCCCGCCACCGTGAAGGTCTCGGTGATGCGGCTGTTTGCGGCAACGCTGGCAATGTTTTGGGCCACGGTTGCTTTGGTGATTTTGCGCCCCCAACTCATGGCCCCCAATGCGGTGCTGGTAAGCATCTGGCCATCGGAAGTTGGTGCAGCCGCCGGAAGGGTGTAGGTGATATTTCCGGTTTGTGGTTGTGCTTTGAATGCGGTGTAGTTGGCGGTGTTCGGGAAGGCTCCGGCAGCGTTGTAGTCTTCAAAGAACCGAAGCTCGCTTGCTGCGCCATCGTTGTTGGCAAGCCACAGATCGGCATTGCCGAAGACGGCGACGTTGGGTGCCGAGATCGTCATGTTGCGTGTTCCGCCGCTGTTGTTGGTGTGGAATCCGAAGCTGCGGTCGGCACTGGCATCAAGCGTTAGGCCGTAACCGCCCACAATGGCTGAGTAGTCGCCTGCCACTGTGTTGGTGAAGCCACCACCGACCGTTGCAATATATCCTGATGCCGTGTTGGTAAAACCCCCGCTGATTGCTGAATAGAGTCCTGAAGCGGTGTTTGTGCTTCCACCGCCAATCGTTGCAATGTTCCCCGATGCGGTGTTACTCCAGCCGCCGGCTACCGCTGAGTGTTCTCCCGATGCAGTGTTGGTGAATCCGCCGCCAAGCGTTGAGTAGATTCCCGAAGCCGTGTTTCCGAAGCCACCGCCAACCGTTGCATGGGTGTGGTCGGTTGTTGTCCCAGCATTATCCCCTGCCCGATTGTTCTCCCCGCCACCAACTACTCCGTAGTTATCGGTCGCTCGGTTTGTGGCTCCATTGCGTCCACCCCCTGCGATTGTTGCACCAACCGCACCAGAGGTCACGCTGTTTCCGTTGAACCCACCGATGATGTTCGCGCTGGCCGCGTTCGGTTCAAACCGCATCACACGGCGGCGGCCTTCTGTGGCCGCCCCAGCGTTATCCACCCGAATCTCGAAGGCTTGATTATCGGTGGTTCCAATGAAATTTGTTCCCGGGGTGGTTCCTGCATTACCAGCCAGCAGCCACCCGCTGCCGGGTACGGCCCACTCCAACGTTGCATCGGTAGATGTGGGGGTAGGGCTGCTGGCGATTCTCAATACTTGTCCAGCGGTTCCGTTGCTGGCCGGAAGGGTGTAGGTGATATTTCCGGTTTGCGTTTGTGCTTTCAATGCGGTGTAGTTGGCGGTGTTCGGGAATGCTCCGGCAGCGTTGTACGCTTCGAAGAAACGTAGCTCGCTGGGATTGCCGTCGTTGTTGGCAAGCCAGAGATCGGTGTTGCCGAAGACGACGACATCTGATGCTGAAATGGTCATAGCTCGGTCGGCAGCCGGGGTGTTGGCGTGGAATCCGAAGCTGCGGTCGGCACTGGCATCCAGCGTTAGGCCAAATCCGAGCGCGGTTGAAACATCCCCTGCCGCCACCGTGCCAATGCCCATCGCTGACGCGAAAGCCCCGCTGGCGTTGGTGAGTAAGCCCATTGCTGTGGAGTAGAAACCGCTGGCCACCGTGCGCGACCCAGTTGCGGTTGCTGCGTACCCGCTGGCAACTGCACTATCTCCCAGCGCCGTCGAAAGCCACCCACTTGCAACCGATTGATAGCCGCTGGCAAGCGAGTTCTGGCCGCTGGCAACGGTGTGGGATCCAATGGCCGTGGCGGTGTCGCCGCTGGCGATTGTGTTGTAGCCCATTGCGGTGGAGTAACTGCCGCTGGCAACGTTTCCGCTTCCCCCAATCACGGTGGCATACGGTTTATCGCTGGTGGTTCCTGCGTTGTCGCCCGCTTGGTTGTTTGTTCCGCTGATGACAGCCCCGTAGTTATCGGTGGCACGGTTGGTGCTTCCGTTAGCTCCGCCGCCAACAACCACCGCACCAACCGCCCCAGCACTCACGCTGTTTCCGTTGAACCCACCGATGATGTTCGCGCTGGCCGCGTTCGGTTCAAACCGCATCACACGTTGGCGGCCTTCTGTGGCCGCGCCAGCGTTATCCACCCGAATTTCAAAGGCTTGGTTATCGGTCGTTCCAATAAAATTTGTTCCCGGGGTGGTTCCGCTGTTGCCGGTGGTTCGCCACGCGGTGCTGTTCAGTGCCTCAGCAAAGGAGCGTTTCAGCAGGTCGCCATTGTTGTCGGCAACGATCATGCCATCGGTTGCCCCAGGGGAATAGCTTCCAGAAAGTGAGGCGCCACCCAGCGACCCCATACGGGCGTTGGCCGTGCCAGCCGTTCCCAATACCTGAAGCTGGGTGAAGGCTCCGCTCTGTGGCGTGGTGCTGCCAATCGGCGCGCCATCAATACTTCCGCCGGCGATTGTTAAAACATCACTCACGTTGGCATCGGGCAGAGTTCCGCTAACCTCGCTGGTGGCAAGGTCAACAGCGTTGGTGGCCGATGCTGCTGTGATAAACCTGTTGGCAGTAATCGCCCCGCTTCCCACCGGATACAACGCCGAACCGCTCCCAACTTCAAGGCTGGCCTGGCCGGTGTTGGTTCCGTTGGTAATCTGGCTAAATGGAAGGGAGACGATGCTGAAAGGATTGCTCCAAACCGGAACACCGCCGCTGACCGTCAGAATCTGCCCATTGGTTCCAATCGGAAGCCGGGCCATTGTGGTGGCCGTGGCGGCATAGAGTAAATCCCCGACGGCATAGCTGTTTAGGCCGGTCCCGCCGCTGGT
Organism: Chlorobiota bacterium; assembly: GCA_016788565.1. Taxonomy (GTDB): domain Bacteria; phylum Bacteroidota; class Ignavibacteria; order OLB7; family OLB7; genus OLB7. The sequence continues at coordinate 11,106 of JAEUSP010000112.1, read as the reverse complement.
GGCGGCCAGTGGCGTGGTAAGCGTTAGCATATCGGCACTCAGTCCGCCAAGCACACTTAGCCCACCGTTAATTGTTTGGCCGCTGGTGGAGTTGGAGAAGATAAAATCCCCGCTGGCGTTAGCTGGGAAAGTATAGTACACGTGGTTGGTCAAAGTGCCGCTTAGCTGAAGAATGCCGTGGAACCCATTGCCGGTTCCATCATCCAGCAAAAAACGATGTGCGGCATAATCGCGGGGGGCGGGGGTGTATTGCGCGGTTGTTTGCGCAACGCACAACAGAACCCCAAAAACGAAAACAGCAGAACAATGATAACCTGTGCGAGAATCCATACTGCTCCTATGCCTGTGATTCGGTGACAAAAAAGTGGGCAAGTGATGGTTAGAAACGGCGCACGCTACTAATGGTAGAATCGCTGACTGCTGGGGCGGCTGATTTGCCGAACATGCTCATGAACCGGAGTACTCCACCCAATCCTTTTGTGGCGTTTCTTACCGGCTCGGTTGGGACGCTGCAGCTTGAGGCTGTGAAGCTGAGTGCTGCAACAAGCAGAATCAATGCGAGGGAAATGCGTTTCATGGCGTTGTTTGGTTGGTTTTTGTTAGTGCTTTGTTCACCAGCAAACTTAGCCCCGCAGCAAGCCGCCGTGTGTCAGAACCACGTTGGGAGGATGTCAAAAGGATGTCATGGAAAAGAGGGAGGAGACCGCTTGCTTCCGGTTGCACAGTGTGATGGCGGAAGAACGTGATGTTTTGCGTAAGTTCACGCCGTTTCAGTGTGGGGGATTCTCCCCAACTGAATCGGTTTTAACTGCGCACTATCTTTCCTTCAGCATAGCCCAACAACAACGATGGAGACAGCCGCTACCGCCAGCTACAGCACCCAACTAAGCGACGAACAAACCGCAGTGCGGAACCTTGCACGCGATTTTGCCGAGGGGGAAATCCGCCCGGTGGTGATGGAGTTCGACGAATCGCAGGAATTCCCAGCCGAATTGTTCGGCAAAATGGCCGAGCTGGGATTTTTGGGGATTATGGTCCCACCAGAGTACGGCGGGTCGGGGCTTGGCTCGTTAGAGGCTGCGCTGATTGTGGAAGAAATTGCGCGGGTTGATCCGTCGGTGGCTTTGGGCGTGGCGGCTCACAATGGGCTTTGCACCGGGCATATCTTGAAGTTCGGATCGGAGGAACTGAAGCAGGAGTATATCCCACGCTTGGCAACCGGCCAGACAATGGGCGCATGGGGGCTAACCGAGCCTGGCTCCGGATCGGACGCTGGCGGAATGCAAACCGTGGCGCGCCGTGAAGGGGATGGGTGGATTCTGAACGGCTCCAAAAATTTTATCACCCACGGAACTGTTGGCACGGTGGCGGTGATTATGGCCGTTACCGACCGCCAGAAAAAAGCCGCAGGGATTTCGGCATTCGTGGTGGATAAATCAATGCCAGGGTTTGCTGCCTCCAAAAAGGAGAACAAGCTGGGGATGCGCTGCTCCGATACCTCCAGCTTATCGTTGGAAGAGGTCCAAGTTCCCGGGAAGAACCTGATTGGAAACGAAGGGGAGGGATTCAAACAGGCATTGCAAATTTTGGATGGAGGTCGTATCTCGATCGCGGCCTTATCGGTAGGGCTTGCCCAGGGGGCGTTGGATGCCGCAATTAAGTATGCCAACGAGCGGGCGCAGTTCGGCAAAAATTTGGCGATGTTCCAGGGTATCCAATTCAAGCTGGCGATGATGGCCACCGAGATTGAGGCCGCCCGGCTGCTAACCTACCAGGCCGCTTACCTGCGTGATGGCGGGAAGGAGTACTCGGTGGAGGCCGCAAAAGCGAAATTTTTTGCCAGCGAGGTTGCTGTTCGTTGCGCCAACGAGGCAGTGCAAATCCATGGAGGGTATGGCTACATTAAGGAGTATCCGGTGGAGAAATTTTACCGCGATGCCAAGTTGCTGACGATTGGGGAGGGGACATCGGAGATACAAAAGATTGTGATTTCGCGCAGTGTTCTGCGGTGACATTTTCCCGTGTCACCCCCTCTAATGAGTGTACAGCAAAACAGATATTGGCAAGCCTTCACACCTCGGTACGATTCCTGCGGGAACATCTGGGGCATGAAGGGCATCGAAACAGTAGTAATGAAGTTCGGTAGGGGCACACGCTGTTACAGCCCAGACTGCAACTTCGGATCAAAATCGGTGTTTCAACAAATGTTTTCATATCCACCTAACGTCAAGTAGTGAGGAGGTTACGCATTATGGAACTCGGTCTGCAGATAGAGAACCTTTTTCGGCGGGACAGAAACAAACTGGTGGGGTATATCCGTGAGCGGGTACGCTCCAAAGAAGAAGCCGAAGACATTCTTCAGGATGTGTTTGCCAACGTACTAACGGCAGCCACTGAAGTGACGGAACCAATTGAAAATGTGGGCGCGTGGGTTTACACAGCGGTGCGGAATCGCATCATTGATAGCTACCGCAAAAAACGCCCGCAAACCTTCACCGACACCATCTACAGCGATGATGACGGCGACATTGCAGCATTTGAAAATTTCTTGAGCGACCTTTCTTTCAGCCCAGAACGGAGCTTGCTTAGCCGCACCATCCGCGAGGCGGTAAACGCGGCGTTGGATGAGCTTCCGCCAGAGCAGAAATATGCGTTCGTGAAAAACGAATTTGAGGGGATCAGCTTCCGTGAGATGGCCGAGGAAACGGGGGAAAATATCAACACACTGCTGGCCCGCAAACGCTACGCAGTGCTTTACTTGCGGAAACGCCTCAAAGATTTGTACGAAAGTTTGCAAGACTAATCAGGGCTTGTGCGTCATAGGGGGAAACCAACAGCGAGACCACAGAGTACCAACGAAGCGGATCGTCCAGAAACGGAACCATGGCGCAGAACGAATTCAATCGAAAAAAGGTGATGTTATACTCCATCGGCGCGGGCACAGTTGTGCTTGCGCTGATGGCGTTTTCGGGCGCCTGCTGGGGGGTTGTTCGCGCCTGCGACGGTGACGACGAAGCCAGCATTGAGTTCTGGGAAGTCTTTGGCGTTTCGGCGGCTGCGTTCATGGCCACGATGGCTTTGCGGTCGGCTGGGCTGGGGCGGAAACGCCCTTTGAAATTCCCACCATCTTCGGCAGCCGCTGTTCCTGACCAGCGCATCAGCGTCACCCCCTCCGGCAAACCACGCCAACCCGGCTTGCAGGTCCCAGCTTCGTTGCATTCGGCGCAGCATCCATCGGCCCTCAACAATTCTTGGCGCGACCTCTGCAGCCAGCTATCCGAGGAAGAACGCCAGGAGATGAAAGCGTTGTTGGGGAGATACTGCAACGGCTCCGACCAGTGCACAAACAACGGAACCACACCCGCTACCAGCAACGGCCACACCCCGGCACAGGCTGATAACGAAAAAAAATGGCCATAAAATTATTACGGCCTTCCTTCCTACCTGCTTCCCGCGAACGCCTTCCCAATTGCTGATTCCAACGCGGTCGCCGCTGCTGTGTCGGCGGCACTGCACACCACAATCGTTTTTTCAGTTTTGAAAAACTGACCTCCACCATTCGGCATTTCCTTCCCCGCAACCGATTTCCCATCGGGGCTGATGCTTGTTGCCGCTTGGGCAGTGGCCGCGCCATCTTCAAACTCGTACAACTCTGCTGGGGTGCCGTTAATAGTAATCCGATACCCTGTTGCCGCAAACAATGGGGCTTCGGCTTTGGCAATCACTTTCACCCGGTTGCCGCTGGCCCGCAGGATATTGATGATCCCGAACGAGGGCGTGGCGACATCAATCTCCATTTCGGCTGTTTGCTCCACCGATTCCCCCTGGTCGTCAAGGCGTGGTGCGTCGTCGCGGCTGCAGGCAGCGGAAAGCAGAGCAAGCAGCAACATGGCTGAACACAGGCGGTGGTTCGTGTTGCCGGAATGTTTATTTGCCATGATTTTTCTCGGCGTTGCTGGGCGTTGCAGGAAGCTGGATGAAGGTCACGATTGGAAGAAAATCACGCCCCCCTTGCTGGTGCTCCTCAAATTTCAACACGTCGTAGTACACGCACCCGCCACCCCCATGCGACGGCCATTGGCGGCAGGTTTCGGGGCGTGCTTCGTAGATGCTGCAGAGGCGTTTGGCAGGGTCCTGGAAAATGCACGATTCGCCAAAAATTGGGTCGGGAGTGCGGCGAAGCACCTGCTCGCGCGGGGACCACACTTTTGTGAATCGCTCCCTTGCTTCGGCAGCGGAAATCTGGAAATGCTTGGCAAGGCGGCGGATATCTTTTTGCGTCACCTTCACCCGTTCGTAAATGGCGCAGCAGTAGCCGATGCACTCAAGGCAGTTGAATGTTGAAGTCGCCATGATGAGTTGTGTTGGATTACGGTGAGGTATCCGCCATTGCTGTGCAAGCAGCGGCAGCGTTATCGCCCCCAATAAATCAGTGCAACCGAAACCAGAGTCCAGATGATGCCGGTGGCAATCAACGATGGATCCCGAAGGATCACCGCCACAGGGTTTTCTGCCGTGCGCCGTTTTTCATCAAGGTACAAGTAGCGGAAGATGCCGTACATCACAATCGGGACGGTATAAACAAACTTGTCGGTCCCAAAAAATTGCTGCGTGTGGTCGCTGACGCTGTAGAGGGTGTAACTCATAATCGAGCCAGCAACGGAGACGTTCAGGATCACCCGAATCAGTTCGGGGGTGTAGTCTTCCAGCACTTTTCGGCTGTCGCCCCGGCCCAGGTGCGCAAGCTCGCTTCGGCGTTTTGCAACCCCAAGAAAAAGGGAGAGGAACAGGGTGCAGATAATCAGCCATTCGGAGACATCAACCTGGATAGCTTTGGCTCCGGTCAGCACGCGCAGCATGAAGCCGGCAGCAATGATGAAAATATCCAACAGCACCACGTGCTTCAGCCCAAAGGAGTAGCCAAGATTGAGCACTGCATAAATGGCAATACAAGCCCCTGCCTGCCAGGGAAGCTGCGATGCCAACGCCACCGCCACGGCAGCCACCAACCCCAGTTGCACAACAGCCGAGCCAACGCTAACCGCTCCGGAAGCAATCGGGCGGTGTTTCTTTTTTGGGTGTTGGGAATCGGCGTTGCGGTCAACGATGTCGTTCAGGATATAGACGCTGGAGCTAACGAAGCAGAAGGCAAAGAATGCCATCACTGCCCGAAGGTCGCTTTCGGTGTTCATCAGTGCTTTGCCATAGACCAGCGGAGCAAAGATGAAGGCGTTTTTCACCCAGTGGGATGGGCGCATCAGCCGGATGCGGGCGTTCAATGATTGGAGGGTTGTGTTCATGCGGGAACCAAAGTGCCGCAGAAAATACGCTACTTCCCGAAAGCAGCATCAAGATCAGGGGAAGATTACACCGATTGATATTGGGGAAGATAGCCGCCCCCGGCGTGAGGCAATAACAACAGAGGGCGGTTCCTCCCGGAACCACCCTCTGCTGAAGTCCTACTCCGCCTCCGCTCGTGGAAACTTTCGTCGTCATTGTGCTCCGATTGCCACCATCACCCGGCTCACATCTGTGGGGGTTCCATCAACCAGTAACTGGGCAAGGTAGGGGGCTGCCGGAAGTGTGGCCGCATCAATGGCGGTGGCTCCATCGGTTAGGTTTGCTTCCGCTACTTGGCGGCCAAGCAAGTTGAACAGTATCACCTTCCCTTCGTTGCTTCGGCCATTCCAGCGGAACAGCAGGCGATTGCTCACTTTATCGAAGGCTGAAAGAAATTTTGGAGATTCCCCGGTGACGGGGTCGGATGGGGCTGCCGAAATAGCATCCCAGTTTAACAACGCCGGAACAAGCTGGCCACGTGCCTCGCCATTCTGGTTTGCGGCGGTGTGAAAGTTGGCGTACATCCGTCCGGCAACCAGTTCGGCACGGTTTGTTGGACCGGGGATGCTCGTTTCTAAGTGCCACAGATTTGGATAGTTGCTTTGGTCTAAGTCGAACGCTGCTCCTCCATTTGTGCCAACGGCTCCGCGATGGATATGCGCCATGGTGATCGGCCCTGTCAGCCCCTCAACCACAAACTCACCAAACAGTGGGAACTCCTGCGATTGTTCGCCAAAGGCCCCCACAAAGCCGGTTCCTTCGGCAGAAGTGGAGGTTGCGGGAACCTCATTCTTGGAGGAAACAGCCGCAGTGAACGTAGCAATGGGGATCACTTGCCCGCGGATTTCACCGTTTGGATACTGGTCGGTATGGACGTTCAGATAGATATTCCCGCTGCGGATGTCGGCGATATCCTGGTCGCTTAAGCCAGACCAAACCCCTTCCACAACCGAATCGCCCGGGTTCATCGTTAGCGCGTGGACAACCGCGCCATTTTCCCCCCGGGCTGCGCGGTGGAAATGAGCCATGGTTGCCGGGCCGGTCATGCAGCACCAGCGAGCAACGTAGCGTGCGGTGCGGGTTTGGGGATCAACGGTAATTGTGGCATCGCCGCTTCCTTCGGAGTTGCTTGGCAAAATTGGAGGGACTTCATTGCCGGGGTCAAGCTGATACACCCCTGCATTGGGAATCGGCTGAATCTGTCCACGGATTTTCCCTTCCGGCGCGCTTGCGGTGTGGATATTCACGTAGATCAGTCCCCGGAGTAGAGAATCAGCCGTTGCTGCCGGGATGTTTTCCCAAACGCCAGTGGCGGTCAGCCGCCCATTTGGGAAGGTGATGGCATGAGCCGCGTCCCCAGTTGCCTCCGGCCCGCCGCTGTGGAAGTGTGCCGCAGCAATAGTTTCGCCAAGCCCAGTGACGGAAACACGGTATTCAAATGAGCGTGAGGTTGGATCGAATCGCCCAATAAACAACCCATACCCTGCGCCGTTCACCGGGGGCTGCTGGTTGGTTCCGCTCAGCACCGCAATGTGCGTTGCGGGGAAAGATTCTTGCGATAGCAATTCCACTGGCAGACTGAGTATCAACAGCAATGGAAGGGAGCAAAGCAAGAGAAGTGAGCGAAGGAAGTTGTGAGGTATTCGCATGGACGTTGTTGAAGTAATGGATAGATTGTTTGATAAGAGAGGCACTCGGCCAAAATAGAGTAAGGGAGGGGAACATTCAATTCCCCCTCCCTCCTGTGAATAGATTTTTTTGAGCCGTTATGGAAGCGGGATTGTGCTGAATCGTTTGGGTTGGCGGATATCACTGATGTCATACAAGTGGTAGCCGTCTTGAGCCGTAATCACCAGCAAATTTCCGCTGGCAATCACATCGTGGGGGATCATCCCGGTAATCTGCCCAACTTGTTGGGGTGCGTTGGGGTTGGTAGCATCCACCACACGAACCCCTGCTGTGCCGTCGCAGATTATGGCAATGCCATCACGCACCGCCAGTCCGTAGGGGCCGGTTAGCGGCATTGAGTGGATCAGTTTTGGATTTTTGACATCGCTGATATCCAGAATATCCATCTGGTTTGCGAATCCACCACACGGGGTTCCGCCGCGCAAGGTGACGTAGGCGCGATTTCCTTCAACAACTACGGGGTCGCAGGTGCGGGCGTGGGTGAATTGGGAGGTGAGCATAGGTTTATTGGGGTCATCTATGTTCACGATATACATCCCGGTAGCAGCACCAATAAACAGATGATTCCCGCTGTGGAAGATTGTCTCGATATCCCAGCTGACAGAAGCTGCATTCCGGTAGCGAGGGCGAGCCGGCTCTTTGATGTCGAACACCAGGATATTGACTCCATCTAAGCAGTACAAGTAATCACCAACAACCATAAATCGAGCCAATGACCCCGCTTTTCCCGCTGATGCTGCATCGCGGTTTGGTTGGGCAACGGGGGCATTGACAGTTTCGGATTGGCTACAGCTGTTGCAGCCGGAGAAACCACCGGAGGAATTGTCCTCAACAACCCGAACATCGTCGGCCATCCACCCACCATCATATATCCGGTTAAACACTGCCCCGATAGTATCCACTGCAATCGGAACTGCAGGATTGGAAATGTCGAAGACAATCAAATCTTGGAAGCGGTCGGCATACATGTAGTGGCCTTGGACGGCAACATCGTTGTTCCCCTCCATGGCAATTTTCCCAATCTCCCGTGGAAGTGTGGGGATAGAAATGTCGTAGAATCGGATCCCCTCGCCCGGCGTTGCTCGAATCAAGGTTCGATCCAGCAAATAGATCTTTGAGATTACATCATTGCTGGTGTAATCCTTGGTATAACCGAAGGAGAAGAAGGCTACTGCCAGTAGCAAAAAGATAGTAGTCCGGTTCATGGAGTTCCTCCGCTTAAAATTATCTCTTGACTGATTCAGTGCGAAGACACCCCAACGATAACCGTGTAACCAATGGAGAACAAGGAACAGTAGCAATAAGGGGCGTTACAATTTTGGCCTTCTTGTCCTGCGACCTTTCTAAAATTAAAGGCTCTTTATCTCAGTTACGGAACCATCAGCATATACCTTGTATGGTTCTGTGGGTTTGACTCTTTAAGCCCTGGCTGCGGTTCCAGCCAGGGCTAAGGAGTTTTGGGCAATCAATGCCTCTGGAATAAGCATCGTCCCATGTGATTCCTACAAGCCAATAATTTTTTGAAGTCACGGTGTGATGTTTTTACTCTGTGTTTCGTTATCAGGTTTATAGAAGCAGTAAAAGCTCTGTTTTTACTGCTATTCTGTGGGTTTGACCCCTCCACCCTTGATTGCGGTTCCAGTCAAGGGTGGAGGTTTTTCTCTTTGAAAAAAGAGAATTCTCGTGTTGAATGACGCACCCTTGCTCAAAAAAATGTAACTATCGCAAAGTAATCACTTCGCATGGAAACCTTTTTCTCGTGCTTGGGTTCTCGGGTCATCAGGCATCGGAAACTATCATGGATGCACGATGTACCTGCCCCCCTCAACAACGCCATTCGATCCAATAGAGATAGCTACAGTGAAAGGCCTTATCAATACTCAATCATTCACAATAGGAGATGCATCTATGCGCGTAAGACAAGTCCTTACGGTATTAATGCTGCTGATTGTTAGTTCGGCGGGGCTGATGGCTCAGACCACCCCTCCACAGGTGAAAGTTCCCTGGAACAACTATCTGCCGCAGCGGATTGCCAACAACTACCAAACCATTATTGGCTCAGCGGGAACAATACTTGTTCCTAATACTGCCTATATGTATGGTGGTTCGCAAACGTACAACTTCGATATTACCGCAAATCAAGGCGGTAACATCGGCTTCCCGTTCTTTTTCTTGGGTAACTACTACTCAGTTGTCCAAGTGGATGTCGCCGGGTACATTGGCTTTAACCAAGCTAATTATGCTGGCTATGGCTGGGGCTATGGCTCGGCCTACCCAAATCTTCAGTACCAAACAGGTATCTGGAATCCATCATGGTATTCCTACGATGACCGTGTGTTATGGGTGTACTGGAGCGACCTGCGTTCAAGCGGTGTCAGCAGTCCAGACGGTGGTGTCTATTACCGTGTTGACGGAACCGCACCAAACCGCGTGATGACCTTCGAGTGGCGTGTTGCTGGCTCATACTATCCCAGCACTAATCCTGGGAATTTCCAGTGTAAGCTGTATGAGTCACCATCTGGTAAAATCGAAATCTTCTATGGCCCGAACTCGATCAACCGCACTAAGCCTGATCTGAATTATGTATTCGGTTATGGCGCGCTGGTCGGTATCAAGAATTTGGGTCAAAACACGAACTATGGAACCAACCCACCACCCGCAAACGACGAAAGCAAGTTTATGGTGATGTGCGATCCAGCACAAGTCCCCGACACCGTTGCTATTACTACAGCGCGTACCATGAATATCGCTGCATACGGATGGACAAATTTCCCAGAGACCTATCCGTATTACATGAGTTATGCGGCAAACTTCACGTACTACATCGGCTCGCCGTATTGGCATTATGCGTTCCCGACGCAAGATGGCCAGCAGATTGGTTATCGGATGACCCCGGTGTTGGATGACGTTTCACCAGATTCCCTCTGGTTTACTCCAGAACGGAAAGCAAACGTCTATCTGGCTGGTTCGACGATCACCATTAATGCTCAGTTCGTGAACATCGGCAAGAACATTCGCCAGAATGTTCCAGTGAAGGCTCTCATTTACCGTGACCAAGACCTGACCAACCCGGTTGCTACCGTGACTGGCACAGCGTTCACAACACCTGCTGCACAAACAGGAAAATCACAGGTCACTCTCTCTCCGTCAATCACGGCTCCATTGACCGATCTCTCCGGCATCTACACCGTTAAGGTGATCTCAATGTTGGATGTGGAGCAAGACATTTCGAACGATACCCTCACCGGCCAGTTCTTTATCTCCAAGCCGTTCGATGTGGCTGTCTGGAATTTGCTGCAACCATACGAGAACAAGCTGCCGCTGAAATACCAATATCCACTCGGTATCGGTGTCCCAATCGAAGCCCGCTTCCTGAACATCGGATTTAACGCCGTCAAAGATGTTCCGGTCGGATATTGGATCTTTGACGAGAACGGCAACAAAGTCGGCGAAGGACAAACGATCGTCCCAGGAACGTGGGACCCGTCCAGCTTCCGCGACATCAACATGCCAACTTGGACTCCAACCAAGCCAGGCCGCTACTACGTCAAGATCTACACCAATTTGGATAAAGACGAAAACCGTCTGAACGATACACTGCCAAACTGGAAATCTCTTGGCTTCCCATTCGATGCCAACTACGAGATTGAGTTGACAGCACTTCCAGCTGCTGCCGGACCACACTCACCACGTGAGTTCCAGTCCTATCCAGATGGCCGCCGGATTCCGGTGTTTGCGAACATCAACAACAACGGCATCGCCGACGCGACCAACGTCCCGGCAACCGTGGTGATTAAAAACGCTGCTGGGCAAACCGTGTACACACGCCAAGCAACCATCCTCAGCGTGCCAAGCAATGGTGGCATCGTCCGCCAGGAGTTCCCTGACTTCATTCCGAATGGATCGGGAGAGTACTGCATGACCGTCACCGTAACTGACCCACAAGACCCGGTGACGGAGAACAACTCAACGACATGGTGCTTTAACGTGAAAGCCCGGTACGCAGGGACGTACCGCGTTGGATTTGGCGAACACTTCCGCACGATCAGCGAAGCATGGGATTCGGTCAGCACCTAC
>JAEUSP010000069.1 GCA_016788565.1 Chlorobiota bacterium | reverse complement strand
TGGCAAATTAGCCTACGACATCTACGGCGACGCAGTGAACACCGCCAGCCGGATGGAGAGCCACGGCGAAGCGGGGAAGATTCACGTGAGCGAGGAGTTTGCGAGTGCGGTTGGCGAGGTTTTCAGCTTTACGGAACGTGGGGAAATGGAGGTAAAAGGGAAGGGAGTGCTGCGGACGTATTTTTTGGAGGTGGTGGAGTAGCGTCGCTTGGCAAACCAACGCCCCGTCATCGCCCTGTCATCGCCCCGTCATCGCGAGGAGTCTTCGACGAAGCACCGCGAAGCAGCGGCGCAAGCCCATCTCGCGGATTTCTGGGAAGTCATCGGACACACAGCCAGCCGCGAGATCGCCACGTCGCTAATCGCTCCTTGTCGAAGACCCCGACCCGTCGGGGCGATGACGAAGAAGAGAGAGCCGCGCCGTTCGGTGGCTCCACTCATACTTCGACGGAGCTCAGCATGAGCGGAGGGCTGCGTTCGCGGTGTGGTCGGCTCCATTTCACTCTTCACTCTTCACTTTTCACTCTTCCCTTCCCCCACAGATTTCTGGCTGGTGTAACTATTCCCTGCTCTTCGTTGTAGTTCTGGGCCAACACACCTTCTTCAACAATTTTTTTATGCCTTTTTCAACCGTCCGAATAGCTGGGGCCATGCTGCTGTTGCTGGCCCTTTTCCCTTTTTTGCTCCATGCTCAATCTGCCAGAACAATCTCCGGTTCCGTGACCGAAGGGGGGAGCGGCGAGGCGATTACCGGGGCCACCATCGCGCTGTTCCGCGAAGGGGATTCCACCCGCCCGGTGCGTGGCGGGATTTCTAACCGCTTCGGTTTTTACTCCATCCCCAACGTCACGCCGGGGCGGTATCGCCTAACCGCCCGTAGCATCGGGTCGCAGCCGCGCAACCACGCGCTGGTGATCCCCGAGAACGATTCCCCCACCATCGGCGACCAGCCCGACACCAACCAATCTTGCCAACTGAAACTGACGGCCACCGCCACCGACATCCGCATTGATATTTGCTTGCAGCCAAAAGATGTCAGCAGCCGCGAGATTGTGGTGACGGAGAAACGGAACTCCGTTGGCGAAGCTGCAATCGGAACCGTCACGCTGGATCCGGGGCTGTCGCAGCAGCTTCCATCGTTGGGGGGCGAGCCTGACATCATGCGGATGCTGCAACTGCTTCCGGGCATTAAATCGGGGAGTGAGATCAGCAGTGGCCTGTACGTGCGGGGCGGTTCGCCGGACCAGAATTTGATTTTGTTGGATGGAGTAATCGTCTATAATCCAAGCCACCTTGGCGGCTTTCTCAGCACCTTCAATTCCGATGCCGTGCGCGACATCAAGGTGATAAAAGGGGGATTCCCGGCGGAGTACGGCGGGCGGCTATCCAGCGTGGTGGATTTGACGATGCGGGAAGGGACCAAGGAGAAAATCAGCGGCAGCGGCGGCATCAGTTTGCTGAACTCGCGCCTGACGGTGGAAGGGCCAATCGGCCAGGACCTCACCTTCATGGTTTCGGGTCGCCGGTTCTACTGGGATGTGATGTTGCTGGCATTGCCCAATGCCGACGAGGTGCCCGGCTACTACTTCTACGATCTGAACGGCAAAGTAAATTGGCGGTTGTCGGAATCGGACCACCTGTATCTGAGCGGATATTTTGGGAACGATGTTGTTGGAAGCCCACCCAGCGAGGAGGACTTGTTCGATGTTACTTGGGGGAACGCCACGGCGAACCTCCGTTGGGCGCATATCGTTTCCCCCACCTTCTTCACCAACTTCTCGGCAATCTACACCAACTACCAGTTCTCATCGGTGATCGAGGAGCGGAACAGCAGTTCGGTGCAGGCCGATGCGTTCAAGTCGCTAAGTGGTGTGCGCGATTTGATGTTGCGGGCCGAAGGGCAGTGGTTTGCGGGGGAAGATCACATCGTGAAAACGGGGGTGGAAGTAACCGAGCATCGCTTCCGCGCCGATGCCACGGCCGAGCTTGGCGACTTCGCAAAAATTGACCGCAACCCCACCATCATCAACGCTCTGGATGCTGCCTTCTACGCCCAAGATGAATGGCGAATCACCCCACGATTGAACGCCAACATTGGTGCGCGGCTGTACTACTTCAACAGCGGGAAATACTTCCGGTTGGAGCCGCGTGCATCGCTGGCATACGCCTTGACCGACGAGCTAACAGCAAAGGGGGCGTTCTCGATGGGGAACCAATTCCTCCATTTGATTTCCCGCAACGACATCACCCTTCCAACCGACATTTGGTTCCCCTCGACCGCCACAATCAAGCCAGCCCAGGCAATGCAGATTAGCGCGGGGATTGAGACAACATTGCTGGAACGTGAGTATCTGCTGACGGTGGAGGGCTACTACAAGAAGATGGAAAACTTGTTGGAATACCGCGACACCGCCTCCTTCTCGTTGGATGTTCCGTTGGAGAGTTCTTTCACCGTTGGCACGGGCGAGGCGTACGGGGTGGAGCTGTTTTTGAACAAGCAGCTTGGGGCGTTCACGGGGTGGATTGGCTACACGCTGGCCTGGACCAAACGCACCTTCCCGGAACTGAACCGTGGGCGCACTTTCTACCCCCGGCACGACCGCCGGCACGATGTCTCGGTGGTGCTGACCTACCGCTTGGGCCAGTCGTGGGAGCTTGGAGCAACGTGGGTGTACGGAACCGGGCAAGCGGTGACAATGCCAACCGGGCAGTATCTGCTTCAGGCATCGAGCGATCCGAACAACTTCCAGTTCACACAGTCCGATTACAGCGAGCGGAACGGCTATCGCATCCCGGCATTCCACAAGTTGGATCTGAATTTCTCGCACAAGTTTTCGTGGTTCAACCTGCCGTTCACCTTGTCGCTGAACGTCTATAACGCCTACAACCGGCGGAACGTTTTCTCCCAGTACGTTGACCGTGAATATGACTACGACCCTGCCACGGGGAAGGAGAGTGTGCGGGTGAAAATCAAGCGGACCACGCTTTTCCCAATCATCCCAACGGTGGGCCTCAGTTTTAAATTTTAAGCAAGGAGCCAGCAGGCCATGACCACACAATCAGAACAACTGACAGCACAACTGACAGCACAACTGACAGAACAACTGACAGAGCAACAAAATTTCATGCCAGCCAACAGAGTGATGTTGGCGTTGATCGCGCTGCTTGGCGGCTTTGTTTTCACCGCGTGCGAGGACACGGTTGCGCCGGACGACATCCCGTATGTTGAGCGGATGGTGGTGTATGGGGTCATCACCGCAGGGAAGCCAGCCGACAGCATCCGCTTCAGCCGCACGCTTCCGCTGAACACCCTGTACCAGCCTGCCGATGGCGAGCTGACCGATGTTGTTGCGGCCATTGAAAGCGGGGGGAAGAGCTATCCGCTGCGCCACATCGGGCGGGGGTTCTACAATGCCGAAGGATTGATTCCCGAAGCAGGCGAACGCTACACCCTGCGAGGAACGTGGAAAGGGTTGGCGATTCATGCCAGCACAAGCATCCCGCTTCCGCCGGCTCTGGATTCGGTGGTGATGGTGGAGGGGGAGAATTCGCAGATGGACATTGCCACGCTTGAAATCTGGGCCTACGTCCGCCCGCAGAAAGGGGCCGCATACTCCATCACCTACGACCTTACCGACACCGTGAACGACATCCCCTACCATACGCTGCATGACTACGTGTATGACTTATGGAACTGGCGCGACACCACCACCAGCGGCCAGGTGGTTGCCAAAACCTTCGATTCATTTTTGACATTCGGCAGCCGCAACATCTTTGCCGGAACCGTGACCCTGCTTGCGTGGGACGAGCCATACTACGACTACTTCCGCACCTACTACTTCGGCGATAGCGACGACCTGTTTGGCGGCGGCCAGCGCACCGTCAACTGGAACATTGAGGGGGATGGGATCGGGCTGTTTATCGGGAGATCGGAGACGGAGGTGGAGTGGAGGAAGTGAGGGGAAGAGGCGGGGGGTAGTCGTCAGTAGTCAGTGGTGAGTTCTTGACTTTGGCTCCATCTCACTCTTCCCATCTCACTCTTCACTCTTCGCTTCGGGGGGTGAGGGCAGGCAGCGGCGGCTCACGCTCATACTTCGATGGAGCTTCAGCATGAGCGGAGGGCTGCGTTCGGTGAAAACTCCAGCATTCCTCACTCTTCTATTCGGCATTCGACTACTCCATCCCCTAAAAAAAATGCGGAGGCAACCGGTGGGTTGTCTCCGCACAAAAAGTGAACGGTCGTTCTGTTTACCGCACCACGTTCAGCGGCATCGAAACGTTTTGGCCGTTTTGGCTCAGGACGATTCGGTATGGGCCGGCGGGCAATCCGCTTAGGTCCAGCGTGCGTGAGTGCTCGCCGTTGTAGCCACGCTCGGCATTCACCGGAGCCAGCACGGCATCACCCAGCGCGTTGTAGAGTTTCAGCGAAACCTCGCCACCACCAACCAACGTGTAGTTGACCGTCAGGGAGTTGTTTGCTGGATTGGGGAAGGCACTGTTGATGGCCATGCGGTTGGTAACCACAAGACGGTCGTTCACCGAGCTTGGGATTTCCAAGAAATTCGCTTCCGTGAGCATCGAGCGCTGGAAGTACTGGAAGCACTCGCTGCCGGGGCCACGATCGGAGCCATCGCTAATAAACGCATACATGCCCGGATCACGGCGAGCTTGGAACGTCATCAGATGCTCATAGTTATCTCCGACCTTGCGCAGCTCTTCGGCAGCTGATGGGTACTCAATGCTGGCACTGTCGGTGTTGCCGCCATCAATGTCGGCCCAGTCTTGCAAAACATAGCTATCCCCCCAAGTCTTTCCTCCATCTGGCGAACCAACACCCCAAACACGATAGTAGAGGAACCCATCGGCACTCACGATGTTTTCACGCACCGAATCATCCACAACTTGACCACTTGCCATATATGCAATAAAGACGTGGCCATCTTTATTTGCAGCGATTGTCGGATAGGAGATACCAGAAAAACCTGGTTGAGCTTTAATTCGAGGTATTGTATAGACACCACGAAGGTTTGCAAAATCAGCACCCGCTGCTTGCCGTGCTCCGGTTCCATCATTGGCCCAGTGCCACACGCTTTGGAAACGATAGAGGTTGTTCAGGCTTCCGGTAAAAACAACATGGGCTGTCTCGCCAACATAGGCGATATCGAGTTGGTTGCCTGCGGTTATGGTGTCTTCATCTCCTTCAAGATTGAACTGGGTGTTGATGCTTCCACCGAAAATCGCGACTGGGTCGCTCCAAGAATTTCCACCATCGCTGCTTTCGCTGAAGATGATGCGCCCTTCGTTTGCGCCGTTGTTATCAATGGTTAGGTAGTAGGCCAACCCAATTTTTCCCCCGCCCGAAGCTAAGACGTAGCTTCCGCCGCTTGTGGCGCAGACGGTGCTATCGTTGAAGTCAATCCAACTGTCAACATCGGCACCGATGCTCACAATGCTGAATTGAAGCGGTGCTGGATTCTGCCCCTGGCGTGGGCTTAGCGATGCAACACAAACTGCCTCGGCCCCCCCCGCTTGCGGGCTGAATTCGAACGCTGGCCAGATCACCCCCGCCCCGCCATCGCCATCACGAAGGCTGCTGGTACGGCGTGGAAATTTTGCAATGCGTGAGAACTCCGTTTTGCCAGATTCGGCAGCGTACAGCAGCGTGCGCGGGCCTGATCCATCGGCGACACCAGTGGTAAGATCACCGTGGGCAGCAATGAACGGCTCGTTATCTACAGAAAGTTCGATGTACGGGAAGCCGAGCCGCATTCCACCAATGTCGGGGTTCGTGCTCCATGTGGCCCCACCATCGCCGGAGTAGGAGTACCCTACGCGACGTGAAGCGGAGATTGCTGTGGAGTCAAAGTTGTCCGTTGCTAGCATATAGGTCACATGCAGTTTCTGCGGATCGTTATCAGCAACAGCCATCCAGTGTGGGCTCATGCCGTTTGATTGGTAGTCGTAGTAGCCCTGAAGCCCCGTCGGCTTTGCGCCGCCACGCAAATTCAGCGGCGCGCCCTGCACCGCTGCTTGGATTGGGCGATTCGGATTAAGCGGCGAAGGATCAGTAAACAGGTTAGATACACGTAATGCCTCCCGTGTCGTCGGAACATACACGTGCTTGGCATCGGTCGGCGCGATCTGCTGGGCCGCCACTGGCGCGCCAGCAAGCAGCGTTGCGCAGGCTGCAAGGAATAGCGTTTGCTTCATTAGAGTTGCTCCCTCTTTTGAATTATGGTTTTTGGAACGGAACTGTTGTTTCTGTGTCACGCACACGTTGGCCTGATTGCACAAGCCGAATGGCGGCACCACGCAGGGCGTTACGCCCTGTTGGCCGCGTGTCTTGGGATTGCCCGCAGAAAACTTTTTCTGCGAATCAAATTGAAGAAGGGTACTGCGAATGGAAACCGAAGATAAGCCGGAGAAGATAACAGCGGTAACGCTATTTTGTTACTGAATCTTCCTACCCAGCAATTTTCGATAACAGAACGCCCCAACATACAACCGAAGTTTTTTGTCTGCGCCCTCACTCAAATAAATCATAACGGAGTTCCCCGTATGCAAAGCAAACCGTTCGTTCTGCCGCTGCTGGTGTTCTGTGTCGGCTGGGTGGCAGCCAATGCCCAGCAGTTCGATCTTGATGCCTACCGCCGATTCCTGCAAGAATCGAAGACGATAACCTCGCAGGGGTTGCAGGCCAGTCATCCCACCGATCCGTTCTACAATACCGCCCGCGTCAGCCTTGCAACAGCGTTGTACGGCGACAGCATCAGCCAGCAATTTGGGCTGACCGAGCATGAGAAATCGCTGGTTGAAAAGCACGGGTTTATGGTCACCGAGCGGTTGAGCTATCCCTCGTTCGGCAGCGCGCTGCTGCATGTTTACACCCGTGACCTTCCCGTGTTTGTCAGCACCGATGCCGTGCTGCACGCGCTGCACATGTCGTACGATGCCGTGCTGAAAGATATTGAACGCACAACCCTGATCCCCCGATTGAAGCAACTGCTGGAACGCCTTCACGCAGAAATTACCCCGCTAAAAAAGGAGTATGCTGGCCAGCCGATGATGCTCCGCAGCCTGCAAGATGTGGACCTCTATCTGACCATCCCCCGCCAACTGCTGGGGGAATCCACTTCGCCGCTGTTTGCCGAGAACATGGTTCCGGTAAAGGACCTTCTGCAGATGGTGAAAGGTGAGCAACCCGGAAGCTACAGGCTGTTTGCCGAAACCGCACGGCTTATTGACTTCAGCCAGTTTACCCCGCGCGGCCACTACACCGAATCGGAAGAACTCACGCAGTATTTCCAAGCCATGATCTGGCTGGGCCGCACCGAAATTTGGCTTGCCGCGCCGAAGTCCGATGGGCTGAACGTCAGCGATGCCGACATCCAACGCCAAACCATTGATGCCGCGCTGATTGCCCAGATGACCCGCACCGCAAACGCGCTTCCGATGCTGGAAGAAATTGATGGAACCATACGCGCACTGGTTGGCGAATCGGACAACGTGACGCTGCCGAACGTGCAGGACTTGATGCAGGAAAAAGGGCTGAAGAACGCCGCCGAGCTGCAAGATGCCGCCGTGTGGAAAGACTTCCAGACAACGCTTCTCACAAAGCCTTTTGCCGGGCAACGGATCAACTCGCAAATCTTGATGTCGAACCCGTACAGTGCCGACCAGCTTCAGCCAGCCACCGCGTTTCTGTTGCTTGGCCAGCGGTTTGTGATTGATAGCTACATCACCGGAAACGTAGTGTATGATAAAATCATCTTCAACGGCGAAAAAATGCGCCGAATGCTGCCAAGCAGTCTGGATGTCCTGTTCGCGCTGGGAAACAACGCCGCCGCCCAATTTCTGGATGCCGAGATGAAGGAGTACCAGTATGCCCCCAATCTTGCCGCGCTTCGCTACCTTGTGGATTCCTACGAAGATGATTTCTGGGGCAGCTCATTGTACAACAGTTGGCTGGGAGCAATCCGCACACTGAACCCGCCAAAGGATCGCTCCGGCTTCCCAAAATTCATGCAGACCGCAGCATGGTGGCAGCAGAAAATGAACACTCAGCTTGCAAGCTGGGCGCAGCTTCGGCACGACAACTTGCTGTACGCCAAGCAATCGTACAGCGGTGGCATCACCTGCACCTATCCAAAAAGTTTTGTGGAGCCAATCCCCGCATTCTACCGCTCGGTACGCACCTTCAGCCAGGTAGCACTGAAGAAGTTGCGCACCTTGCCCATTGCCGACACCAGCGCGAAATCGCGGATGCTCCGCTACTTCGATGCAATGGGAACGGTGATGGATACGCTGGAGTCAATCGCCACAAAGGAACTGGCCCACAAGCCGTTAAGCGAAAGCGAGGAGATGTTCCTGAAGACGATGATCTTTGATGTGCCACAAGGGTGCGGCACGGTGCTGGCCGGCTGGTACACCCGCCTGTACTACGCCGGTTCCGACGACGCACTTGCCGATGACCGTGTGATTGCCGACATCCACACCGCCCCCACCGACAAGGATGGGAACACCACAGGGTGGGTTGTTCACGTTGCCACCGGGCCGGTGAACATGGCCGTCACCACCTGCACACTTTCCGACGGAACCCCGGTCTCCTTCATCGGGCCGGTGATGAGTTACTACGAGCAGATCACCGGCGGATTTAAGCGATTGACCGATGAAGAATGGAGCAATAACCGAATGCACGACTCGGCAGACGCAACCCGCCCCGCATTGGTGAACCTGTATTTGGCCGACAAGCAAGGTGGGTCAAGATCAGGCGAGCCGATATCGTTGTATGCTATCAACGATGGCAGCAGCGATGCTCCAATTCCCGCAGCCCCAAAAACTCAACTGGCAGTGGCGGTGCATCCCAATCCGTTCACAGCATCAACCTCACTCCGCTTTGTTGTGCCGCCATCGCTCACCGGAAGCAACGCCCAGATTGTGCTGTTCGATGCAAGCGGCATTGCAGTCCGGCGATTGCTGAACGAAGGGCTTCGCGCGGGGAACTACTCCATCCGCTGGGACGGAACCGCCGACAACGGCAACGCCTTGCCGAACGGAACCTACTACTACCGATTAACGATTGGCAGCCACGAAACCAGCGGAGCCATGACGCTTGTGCGGGGGAATGGAGAGTAGGGTACAATGAGCAATCTCAACAACCATCCCTTCCGATTATTCTGTTTGGATTAAGCGCATGACGGATGAAGGCTACATCAAATATCACTGCCAATGGATACGGGCGGAACCGGTAGAGTTGGAGGTGGTGCAGGAGTTGTGCAGCTGGCGTGGGAAGCTGTTTGCCGCAGGCCTTATCGGTGCCGATAGCAACGGGGTTGGTTTTGGGAATATCAGTATCCGGTGGGATCAGGGGTGCATCATCAGCGGAACCCAAACTGGGGGGATAGCAACAATTGGCCCAGAGCATTTCACGAAAGTGACGCAGGTTGATCTTGCGGCGAATTTCTTGGTTTGCTCTGGGCCGATTCAAGCCTCAAGCGAAGCGATGACTCATGCGGCAATTTACCGGTGCAACGCTGCGGTTCAGGCAGTAATCCACGTGCACGACAGCCACCGCTGGAAGCAATTGCTGCACGTCGCCCCAACAACCGATTCCGCTGTCCCCTACGGCACACCAGAAATGGCTTGGGAAATTGAGCGGCTGTTCCGCGAAAAATCGCTGGGAAACCGAAATATCATAGCAATGGCAGGCCACACTGATGGCATCATCACTTTTGGGGGGAATTTGCAAGAATCTGGGAGCCTTTTACTCTCGTGATCTTTTTTGTTTGCTACCATTCTAAATCTAAAACCCTTCTTTCACAATCCGGTCTTCTGGTATTCCAAGTGCCACCAAATGCTGCTCCACTGCTGACATCATGGGAGGTGGGCCGCACAGGTAAAAATACTCATGGCCTTCAATTTGTTTTTTGATAATATCCTCAGTAATAAAACCGTGCTCGTAACCGCTCACCTGTTCATCAGATAGTACGTTGATGAAGTTGCTACCCAACAGCGTGCCTAAGTAATCCTCCCGTATAATGTCCGCTTTGGTTTTGTTTGCAAAGATCAGCTTGTTGCCGCCAATGTTGTTTTCCGTGTTCAACCGTTTTAGAATGGCCAAGAATGGAGTAATTCCCGCCCCACCTGCAATAAAAATGCCTTCGCCCTTGTAGTGAATATCTCCGAAGACATCACCAATTATCAGTTCATCACCTGCTTGCATCGAAAGTAGTTGCTCGGTTACTCCATGATGTGATGGATATGTTTTTATGTTGAATTCAATAAAGTCATCTTCCTGTAATGAAGTAAACGTAAACGCCCGAAGCTCAGTTTCCCAACCTGGTTTGTTAATGGAAACATCTGCGGCTTGTCCTGATTGGTAGGTCAGCAAGTCTGGCTTCTCTGCAACGATCTTCAATACGTCGTGGGTAAGATGCTCGATGGATCTGATTTGCACTGTTTGTGCCATGATGTTTCCCTTGCGGTTTGTGAGTTTTGTGGAGTTTGAGTTTACACGATTTGAACCATCTGTATTTTACTCAGCATAATTCTGGCAATGGTTGTGGCTCTTCTCTTTGCTTCATCAGCAATTTCTCCTTCAAATAGTTCATCAACCGTTTTTACAAACAACAGAAGCCATTCATTGAACTCAACTTCTGTCATAGAAGCGATTTTGCTTAACTCAACATGTTTAACCATTGGGTTTCCCGAAAAGCTATGCTCCCCCAACAGTATGCTCCCCCAAAACGAATACATCTTGGGTAAATGATGCGCCCAATCTACTTTCGCTATATCATTAAAAATATAGCCAAGTTTTTCGTTTTTGTTTACTTCGGCGTAAAACGTGTTCACCAGAATTTCAATGTCACTTCTATTAGCAATGTCGCTTTTCATCGGTGTGCTTTTTGTGTTTGTCTCTGTTGTACAACAAATCGAACATCTTTTCGGTTGGTCGGGCAATAACTGCTTTGCCATCCTTGACAACAATAGGCCTTTCAATAAGCTCGGGATGTTGCAGCATTACATCAATCCACTGGTCATCAGAAAGAGTAATGCCTTCAAATTTTTGCTGAAATAATGGTTCATTCCTTCTGATAAGTTCTAAGGGCTGCAAGTTAAGCATGGCAAGCAACGCCACCAGTTCATCTTTGTTCGGAATAGTCTGCAGATATTCCACCACTTGCGGCTCAATCCCGCTTTGCCTGATAAGCTCCAATGCCGCATTGCTTTTGCTGCACTGAGGGTTGTGATAAATTTTCATGCGTATCTCAAGATGTTGTTCGCAATCATGGTTAGAGTTTGTTGATGATGTTCATCACTCTGTCTGTCATTGCATCACAGTATTTAGCGTTGAACTCGAACAACTCACTGGCAGTATAAGATTTCTCTATTGTGGACCTCAACATGGCTTTCGATCTGTTGAGCCGTACTTTTACATTGGCTTCGCTGATATTCAAAAGATTGGCTGTTTCCGACACGCTAAGCTCATTGATTTCTCTGAGCAAAAAAACCAGCCGGTAGTCTTCTGGTATTTTCTCAAGGGCATCTTCAATGATATGCCGCATCTCATGGCTTTCAACGATTTTATAGGTGTCGTTATTGGAATGCTGGAACATGGGTTTCGAGTTATCAGGTATGTCCTGTATTACTTCATTCTTAAAGTTGGCTTTTTCTTTTTTATGAAAACAGTTGTTCATCATAATTCGGGTAATCCAAGTTTTGAAGGTTGAGCCACCTTTGAAATGTGCCAGATTTTTATACGCATCAATAAAAGTGTCTTGCATTAAATCTTGCGTATCCTCATGGCTGTAGTTATACGACCTGCCAATTTTGTATAAAAATGGATTAAATCGCCTTACTATGATTTCATAAAGCGATTTATCCCCTTCTACAATTCGCTCAATAATCTCTGCTTCTGCAAGTTCTGGATAAGATAACATGGGTTATGCCGTTACTGCTTTAGAGATTTTTGCCATCGAGAACGCTGCAATAGCCATGACGAGGTCTCGGACCGCTACATCTACGTAATTGAACCCAAGCAACAGAGTTAGGGCAACTACGGTCAGCCAAGCTGCTACAATGTAGCCACCAATTTCGGTTTTTTTCAGCACAATAATGCCAGCAACGATTT
The DNA here is from genome assembly GCA_016788565.1 of Chlorobiota bacterium. Classification (GTDB taxonomy): domain Bacteria; phylum Bacteroidota; class Ignavibacteria; order OLB7; family OLB7; genus OLB7. Next base: position 70,518 of record JAEUSP010000069.1, on the reverse strand, counting down.
CGATAACTCCAACAATCATCATAAAGGCATTGCCCGAAAATGGCAGCATTCCCGCAAACGACGGGTTAATATACTGCGCCCAGTTGGTAAGTAGGTTGGTAAACTTATCCGCCCCCGCAACAATTGGTACAACAACGAAGGTGTACTTCAGGAGGTTAAAGGCCTGTTTTACTGGTTGATTTTCCATGTTCGTTAAGAGTTTGTTTTGTTTGTTGGTTGTTTCGTGTTTGATGTTGGTTAATCAGAATTTATCTGGGAATTGCTCTGCAATCCCTTTTGCAAGTAGGTCGGCAAGCATAAGCATGTGTTGGAGAGCCTCCTCAAATCCTTTTGTTGATGCACTATAATCGCCCTTAAGGATATTGACGGCATACTCTGTGGTCTGAGTAATGTGCGTGCTGAGATGATGCTCCGTAACTGATGTAGGCCAGTTTTTAGGATTTGCCTCAGAAAGAAACGTTGCAATGTCGTTAGCGTTTTTATACCAATCCGCAAGTGCTTTATCTAAAGCCGCTCGATCGTTGTTTTGCGCAGCTTGTAATACAGGAACCGCTTGCTGGATGTGTACTGTTAGCAGCGCAGTTAATTTATCCCCGGCCGCCTGACCGTAATACGGCACAATCGCAGCTCCAATTTCTTTCTGGTTGTCTAATAGGCGATTGAGCTTTGTTTCTACCTGGCTTGGCTCATTGAAAAAAGCATCAACTGTTGCTAACGTCCAGTGCATATGATCCGACCATAACTTGCGCATGGCTTGATTAAGCTCTATGTACTTGCTGCTTGTGATGGGGGTATCATTGCTTGTACCGCTAATATCTTCTGCACATGCCCCAATAGTTATTGCCAGAAGGGCAGCAGCAATTCTTGCTGTTGTTGCTGTTCTCATTTTTGCTTTTTAGTGTGTTTGTTTTAGTTCACCTTCTCTGGCTTAGAGTAAACGAAAAATGGAAAGGTTACAGCAGGCTATGGCTGGTAGAATCGTCCTTGATGTTCTGTTTATGGTTATCTCCATAAATCTGGAGCAACCACAAAACAAACAAGCCGTGTGGTGAGCAATGCACCACACGGCTTGTTTAATTACTGACTTCTGTTTTACCCGATCTGCTTCTGGTAAATCCGATATTTCTTTGTGACGTGCGCGTTCATCCCTTCGGCAGCACGGTTCATCATGGTGTTGTCCTCCAACACCCACGATGCTTCGCCACGCTCGATCCCTTTTCGGTGGGCACGCTCCATGATTTCACGATAAATCAAAGCATCCACCCCTTTGCCTTGATACTCCGGCAACACCCCAAGAATAATCACCCGCAGTTGGGTGATTTTTTTCTTCTTGGTCATCAAGTTCATAATTGCTGTTGGCAGATTTTTTGCCCCTGGCGGGATTGCGCTTCCGGCACGGAAGGCTTGGGTGATGTCGGGCAGTGCCAGCGCGAAGCCAACGGCCTTCCCATCTTTTTCAGCAAACAACACAAGGTCTGGGTCGGCAATTTGCTTCATCTCGTAGGCCATCAGGTTCATCTCCTGGTCGGTCATCGGAACAAAACCCCAGTTTAGCTCCCACGCTTCGTTGTAGATTTTTTTCAGCCGCTCAACTTCCGCCGCAAAATTCTTCATCTGGAGCGACCGCATGGTGATGCTTCCACGCTGGCGAAGCAGGTCGGTGACGCGGCGCATTTTATCGGTCAGGCTGGTGCTGTAATTCACTTCCCACGCCATCAGGTCTTTTGCTTTGGCAAAGCCTGCGTTCTCCCACAATGTTGGATAGAACGAAGGATTGTACGGCATCTGCACCGCCGCCGATTGGTCGAACCCTTCCACCAGCATCCCGCATTCGTCGTTCATGCTTGGGGAAACTGGACCACGGATTTCGGTCATCCCTTTTTCTTGCAGCCATGCGGTTGCGGTGTTGATAAGGGTGTTGGCAACATCTTGATCGTTGATTGATTCGAAGAATCCGATGAACCCCACCTTGTCGTTGTGGGCGCGGTTGTGGTTTCCGTTGATGATCGCGCCAATCCGGCCAACGGTTTTGCCATCTTTCACCGCAAGCCAAAGCTGCAACTGGGCGTGCTTGTAAAAAGGGTTTTTCTCAACATCAATCAGCCGCATTCTGTCCATCTCCACTGGGGGAGTCCAGTTGGGGTCGTTGCGGTACAGGTCCCACACCATTCGGATGAATTCCTGGCGTTCCTTGCGGCTGTTCATCGGGCGCAACCGGACGGTTCCGCTGGTTGGTAGCTGGCCACTTCCTGATTCCACGGCTGACTCCACGGCAGCGGCGGTTTGCTCGGCAGCAACCGCTCCGGTCTCACGTTCCAGCAATCCCATCTCGGTGCCAATATCCTCGAACAGTTCAAGGATTCGGTCAAGGTGTTCTTTTTCGTGGGTGGCCATTACGGAGGTGCGCATCATCTGCAAGCCGGGCATCACGCCGGGGGAGATAAATGCGTTGACGAACACGCCAGCGTCGTACAGCCGGCGCCAGAAGATGAAGGTGAGTGTGTCGTCGCCAACAATCACGGGGATGATTCCGGTCTTCGATTCAATAATCCGGAAGCCCATCTCCTTGAAGCCGTTGCGGAGGTAGTTGGCGTTGTTAATCAGTTGGTCAATCCGGTATGGCTCGGCCCGCATAATCCGGAGCGCGGTAAGCGCGGCGGCAACCGATGCAGGGGTTGGCGATGCGGAGAAAATCAGCGCGGGGGCGGTGTGCTTGATGTAGTTAATCACCCGCTCTTCCCCCACCACCCAGCCACCCAGCGATGCCAGCGATTTGCTGAAGGTCCCCATCGTCATCTCAATCTCATCATCCAGCCCAAAGTAGCTGGCGGTCCCGCGCCCGCCATCGCCGATGACACCCAGCGAGTGGGCATCATCCACCATGATGCGTGCGCCGTACTGCTTCGCCAACTGGTTCAGCCGGGGAAGCTCAACAAGCTCGCCCGAGGTGGAGAACACGCCGTCGGTGACGATCAGTTTTCCGGCAGACTCTGGCAACCGTGAAAGCTGGCGTTCAAGGTCGTCCATGTCGTTGTGCTTGTAGCGGGCAACGTCGCCAAAAGCACCTTTGGCCATCAGGTTGCCGGCAACAATGCAGGCGTGGTTATCCTTGTCGCTGATAACGTAATCGCCACGATTGACCAGCGTGGGGATTACCCCCTGGGCGGTTTGGTAGCCGGTGGAGAACAGAAGGCAGGCTTCCTTCCCCATGAAGTCGGCAAGCTCCACCTCCATTTCTTCATGCAGCCGAAGCGTACCGGTGAGATATCGCGAGCCGGAGCACCCGGTTCCGAACTGCTCCACAGCTTTAATGGCCGCCTCTTTGACGCGGGGATCGGCGGTTAATCCCAAGTAGTTATTGGACCCCGCCATGATGACTTCGCGCCCTTCGATACGGACCACTGGGCCTTCGTTCACTTCGATTGGGCGGAAGTACGGGTAGTATCCCGCTTCTTTCACATCATCGGCGCGGGTAAAATCGCGGCACTTCTGAAAGATGTCTGCCAAGTACGCTGCTCCTATCTGAACTAATGGACGATTGACGAAAAAGGGATGGGATGAGGGCGAATAATCACACAGGGTGATGCTGCGCCGGAAACCAGCGGGGGTGAATATATTCCCGCGACCCCGTGACTTCCAAAGAAACAATGGAAGGTAATTGGTAATCGCTGATTGGCGGTTGGTACGGAAAGTGCCGTTTCCCCCAACCGATAGCACCGAATGCCCCCTCTTCTTTCCCCCCGGCAATTGGCCACAAACCACTTCGTTTGGAGTATCCCCCCGATCCCCCGCCTCCTCCCGATTCCCGCCTCCCGCCTCCCGACTCCCGATCCCCGACTCCTGACTCCCGACTCCCGACTCCCGATCCCCGCCTCCCCTTCTCCAATCTTGACTTTTTTTGGCCAGCGGGTGACACCTTTCGGGAAATCTCGTCACCTATCTGGCAAGTGCGTTTTGCCGGATAAAAAACCGCTACTCCTTCTGCAACTCTCCATCGGCACCACCGTTCTGGCGGCGCGCCCTGTCACACACAAGAAAGCTCCTTTCTCTTTTACTCTATCCACATGAAAACATTGCAACCTCCACTGCGTGCTGGCTATCGTTTGCTGATGCTGATGGTTCTGCCAGCGATTGCCGCAGCACAATCTACCGGGACAGTTACCGGAGTCGTCACCGATGCCACAACCGGGAAACCGCTGAAAGCCGCCACCATCATCCTGCGCGACGCAGCCGACACCACCGCAAAACCGATTGGCGACCTTACCGACGACAACGGAGCGTTCACCGTGCAGCAGGTCCCGATTGGCAAGGCCTTCACCTTTGAAGCCCGCTACACCGGCTACGAAAACCACACGCTTCCAAGCATCACCCTTACCGCCGATGCTCCATCGCTGAAGATTCCAACCATCACCCTTCAGCCACGCACGCTTCAGCAAGGTGAGGTGAAGGTGACAGCCGAACGTCCGCAGGTGATGGTGATGGCCGACAAAACCGTCCACACCGTGGAGAACAATCCAAACTTCACCGCCACAAATGTTAGCGAGCTGCTGGGCCAGGTCCCCTCTATCCACGTGGATCAGGAAGGGAAGATTTTTCTGCGGGGGAACGAGAACGTCACGATTATGATGAACGACCGCCCGCTGACCATGCCCGCCGACCAGCGGAACAAATTCCTGCAATCGCTGCCGGCAGAGATGGTGAAGGATATTGAGATCAGAACCAACCCCGGCGCGAAGTTCGACGCGAAGGATCAAGGGGGAATCATCAACATCGTCACCCGCCGAACCTTAAGCGACATGGTGGGGGGAAATGTGAACACCGGCGCAGATACCAAAGGTGGGTTGAACGGCGGGCTGGGGTTGTACTACAACAGCGGCAAGGTGAACGCATCGCTTGGCGGCGGCGGATACTACGGCCCAAACACCAGCAGCCACACCACGCTTCGCATGAACTACCTGGATAGCAACGAACGGAAAATTCAAGGAGGGGGGAACTCCGAGTCCACCTCCAGTTCCTACTACGGCAACGGCCAGCTTGATTACAAGCTCACCGAATCGGACCTCTTCTCCCTTTCCTTCAACCTGAACGGGTGGGGGTCGGAGTTTACCTCGAACGGAGCCAACACGTACAGCAACGCCAGCGGTGAAATTGTTGGCCGATTCTACGACACCAGCTCACCCAGCAAGGGGGCCGACAATTCCGGCGGCTACAACAGCGGGTCGCTTCTGTACAAGCACACGTTTGTGCCGGATCACACGCTGGAACTGAGCACCAGCTACGACGGCAACGGCTACAACAGCGACAACCGCTACATCAGCCGGTTCTTCCGCGCTAACGGCAACCTTGATTCCGGCAGAAGCACCGTGCGGAACAGCAGCTACGACCGCTCAGGCTCCACCCTCATCAGCAAAATTGATTACGAGAATTCACTCAGCCAATCGTTCAAACTATCGCTGGGCGCAAAGAACGAACTGAACTTTCTGGACAACAACACCGTGGTGGAAAACATGAACCAATCCACCGGTGAGTTCACCCGCGACACCACGCAAACCAACCACTATTTGCCCCGCAACAGCATCTACGCACTGTACGGCAACGGCGCGGTTGTGCTGTCGGATCAGTTCACCATGCAGGCGGGGTTGCGGATGGAGCACGCCATTGTTTCGGCCAAGTATCAGTCGGGCCAGGAACTGGTCTCCCGCAACTACACCAACCTGTTCCCCAGCGGGTCGCTGGCTTGGAACATTGACCAGCAGAACAGCCTGACCTTCAGCTACCGCCGCAGCGTTGCCTTGCCCGATATTGACGCGCTGAACCCAACCAAATTCCGCTGGAATGACCTGTCGGAATCAAGCGGCAACCCCGACCTTGCACCGGAGTTCAACAACAATTTTGAGTTAAGCTACAACACCTTCTGGGGGATGGGGAACATGGTGACGTTTGCCCCCTACTACACCACCACCAGCGGCAATATCGAAAACAGCCAGCAGCTAATAAATGGTGTGAATTACAGCAGCTACGCCAACTTCAACGGCACCTACTCCATTGGGGCCGAGGCTTCGGTATCGGTGCGCCCGTGGGAGTGGTTGAACCTGCGGGCCAGCGGCGGCATTTATCAGAAAGTGAACCGTGGCAGCGCGATCGCGGGGGATTTGTACAGCTCGGCCACGGGAAACAACGGCAGCCTTTGGCTAACCTTGACGTTGATGGAGGGACTGACGTTCAGCAACAGCCTCTATGTCAGCAATCCCGCAGCGGTTGGTGGCCAGGGGTCATACTCCATGGTGTTCTGGAATGCCTCGATCCAGCAACGATTGCTTGATAAAAAACTCACCATTTCGCTTCGGATCAGCGACCCATTGAATTTGCAGAAGTGGCAGAATATCTACAGCACGCCCGAGTTCTACACCAACACCGAAAGCAAGTGGGATTCGCGGTCGCTGGGGCTAAGCATCAGCTACAACTTCGGCACCATCCCCCGTTTGGAATCGCACCAGAAGGAGAAGAGCGAAACCAAGGGGAGCGGTGGTAGTGGCGGCGGCGGTAATAGTGGCGGCGGGGGAGCGGGACAGGGGGGATAACGTCACGTTGGCTTGAAAAAAAAACCACAGAGACACAGAGAGCACAGAGGGGAGAAAAGAGAGAAGAAGAGAGAAGGGGATTATCCATACTTTTGGCGAAAAAGGTGTGTAGATATGGATGAGTATCTGATTGCTGAGTTTGCAGGCGATGGCTATGCTTCCGAGACAACCCGCGAGGTGATTGGAGCAGCAATTGAAGTCCATAAAATTATTGGACCGGGGTTGTTAGAGTCAGCGTATCAAGCCTGTTTGGCGCGCGAATTATCACTTAGGCATATTCCATTTACGCAGCAAGTAGCTTTGCCTTTCCTGTATAAAGGGAGCGACGTTCAGGTTGCCTATCGTGCGGATTTCATCGTTCGCAACAAAGTGGTTGTTGAGCTAAAAGCCACCGACGGCATCACCCCATTATTCGAGGCACAGCTTATGACATACCTTCGGATAACTGGTCTTCAGCTCGGCCTTCTCATCAACTTTAACGTCGCTGCCCTAAAAAATGGAATTCGCAGAATCATCCTATAACCTCCCCTCTCTTCTCCCCCCTCTGTGACCTCTGTGTCTCTGTGGTTCATTCCCCCCCCGAAAAAACAAACAACGGCACAGCAAGGTTTCATCATCCTTGCCATGCCGTTGTTTTGTTTACGACGGAGAATATGCAGATTACCGCATCACCACAAACGCCCCGGTTTCGTTCAGCCGCCCACCGTTCAGCCGGACGAAGTACAAGCCCTCGGCAAGCGTTGAAGCATCAAGCGTGACGGCATTGAGGCCATCAACAACGTTCAGCGGCATTGCCAGCATCGTCTCCCCTACGGTGTTGATAATGCTCAGTTCCCCGCTTCCCGCAACCGCACTGAAGCTAACACTGACGTTCCCAGATGTTGGGTTTGGATACGCGCTCAGGCTCAATCCCGTGGCCGCTGGGTCATCTTCCACACTGCTGGTTTGCTTGCTCATCGGGACCTCCATTTCCACTGCCGAGCGTTTGTCGTAATCGAGTTCGGTGGTGGAGACGAAGGAGGTGTAACCCACTTTGTCGGCCATGATGGTGTACTGGGCCGCAGCAAGCTCGTTCAGTTGGAACCACCCGGTTGGGTCGCTGAAGGTGTAGTCGCTCACGTTCCCGTTCGGGTCAATCGCCACCACCAGCGTCCCCGGCACGGCATCCACCTCAGCAAAGCCACCGGTTGATTTACTCTTCCCCGGTGTCCCTTTCACGTAGCCTTCCAGCTTGGCATATCCCTTCATCCCGTTGCGGCTTTGCACGGTGATGTCGTACTCCACCGCTGGCATGATCTCTCCCACCCCCACAATCGTTGCTTCCTTCCAGGAACGGGCGGCAACTTGGCCAGCAACGTAGTAGCCGGGGACGAAGTCGCGGGTTGCGGGAATTGCCAGCAACACATACTTCCCCGGACGGATATTGCTGATCCGGTAGGTTCCATCTTTCTCGGTGTTGGCGGCGCGGGCGTATTCGGTTGTGGTGATTCCGCCGTTCGGGCCGGCATCAAGCTGCATTGCCACCACGCGCCCAGCGATTCCGTTCCCGGCACTGTCGCGCACGGTTCCGCTTAGGCTGGTGTTGTAGGCCGGCGTTGATTCCAGCGCAAAATTCACCGCCCCGCCGTTGTGCGGAATCGTGAGCGGTGTGGCCTCGGTTGGCGTGGCAACGTGATCGAAGTATTGCGGCAGATATTCGCTGTTCATCGCGGAGGCGTAGGCGATGTAGCTGGTGAGGTCGGGAAGCTCAATGTTGTAGAAGCCTTCGGCATCGGTGCGGGCTGCGTAGCCTGCCGATGTCCCGGGGGTGTTTGGGTCGCTTGGTTTGCCGTTGCTGTTGCGCGGCATAAACTGCACAACCGCCATCACCGGCTTGCCATCGGCTTTTGCGGTGACGCGGCCCGCCACCACGCTATACTTTGGCTCCGGCGGAGCTTCCACCGTGAAGTTGGCCACGAACGCATCGCCACACTTGATTGCGACCCGCTGGGCCTGCCCAACATCAAAAGCGTTTGGATACCACACCGGGCCCAACTCAGCTTTCACGTACAGAACGTAGGTTCCTTCCTGGACTTTCAACTCATACTCTCCGTTCTTCACTGGGCCGTCGTGGCTGACCCGCCAGTTCGGGCCGTTGTCGTCGGCACTGACGGCCACAATCCATGCTTGGCGCACCGGCTCGCCTGCTTTGTTTTTCACTGTGCCGCTGATTGTGGCGCATGGCGGAGCCGTGACGGTGATGATTAAAATCTGCGTGGCAAACACGGTGGTGTCGCTCACAAGCCGCGCAACCAACTGGGCGGCGTAGGTTCCGGCAGCGTTTGGTTGCCACTCCACAACGCCGGTTTTTGCATCTACAGCAATGTCCGCTGCGTAGGGGATTGGCGCGCCCAGCGGGGCTTCTTGCACCAGATACTCAATCAGCTCCTTCCCCTGCGCCAGGGCCTGCGATTCGTAGCGATAGACACCGCCAAGCTCTACTTCGCGTTTCGGCTCGGTCACAAACCAAATTGCTTCCTTCGGCTTTTCTTCCAGATAGACCCGTGCCCAGTTGCTCTCCTTGCTTTCGCCAACAGAGTTGAACGCAGTGACGTAGAAGACGTACGTGCCGGGGGCAAGGCCATAAACCTCAGCCTGTGTTTTCTCCGTTTCGGTAATCATCTTGAATTGCAGTTCGCCGCTGCTGCTTGGCATGGCAGCATACACCCGATACCCGACGGGGGCGGCCCCCTCCTTTGCGGGATACCATTGCAGCAGCACCACCTGCTGTGGTGCGTTCGGGGTGACGATAACGTTCGCGCTTAGCTCGACGGGCGCGGCTGGCGCATCAGCCAATGCTGGGATTGCAGCAATCACCCCCCACAGCGTCATCAGGATGCTGCGGAAAAACCACCGACTGCGAAGCCATTGCTTCATGGGACGTTCCTCCGTACTGAGTAAGATGTTGAGTTTATCGGAACTGTGTGTTGAACGCAAAGGAAAGGCTGCTTTGTGGAAGGCACGGTAGGAATCGCCTTGCGCGTTTTTGGGAAGCAGCTTGGCAGGTGCCGTTCGATGAACCGCCACACCCGGGCAAAGTTACAGCCCACGTTCCCAAAATATCTGGCTCAATTACAGTTAGCGGGCAGCAGAAAATCAAAACGGGATCAACAGGCTTCGATTGCTCTGATTGCTACGATCATCACAATCCAGCAGAGAGGCGGGTGGGGCATCAGATGGCTTTCTTCGCCCGCGAACCCCACATGCGTAAAAAAAACTGTGCCGGATCAGCATTGCTATCCGGCACAGTGAAATGAATAATTGAAAAACAACTCACAGCAGCGAAATGAAGGAGCGGATGCTCCCCCCCCCCCGTTTACCTCACTTTCGTGATCTACTTCTTCCCTCCATTTCCAAAAATGGAGTCGAACACCTCTTTGGCTTTCTTCCCCATCTCGCCGGCGGTTTCCCCCATGTTGGTGGCGGCGTTGCGAAGGGTTTCGGCTAACGGGTCCTGGGAGTTGTTGATGTCCTCCTTGTACTGGTCGGCTGCGTCACGGATGTCGTCGCGCGCGCTGGCGTTCTTCTCTTGGTCGCGGCGGACGTACTCACCCGCCAAAATTTTCCCGTAGGCTCCGCTATCCACCCACCCCTTCAACTCCGTTAGCCGGATCACCGGGAAGGGGTGCGTTTGGCCGATCAGGTTCAGCAGTTTGAAAACACCATCAAGGATTGTCCCCCCTTTTTCGTACTCGGCAGCTTGCAGGAAGAACTCGTTGTAATCCATCTGTTCGATATGGCGGCCACCAGCCATTTTCATCAGCAGTGCGTAGCTGACGTTGGGGTCCTGGACCACCAGAATTTCGGCGCGGTCGGCGCTTAACTCACTTTTCCGATCCCACTCCCGCAGGGCCGCGATAATGGCAATGATGGAGGCGTTCCCCAGCGGGATGTTGCTGGCGAACACCGAAAATCGAATCAGCAACGCCAGTAATGTTTTGTAGAGGACATGGCCGCTTAGGCAGTGGCCAAGTTCGTGGGCCATCACGGCCAGCAGTTCTTCTTCGTTCAGGGAATCAAGCAAGGAGGAGTTCAGGACGATGAAGGGGCGTTCGACACCAATTGCCCCGGCATTCAGAAACGGACTTTGGGAGACGAACAGCTCCGGTTTCTGCTTCACATCAAGGATGCCGCAGGCTTCATCGAACAGCAGGCTAACTTTCCCGAACTGCCGCTCGGTGACGCGAACAGCCGATGCAAGGGAGACCAGCCGGATGGAGCGCTCGGTGGTGGCGCCGATAAGTTTTTGCAGCAGTAAATCAAGCCCGGGAACTTTCCGCAAGGTTGTCAGCGCGGCCCGGTCGGCGGGATGTTCCCAGGAGCGCGAGCTGATCTCGGGGAATTTGATTTTGTGTTTGCGGATGTTTTGTGCGTTGTCCATTTCCATTGCCTGCTCCAAAAAAAAGGAAAGTGAAGTTCGTTGGTTGTTCGTGGGATCGGTTTGTGCCGCGCCGCTGCGTGGCCTGGATTGCGCGTGCGCCGTCGGCACAATGGCGCGCCGCTACGGCAGCCTTCAGCCAGAAGTTGCGGCAAGATACAGGAGAAGAGTGAGGCGCAAAAACAGTGAGTAGTTGATATTCCTTTTCTTTTTCATCTTCTGGAAGTGAGTAGATTTTCCGCATGACGAACAGCTCCCACACAATCAATCGCCAGTGGTCCGACCGGATTGTCCAACGTACCGACCCCACATTCCGCCACCGCTGGGAAGTTTGGGCGGACGCAATTTGTGGGATGCTTCAGAAGCACTCCGTCTGGATTGATGTTGGGTGCGGGGCCAACACTCTGGTGCAGGAGTACGGCCACCGTGCGGCCAGCGCAACCGGAACCGACATCGTTCCCCCCGAACATCCAAGCAGCGCAACGTTTGTGTTGATGGAGCCAAGCAAGCTCCCCTTTCCCGATTCCAGTGCCGACCTTATCACCCTCCGTTTTGTTGCCGAGCATCTGCCCGACATCGCCGGCAGCTTCGGCGAAATTGTGCGTGTGCTGAAGCCCGGCGGCCATGTGATGGTGCTGACAACAAACACTCACAGCCCCTTTATTGCCCTTCCCCGGTTGCTCCCCTTCCGCCTGAAAAATGCGCTGCTGCGGACGTTGTTCCGTGTGCGGGAAGTGGATGTGATGCCAACATTTCACCGGCTAAACACCCCCAGGGCCATGCGTGAGGTTCACCCTGCGTTGCGCCTTGTTCGGTTGGATTTTTTGCAAGATGCCAACTATACCCGCCGGCCCATCTTTCTGCTGTTTTATGCTTGGCACCTTGCCACCCGCCCAACGCCATTCCAGCGGTTCCGAACAAACTTGCTGGCGATTTGGAGAAAGGAGTAAAGGATGTTGGTTGGGTGGCCCCGAAACATCCCCACGCAGCCAAGCCTGGCGGCGGTGATGGCGGCGGTGATGGTGGAGGTGGAGGTAGCGGTGAGCGTGGTTCTTCAATCGCTGTTTCGCCCTATATTGCCGCCGGGCTATCACGCCCAGGAGTGTAGTTTCTGAACATGGCATCAAACGATTATTTCCAGTACGGCGAAAACGGGAACGGCCAGTCACGGCTTCCATCACGAACTGGGCAGTTTTCCCCTGTGCGTCCGCAGCCCTACAACACCGACATGGTTCGGCTTCAGCGGACGCTTCGCGACGTGGAGGAGAAGAAGAACCGGCTGCAATGGCTGGATTATGTGGGGCTGCTGTGGCGCGGGAAATGGATCATTTTGGCGTGCCTGATTGTGATGGGTTCGCTGGCCGCATGGTACACCTACTCACTGCCGTTCATCTATGAGTCCTCGCTGCAGATTTTGGTGAATGAGAAAGATCAAAGCATCGGGCTGCTGAACAACCCCACCTACTGGAACAACACCGACCGTGAGTTGAAGAAGGAACTGCAAATCCTGACCTCGCGCCCGATCTTCGAGAAAACGGCAACCCGGCTGATAGCGTTGCGGTTCACCGATACCATCAAACGGCAAACGGTGCTTCCGTTGCTCACCACGGTTGAAGCACAATATGGCGGATTGAGTAGCGCGGAAAACAGAAATCCCGAGCGGCAAAACCGTGTGATAGATGCCCTTGTGGAAAGCCTTCGCCGGATTATCGAAGTGAAGCCATCGAAAGATGCCGACGTTATTCAGGTGGTGACACGCACCGGGGACCCGAACGAGGCGGCGCTGATTGCCAACACCTTCGCCGAAGTTTATATCAAGGATAACAAGGATCAGAACAGCCGCAAGGCCACCCAAATCCGCCAGTTCGTGGCCGATAAAATGGAGAAGGTGCGAGACTCGTTAGCGATTATCGAGCTGCACCTGAAGGATTATCTGGAATCGAAAAATATCCTGGGTTTGGATATGCAGGCCAATGACCTTGTGCAGGCCAAATCGAAGTTAGATAACGATGCCTCGCAAACGCAAATCCAAAGCACCACACTGGCCCGCAAGCTGCAAGAAGCCAAGCAGCAATACCAAGCGGTAGATACGGCATTTGCCCAAGAATTTGCTTCCGGCGATTGGGTCTATGCCTCGCAACTTCAAACCGAGATTGCACGGCTGAAGACGGAGCGTGACTTGATGCTCTCCGTTCCGTTCGATGGTGCCAGCAAAGTTGCCTACGACCAAAGAAAGAAAGTGATTGCCGACCAGATGACGCTGCTGGAGTCGCAGCTATCGCCAGTGGTGGCGCGGATGAAGAACTCCAACGTGGGAACGTTGATGACCACCGCAAAACAGGGGGAACTGCCAACCGCACCGTTGGGGAATCTGCGCCAGCAAATTTTTGAAGATGAGATTGCGCTGCAAGCCTTGCGTGCGCAAAGCGCGGCAATCAATGCTGCGCGTGCGCAAGTTGTCTCCCAAATGTCGGCAGTGCCACAGCAGCAAATGGATGTGGATCGGTTAATGCGTGAGAAATCAGCATCGGCAAAGATGTACGAGAATATGCTGGATGAGTACAACAAGAAAGTGCTGGAAGAGCAATCCGTGACCTCCACCGCACGCATCTTTGAAGATGCCCAACCGGTGCTGAAACCGGTTAGCCCCAACCGCACCGCGAATATCCTGACTGGCGCATTTCTGGGCTTGGCAATCGGCGTGGGGATTGCGTTGCTGCTGGCCTACAGCGACACCACCGTCCACTCCCCCGATGATCTGGAGAAGCACGGCTTCACGGTGCTGACGGCAATTCCGTTGATCCCTGAAGCAATGCTGAATTATGACATCGGCAAGGATGACCCATTGGCTGTGCGGCTGAACGGGCGTGCTTCTTCCCACCTTATCACCCACATCCAGCCGAAGGCTCCCATCTCAGAATCCTACCGTTCGCTGCGCACCGCCGTGCAGTTTGCGGCAATCGAGGAACCGGTGCGGAAAATCCTGGTGGCAAGCTCGGTTCCGCAAGAAGGGAAATCCACCACCAGCACCAACTTGGCAATCACCCTTGCGCAAAGCGGCGCACGCACCTTGCTGATTGATTGCGACTTGCGCCGCCCCACTCAGAACTCGGTGTTCGGATTCCCGCGCGAGCCAGGCTTGGTAAACTGCCTAATCGGAATGGCACGGTTGGATGAAGCAATCCGCCCCAGCGGCATCCCCAACCTTGATATTCTTAGCTCCGGCTCGATCCCCCCAAACCCGTCGGAGCTGATCGGCTCGCGCCGGATGCGTGAGCTGTTGAATGATCTTGAGAAAGATTACGACATGATCCTGATTGACTCGCCACCGATTGGGGCGGTGACCGATGCCATGATCCTTTCCACGATGACCGACACCACAATCCTTGTGGTGCGGGCGCACAAAACCAAGATGGAGTTTCTGGAGAAATCGCGCGAGGGGCTGGAGCGGGTGAACACCCCACTGCTTGGCGTGGTGCTGAACGACTTCGACGTGTCGCAGACCTACGGCTCGGCTTCGTACAAGTACTACCGTTACTACCGCTACTACAACTATTACGGCGGAATAGAAGAGCAAGAGGAGGCAAGCCGCCGGAAAGACCGCCGCGCCAAAGCAATCGCCAACGGCCACCAAACCGAAGAGCAGCCGAAGTTGAAGGGATAGCTTGGCGGAAGCCTTGATAAGCAATGGCCGCAAGAAGCATTGGGCTTCATGCGGCCATTGTGGCGTTAGGTTTTTATGATAATGGCGTATGCGTGTTATGCCGGAATTTCTGAGGCAGCTTGAAGTTGCTGGGCTGCGTATCCCTGAAGATCCATCAGCAGCTTGCGGCGGTGGCGGTCGGTGGTGTGCTGAAGCTCGGCATCAATGTGCCCAACCATCTGCTCCACCACGCGGACGTAATCGCCGCCACGTTCAATCTGGCAATCAATAAATCCCTTCACGCACAGCAGCTTGTTCCGTTCGATACAGAGGTCAAGCACGCTTTTCCCTTTGGTGACCAACCGCTCCACCGCTTGTGGCGGAGGCTGGTCGTTGGAGTTCTGCTCAAAATCATTCATACCGCTTTGACTCCTTTGTTCGCTCATTCCTGTTGAGTGTGCGGAAAGACGGTTCTGGAAACCGCAGCGGAGGCTACATCAGCGCACCAGAACGCTTGCGGCAAAGCAATAAACCATGCAGGGTTGCACTCTGGTTCCTGCTTCGCTGTTGGCCGCGTTCGATGGCTGTGTTGTTGTTACTCCATCTCGCGCGAGATGCGCAACTGGCGGCGGATTGCCTTCAGGCGGGCCATGCGATTGTTGATAGATGGCTTTGTAAAGGCCGTGCGGCGCTTGTACTCCTTAATCACCCCTGCGCGCTCATATTTTTTCTTGAAGCGCCGCAGTGCGCGGTCAATGGACTCACCTTCTTGGATGGTCACTCCGATCAAGCTATTTCACCTCCCTTTGGATCGAATAGAGTGTTCACGGAAACAGTTCCTTGTGGCAGTGGGCAGCAGCATTGCTGGTTGCCACATGGCGTAGATATGCAGTGTGGGGCGCGGCCATACCGAAATGGCTGCCCCAGATCAGACTGAGTTCTCAGACTAAATTTTCAATCAGCCGCTTTTCGCCAACCTTGTTGAAGGAGACGACAATGGCTTGTCCCCCTTTGGAGGTCAGTTCTTTGCTGATGACGGTTCCAACGTCATCCCATGCCTTGTGGTAAATGGCATCGCCAACGGTGTAAATCTGGCGTGGGGAGTATGGGACGCAATCTTCCACGGCAACGGTGACTTCTTTTCTTGTGCTCCGTTTTTCACCTTCCACCACCAACATATCAATCATCATTGTGTGGTGGCATTTGGAACATTTGGCCCAACGTTTCCCTTCTTCTTGCCCTGCGGCTTCGCCCAACAGTTCAAATTTTGTTGGATTGGCACACAACTCGCACATGTTGGCCAGTGTGATGTACTTCGTTTGCTTTACTCGACGTGGCATAAATCACTTTCTCAATTTCATGAGTTGTAGAACCCGGCTGCGGCATCGTTTCCGTACCGTAAACTATGGCAGTTTTGGACAGGTCTGGAAGACAGCAACCGAAAAATTACCATTTTGCCCCACGCAGACAATGTGAGAGTCTGAAAACCACTCCCGATTGCTGGAAACGATGGAGGCGCAAGCAGGCCAAAAATGGCGATTACACGCAGCGTTTCCCGTTTCCGACGGTTTGGGGAACATCTGAAAAAAACTTTTGTCAACCGCATGGTACTCTACTCAATCGCGACACTGCTGGCACTGATATCGGTGCCAACCAGCTTTTCGTCCAATGGCAATCCCGATTTGCTTCCCCCGCCGACCACAGTTGTGAACGCCCTTGCCGACACCGCTGCCAAACGGGCGTTCGGCGCGCCAATTACGATTGACCCCGCAACAGCCGTCACCGTTAGCGCGGCAATGCAGGACACCGCAAAGTTTGGCCAAACCGTTCTTGTTCGCGGAACCATCACCGATGTCTGCATGAAAAAAGGATGCTGGCTGGTGGTGACCGATAACGCCGGAACCATGCGGGTGACGTTCAAAGACTACGGCTTTTTTGTGCCCAAGGACTCGCACGAGCGTACCGTCTATCTGCAAGGGGTGGTGAAGCGTGAGGTGATTGAAGAAGACGTTGCCAAGCATTACGCCGAGGAATCAAAAAATGGCCCCAAGCCGGAAGAGATTACTGGCCCGCAATCGGTTATCACCATGGTGGCCGATGGAGTGATGATTGTAGAGTAACCAGAGCATTGCAAGGGGTGAGGTGAGAACTGAGTTGATTCGGTTCTTACCTCAGCTCCCTATCCCCCGCGCAACCTTTCCCACACGCTGCCGAAGAAGCCCGCCCCATGAGCAAAACCAGGCAAAAATTTCTGTCCAGAACTATTGAACTGCCACGATGGAGCCGTGCGGTTTCAATCGTGGCGATTGTTGCCGCCTGGGTTTGCGTGCTGCTGTACGACCTTGCCACGCTGAATTTTACCGACCCGTTAGATGCCGGTCATGGCTTCTTCCGCACTCTGTTCCCGCTGTTTGGATTCCTCCCCTTTGCTGCCCGATTATTTCAGCCGGAAGATATCGCCAGCGATAACGAAGCCTACGAAACCTACGTTCAGATCACCCTGATTACTGCCGCCGCCGGCATCTGTGGGCTGATTGCATATTTGGTGATTTTTACTTCCAATGACTACCGCACGCTGACCAATATCTGGTCCTTCATTGTTGGGCGGTTGGTGGCGTTGGTGGCCTACGTTGCGGTCCCGCTGGTTGCCGAAGGGGTGTTGCGACTGTACCGCTACCGCTCAAAATTGGCTCCGTCTAAAATTGCGCTTGGCTACTCCTACGGCCTTGCTGTGCTGGTGGTGATCCCGATATTCGTGGCCTTCTTTGGCGATTTGCAAGATGTCCGCGAAGTCTCCTACGTGTTAAGTGGGATGCTGGGGGTAATGGCTTTTTTGCTTTCGGTGCGGGGTGGCTGGATTGTGAACTTGCGGAAGCGGCAAAAACAGAAACTGTTAGGGTGGGCACTTGTGGGGGGAATCGCCTGCATTCCGCTGATGCCGGAAAGCACCGAAATGGCTTCGTCGCTCTACGCATTCTTCCCAGGGCTGCTTTCGCTCACGTTCGGCATCATCGTCTCGATGCTGGTGACCCAGGTAACGGTGTTCTTTAATGCCATGCTTGCGCTTCCCACCGCCGAGGCGATTGACCGGCGGAATATCGAGGTGAGTTCGCTGGCAAACTTTGCGCGGCTTCTTACCGAATCGTTCGACAGCAAGGACCTTACCGACACCGCAATCGCCATTACCTGCGATGTCACCCGAAGCCAGGCTGCGTGGATTGAGTTGGGCGAGGGGGGAACCCGCGAACTGCTGTACGGCACTTCGCCGAAACTTCCGGCAACCGTCGCCCAAGCGTTGATGAACGCGCGCGCCACACGCCAGCACACCATCGGCGAAGCGGTGCGAAACAACGAACGGGTGGAGATGATTGGCCAAACCGGAGAAGGGCGTTGGGCGCTGAAAAACGGAACAACCCGCGCACTTCGCTCCGTTGCGGCGGCCCCGCTTCGTTCCGGCAACAAGCTGATTGGAACATTGTTTGTGGCCAAGGAGCAAGTCTTCGGGTTCGACCGCGAGCATCTGACGATCCTTGAAGTCGTCGCGCACCAGATTGCGCTGGCCATCGAGCAATCGCGACTGATCCAACGCTCGTTCGAGCGGGAACGGTTCGAGCAGGAGATGCTGATTGCCCGCACGCTTCAGCTGCAACTGCTTCCCAAAACCATGCCGAACAGCGTTTTCCACGAAGTCCATGCCGAATCGGAACCGGCCAGCATTGTGGGGGGCGATTACTACGACACCCTTGCCTTCAGCGACCACACCATCGGGATTGTGGTGGCCGATGTTTCCGGAAAAGGGGCCAGCGCCGCGCTCTACATGGGGATGGTGAAGGGGATTGTGCAAGCCTTTTCCGGGGCCTGCGCAACGCCAAAAGAATTCTTGACAAAGGTGAACCACGCCTTGCACGGAACGATTGACAACCGTTGGTTTGTCACCATGACCTGTGTGCAAATTATTGATGAAGAGCGGACGCTTCGGATTGCCCGCGCCGGCCACTGCCCCACGTTGGTGGTGCAGCAAGGGAAGGCGCGGTTCACACGGTCGCCCGGAATCGGCTTGGGAATTGCCAAGCCAGCATTGTTCCAACGTGTTTTGCAGGAGGAAGTGGTGAAATTTGAGCGAGGGGATTACGCCATATTCTTCAGCGACGGGCTTCCCGAAGCCAGAAACCCTGAGGGAGAGGAGCTAGAGTACGAACGATTGCGGATGATTGTGGAGCAAGCCGCCGCCCAGCCCTCCAGCCAAGAAATGCGTGATGCAATCTTCCAGGGAATCAATAAGTTTACCGACGGCGAAAGCCTTGTAGATGACAGCACACTGGTTGTGCTTCGGTGGCGGTAGTTCTTCAGAATGAACTTTTCTTTTTCAACAGCAACAACATGAGCCAGTTTACGGTAGCCATCCGCGACAATCCGCCCACGCAGGTTGTTGACCTTAACGGATATCTGGATGCCCACACCGCGCCCCAGCTTGAGCAAACCTTGCAGCGGTTGGTCAGCGACCAGAACTACAACATCATTGTCAATTTTCGGGACCTCACCTATATCTCCAGCGCGGGGTTGGGGGTGTTTATGGCGTTTATCGAGGACGTTCGTGGCAATCAGGGGGATATCAAGCTGGCGGGGATGTCGCCAAAAGTCTATAACGTCTTCGACCTGTTAGGGTTCCCGATGCTGTATGAGATTTACGATGACGAGCACCAAGCACGGCAACGGTTCATCGAGCCTAACGAGACGATTGGCTAACAGCAGCATGCAGAACAAGCCCAATCATACTATCTGCTTCCGGCAAGACGTTCCAACACGCACCGAAGAGCTAAACCACATCCGTGAGATTGTGGAGGCCGAGGCGTTACGCTTCGGCTTCGATGAGCAAACCGCATTTCAGCTTGCCCTGGCCGTTGACGAAGCCTGCACGAACATCATCAAACATTCCTACGGTGGCGACCCCTCGCAGTCGTTCGAGTTCGAGATCAGCACATCGGAGGATTCCTTTGTGATTTCCCTGACCGACCGTGGTAAAACGTTCAATCCCAAAGGGCTACCACAGTTGGATATGAACCGCTACTTCGAGCAAATGCGGCGCGGCGGCTTGGGGGTTCATATCATCCACTTGGTGATGGATGATGTTGATTACACCACCGCCACCAACCACAGCAACCTACTCCGGATGATTAAGCATTTGCAGGAAGAATAGCCTGGTGAATCTCACCCGCCAACACCCCGCTTCCCCGGCTTAATCATAATTCCGTAACTCCGGAAATCGCCACGCGGTGAAAGCCACCAGAAGCACCGTTGCAATCCCACCAATCACCACCGACATCGGCGCGCCGACCGCAGCCGCCAGCAATCCCGCCTCCATGTTCCCAAGCTGTGGGCCGCCCATAAAAAAGATCATATTGACCGAGGTCATTCTGCCCCGAATATGATCCGGCGTGAACAGTTGGCGGATGGAAACCCGCAGCACTGTGCTGATCGAATCCCCCACCCCCACCAACCCAAGCATCAGCAACGACAACCAGTAATCTGCCGAGAAACCGTAGATGGCCGTGGCCGCGCCATACGCCGCCACCGACCAAAGCAGCACCCACCCCTTCCGCCGAATATCACCCAGCGACGACATCACAATCCCCGCCAGCAGCGAACCAACCGCTTCGGCAGCGTACAGGATTCCTAACTTCTCCGGCCCAACATGCAGTACCTCGCGCGCGAACACTGGCAGCAACGCGGTGGCCGAGGAGAAGAAGGTGGCGAAAAAATCGAGCAGCATGGTGGAGTAAATCACCCTGGCGCGGCGGACGAACTTCAGCCCTTCCAGCATTGCGGCCATGCTGATCTGGGGCCGTTCGGAGCTGTGTTGCTCCACAACACGCATCAGCAGCAGCGCGGCAATCACCGCAAGGAAGGTGGAAGCGTTAATCCAATAGACCCCTTTCACCCCCACTTGCCCAATCAGCACCCCAGCCATCGCCGGCCCGATAATCATTGCCGCTTGGAACATGGTGGTGTTTAAGCTCACCGCGTTCGGAAGATGCTCCGGGGGGACAAGGTTGGGGATCAGTGCTTGGCGTGCGGGGTTGTCGAACGCGGCTGCCGCAGCGGTAAGGCCGGTTAGCCCAAGGATGATCCAGGAGTGAGTCCACGCATCCAAGCCGCTGCCCAACATGGTGACAAGTCCAAGCCCGATTGCCGAGGCCATCATCAGGCTTTGGGTGATGAACATGATCCCACGGCGGTTGCGTGCATCGGCCACCACGCCGCCAATCAGCGCAAACACCACAATCGGAACAAACCGAACAAGCCCCACCAACGCCAGCATTGTTTTGGAGTGAGTAATCGCGTCAATCTGGTAGAAGATTGCCACGTTCTGCATCTGCGATCCGGCGATGGAAACGATCTGCCCAAACCAGAGCAACCGGAAGTCGCGGTGCGTCAGCGCAGGGAACCGGCGGGAAAGAAGCGAGGAAGAATCGGTTGGCATGGCTTAGTGCGTCCGCCCGGCGTAGGTGCAATTTCCTTGGTGCGAGCACTCGCCGCAGTTGGTGTGTTCGCTTAACGGAACCAGGCCAAAGCAGCGGGGGCAGCGGTCGTTCATCGGGTTGGTGATGACGTAGCCGCATGTGGGGCAGTTGCGCGTTTCAAGCTCCAACTGCTCATCCAGCGTTAGCACCGCCTGCCCGTTCAGTATCGGGATGGAAATCGGGATAGGAACCTGTTCCGGTTGCTGCGGGGCGGTTGTTGATTTCTTTTTGCCGAACATTGTTGTGCCGATTGATCGCGGGGTTTCAGCTTAGATCACCACCAGTGCTACCAGCCCACCAACCCCAAACGCCAGAATCCAACTTCCAATCCAGATAACCAACCCTTCGCGAGTGCCACGTTCTTTCAGCATCACCATCAGCGAGGCAATGCAGGGAACGAACAGGGTGATGGTGGTTAATGCCACCACCACTTGCATGGGGGTGAGTGCCATTTCGTACAGCCCAGCCGCGCCAAAATCGCGGCGAACCAACCCCATCACAAACGCTTGTGATGCTTCGGCGGGGAGCTTCAGCCAGCCGGTGGTGATGGGGGCAAGAATATCCACCCACTGCTGCAACAACCCCGTGACTTGCAGAATCGAGACCGCCAACGCTCCGATAAAAAACCATGGAGTTGCTTCTTTCATAAACGCCAACGTCTTCACCCATGTTTTTTGCAGCACGTTGCGTGCGCGGGGAAGCCGCATGGGGGGAAGGTCAAGCAACAGTGGTGAGGAAGTTCCGGGAAGCGTTTTATCCAGCACTGTTCCAATCGTGATAAACACCGTCAGGATTACCGCAACATACACCAACGTGGCCCCGGTTCCGGCGGTGGCCAGCAGCGCGGCAATCACCGCAAGCTGGGCCGAACAGGGAATGGCAAACTGGAGAATGGTGGTGGCGATTCGCTTCTCACGGTCGGTCCCAAGCAGCCGCGTGGTGATGGTGGCCATCGTCACGCAGCCGAACCCCAAAATCAGCGGGATGATTGCACGCCCGTTCAAGCCAAGCATGGTTAACGCTCTGTCCACAAACGTTGCCAGCCGAGGTAAGTAGCCGGAATCTTCCAGCAACGACAACGACAGATAGAACCCCAACACCAACGGCAGCAGCAAAAACAGCAGATAGGTGACGGTCATCGAGAAGGCTCCGAACTCGCCAAAAAAAATCACCGCCCAGGGGCTGCTAAAGTTGTAGCGGAGGTTGTTGGTTCCCCCGTCGCGGAAGCTATCCATCTGCTGCAACAGTGCCGGGTTGGCATCGGTTCCTTCCGGGAAATTGAAGGTGCGTGTGGCCAGGGTGATCTCTTCGCCGGCAGCGTCTTCGCCAACTTTCTCCACCACAATGTCGGTTGCGGTCCAGGCTGCAACGTGATCTTTCACCCAGGGTTCAAACATCCGATTGCCGATTGTCCCTTCCGTCAGATCCACCACATCACCAGCGATGAAGGTCCCCACGAACAGATAAAGAGCGTACAGAATAACAGCCAAAAACGGAAACCCCAGCCACGGGCTGGTGGCGTACCGCCCCAATGTTGCCGAGATTGAGTGCTTCTGTTCGGTGGCCGTGACGACTTTATCCAGCAAGCGGTTCACGCGGTTGCGCCGCTCCACGTAAATCTGCTCGCGCTCATCCCCCGGGGGAACGCCGTGGCGTTCGGCAATGATGGAGTCGCCTTCCAGCACCATCAACGCTTCCGCCTGCGATCCCACGCGGTTCAGCAGTTCATGCAGCCGGCGATGAAGCGATGACTCGGAGTTGCCAACACAGGCTTGGGCAAGCTGTTCCTCCATCCGGTCGAAGCCGGTTTTGTGGATTGCAGTGGTGGGAAGCACCGGAACGCCTAATCGCGCCGAAAGCTCTTGGACATTGATTGCCAGCCCACGGCTTTTGGCTTCATCCATCATGTTCAGGCAGACGATCATCTTCTTCCCCATGTCAATCAGCTGCAACGTCAGGAACAGGTCGCGTTCCAGATGAACAGCATCCACCACATTCAGAATCAGGTCGCCTTCAAGGATGATGTCGCGCGCGACGCGCTCTTCGTCGTTGAATGAGCTAACGCCGTAAATGCCTGGGGTGTCGTACACGGCATACTTGGGGTGGTCCCCGTGCGAGACCTCAACCGTTGTTCCGGGGAAATTGGAGACATCAACGTACAGCCCAGTCAAGTAGTTAAAGAACATGGACTTGCCGACGTTCGGATTCCCAACCAGCACCAGCCGCGTCTTCCCTTGCTCCAGAAATGCTGCCGCGCCGGTCCCGTGGTGGCGGTGTCCGCGGTGAGGAAGGATTTCGGTGATTTCGTCCGGCGTTAGGTTGTTCATGGCGGTTTTTGGGAATCAGTGTTCGGGGAAATAGCCCCCCGCTTGTTACTCTACGTTCACCTCAATCTCCCCTGCCAGTGCTTTGCCGATGGCGATTTCTTGCCGCCCAATCTCGATGATAATCGTCCCCCCGGGAAGCCGCTGGCTGCAGCGGACTTGGGCCGCAACACAAATCCCCAGCCGGATGCACTGCGACCGCAGTTCGGCCTGCTTTGGCAGCGTCAGGATTACCCCATGGTCACCTTTGCGGAGTTTGACAAGCGGTACTGATGCGGAAGAGGGCATGGATTCTGGAAGCGAGAAGAGCGGAGCAGAAATTGCACTGCTGTTTATTCAGACTTGATCTAACATACGCCACTGGTAGCAGTTCGGCAAGGAACCGTGGGGTAAGGAAACGCCCTGTAATGGATTGCGGCAAGGGTGTATCTTGCCACAGCAATGCTGCCATCCAGCCCAATCATGCACAACGCTCCCGCTACCATTCCCGACGATCAGTTGCCCGACATCGAGGTTGGGATACTCAGTTTCAATCGCGCTGCCGAGACGCTGCAGACGATTGAGATTTTGCTGGCCAGTGAGTATCCGCCCGAGCGATTGCAGATCACCGTGATTGATAATGCCAGCAGCGACGGAACACCACAGAGCGTTCGCGAGCGATATGGGGCGCGGGTTCGGGTGATAGAACTTCCCACAAACCAGGGTCCCGTTGCCCGCAATCGGGTGATGCTGGCAAGCACCGCCCAATTCATTTTTATGTTCGACGACGACAGCGCGCCAGAACGCCCCGAAACGCTGCGTGGTGTGGTGGAGTTCCTAACAGCGAACCCACGGTTTGGCGGGCTTTGCTTTTACTGCTACAACGCTTTTTCGGGACTGCTGGAGTTTGGCGACCCGGCACAGGTTGCGCGTCATCGTTTGGGGAATGGTGGGTTCCAGGCGGCGATTGTGGTGGGAGCAGGGATGTGTTTCCGGCGCGAAGCAATCCAACAAACAACCGGTTATGATGAGCGATTGTTTTGGGGGGGAGAGGAACATGGGTTGGCATTGCTGCTGCTGTATCACGACATCCCGACGGTTCTGCATCCAGCGTATGCCGTGGTGCACCGAAGCGCGCCACGTGCCTTTGCTCCGCAACGGGTCTATCGCATGGTTGCCCGCAACGATTTGTGGAACTCCTTCCGCCACCTTCCCATTCCGGTAGCGGTGTTGATGTACGAACTGCACATCGCCCGCTGGGTGGTTCTGCCGCTGCTGAAAGGAAGGCCAAAGGATGCTGCCGAAGTGCTGCGGGGAATTGCTGATGGAGTAAAAGGCCTTGTCCCCGTTCTGGCCAACCGCAAAGTGATCCCGCTGCGCCGATTGCTTCAGCACTGGCGCTGGCTGCTTGCCACCATGAATCTGCGCCGGGTGAAGCCGGTGAAAAAAGAACGGGATGCTTCCTGATGTTTTGTGCCAGCACTACAGCACCCCAGCCTGCCGCGCCCGCGTGATTGCCTCGATTCGATTGCCAGCCTCCAGCTTATCCAACAGGTTGGCAATGTGTGTTTTGATGGTGTTCATCGAAACATACAGCCGCTCCCCAATCTCACGGTTGGAAAATCCTTGCGCCATTAACTGAAGAATCTCCAACTCACGGTTTGTCAGCGGGATAATCTCACCATCGCCCCGCTCCTGTTGGGTGGCGGCGATTGGGGCATCCACGCCGCAAGCGGTGCAGACTGCGTTCAGGTATGATTCCCGCACACCGTCGCGCCGCCGTGGTGCGCGCCGATGCTGGGTCAGCAGCTTCCCAACATGGTCGCGTAGCTCGGCAAACGGCGCGATAAACCCTTCGGCCGCGCCCCGCCGCAATGCTTCGCCAAGCTGGTCGAACGCGCGCTCTTGCTGGCCGTTCGCTTGGTGCAGTATTGCCCGCATCGCCAACAACCGAAGCACATAGGGGATCAGTCCGCGCTCCTCAAACTCGGCAAGCAATGGCTCGATGAAGGCTTCGGCTTTGCCCAGCTCACCCAGCACAATCAGGGCGCGGATGTGGAACAGTTGCTCCAACGAACGCATGAAGTAATTGCGTTGCGGAACCTGACCGCTTTGCTCACCAAAAAACCGCTCAATCCAATCCCGCACCGCAGCGTGGTTCTGGCGATGCAGGTCGCGCTCGGCCCGCATCAACTCAATGATGGAAACAAAACGGGCCGAGTATGCCGGCAAGGTGATGGATTCGTTTTCGGCGATCAGCCGCTCGGCAGCCCCCCAATCCCCCTGCATCACGCTGATGTAAAACAGCCGCTTGTTCCCCTGGATAGTGATAAGCGGGCGGCGGTTGTCGTTCATTACCCGTGCCGATTCGGTTGCGTGTTTGGATTGCTGGAACTCCCCCCGTTCAAAACAAATTTCTGCCTGGACATCATACTGAAGCGTTGCCCGCGAAAGCATCTTCGGGACAATGTTGATGGTCTGCTCGGCCTCGTCAATCGAAGCCATTGCTGCGGCCAACTCCCCCAGCCGAAGTTGCTCGCGGGCGCGGTCGCACAGGGCAATGTACATGGCATGATAATCCTTGGTTCGGTTGGCGTAGGCCACCCCACGCTGGAAGCACTCCATCGCTTGGCGGACGTTCCCTTCGGCATGGTGGGCATCCCCTTGCAGCACATAAAACAGGCCGTGCGTTGTTAGCCACATGTAGCCCGGTGTCCCCGGTGCGCGCTCCGGTGTCAGGCGGATTGCCTCCTTCGCATGATGAATCGTCTCGGCAGCCTTGTTCGACTCGCGCGCGATGACCGCCAGCAGGCTGTGCATCTGCCCTTGCAGCTCCTGCAGATCTTCGGCGGCTATTGCTTCGCTGGTTTCGTTCAACAGTGCGGTCAGCAGGCTCATGGATTCGGCCGCGCTTTCAATCTGGTATCCAAACGCATGTGCCCACCCTTGCAGCATCAGCAGTTTGGGGCGGGTTTGGATGATTGCCGGGGGAATCACTTGCAGCACTTCTTCCAGCAGCCCTGTGGTTTCGGAGGGGAGCCGTGTCCAGAAATGTTGGGCGATGCTGGCCACCGTCTGGTCATCGCCGCTACTGACTGCGTGGCCAACCGCTTCACGCAGAAGGTTTTGCTCGGCAAACCAGTGTGCAGCGCGCATGTGCACACCGGAAACTTCCTGGGCCTGGCCGCTCATTCGGTGTTGCAGCAGGTCGGCAAACAGGTGGTGGTAGCGATACCACTGGCGGCGGTTATCCAAGGAGATTAGAAACAGGTTTGCGCGCTCAAGCTGTTCCAGCAACTCCACGCCGTTCTGGCTTCCGGTGACGGCTTCGCACAGCGGCGCGCAGAACCGTTCCAGCAAGGAAAGCTGCACAATCATTCGCTGGGTTTCATCGGGCAACTGGCGTATCACTTCCTCCAGCAAGTAATCCAGGATGTAGCGGTCGGCCCCGCTGAACTCCTCAATAAAATGATCGGTATCCTGGCGGCCATGCAGGCTAAGCGCGGCCATGTGAAGCCCAGCCGCCCAGCCCTCAGTTTTTTGCTGAAGCAGAGCAAGATTCGCTTCCGATAACCCCAACTCCATCATCCCATTGAAGAACTCCCCAACTTCATCGGTGCTGAATCGAAGGTCCGCCGCACGAATCTCCAACAACTGCCCGCGAACCCTGAACCGCGCCAGCGGTATCGGCGGGTCCACCCGTGTGGTGATGGCAACGTGAAGAATCGCAGGGGAGTGTTCCAGCAGAAACAGCAAGGCTTCGTGGATGGCCGGTTGCTCAATCACGTGGTAATCATCGAACGCCAACAGGAAGGGGGTGGTGATGGTGGCAATATCGTTGAGCAGTGAGGTGAGGATTGCCTCGGGCTGAGGCGTGCGGTTTAGTTGCAATGCCTGGCGTGCAGCCTCCCCAACCTGCGGATGCAGCATTGATAGAGCCTCCGTCAAGTAGGAAAAAAAACGGTGTGGATCGTTGTCGCCACTATCCAGAGATACCCATGCGGTTGGGAAGCTGGTGCGTTGAATCCACGCGCCAAGCAAGGTGGTTTTGCCGAACCCCGGCGGGGCCGAGACCAGCGTCAGACGATGCTGGGGTAACTGGTCAATGCGCCTTCCGGCCTGCTGGCGCCGGACAATTCGTGGTTGCGGGCGGACAACAAACAGCTTGGTTTTTAGAAGCGACTGCAAGGGAGGAATCCGAAGTTGTGGATGAGGAAAAGCTGACGGCGCAACGCATCTGCCGCCGAAGCAGTTGAAAGCGGAGCAAGGGCTTCCCCCTGCTTCTCCGCCGCGAAATATACTGTCGGCGTTCTGATTACCGCGTTTCCCCCCCCCTACCGCACTTCAGCCGCTCCCCAAGTGCTATCCCTCCGTTGAATCACAATTATCGTCTGCCGGATGCTGGCCGATTGCCGCTGAGGCTCTGTTGCTGGTTGCTGGTTTTCTGTAGTTTCTTTTTGCATGGCTCTCTTCGTTTGTGTGTTGTGTCGTTCAGCCCCCGCAGGGGCAGGCAGGCTGGTCTGCATAAGCCTACGTTGCCCCTGCGGTTTGGTGTACGCATTGGGTTGGGGGGGTGCGCTGCGTGCGGGTTGGGTGGTGGCGCGCCGCACGCGGCTGTGATGTGGTGGTGGGTGATGTGGCTTGGGATAATCACTCTCTCATTCTCTCATTCTCTCTCTCAAGATTTCCCAAGCCGCTGGGCGTTCCTTCCGTTGTGTGGCCTACTGTTGTGATGAGGTGCTGCCGGGGTGATACTGGGTTACTGCTCGGCCCATTTCACATTCACAATCCGTCCGCTGCTGACGGTGAGGCTATCGCCGGCGGCGGTGCGGGCCGTGAAGGTGAAGGTTCCGGTTAGCAGTTTTGTGGCTTCGTCGTAGGCGGTAATGGTGATGGATCCGCTTGCGCCAGCCCGGTTTGTGGTGAACTCCTTGCCGTTGTACCTGCAGAGTGCCACGTGCGTTGTTCCCCCTAATTGATACGTGCCGGTAGCGGCTGCGGCGATATTCAGCGTCAGTTGGATATCCGCGCCGGAACCCACAACCGTGGTGGCCGCTGGCGGAACAATTCGGGTGGCCGATGGTGAGGTCGCGCTCCAATCGGTTCCGTTAATGTTGGCGGCCAACAGCCGTGTGGCGGTGGGGCTGTGGGGATTCTCGTCATCAAGGCAGCCGGTAAGTGTGGCGGCTGCAACAAGCAGCATCAGCGCTGCAAGAAGAGTGTGGTGGCGTTTCATCGGTGGATGTTCTCCTTCAAGTATGATAGTTGTTGGTGGTGTTTACTGTTGTGGCGAATCGGCATCATCCTGCGGAACAATGGCAACCAACTGCAAGCCCAAACGGTGGATGGTTGCAATAATGCCATGCAGTGCCGATTGATCTGGCAATATCCCCGTCAGCAGAGTCCCTTCCGAATCGGTGGCCAGCGACATTCCATTGAACCACTCCTCCCACCGCCGATCCAGTTTTTCGCGAATACGAATCGTGTAGTTTTTGCCGGTGTGAGTTGTGTTGTCCATGGTTATCGGGTTGGTTGCTCGTTCTTGTTGTGTTGCCGTGCCAGCCGCCGCGTAGCGCGTTGTTCTGTTTGGCTGACAGGTACAAACGTAGCCCCCAACAAGGGTGAGCCGCATCACCCGATGGGGTGAGTTCCTGGGGTGATTTTTGCAGTCATCGGGTCAAGGGATGATTTCTACTCCAATGAAAGTGGTCTGCGAGAACCCTAATCACTGTCATTCCCGCGAAGGCGGAAATCCATGCAGGGCAGCAACATACCGGGGTGAGGAGATTTTCGGGTAAAGAAATTCTTTAACTGACAGCAGTACGGTTGTAGTAGTAGGCGAAGAGCTTGAAATGGAGGTCGAGTATGGATTCCTTCTTCGAGAACGAGGAGGGATGCACCTGCTATCATCCGTTGAAAAATCTGACTACCCGCAAACTTTTGGTTCCGAAGTATCAATGAAAAACGTTAGCATTAGAACTCTAGACTTATCCCAATCGAAGGGAGCAACCCAATGGTGCTGTCGTCGGCTGGACCCCGTAGCCGGGCATCGTAACGTGGGGGTGCGGGGTTCTGACGGTTATACACGTTTTGCACGTCAATGTAGGTGATAAGATTAAGGTTCTCGAATGGCCACCGTTTATCAATGCGGATGTCCAGCGCGTGCGAAGCATCAAGACGTTGGGTATTGTACTGGCTTGTCACTTGATAGCCGAAACTGGGGTCTCCGGTGGAATCTACTGGGGTAAATGGTCGTCCGCTGGCAAATCGGAACTTCAACCCGAACTCCCAGTTTTTTGCAAACTGATAGCCGCCACTGATGTTAAAAATCACTTGCTGGTCAAAATTACTTGGCCGCTTGATGCCATCAATTGCAGTAAAAAAACTGCGTCCGTATGCAAGGCTGATCACCCCATAGCATTTCACTTCCGATAATTTCTTCTGGATTAATAACTCCGCTCCGTATGCCAGCCCGGTTCCTGCGCTGGCAAGTGGTTCAAGCCCAAACGATGCGAACCCTTCATCAACCCCGCCAAAATTTGCCCCGGTGTTTGCCAGCACAAGAAATGTTCGGCCAATGCTTGCTGGATAATTGCTGTACCGTTTGTAGTAGCTTTCTATGCTTACCTTCAGGTCTTCGCGGAAGGTACGGTCAAGCCCAATTACGCCAACATCGGTGCGGATGCTATTTAGGGAACGGTTTGCGCTGTTGGCTGCCAGCCAGATATAGGATGGCGATTGATAATACCGCCCTGCGCTCAGGTTGATGTTCGATTGTCCATCTAACGCCTGCGTAAAAGCAAAACGCGCCGATGGATAGACCTTCGTATCAATCCCACTGAAGTAATCCACCCGTCCACCAACGTTTACCCGCCCCCCTTCCCACAGCGGCTGCGAAATTTGGGCATACAGCCCCCCCTTGTAGAAACGATCTTCTGGGCGAATATCTAGAGTTGGAACCCCCGATTGATTCAGGGTAATTTCTGACTGGAACTGAATGGTTTTTGCTTGCCCGCCAACCGCCAACTCCATTCCGTTTTCCATCAAGAAATCAGCATCTACCCGAAGGTTCAGTTCGTCCTCCAATGAAGTATTACGGAAGATCGGTTGCAGCAGAGTATCGCTTTGGGCAAAAGCGTAGCTGATACGGGTTCGGCCAAGGGTAGTGTTCAGATAGCCGCTACTGAACAAGTGCTTCCAAGTGACACCTGCTACAATCTGATCTTGGCTGTTGTCAAGAATGCGTGAGTTGTCGAAACGGTCATCTTGGTCATCGTTAAAGAAGACCACTCGATCAATAGCAGCGATTGCCAAGCCCGAGATCTGATCGTTCCCCCCAAGTCGGTAGTTCGCCTTTACGAAAAAATCCCAATACTCCGGCACGAAGGAGAAACCAGCAGCCTTGAAGATAAAATCAAGGTAACTGCGGCGTGCTGAGAATAGGTAGCTTCCTCCATCTACCACCGGACCTTCAAGGTTTAGCCCAAACTGCGATGCCGAGATGGTAGCCTTCCCTCCGGTACGATCCTCGCGTCCATCACGAAGATCAATATCCAGTACGCTGGAAATTTTATCGCCATACTTTGTGCCAAAACCGCCAGTGGAGAATGTGATGTTTTGCACAAAATCAAGATTCACAAACGATAGAGGGCCTCCCCCTGCTCCTTGTGAGCCGAAGTGGTTGATGTTTGGCGATTCGATGTTATCAATCAGGTAAAGATTTTCCGATGGAGCACCACCCCGTACCAGAAGATCATTCCGCCCATTGGAGACTTGGGCCACGCCGGGAAGCGTGCTGATTGCCCGAACAACATCCTCAAATCCCCCCGGAACCCGGCGAATTTCCTCGTTTCCTAATGTCTGTACGCTGGTGATTCGGTCATTGCGGCGTTGGAATAGCTCAGAACGGACGGTGATCTCCTCCGCCTGTGCTGTCCGTTCGTTCATCTCCACCAGTAGTGTTGCTGGGCGAACATTGTATACCACCACGTCAGTTTTTACAACAGGTTCGTAGCCAACGGAGGAAAAGCGGATTTGGTAGGTTCCAGCAGGGATGTCGGTCACTTGAAATGTTCCATCGGGGCGGCTGACCGCGCCGCGCGTGGTTCCTACCACTTTTACAGTGACACCGGAAATCGGTTGTTGGGTGATGCTGGTCACTACTTGTCCAGTGATGCTGACCCGTGTGGTTGATGGCGTTGATTGATCCTGCAAAGGCTGGCCAGTAGGCTCCTGAGCGTGAGCGGAATAAGCAAGCAATGCGGCCAGAAAAAAGGTTGTTCGTAGCCTTTGATTAATCTTCATGGAATGATAGCAACTGTGAGAATTCCTCCAGAAATATAGAAAGTCTTCGCGTTATACTCCAAACAGAGTGGCTTGCGAAAAACTCAATCACTGTCATTCCCGCGAAAGCGGGAATCCATAGCGCACCTGGCTGAGTAGAGTTTCGCAAACCAATTTGCGCCGAGTATAAATGGGCAAATTGGGGGAATTGCACCTCAGCGCATGGTAGATTGTAAACTCTACTCGTCTTGGCCCCTTGGTAATTCTCAATTTCCTGTTACACCTTCAACTTGGTCACAGATGAGTCTTCTTCTGCGAATACCGAGCCTCTTCTTGGCACAGTGATCTTGATGGAGATCGGATACTTCAGTTTTCAACCTATGCAGGAAAGTTACTCCTTCTTGCTCACTCCAAACCCTTTAGCGTAGTTTGCCGATGCAGTCCAGATGCAGTCCAACAGCAACAACCAACAGCCATGATTGACCTCACAGTTCTTCCCTTCACGATTGCGTTCGACACCATGAACGGTAACGAGGTCATCAGCACTCAGGTAAAGGGGATTTTACGCTTGGAAGTAGAGGGGGTGGTGATAGAGTTTCGGCAGAATCATTCGGTGATGAGTTCGCGGGGGGTGGAAGAAAGCAGCACCGGGGTGCAGGTTGTTCAGTTGCCGATTGAGTCGCTGGACAGTGTTGAGCTGAAAGAATCGCTGATTCGCCCGGCACGGTTTATCCTTTCTGCCCGCACCCTTGCCGCCTTTGCTGAAATCCCAGGAAGCGGCGATGTTCAGCGGACGCTCACCATTGCCCGCGCCGACCGCGAGCGCGCACGGCTGATAGAAACCGCCATAAAATCCCGCATCCTTCACGACCGCTTGGAACGGGGGCTGGATCATTTATCTGGGGTGTTGTAGGGTTGTTTGTGGTTGTTGTTGATACCTGTTGTTCAAGCTATTTTGATTGATGGGTAATTCTGAGGGGCATTGGTTGTATCTTCTTCTCAACACAGAATCAACTTATGAGTCAGTTATTACTCCCGTCGTTAGAGATTAAAGGCTTCCGGGGATTCCAGCATCTCCGGATTGAAAATCTTCAGCGAGTTAACCTAATTGTTGGAAAAAATAGCGTTGGTAAGACTTCGCTGTTAGAGGCGTTGTGGCTGTATGCAAGCGATTGGAATAAATACGTTGAGTCGGGCATTCTTCGAGAACGGAACGAAGAACGCCAAGCCCACTATGATCCAAAAGAATTGGATTACAACAACTCAGTACGGCATCTATTCTTTAATCGGCCTACGCTTTCTTCCAACAATCCATTGGAAATAAGTATTGGTTCGGTTGAATCCCCCATGACGTTTAGCATTGACACAGGTGCGCGGAATGGTACGCCCCGCGCCCACATCATTATTCCTGTGGG
This sequence comes from Chlorobiota bacterium, assembly GCA_016788565.1. Lineage (GTDB taxonomy): Bacteria > Bacteroidota > Ignavibacteria > OLB7 > OLB7 > OLB7. The sequence goes on along the minus strand of JAEUSP010000069.1, from coordinate 37,355 downwards.
CGGGCTGTCACCTCACGAAATTGAGCAGGCTTGGGATGCTATCGCCTTAACCGAACGCCAAGATTATTTACTGGAGGCTTTAAGAATTATCGAGCCTAGTATTGCTGATGTAAATATGATTGCCAGCCAAGCACGTGGCGGGACTTATGCAGGTCGGCGTGTACCGTTTGTTCGGATGAACGGGACCAACATCCCTGTACCACTGCGCAGCGTAGGGGAGGGGATGATGCGAATGTTTGTGTTTGCCCTTGCGTTAGCAAATGCCGATAATGGTTTCCTGTTGGTGGATGAAATTGAAAGCGGGATACATTACAGCGTCCAGCCAGATATGTGGCAACTAATTTTTAGGATAGCGCAACAACTTAATATCCAAGTGTTTGCCACTACCCATAGCTGGGATTGCATTGAAGGGTTTCAAAATGCTGTTGCAAAGGAGGGATTTGATGATGGGCTTGTTGTTCGTCTGGAAAAACATGGCGATGAAGTAACCTCTACGTTGTTCGATGCACGCCGCCTATCCATTGCCACAAATGAATTAATTGAAATTCGATGAGTACAAAAAATGTGTTGTTAGTGGAAGGGAAAAACGATGAGCATCTGCTGTATGCTTTATTAGAGCATCATGCTGTACCTAAGAACTCCTTCAGAATTAAGGATAAACAAGGCTGGGAAAAATTGCGCAGGGAATTAGATGTAGAAATTGATGCCAGCGATCTTGAGTGCCTTGGAATTCTTGTGGATACTGATGCAAGTCTCAACGGACGTTGGCAAGCATTATGTGATATTCTTCAAAAGTGTGGATATACAAGCATCCCATCTCAGCCTAATGCATTGGGGACAATAATTGAACAATCAGGCAAGCCCCGAATTGGCGTTTGGTTGATGCCCAACAATAAAAAATCAGGAATGTTGGAAGATTTTTTGCAGATGCTTATTCCAAGCGAAAATGTGCTGTGGGCGTATGCACAACGTTGTGTGGAGGAACTCCCAGAACGCCTTTTCTCATCAACACACAATAGTAAAGCAACCACATACACCTATTTAGCTTGGCAAGAGCAACCAGGACAGCTATTTAGTGTAGCTGTGAAAGCAAATTCCTTTGATGCCAATGCCCAACCAGCTCAGGAATTGATTAGCTGGATACAACGCTTGTTTCTGCTCCCACTTCTCTAGTTTTTCCTCACCTCACCAACACATCCACATCCAGATCACGGATCCGTGCTTGGCGGCCTTCGGGGGCGATGGAGGCGTTTAGCGTGCGCACGATGCAGCGGATGGCTCGCCCGCCAGCCGCTCCCTCCATCACCCACAATGGTGTTCCCGCTTGCTGGCTTGGTAATTCCACCAGGATATCTTCTAATCGCACTGTTATTCTTTCCCGGTCAGATTGGAAATCGGTTGTTGGCAATGCTCCTGTTCTGACGGTATCGGCAATCTGCAATGCCCGCTCGGCAAGGCTCAACTCCACCACCTCACCCGCTACCGTTGCCAGCGATATCATCCCCCGCTCCTGGTCAAATCGAATCAGGCCGAATCGCGTTTGCTGCTCGGTGGATTTATGGCTTTGCAAACGGAGGTAGATGCTGAAACCTTCAACATCAATCGGGTGCCTTTCATTGCCAGTGTGTTCAAGCTGGAGCGTTTTCCAGATAGGGCGGGTGGATTGGCTATCCGACTCGTATCCATACGCCACTCCTAACTGTGCCCGTATCTGTTCGGCGGTCATCGTTCCTGCGTTGGGGCCAAACCATGCTCGCACTTCATCCAGTCCCTCACGCTCCCGCAAAAAGGAGATCAATCCTTGAATATCTGAGGTGTGGTTTGGGTCGGGCGCGGGGGCTGTGGGGGATATTTTCCCATCCGTCAACAGGCTGTCCTGAATCAGAATTTGTTCCAACCGGGCTGTCTGGCTGGCAATGCTGACGCTGGTCGCGCTCCAGGGGCCGAACGCTGCCGCAGCAGCAATCACGCACAGGCTGACGGGGATCACACGAATGCCACGTTGCCGCGTTAGGATCATCAACACCGCCAAGCCCGCAAGCCAAAATGCCAACGCCAACCCCAAGTAGCGTTGCTCGGTGATGCCATAATCGCCAATGCGCTGCCACATTGCCAGCACCGGAAGCGAAGTGAGCGGCAACAACAGATAGAAAAACCAGCGTGAGTAGGTGGCTATCCAGCGTTCTTCGTCGCGCTGGCGAATTGGATAGAGTAGGAGGAATGCTAAAATCCCCGCAACCGAAAAAATGAACACCGGCATGGAAGTCCACCCGATGGGCCACGACCAGCTGACAAGAATTTTTGCGGAGTAGATGTACAGAATAGCCGCGTAAATACCAACCAACGGAATCAACACATACTGGCTGAAAATTTTCAGCCCTTTGGGGTAGTCGCTGGAATCGGGCAAGGCATCAACGGGGTTGGGAACGCCGGCAAGAAAAAACCACGTGTTGAACACCCCAGCAAGCAGGCAGAACAAATCCCGGTAGATGTCTTTATACGGCTCGAACTCCAACAATTTATCGGCAGCCAGCACCGCAAGCCCAAGCCCTGCGTACAGCGTTACGCTGAACAGCGCGGCAGTAAGTGCGCGCAGAAACAGCGTTTGGTTGTACTTCCAGAATCCGTTCCCAAACCCCTTCCCAACAAACGGGCCGAAGGCGCACAGCAAGTGCGTCACCAAAAAAAGCAAGGCTAACCGGATAGCATCAGGTAGCTGAAGATCGCCGGTTGGAAGCGAGAAAAAATAGAGTAGCAGGAACCCCACGCCCAGAACGTTCGCCCCGGTTGTTGTTGCCGGTTTCCAGCCGCGCCGCTGGGCAGTGGTGGCAATGGCGAACAGCAGGGAAATCCCCAGCCCCAGCACCGCGATGATGCGATGGTCGTCGGTGTCGGACATCACCGCAGCGGCCGCGCTGGCCGATGAAAGCAACACCAACGGAAACCGCCGCAACGTTACCGTAGCGGAATTCAGTACATGCTCGATTGAGGGAAGCGCCATGATGCCAAAAGTTGATGGAGTTGAGTTGGCTTGTGATTTCTCTGCACAAGCCTTGCAAAGATAAGGTGGCAACTGCGGGATTTGGGTGGCAGTGGTCATTGGTCAGTAGTCAGTAGTCAGTAGTCAGTGGTGAGTTGCCGGCTTTGGCTTCATTTCACTCTTCACTCTTCACTCTTCACTTCGGCGGTGAGGCAACCAGTAACTCCATTAGTTTGGGAGAGGGCGGGGGGTGAGGGGAGTCAGCGAGGGCGGCTGGGCGGCTTCGCGCAAACGCACAGCGGCACACAACTTGTTGGCTGTGTGCCGCTGCGTAGTGCTTCATCAATTATACTCGGTGCAAATTGGTTTGCGAAACGCTACTCAGCTAGGTGCGCTATGGATTCCCGCTTTCGCGGGAATGACAACGACTAGATTTTTCGCAAACCACTTTGTTCGGAGTATAAGGGTTAGTAGCCGAACAATTCCTCCATCGGAACCAACTCCACACGGCCTAATTTCCGCAAGGCTTCCATATCCATTTTGCTGGTGTCGCCAAGCACGCAGTAGGCATAGGGCTGGCCGCTGAACTGCTTGCGGTGGAAGGCTTCAATTTTGGAAAAGCTGATGTTGTCCAGCGCCTGATACAGGTCGCGGCGGCTGTCGGTGGTGTAGCCCATTCGCTGCGCATCAAGGTAGCTGTACAGGATTCCCATTTTTGTCACCCGCTGCGTTTCCAGTTTGCTTCGCATAGATTCCCGCGCAACTTGGAACGCACCGTCGGATGCCGGAAGCGTCGTCAGTAACTCATTCATTCCAACAATTGCTTCCGGCATTTTATCAACTTGGGTGCCAACGTAAGCGGTGATGTAGTTCGGGTCTTCCTTCCGGTCTGGGGTCTGGAACCCTGCGCTGGTGCTGTACGCCAACGCCTTCGACTCACGAATTGTCTGGAACACCACCGACGACATATCGCCACCGAAATACTGGTTGAACATCTCGGCAGTTGGCACAATGGTTTTATCGAACGCCCCCGCTTTCCGCACCCAAATCAGTTCGGCCTGCACCATGTCGGGATAGTTGGCAACATAGACGATATTCTCCTTCATCTCGCGGCGGTCGTACTCGAACGGCTTCGGCGGGTCTTTCAAGGTTTTGCTCATCACCATGTGCTGCGCCACGCTTTTTGCTACTTCCTCATTTTTTGCCGGGCCGTAGTAGAGCAACGTGTACCGATACCCAGGAAGCGATTGGATTTGCCGCACAAGGTCTTCGGCCTTCAGCCCCCGCAACTCGGTTTCGGAAAGGCGGTCGTTGAACGGGTTTTTGCCGTTGTACATGGCATGGCTGTACAACCCGCCCCACAGGATAGTCCCTTTGTCTAACTTGGCATCGGCGCGGCTTTTTAACTCGCGCTTCACCATGTTATCCAGCGCGGTTTGGTTCGGTTGTGCTTTTTCAATCAGCGTGCGGAGCAAGTCCAATGCCGGGTTCATATTCTCCTGCAAGCCGCTGACGCTGATGCTGATGCGGTCGTCGCCAACGCCGATGTTGAAGCTGCAACCAAGCGCGAAGAACTTGCGGGCAAGGGTTGCCGCGCTCATTGTGTCGGCACCAATCAGCTTCATGTAGCTGGCGGCGGTGGGGAAGGTGCGGCTGTTGCGGCGGCCAAGCTCGAACATCCATGTAAGGGTGAACAAGTTGTTCTCGGTGTTGGCCACCGATAGCATCTCGGCCCCGTTGGCCAGCTTGGTGCGGGCAATGTCATGCTGGTAATCCACAAACACCGGCTTGATTGCGGACGGCTGTGCCGACATCACTTTCTCGGCAAATGGGCTAACAGCTTCGCGGTTCAGATCCACCGGGGTGATTGCCGGCTTCTCCACTTTCTCCACTTGGTTGTTCTCCCCTTGCCGTTTATAGACAATCACGTAGTTGTTGCTGTAATTCTTGCGTGCAAAGTCAATAAGCTGCTGGCGTGTCACCTTCTTCATCCGTTCGGTTTTGGCAACTCTATCCTCCCACTTTTCCCCCAAGATGAAGGCATCCAACATCCAGCCAGCACGCCCGGGATTGCTTTCGCGTTGGCGCATCTGGTCGGCTTCAACATTCCGCAGGATGGCGGTTAAATCTTCCTGAGTGAAGCTCCCCGCTTTCACCGCCTCAATCTGCTGCAACAGCAAGTCGCGAACTTCCTCAAGGCTTTGCCCTGCTTTGGGGGAGCCGGTTAGCTGGTGAACGCAGTAGTCTTTCAGTGTATAAACTCCGCTGCCAGCATCCAACACTTTCTGCGCTTTTTTCAGGTTCAGGTCAATCATCCCTGCGCCTTTGTAGGCCAGCAGCAGATCTACCATTTCCATCAGCATGGCATCGTTGGTAAGCGCGCCGGGGAAGCGGAAACCGAGGGTGAGGTTTTCGGCATCTTTCCCCATCACCGTGCGGATCACTGGCGAAGTAATGGGGGATTCCTGCGCCACGGTGAATGTTGGGGTGGGCTTTGGCTGCATCCAACTGAAGTTTTTATCAATTGTTCGGATTGCTTCATCGGGGTCGAAATCGCCGGCAAGGATCACCACCATGTTGTTCGGCACGTACCAGCTTTTGTAGTAGTCGCGGATTGCTTTCAGCGAAGGATTTTTCAAATGCTGAGTAGTCCCGATGGTGGTTTGCGTTCCGTACTGATGCTTGGGAAATAAGGCGGCCAGAAATTCTTCCCCCGCACGGTTGTTGTCGTCATCCAGCGAAATGTTCTTCTCCTCATACACCGCTTCAAGCTCGGTATGGAACAGCCGCAGGATTGGATTGCGGAATCGTTCCCCCTCAATCGTTAGCCAGTTGGCAAGTTGGTTGCTGGGGATTTCGTTCTCGTAGGCCGTCACCTCGAACGACGTGAACGCGTTGGACCCCGAGCCACCAATCGCACCGATCATCCGGTCGTACTCGTTCGGGATTGCGTACTTGGCGGCCACCCCACTTACCGAATCAATCGCGTGGTAGATCGCGCCCCGGGCGGCGGGGTCGGTGGTTTTGTTGTAGCGTTCGTACAGCGCGTCAATCTGCTCAAGCAACGGTTGTTCTTTTGCGTAGTCTTGCGTGCCGTAGCGGTCGGTTCCCTTGAACAGCAGATGCTCAAGGTAGTGCGCCAATCCGGTGTTGGTGGCCGGGTCATTTTTGCTTCCGGCGCGTGTGGCAATGTAGGTGTAGATTCGCGGCTGGTCGCGGTTTACCGAAAGCATCACCGTCAGCCCATTGCCCAGCGTGTAGATGCGCGTCTTCAGCGGGTCGCCGGGAACGCTGGTGAATTTGTAGTCGGGCGCAGGCTTCTTTGCCGGGGCGGTGTTCCCCCCTTTTGCTTGCAGGCCTGGAACCTGCACGATGGAGATTGCCGCAACGAACCACAGCAGCAGTCGTGACCTACGAGAAAAGTTCTTCATGATTGATTTGGAAATTTAGTTGAACCCGCCAGCGGGGAACGGAAGCAGTGCCGCACGTTGGGTGCATTGGTGCGCGACCGACAAAGCCTACTCACAAAGCCTACCCTGCTATTCCGAATTCCGAATTGCGAAGCGCGAAAGTACGGAAGGAAAAGGGGGAAGCAAATACCCGAACTGCACCCGCTTCCACACACGCCCCCGCCCGCGCAACGTGCCCCACAGCTACACCAACCTTGCGCCGAAAGTTCCATGCTGGTTGCGGCGGTGGAATAAAACGATTGCGTGAAAGAATCAGCCGCCAATAATCGGGAACCATACAGTGCCGAATGTCGAATGCCAAAAATCAAATTGGTTCTTGCAACTGACCACTGACTAATGACCACAATCCATTCAGGGAATGCCAAATGCCGAATTAACTCTTGCAACTGACGACTGACCACTGACCACTGACAGAAAAAAAATGCCCCATTGAAAAATAGTTGTTGCAACGACTATTGTCTTTGACTATATTTGCATCCGTCATGGGAGAGAAACTGAAACAACGGCTGAAGCAATCGCGATTCCAGAGCCTTCATCAGGAGGCGATGCTGAATTTGTTGGTTGCCGCCAGCTTCCTTGAAGGGACGATGGACCGGCTGTGTGCGGGGTTCGGAATCACCCACCAGCAGTACAACATCCTTCGCATCCTGAAGGGTGCCGGGGAATCGGGGCATCCTTGCGGTGAGATTGCCGTGCGGATGATCCACCCCTCCCCCGATGTCACCCGCCGGCTGGACGCGCTGGAGCGGGAAGGCTTTGCTGAGCGCGCCCGCTCCACCGAGGATCGCCGGGTGGTGATTACCAAAATCACCCAAAAGGGCCTGCAGGTGCTGGACTCCATGGACAGCGCGTTGCAGCAACATGCCGATAACTTTAGCAGCCGCGTGAACGAGGCCGATTGCGCAACGCTTTCCCGAATCTGCGAGCAGATCTACAACGATGTCGGCTAAAAAAAATTTACCGAAATATCTGTTGCAACAACAATCGAGATAACAATCAAATCGTCATCGTGATTGCAACTCTGCATAACACTCAAAAAAACTTATCCAAACAACATCCAAATGAACATCGCACGCATCGCAACCGCCGCCCTTCTTGTTGGCATGATGGCATTAGCCAGCGCCACCCTTAGCGCGCAGCCACTTTCCAAAAAAGCTCGTGGAGCAAAGACTGTAAAACTGAGCGATAAAGTCGGGAAAAACCAATTCACTTGGAACAGCGACGCTCCGTTAGAAAAAATCCAGGGGACTGCCGACGGAGTAACCGGCACACTGACGCTGGACCCAACGAACGCCGCAACGATTCGCGGGACAATCAGCACGCAAGTGGCTACTTTCAAATCGGGGAACAACATGCGCGATGAGCATATCCGCGGTGCGTCCTGGCTGGATGCGGCGCAGTTCCCAACCATCACGTTTGCAATCACTTCGGTCAGCAACGTGACGGTTGCGGGGAACAAAGCCACCGGCAAAGCCACCGGAAACTTCACCATGCACGGTGTCACCAAGCAGCTGACCGTCCCCTTCACCCTAACCTACATTGATGAAAGCGCGGTAAGCCGCAAACGCGCACCGGGCGATTTGATCTCCATCACTGCCGAGTTCAACGTCTCGCTGAAGGACTACAACGTAGCCGGTTCGCGCGGGACAATCGGGAGCAAAGTTGGTGAGATGATTTCGGTGAAAGCGCAGCTGTTCGGATCAACAGGGCTGTAATCAGCCCTGGGCATCGCCAGCCGTTGCGGCGCAACGCGGAAGGAGCGGAAGAGGCAGAACGGAAAGAGAACTGAAAAAGAACGCAGGACAATCAACATCATAAACACGTAACCGGAAAAACGACCATGGAACAGAGCATTGTATCCGCACCAGCAACCACATCGTGGAATCTTGACCTTTCGCACAGCGAACTGCAATTCAAAGTGCGCCACATGATGATCTCGACCGTAACTGGCGAGTTCCAGAATTTCAGCATCAACGCCACAACCGAAGGGGATGACTTCGCAACGGCCAGCGTTAGCCTTACCGCCGACGTTGCCACCATCAACACCCGCAACGAGCAGCGCGACGCTCACCTCCGTTCGGATGACTTCTTTGCTGCCGACCAGTTCCCGCAACTGAGCTTTGCCAGCACCTCCATGCAGAAGCTGGACGACGAGAACTACAAGCTGCATGGCAACTTGACCATCCGCGACATCACCAAGCCGGTGACGTTGGATGTTGAGTTCGGTGGGTTGGCCGTGGATCACTACGGAAACCTTCGCGCAGGCTTTACTCTGCAGGGAAAAATCAACCGGAAGGAGTTTGGCCTGATGTGGAGCGCGATCACCGAAGCCGGCGGCGTGGTGGTTGCCGATGATGTCAAACTTGTCGCTTCCGTCTCGCTGGTGAAAGGGTAAACATCGAACGTCATTGTTGAAAGAGTGAGGGGCATTGCGCCCCTCTTCTTACCAAGCACCTTGCTGTACTCCATTGTTGGCATCTATCATTCACACTATCCAAGCCAGAGTATTTATGAACACGAACCGCACCGTAGCAACCGTTGCCCCCGCACGCACATTCGACATGGGGGGAATCCCCATCCGCCAGCCCTTGCCCTCGCAGGAGCTTGAGTACCTGGACCCGTTTATCCTGCTGCACCACGGCGTGATGAACGTGGACCCCACCATGGATTTACGCCATGCTGGTGTGGGGCCACATCCGCACCGTGGTTTTGCCCCGGTAACGTTCCTGTTTGAAGGGGGATTGCGCCACCGCGACAGCCGGGGAAACGACAGCACCGTCCACGCCGGCGGAACGCAATGGATGAACGCCGGTATGGGGGTGGTCCACAGCGAACGCCCGGTGGAGCATTTCAACGAGCTGATCCAGCTGTGGGTGAACACCCCCGCAGCCCACAAGCTGGACCAGCCCAGCTACTACCCACTGACCAAAGAAGAAACTCCATCCGGCACCAACGCCGATGGAACCGTACACTTTAACGTCATCACCGGCCAGATGCTTGGGTTGAACGGGCCGATTCCAACACTCAGTCCGGTGAACTCCATCACCATTCAAGCCGAACCGGGGGGAGCAATCTTCTTCCCAATCCCGGCATCGCACAACGCCTTCCTTTACTTGCTGAGCGGAAGCATCCAGATTGATGAAGTTGGAACGGTGATCGAAAAAAACTTGGTGGCATTCAACAACAACGGCGATGGAGTTGGGTTCACAGCACTTGAGCCAACCCGCGCATTGCTGATGACGGGGGAGCCGCTCAACGAAGAAATCGTCACCCACGGCCCGTTTGTGATGAACGACACCACCCAGATTCTGGAGGCGTTCAGGGATTACAAGATGGGGAAGATGGGAGTGTTGGTGGAGTGATGAATGTTGAATGTTGAATGACGAATGAAGCGTGGGAGCCGAGTGGGGAATAGGAGAGACAGAGGCCGCAACTGAACATCGCCCCCGCTTATGCTGAGTTCCGTCGAAGTATGAGCGGGGGCACCGAACCGAGAAACAGCCGATGCCCCACCTCACCCTTCGCACGCTATACTCGGCGCAAATTGGTTTGCGAAACTCTACTCAGCTAGGTTCGCTATGGATTCCCGCTTTCGCGGGAATGACAACGACTAGGTTTTTCGCAAACCATTCTGTTTGGAGTATAATTTTAGTTGAACCATAAAAATTTGCCAGTATGATTACGATTCGAGCAAGCAACCAACGGGGCCATGCCGATCATGGCTGGCTGAACACGTACCACACGTTCTCCTTTGCCAACTACTACGACCCCAGCCAGATGGGCTTCCGTGTGCTGCGGGTGATTAACGAAGACCGCGTGGGGCCCGGCGAAGGCTTCGGAACGCATGGGCACCGCGATATGGAGATTATCACCTACGTGATCCAAGGAGGCTTGGAACACCGCGACAGCATGGGAAACAACTCCGTGATTCGCCCGGGTGAGCTTCAGCGGATGAGCGCGGGGCGGGGCGTTACTCACAGTGAGTACAATGCCAGCAACACCGAACCCGTTCACTTTCTGCAGATATGGCTGCTGCCGGAACGCGCCGGCGGCGAACCCAGCTACGCCCAGAAAATGTTCACCGCCGAAGAACGCACCAACCGGCTTGCTCCAATCGCCACCCGCAGCGGGCGCGATGGTTCGGTGGCGATTCAGCAGAACGTTGAACTCTACTCGGCAATCCTGGATGAAGGGGCTCAGGTTGCCCACAACTTGCCAACCGGGCGGCACGCTTACGCCCAAGTGGTGCGTGGCGATATTGAACTGAACGGCATCCCCATGTCCGCCGGCGACGGCGCAGCAATCAGCGACGAAACCGCGCTGCAACTGCGCGCAACCACCCCTGCCGAAATACTTTTGTTCGATCTTCCCTAATGCACTTCGGCATTCCCCACAATCAATTCCCGAAACCCGGTAACTGAGGTAAGCCATGGGTCATTAGTCAGTGGTCAGTGGTCAGTAGTCAGTTGCAAAGAAGAGAGTGAAATTTTTCTTTGAGTGAGATTGCTAATGGCACTCAAGTAACTGATTTCCGAAACCCGATAACCGATTCCCGACTCCCGACTCCCGACAACCGACTCCCGACAACCGATTCCCGACAACCGACAACCGACTCCCGACAACCGATTCCCAACCATGAACATTCTTGCATTTGCCGCATCGTTGCGGCGCGAATCACAGAACAAAAAGCTGCTGAACCTTGCCGTAGAAATTGCCCGCGACGCGGGCGCGACGGTGGATGTGGCCGACTTCCACGAGTTCGAGATGCCGCTGTACAACGGCGACATCGAGGCGGAGTATGGGCTTCCGCCCGGGGCGCAGGAACTGGTGCGCCGCATCACCGCCGCCGACGGGATTATGATTGCCGCGCCGGAGTACAATTACTCCATTTCGGGCGCGCTGAAAAACGCGATTGATTGGGCATCGCGAGCAAAGCCAACGCCGTTCCGTGGGCGGCACGGCTTGCTGATGGCGGCTTCCACGTCGGTGGTTGGCGGCATTCGTGGGCTGTGGCAACTGCGGATTCCGTTGGAAGGAAACGGGCTGCTGATCTATCCAGATATGTATGCGTTGTCATCGGCCCAAAAAGCCTTCGATGAACATGGGCGGCTGACCGATCCACCACACATCACACGCTTGGAAACGACCGTGAGAGGGTATGTGAGCATGGCCAAAGCATTGCACGCCGCGGCTGCCTCTGCCTGAAACATCAACTGATTCCCGCACGGCGATGACCGAAGGTGAATTCCGGTAGAACCTCACCTTCGGTCATCGCTGTCTTTTTGCTGCCCCCATTTTTTTTTCGCCACCCCCGCTGGCGGTTCCTCCGTTCACCACTATTTTCCGCGCCAACAACACCGGCGCGCGCGCACAGCCCGATCCGTGCTCCCCTGTTTCCCTGAATATCCTTCACACACTCTATCTGCACACTGCCCATGTTTTCGCAGCTTCGTTCGGCCAGCAATGTTGGGATCAACGCTTTCCTTGTTGAGATCGAGACCCACGTTGAAAACCAGATGTATTCCTTCACCATCGTGGGCCTGCCGGACAACGCCGTGCGGGAAAGCCGCGAGCGGGTGACGGCAGCAATCAAGAACAGCGGGCTGGGCGTTCCGGCAAAAAAGTTCACCGTGAACCTTGCCCCTGCCGACATCCGCAAGGAGGGTTCGGCGTTCGATCTGCCAATCGCGCTGGGCATTCTAACCGCCACCGGGCAAATTCCTGCCGAACCGCTGCGCGACACGTTGGTGCTGGGTGAGCTGGCGTTGGACGGTGCGTTGCGCCCTGTTCACGGTGTGCTTCCGGTGGCGTTGGCCGCGCGGCAAAACGGAATCCGCCGCATCATCCTCCCGCGTGATAACGCCGACGAATCGGCACTGGTGGAGGAGCTTGAGACGATCCCCGCCACCACCCTGCGTGAGGTTGCCGACTACCTCAGCGACCTATCCCCCATCGCTCCCCACACTGTCAACCGCCAGGAATTATTTGCTTCGGGGAATGAGTTCGGCGTGGATGTGTCGGATGTGAAAGGCCAGGAAAATGTGAAACGTGCGTTCGAGGTTGCCGCGGCTGGCGGGCACAACGTGATTATGGTTGGCCCCCCCGGCGCGGGGAAAACGATGATCGCAAAACGGATGCCCACACTGCTTCCGCCAATGGCGTTCGACGAGGCGTTGGAGACGACGAAAATCCATTCGGTGGCTGGCATCCTTCCGCACGGCACCGCGTTGGTGACAGCGCGCCCCTTCCGCAGCCCTCACCACACCATCAGCGATGCCGCGTTGGTTGGCGGGGGAATGGGGATTGCGCGCCCGGGGGAAATCTCGCTGGCACACCACGGCGTGCTGTTTTTGGATGAACTGCCGGAGTTTGCGCGGAATGTGTTGGAGGTGATGCGCCAGCCGCTGGAGGACAACAAGATCACCATCTCGCGCACAAAACTGAGCCTCACTTTCCCCTGCAATTTCATGTTGGTGGCCAGCATGAACCCTTGCCCCTGCGGAAACTTCGGCAACCCGAACGCCGAGTGCACCTGCACACCGCAGCAGATTCAGCGGTACATGTCCAAGATCAGCGGGCCGTTGCTGGATAGGATTGATATCCACATTGAGGTTGCCGCCGTGAAGTACCAGGAGCTGGCATCGAAACGGAGCGGCGAAAGTTCGGCAGAGGTTCGCCAGCGGGTGGTGGCCGCGCGCCAGAAACAGACCGAGCGTTTCAGCGGAAGGACTGATGCCTTCAAAAATGCCGACATGACCTCGCGCGATATCCGCGAACATTGCGCGCTGGACACCGCCGGGCAGGAGCTTCTGAAGCTGGCGATGTCACGGTTGGGATTATCGGCCCGCGCCTACGATAAGGTCCTGAAAGTTGCCCGCACCATTGCCGACCTTGCCGGCGACGAAACAATCCGCCCCGAGCATCTTTCCGAAGCAATCCAATACCGCAGCCTTGACCGCCAGTTTTGGAATGTGTGACCGGGGAGCAGAGAAAGAACCACAGAGGCACAGAGAACACAGAGGGGAGAAAAGAGAGTTGGAGTATCGTCGTTCGCTCACGTTCTGTACGCGGAAGCGCACGCAATCTCATTTTTTTCCACAACGCAATTCACAACCGTCCGTTCTGCAATGCTGCAACGATTTCTGAAAGCATTCTTCCTCCTGATTCTAACGCTGGGGACCGCCGGCGCACAGCCGCCGGAACCGAAGCGGGAAATTGTGATTGGGCTGAACCCATCCGAGCGGGCCGAGAACGTGCAGAAGAATGCTGACCTCCTGGCGCAGATGATTGGCCAGCGTGCAGGAATCCCGGTGAAGATGTTTGTGGCCCACGACTACAGCGGCCTGGTGGAAGCCTTGCGCGGGCGCACGATTGACTTCGCCTTCTTTGCCCCGCTCACCTACATCTTCGCCGAAAAAATTGCCGATGCCCGCGTGCTGCTAAAAGCCGAGCGGCGCGGTCGCCCCTACTACTACGGCTGCATCATCGTGAACGCCGACAGCAGCTACCGGACGTTGGCCGATTTGAAAGGGAAGGAGATTGCGTGGGTGGACCCCACCTCCACCAGCGGCCATATCTATCCAAAGGCCGCGCTGAAATCGCTGGGGATTGACCCCGACACCTACTTCGGGAAGCAGACGTTTGCCGGGGGGCACGATAAGGTGGTGCTCTCGGTCATCAACGGGACGATTGCGGCCGGGGCCACCTACTGCAACGACACGTTGGGGGAAAGTGGATCGTGGACTCAGCTTGGCGATGGAGCCTACAACCGGAAGGTGCGGCCAATATTTTTTTCACCCCCCATTCCCGGGGATAACATGGCCACCTCGCAATTCATGCTGGATGCCTACCCGCAGCTTGTTCGGAAGGTCACGGCGGCTGTGCAAAGCCTTACTGCTGATTCGGCAGGGAAAGCCTTGATGCAGCAGATGTACCACGTTGATGCCATGATCCCCGCCACCAGTGCCGACTACGACCCCGTGCGCCGCGCCGCCGAACTGATGAACTTGGACATCACCGGAAAAGTGAGGTCGGGGGAGGGCGCGCCAACTGATAGTGCCTCGGCTGCCAAAGCCAACCAACGCCAGCAGGAACGTGCCAAGAATGCGATGATCTCCTACATCGTGCTGGCGATTGGCTTGGTGGCTGGCGTGATTGCCCTAACCTGGCTAACCCTACGCGAACGCCGCAACCGCCGCGCATTAGTGCGGGAAACTTCAGCCGGGGCTGCCGCGCCAGCCAACAGCAGCACCGCCCAGTATCTGCTCCAGAATCTTTCGGTGGTCTATCGCGACAGCAAGGGGGGTGAGTTCACGGCGATGCGCGGGGTGAATCTGGAGATCAATCGCGGGGAATTTATTGCGGTGATTGGGCTATCCGGGGCGGGGAAATCTACCTTCCTCCGCTGCTTAAATCGGATGAACGAGCCATCGGCCGGGACGCTGCTGTTTAACGGGAAGGATATCACCCACGCGGCTGGTGCACAGATTGTTGAGGTCCGGCGGCAAGTGGGGTTTGTGTTCCAGCAATTCAACTTGGTGAAAACCATCACCGTGCTGCAAAACGTTCTGACCGGACGGCTTAGCCGCACCGGCTGGTTCAACTCCATGATTGGCCGTTACTCACGCCAAGATCGCCAGCTTGCGGTGCGGTATCTGACCCAGGTGGGTCTGGCCGACAAACTGAACAACCGCGCCGACCGATTAAGCGGCGGGCAGCAGCAGCGTGTGGCCATTGCCCGCGCATTGGCCCAGCAACCAAACGTGATCCTTGCCGACGAGCCAATGGCTTCGCTGGACCCGAAACTGAGCGAGGTGGTGTTGCAGATTTTGCAGCGGTTCAACCGCCAAGAATCTATCACGGTGATTGTGAACCTTCACGTGCTGGAGCTTGCCCGCCGCTATGCCGACCGGATCATCGCCTTCCGCAAAGGTGAGGTCGCATTCGACGGCAAGCCGGATGAGCTAACGCCAGAAATCATCGAGGCGATTTACCGGATGGAAAACGAAGAATTGCACCGATTGTAAGCTCACCCGGCCCATTGCCAAGCCCGTTCCGTAGGTCTATAATGATCCAAAATCTCCACATCGCTCCGCTTGCCAACCACCCAGAGGTTCTTTCGGAGTTGCGCGAATGGTTCGAAATAGAATGGCCGGAATACTACGGGAAGGGTGGCCCAGGAAACGCCCAAGCCGACCTTGCTGCATTTGCCAGAACAGACCGCTTACCGGTTGGGATCGTGGCCTTTCACCAGGGTGAGCTTTGCGGTGTGGCGGCATTGAAATCGGAGTCCATCGCTTCCCACCGTCATCTTTCCCCCTGGGCAGCGGCTGGGTTGGTGAAAGCATCCAAACGAGGGGGCGGAGTTGGGGCGCAACTGCTGCGTGCGTTGGAGCAGGAAGCCGAGCGGTTAGGGTTTGGTTTCATCTACTGTGGCACGGCCACCAGCCAATCGCTGTTGCAGCGGAACGGCTGGGAGCTTCTTGAACAGATAGAGCACCAAGGGCATCCTCTGGCGGTGTTTCGGAAACAACTCAACCCACATTGACCGGTGCAGAGATAAGCGCACAGCCCCTCCGAAACCACTCGGCTTCGGAAGGGCTGTGCAGGGCCATTGGTAGTTGACAATGGACAATGGATAATTGACAATTATCCGTTGTGCGGTGCTTTACGGGAGTTCGTACATCAACTCTGCGCGGTCAAGGCTTTCGCGTCCGTTGCGGTCAATCGCGGCTACCGAGTAGAAGTAAATCTTCCCCCGCTCAATCGTCTGGTCGTTGAATGTTCTGATTCCGGCTGGCAACGCCGTTTCGGAAATCCGCTCGGCCTTCTCCTTCCCTGTTTTGCGGTAGATCACGTAACCGCTTACCCGCTCATCCAACGCAGGATCCCATTCTAACCTTGCTCCATCATCGGCTTTGGTTGCCATCAGGCTGCCGGGCGGCGGCAGCGGACGCAGGTAGCGGGTCATGGATATATTCTGCGTTGCCATCCCCTCAACTCCGTAATCGCTGAGCGCGCGAATTCGGTACAGATACTCCACATCTCCCTCGGCGGTGGTGTCGGTGAACGTCCCGGTCTCAACCGGAAGAACCGCCACACGCTCCCATTTCTCGGTTGCTGCCGGGGCGCGCTCAATGATGATGTCGTTGGCGATGTTGTCGTTGGATTCCCCCCAGAACAACCGGTTGCCATACGTCTCGGACCAACCACGGAACGTCAGCGGGGCCAGCGGAAGCTCCTGAATCTCGGGGCGCGCTGCGGTTGGGACGGAGTAGCGGCTGACAAATCCAGAGTAGTTGATGGCCTGCACCAAATACCAGTAGGTTGCCCTTGAGGAAAGGTGTGAGTCGCTATCCTGATAGAAATTGGTGTCCTTGCTGAGAAGCTGCGAGACTTGGGTCAGCTCACCGTTCAGGCTTTCGGAGCGATAGACGAAGTATCCTTGCAGGTCCGGCTCGTCGTTCGGTTCCCACTCAATCCGCACCCCTTGCTGGTTTCCGGTTGCGGCCACGTACTGCGGCGGCAACGGCGGGCGGAAATTGCGGTAGTAGCCAATGGCGTGCGCGCTCTGTTCGGAACTGTTTCCGGCGCGGTCAATCGAGACCATGCGGTAGAAGTACTGCATGTTCGGCATTGCCTTCCGGTCCTCGTACATGGTGTCGGTTGCCGGAACTGCGTCGTCGTTGATTTTCTGGAAGAGCGAATCGGAGTTGGTGCTGCGGTAGATGTCGTAGCTGGCAAGGTCATCGGCAACCGGGGGCGTCCACGTCACCAAAATTCCAAGCCCGGATGGTTGCGCAACGATTGGCCCTGGCGTTGGTGGCGGGACCTTATCGCTGGGTGTTGCCTTGATGATCACGCGGCGGCTTTCGTTGCCAACAAAATCCACCGAGGCCACGGCGTACCAGTAGGTGTGGTCGTCAATCAAGCCGGTGTCGGTGAACGCGCCTTGCCCGGGTTTGTCTTCTGGGGCAATCATCAGAAGGTCGCGGTGGTTCAGCTTGGCGTAGTGGCTTGCGGAATCCACCGCACGATAAACCCGATAGGTGAACGCGCCAACATCGGCTGGGTTCTGCTCCCACGTTACCTCAATTTTCCCCTGCTGTTCCAACGCCTTCACGTTAACCGGCCCCAAGCCTGCCGAAGCAGGTGTTCCGTAGGCAACGGCAATCGGTCCGGCTCGTCTGGATTCATCGCCGGCCTTGTTGACGAAGGTGATGGAGTACTCATAACGCTTCCCGGCTTCAACGTCGCGGTCGCGGTAGAGCATCCCCAGGACTTCCTGCAACTCTAGATTGAAGATGGAGAGTTTGATTGCCTGCTGGCTGTTTGCTTGGAACATTTTCCAGGCTTCGTCGCGCGATTTTTTATCAAGAGCCAGGGTGATCAAGTCCAGGACGTGGCCATGTTCGCGTTCGGCATCGGCAAGGGTGGCGGCGCGGCTTACTGGTGTTGGGTTGATTTTTCGGAAATCGGATTCCCCTTCGGCACGGCGGTAGATGTTGAATCCTATCCAGCCTTTCCCGCCGACGGGCGCGCCGGGGTGATAGAGCCGGGACTCACCGAACAAGATGACGTTCCCATCGGGTGAGGAGAACGCTTTTGCCCGTGGCTCATCCTGGGCGTTGGCTGCTGGTGCCAGCCATGCGGCAAGCAGCAGCAGAACAGATATGCGGATTGCGGTGTTGAAATTCATAGCTCGATGAACGGAAGTTCATGGATTGTGATATGTGCTGATTGAACTGCTACCAATCTATTCCGCAGTAATTACAGAATGGGGGGGAAGGGACTACAGAAGGCGGGAGTCGGGGATCGGGAGTCGGGGATCGGGAGTCGGGGATCGGGAATCGGGGGGCGGGAATCGGGGGGCGGGAAAATTTTTCCGAACTCACACCCCGTCATTGCTCCGCGCATCCCTCTGTCATCGCGAGGAGTCTTCGACGAAGCGATCTCGCGGGTTCCTGGGAAGTCATCGGACACACTGCTGGCCGCGAGATGGGCTTCGCCGCTGCTTCGCGGTGCCACGTCGCTAATCGCTCCTTGTCAAAGACCCCGACCCGTCGGGGCGATGGCGAAGAAGAGAGCCTCGCCGTTCGGTGGCTCGGCTCATACTTCGACGGGGCTCAGCATGAGCGGAGGGCTGGATTTGCAATGGTGGCGGGTTGGACGATAGGAGGGTTCCCATTCTTAGCCCCGAATGGGGCGGTAGTCACATAGCCCAGCGGCGTAAGCCCTGGGAACATTGCGCACACCACCAACCCACAGCCCCGGATGGGGCGACAGAGTTCATCCGCACCAGCCATTCTTCCGCCCACTACGGGGCTATGCAACCGAAATGCTGTCACGATCCCCAATTACGCCATTGGGCTATGCTGGCTGTCGCCCCATTCGGGGCTTTAGTGGCTTCGGGGTTCGGTGGCTCCGCTCATACTTCGACGGGGCTCAGCATGAGCGGAGGGCTGGGTTCGGTAAAAACTCCACCCCCTTTCTTCTATTCAACATTCGACATTCGACATTCGACATTCGACATTCGACATTCGACATTCGACATTCGACATTCGACATTTCACACCAACGCCCGCAACATCGGTGGCGATGCTGCGGGCGTTGTGTGTGGATGGATCAGTTGTGTTAATCGCAACCCAGCGAGAAATCGAACTCCCAGCCTTTGTTCCCCGCGTAGTCAACCACTGCGGTGATGCAGGGGCAGAACTTGCAGAGGTCGTCGCAGGAGCTGTTGGCATCGCAGGGCCAGATCCACGCTTTGGCGTTGAACTTGGCGTTGCCGTGGAATTTCAGCAGGCTGTTTTTGTATTGGATTGCCGCTTGCAATTCCACATTTGCTGTGAAGCCAACCACCCACAAATCCAGTGAGGCGTTGCCGGAGACTTTGATACCGCCGGCAAAGTTGCCGTTCCAGTCAATTGCGCCGAACAGGTAGTAGCCGAACTCCAGATGGAAGACATCGCCGTCCTTTCCAATTTTTGGATAGACCATGCTGGCATCCATGTGGAATCCGTTCAGCGTTTCGTTATCGGGGTGGAACATCACCGGCAGCTCGTGCTTGAAGCCCTGATAGTTCTTGCCAACGAACGCTTGCACTTGCAGCGCGGCGATCATCGGGAAGGTGAAGGTTGCGCCGCCGCCAACGAACCAATAGACCCCAGCTTTCACCTCGAAGTCAATGAACGCTGTCACCTTCACGCCGCTTTTGTTCAGCCCAAACTGGACCGACCCGGCAAAGCGTTTTTGTGGAATGTCAATCACGATGTGGGCTTCGCCAATCTGCACGCCCAGGGTTTTCAGCCACGCATCGCCTTGGATGATTGGGCCGTTCGGTGTGGTCTCCACCGTCACCTGGACCGTAAGCTCCATGGACTCTTTTCCGGCAGCCGTTGCCACCGACCCGCCGAAGCCAAACGCCCAGTATCCGTTGTTCCGCGCCAGCATTCCTGATACGCCAGTGATTGCCACCGGGCCAATCGGTATCGGCGGGATGTTCGCCGCAATTTTGATCTTCCAGTTGTTGCCGTCCTTGTAGTAGAACTCACCCGCCACCGAAAGCACCGGCTGGACCTCCAGCATTCCGCTACCTCCAAACGCGGTGTCGCTCCATTGTGCCGACAGCGAAACCTTCACCGGGCCAGCATTGAAACCGAAGCCGATTTTCTCAATGGAGAAGGTCTTGTCTTCAAAGATTCGGACGTTCCCGGCTTGCACGCTCAGCAGCGGGATGCTGAAGGCAACGCCCCCTTTCACGAAGATGAATTTCTTCTGCTTGGCCGCGTCGAACCCGAACTCGATGGACTGAAGGTCGAACGTCACCACGTTCATCAACTTCACCGATTGGTTGAAAGCAATGGTCCCGTAGAAGCTGCCGGTGTCGTTGTAGATCAGGTTCTGGAACTCAATCGGTTTGCTGAGCTGCGGAATCAGCAGCTTGCCGCTGAAGGTGAAGTAATGGTTCTCCGGTTTTATCTGCCCCTGGTTCGGTCCGCTTTTTGTGGTATCGGCAGGGTTGGTTCCGAAGCCAAGCATGGAAAGGGTGAACTGCGCGCCCAACACGTTCAGCGGCGGCGTTCCCGGATCCATCTTCACCTGCACCCCCATGAACTTCCCTTCCTTGCTGATGAACATGTTCTCGAACCGGAATTTCCGGTTGCCAAGTTTTGTCAGCGTCACGTAGCCGCCAGCGATGATCCCTTGCTGGTTCCAGATGAACGAGGTGTCGGAAAACTTGAACGCTTTCAGGTCAATCTCGAACGGTGTGGTCATATCCAGCTTTACTTGCTCGAACTGCAAATCCATGGCTGCGGCAGTGCCGTGGTTTTTGAATTGGAGCATGGAGATTTTGATCGTCTTGTTGATCTTCGGAATCGTGAGCGACCCGACGTACTTGAAGCCGGTGGTGTCGAATGTGGTTTTGGTGTAATCCACCGCCACTTTGAAGCCCCACATATTCACCTCCACTTCGTTGCTTGTCACCTTGAAGACCGTTCCGCCGTGGAACGCGCCGTCGCCCCAGAAGCCAAGCGATTTGGAGTAAGCACCGGCAGCGGTTGCGCCATCGCTTAATTTCTCCGGAATCCATTGCGAGCCGGGAAGGATTTTGGGAATGAACGGCAGCAACTGCAACTCCTTCCCACGGATTGCCCCGGTTTTCAGCACCGTGTCGTACTCCACTTTCAGGAAGTCTTCGCCGCCGGAGAGCTTTGCGTCCAACGCCTTGAAGATACTGATGGGCATTTCGCTGTAGGGGAAGTAGTAGGCAACGGCAACCGGTTTCATGGTGGTTCCGTCCACCTCCAAGTTGTCGAACTTGAACTCGAACGAGCTGTTGGATGTTCCCGCTTTGAACATCAGATTGTCCGGCACTTTGAACTTCCCTTTCAGGTACTTGTTCCCCGCTTGGGCATCGGTGATGGTGTCCAGGATGATTGCAAAACCGTAGGCGGAGTCAATCGGGGAATCGGCCAGGGAAAAATCTACGTTCTTTTTCTGCTGACCTTTCTGCAGCGGCAGCACCTCGGTTTTTCCCGAAATGAATTTTGGTTTGCTCACGCTCACGTTCAGCTTCACCCCGGTGGGGACGTTGCGCAGGACGTAATCGCCAGCGGCGTTGGTTTTTGCCGACACGCCCGGCACACCAATCAGCGATACCGATGCCGAATCAATCGGCCCGCCACCAACTTTCTTTGTCACCTTGCCATAAATCCGCGCGCCAGCCACCATCTTCACTATTACTGGTGAGTTGAAGCCTTCATTGATGACTTTGGCGGCGCTGAATGGCTTGTAGTCAAAGCCGCCGGTGGTGTCGGCCATCACCGAAAAGTTCAGTTGCCCCAGCGCAAGCCCCTTAAAGATCGCCAACCCTGCGGCGTTGGTCTTTTCGGTTTTTCCGCCAATGCTCACCGTGGCGTTTGTCAAGAAGTTGCCGGTGAGGCTATCCTTCACCGTGATGTTGACCTCCCCATTCGGTTTTTTTAGATAGATCTTCACGGTCTTCGTCTGATCTTTCGCCACGTTGACCACTGTTGATTGGTCAAGGTACATTGGGTAGGATGCCACCACATTGACCGCTCCTGTTGGCACATTTTCAATCAGTGTGCCGGTGATAGAGGTGACAGCCGAGATTGATGAAACGCTGTCGGAACGGATGAATGCACCGTGGGCGTTGATTGTGTCGGCACCGTTGATTGCAAAGACGGTCACGTGGATTTTCCCTTTGTCGCGGGTTAGCTCCGCACTGGCCGTTACGTCGGTCCCGTTGGATATCTGGATTGGCCCCGGCTTTTCTTGTGGAGCATATCCGGCTGCCGAAAATTTAATTTTCTGGTAGGTGCCAAGTTTCACCGGATAGAGTGTGTACGTCCCATCGGGGTTGGTGCTGATGGTCATCACGGTGGTGTCCTTGTTGTTCACCTTCTTCACCAGCTCCACTTTTGCGTTGCCAACCGGCTTATTTGCCAGTTTGTCGCGCACGGTTCCGTGGATAAATCCTTTGGCGGAATCTTGCTTGATCGTCACTTCTTTTGTTTCGCCGTTCACCGTTAGCCGCACTGGTTTCCACGCATCGGTGTAGCCGGTGGTGCGGACCCAGATGGAGTAGCGGTCGGTTGGCTGATCTGGGTCGTTCACCAGGATGTTGGTCAGCGTCACCTTGCCGCTGGCATCGGTGATGCCGGTGGCGATTGCCGGGATGTCGGGCATTTTTTCGGGTGCAAGCTGCACCCCACCGGTGCCGCCCGGCACGCCCCACCCTGCCGAGGCATCAATCCACCCGCCAACGGCCGCGCCGCCGTAACCGCCAGACTGCGCCCCTTGCGGGCCAACCATCCCACCGGCTGGAACATACGCACCGCCATTGGCCACAGTCTGGGCGTAGGCTGCGTATTGCCCTTGCATCGGCAAGTTCCCAGCCGAGGCGTTGTATCCCCCGCCCGAGTTTGCTTGCCCGTTTGGTGCGGCAACGTTTGCTGGCGGGTTGGCGGCCACATCGGGGAAGACCCGCACGGTTGCGCCAACCAAACCCTTGTTCGGGATTTTATCCAGCACCGTCACCTTAATCGTCCCGCGCTTCGCCTTCACTTTCACGATGCCCAAGTTGATGGTGTCGTTGACGGTTGGCGCAACGTGGTAAATCTCCTCGGTCTGGTAGCGCGGGTGTTTGATTTTGATGAAGTAGTTATCCCACCACGGAATGTTCTCCAGAACGAAGGTCCCGTTGTTCAGCATGTAGAGTGAGTTCCCCCAGAACCGCATTGATAGGGCGGTGACAACGCCCCCTTGTGCTGCGGTATCGCTGCCACCAAAGTCCATCGTTTTTGTGGAAGCAACCAGCGTTGGGATAAGGCTTTGCGGCCCACCTTGTTGGCCCGCCGGGCAAGCCGAGCACCACCCGATTGGCCGCCGCCAAAGCTCCACCACTGCATTGCGGATATTCTTCTTTGTCAGCAGGTCTTCGGCCAGACCGATCATGGCCATGGTGCGGGGTTGCAGCAGCACCAAGTAATCGTTGATTGCCGATTCAATTTTGTACTGCGCGCCAATCTGCGTCACGGTTTTGAAGCCGTTTTTCTTGATTGTCAGCATGAAGAACGTTGGTGCCTTCACCGCTATAAATCGGAATTTGCCGTTGGGGTCGGTGACGGTGGAGAATGTGGAACCGTACGGCTGGTATCCAAAGATCGTTTGCTTCACGTAGCGGAACTCCACCGTTGCCGCCGACATCGGGGCGTTGGTGGTGGCGTTGCGCACCATGCCGCTGAACGGAAGGTCCTTCTTCGGTTGCCCTTCGTAGGGGTCCTGGAAGTTGGGAAGCGGCCCACCACCAGCGGTCGTCCCCCCCCCTTGATGCCCTGATGAGGGCCAGCCCTTTCCGCGAACGGTGTCGGTTGGGTTGCCTTGCTGGGTGATTGGCCCATGCGTTGTGTCGCTTCCGCCGCCACCACCTTTCACGGTGGTAAAGGAAAATGGTGTGGCGTAGCCGTCTGGCTCGCCAATCGGTTTGTTCTGTGCGTCGTAGGCGCGAACGCTCCAAACAAACTGGGTTGCTGCTGCGGGGAAGGGGATATCGGCTGGCCACAGCATCTGGGTTGGAAGCGTGGCATCGCGGTCCAAAATTGGCTTGTTGCTTTTGAATGCTTGCGCCGGGGTTTGCCCTTGCATCACCTGGAACACCACCACTTGGTAGCGCACTTTCCCGGTAGGGGTTGGCGTGACCGGGGTCCAATGGAATGTTGGGCGGACGTTGCTGTTCACGATTGCTTTGTTGGTTGGCAACTGCAGCATTGGCGGCTGATAGCTTGTCAGCACAAACGCCTTACACACCGGAAGCTCCACCAGTTTGTTGGTAGGGCTGTTGGCGGCCAGAAGACTGACACACAGTTGATAATTTCCCGCCGGAAGCATTCCGGTTTTGATTGCCGTTTGATCCACCCCTCCCTGAAAACTGACGGCTCCGGCGGGGATAATCTGGTCGGCCAAAAAAGTGCTCACCCCGGTGGGGATAGCAATGATTGGCATCGAAGCATATTTGGTTTGTGCTTTCAGCGTGCCGTTCAGCGAAACCTGCGCATCAATTTTGGCCATCACCGTGCTTTGTCCACTGTTGATAACCGTCAGGATTGCCGTCTCCTTTTTCGACGACCAATCGGAAAGGTACGGGCTTGGTTTTGGTGCAATCGTCAGCGTCATCCGCAGCTGCGATTGTGCAACGGCAGCGGTGGCGGCAAGCACCATTGCCGCAATCAGGAAGCCGAAACGGCGCGCGATGAAGTTCATAAAATCCTTCATTGTTGGAAGAAGGCGTTGTTGTGGTTGTGTCGGTTGTTCATTTGCTATCAAGGTAATCGGCAAGGATTACAAAAACGGGGGGTGGCAACTACACAAGGGGGTTGGAAGAAGCGTGGGGACGTGGATTTGGTATGCAACCGGTTGCCAACCCGATGAGTTGAGATACGCAAGAAGCCACCGCACTGCGTATTGCTGCGGTGGCTTCTTAGCATCTCACAACTCTCACTCTCTACCAGCCTTCATGTTAGAACCGTGTTGAAAGCGATGTCTGCAGATAGTTCTCGGTGGCATCGCCGGCGGCGGTGGTTGTTCCGGTGTAGCTGTTGCGGTCGGTGCTGGCGCTAAGGCTTAGCGTCATCCAGTCGGTGGCTTCCCACTGCACGCCAAGCCGTGCCGAAATTCGCGTGTTCTCCTCCTGGCCAATGCTGCTTCCGCTCCAACCTGCCGTCACCGATGGCCGCAAACGCCCTTCGGCAAAGGCGTATCCCACCGCCACCGTCGCGCTGTTGATCGTCACGTCGTTGAACGCCATTGCTTGGTGGGTGTTGTTCAAGGCCACCGTTGTGTTCAACGGGAACTCTTTCAAGGTCATCCCCCACGTGGCCGCTATCGTTTGCGTTTGGGTGTTGTTCTCCGGGCCGGAGATGATGTTGTAATCGTTGTACGTATCCACCCCGAACGTTGCGCTGAAGGTGTTCGTCATCTCCTCGCCAGCAAGAACGTAGGTTGGCGTGATGCTGTACGACTGGGTCACGTTGTGAATGCGGAACGTATCTATCCGGTTGTTGGTGGTCATCCCCATGTTGTTGTAGTTGGCATCTATGCTCAGCGACTCCATCACCTGTGCCGAGATGGTGGCGGTCCCGATCAACTGGTTGGAGGTCTCGGCTTTTGTGCCGGAAAGGTTGTTGGTCCGCTGGCCGATTGCCCCGGTGATGTTCAAGCGGTTTTCAAACAAGTTCAGCCGTGGGTTCACGGTGATGTCTTGGCGGTCGGCCTGCATCTGCGGGTAGCCAAGCGCAACAAAGCCGGGGCCAATCAGCAAGCCTTTCACAGCAATCCCATACTCTGGCCGGTTGAACCCCACCGACCCGCTTACGGCGTAATCAATCCGTGAGGAGATGCGTTGCTGCATCACATCGCTGAGCAGGGGGATTTCATCATCAATGGCTTCGGCACTCAGGTCGCGGGTGAAGTTGGTGGTGGCGGCTTCCCCCATGAACGAGAAGCCTTCGCCAAACGGAACGCGGCAGCTGAACGAGAGCGAGGCCCCTTCGGTTGGTGTTGGCATCAGGTCGTGGCGGGTGAAGATGGGGGCCGGTTTCAGAAACACCGATGAATCAACAGAGTCGGGAAGTTCAATCTGGATTTTCTGCAGAACGTTGTGGATGCTGTTGGTGTCGTCCTGCATCCGTGCGATGTTCACGGCAAAGCTCACTTGGCGTTCGTCGGTTTCATCGCCGTAGCCGATGCGGGCAAGGAATGCGTGTTGTTCGTAGGCTCCGCGCATTCCCTGGGCGGTGTCCACCTCCACGCCGCGTTGCGCAATCCCTGCCGACGCGCTGAAACGGAACTTGCCCGGGCGCAAGTCAATCCCGCCGCCGAACACCTGGACATCGCCGAAGGTGAGTTCGGAATATCCGGGGGTGTGGCTGCCGATGTAGAGTTGCGCCCAGCCATACTTTGGGGCAATGCTGATGGTGTTCATCTGGTTAGCCAAAAACTGGCCAATAGACTGGTTTGCCGCCCAGGGTGTGGTGACGTTGGTTTGCTGTGGCGAGACCATGATGTTGAACGGGAGGGTGAAGAACTCACCGATGCGGAGTTCGCTGTTCATCATCAGTTGGAGGAACGATTCCGGCATTCTTGGGCGGAAAGTGGGTGAGGTAGCCGACCAATCGTAGGCATCGGCACTCAGGCTTGCGCTGCCATGAAATTGGATGAATGCGGGGCGTGATTCCGTGCCAGATTCTTCGCTGGCTTCTTCGGTTGCGCCCTCCGTCACATCGGCCGTGGTGGTGTCGGCATCGTGGTGGTGGTCGTGAGTTTCAGTTGTGGAAACGGGTGGTTCAGTTTCCTGAGCCATGATAACCGACGGAGTAACTCCGCCAACAAGAAGCAGCATCAGCGCGCCGAAAGCGGCGTTCAGAAATCGTTGTTGTGTTGCAGCAATGCTCATGGCCCGGTGTGTAGATATTGGTTGTGTCGCGCCGTTGATTTGGCGAACAACAACAATCTATTCCCCCCCGATTACACTTGCCGGTGGGGGTGACTACAACGTGGGGCAAGTCTATGATTTGGTAGCGATGACTTCTATAGTGGTTCCACATCATTTACACTTTATCCTTCCCCCTTTCCCCCGTAGGCTCTAAATTCGCGGCTTGATGGGCTATCCAGCAGAAGCCTACGGCACACATACATACTCAATTTTTCCAGATCGTCATCATGCAGAATCTGACAAGTGCGGCGCGGTCCGCTTTGGTTTTCCGTTCCACCACTATCCTTGGCCTGCTGTTGCTGCTTGGCATTGCTGCTAGCGGATGCAGCAAGCATGGCAAGGAGCTAGAGGTTGGGAAAGGGACGCTGTACTACACCGAAAACGTCACCGAAGACGAAGCCAAAAAACTGGCGGAAACGCTCCAGAAATCAAGCCACTTTACTGATAAAGAATGGAAAGCGCAGCTTGATAAAGCCGGGGCACTCTGGAAATTCCGCTTGGTGGAGGATGCCGGCAAAGTGAACGATCCGACGTTCAAAGTTTGGCTTATCAACTACAACCTCCAGCTCTCCAAACTGGCGTTTAACGATGGCAAGGTCCAGATTGATCTTTGCGATGATGATTTCAACACCCTGAAAACCTTCCCCCCAACCTACTACGGGCGGCGTGTTGGGTTTGGCTCAAGCGACCTGTACATCGGCAACAACATCACCCCCGACGAAGCCAAAACCGTTGGCAGCTACTTGGTGAAAATTGGGTACTTCGGCAAAAGCCCGGAAACGGCACAGTTGCAAAAAGGGAGCGATGGACGTTACGCCTTCCGCATCATGGTGAAAAGCGGAACAGAGAACAATCCTGACTTTTTGCAGCGCAGCCAGAAGTTCGCCCAGGGGCTGACCGCAGCCATGGGGAACAAGCCGGTGGAGATACACCTGTGCAACCTGCTGTTCAAAACGGTGCGTGTGGTGAAAGGGGATTCGGCAACCGCAGCGGCAGCCCCGGCGGCCCCGGCCGATGCCGCAAAACAACCAACAACAAAGAAGCCCAACAGCTAAAAACCGAGCCGTTTTTGAAGCTATACTCCAAACAGAGTGGCTTGCGAAAAACTCAATCACTGTCATTCCCGCGAAAGCGGGAATCCATAGCGAACCTAGCTGAGTAGAGTTTCGCAAACCAATGTGCGCCGAGTATATTTCTGATCGCGCGGGGGAAGCCGCATCTTCCCCCGGGATCGCTCCGATTTCTCCAACTTCCTACCTATGCAACGATTCCTTTTTCCGCTCCTGCTTCCGCTGTTGTTGCTGTGCTTGGTTGGTTGCTCCAACCGTGGCAACCAGCTTGATATTCCCTTGAACGATGGGGAGTTTTTCTACACCGACAGCGTCCGCCCCGACGAAGCGCAGCGGGTGGCAAACTATCTGGCAAAGCAGAACTACTTTGATGGCACGCGCCACAAAATTGTGCAGTTGGATAAGCAGAACGGAACCTATCTGTTCCGCGCCAATTTCGCTGATTCGGTGCTGGAAGGGAGCGATAATCAAGTGATTTCCAGCATGCGCCGCGCCGTTGCAATGGAGTTATCCAAGCTGTTGGATGACCAACGGGTGGAGATCCAGATGTGCGACGACGGCTTGAACACCGTAAAAACAATCCCCCAACCAAACCACGGCACACGGTTAAGCATGGGGCAGGGTGATCTGTTTTTCACCAGCACCATCAAGCCTGTGGTTGCCGAGCGGCTGCGGACCTTCCTGATGGCGCAAGGCTTCACCGGAAAGAACTCCATCACCGCACAGCTGAACCTTCAGAACACCACTTGGCAATTCCGGATCATGGTGCTTCCGCAAAAAGCGAAGGACCCCGATTACATTGCCACTTGCCGGGCCTTTGGCGCGCAGCTATCCAGCCAGGTGTTTGGGGGCGCGCCGGTGGAGGTCCACCTGTGCGACCTTGACTTCCGCACGTTGCACAACATTGACTGGGCAACTATCCAAGTCATCCCTGCGGCTCCACCGGCGACAAGCCGGGCCGACTCAACTGCCAAAAAATAAACTCAGGCTTCACAACGCTGCTTTGTGCGGGCTGTACATCACACAATCACATCTTCTGCAAAGGGGGACTACGCCAATGAAAACAACACGATTGGCACAAGGAATGATGGCGGTGCTGGCAATGCTTGCGCTTGCCGGATGCGCCAACTATGGCACAAAACTGGAGTTCAAAAAAGGGGAACTGTACTACACCGAAAACGTCACCGAGGCCGAAGCCAAGAAGCTGGGGGACTACTTGCTGGCGCAGGGATACTTCGACGACACCGAGACCCGCACCGTGCAGCTTGACAAGAAGGATGGCACGCCACACGTTCGGTTTGTGGTGAAGGAGGAGTACCAAACCAGCCCGAAATCCATCGAGCTGTTTACGCCGATTGGTGCCGAGCTTTCCAAAGAGGTGTTCGGCAACGCAAAAATTGTGGTGGATATCTGCAACGAAACGCTGGAAACCAAGCAGACCATCACCACCGCCGCTGCCGAGCAACCAGCCTAATCGCGGGCTTGCGCCAAACCAACAATGTGCGGCCTGCCCCGTTGCTGAAGCAGGCCGCACGTTCTATACTCCAAACAGAGTGGTTTGCGAAAAACTCAATCACTGTCATTCCCGCGAAAGCGGGAGCCGAAGGCCTGCGGAGCGAATCCATAGCGCACCTGGCTGAGTAGAGTTTCGCAAACCAATTTGCGCCGAATATATTTCCCAACATCTCTCCACTATCTCCAACATCACGTTGATTCAGCCGATGAAATTTCCTTCCGCTTTCTGTGCGTTGCTGCTTCCGCTGCTCTGCGCTGCCTGCGTCCAGCAGGCCGCCGACGTTGGGAAAAAATTAGAGATCAACGGTGGCGATTTTTACTACACCGCCAACGTCACCGAAACCGAAGTTTGGAAGGTTGTGGATGTTCTGACCGCCGCCGGATTCTACCGCGAAGGGGGGAAGACTTCGGCGCAGCTGGATCGCTTGCGCTCGATTCCTCACGTCCGGTTGGTTGCCCAGGAAGCGATGCTGAACAGCCCTGCAATCCTTGACACCGTCCGCCCGATTGCGCGGCAGGTTTCCGAAAAAGCGTTTGGCGGCGGGAAGGTGGTGGTGGATATCTGCAACGACCAGTTTTCCACTGTGCAATCGCTCACCTATCCGTAACGGCGGCGGCAGGAATCAGATCAACCACACTGCTCTTCATCACAAACTCATTCCACACCATGAACAATCTCCGTTCCCAGTTCCTTCTTCGCCCCGATGTTGCATTCCTGAACCATGGCTCCTTTGGCGCAACCCCCCGCCCCGTGTTTGAACGCTACCAAAAATGGCAACGCGAGCTTGAGCTGGAGCCAGTAGATTTTTTGGGCCGCCGCGCCCCGGAGTTGCTTCGCCAATCGCGGATGGAGTTGGGGCAGTTTCTGAATGCCGACCCCGATGACTTGGTCTATATCACCAACGCAACCACCGGGGTGAACATTGTGGCCCGTTCGCTTCAGCTTGGCGCGGGGGATGAGGTGCTGACCACCAACCATGAGTACGGCGCTTGCGACAACATCTGGAGGTTCCTTTCCGGCAAGCAAGGGTTCAGCTATCGGGCTGTTGAAATTCCGGTTCCGGTGACAACGCACGATGATTTTTTGGAGCGGTTCGTTGCCCAGATTACGCCACAAACGCGGGTGATATTTATCAGCCACATCACCTCGCCAACGGGGCTTACCTTCCCCGTCCCCCAGCTTTGCCAGATTGCCCGCCAGCGCGGAATTATCACGGTGGTGGATGGTGCCCACGTTCCCGGGCAACTGCCGCTGGACCTTCGGGAATTGGACGCTGATTTCTACACGGGGAATCTTCACAAGTGGCTGTGCGCGCCAAAAGGGGCTGCGTTTCTGTACGCCCGACGCGAGTTGCAAGAACAGCTGGAGCCGTTGGTGATAAGCTGGGGGTGGAACGGGCCGTTCAGCAAGGGATCTCAGTTTTTGGATTACTTGGAGTACGGCGGAACCAGCGACATCTCGGCCCCGCTTTCGGTTCCGGCGGCAATCCAGTTTTTTGGGGAGAACGATTGGCCAGCGGTGGCCGAGGGGTGCCACCAGATTGTGCGGCAGGCGCGCCCAGAAATTGCCGCCGCGTTAGATGCCACCCCGATCTGCCCCGACGACCGCCAATGGTTCCGGCAGATGAGCGCGTTCCTGCTGCCGGAAGGTCTGCCCGGCGACCTGCTTCACTCACGGTTGTTCAGCGAGCATCTGGTGGAGATTCCCACCTTCCCCTGGCAAGGCCGCTGGGCAATTCGGATTGCTGTGCAGGGCTACAACACCTGGGAAGATGTTGAGCGGCTGCTGGCTGGGCTGCGGGAAATTCGGAAGACGTTGTGAGCATTTCCCATTTCCTTTCATCCCTCCTCTTTCATCGTTCTCAACATCCCCACAATCTCCGGCAGCACGGCTCCGCTGGGGAATGGGAGATGTTCGTGGGCCTTCGGGGTTAGCGGGGTTGTTTCGGTGTTGATCTCAACCACGTATCCCCCATTCTCCAAAGCCACAAACGGCAACTCAGCCGCCGGCCACACCAGCGATGAAGTGCCAACCGAGAAAAGGACCGTTGCTTCGGCGGCAAGCTGCCACGCGCGCTCCACAGCGTCGGCGGGAAGCATCTCGCCAAACCAAACAACATCGGGGCGGATGAACCCACCGCACTGGCATTGCTGGACTTCTTGCAGCGTTAACAACGCGGGGTCATCGTAGCGGCGGCGGCACTGGATGCAGAAATTGCGGAGCGCGCTTCCGTGAAGCTCAATCACATCGCCCGACCCGGCGCGGGCGTGAAGGCCATCAATGTTTTGGGTGATGACCACAACCTTCGGGATCAGCGTTTCCAGAGCGGCAATGGCGCGATGGCCAGCGTTTGGCTGGGCCTGCGTCATGGCTTGGCGGCGGGCTTGGTACCATTCCCAAACAAGCTGCGGGTTGCGCAAAAAAGCGTCAACGTTGGCAAGCTCCTGCGGGCTGAATTTTGCCCACAACCCGTCCGGCGAACGGAAGGTGGAAATACCGCTTTCGGCACTGACACCGGCCCCGGTGAACACCACCACCAACCGGGCATTGGCAAGGCGTTGAAGAAGAGTGTTGGATGGCTGCATGATGAATGTGTGAGTTGAGAGTGAGGTAAAAGTTGGTGGGGAGCAATCCCGCAATCGTGAACAACGTGGCGCAAGTTACGGCTTGTTCGGCAGAGGGCGGGAAAGTATGTTGCCTGCCAAGAACACTGCGCTAACTAATTCTTTGGGTTATTCCCCTCCCCTTTCTTTCACTGATGAACGGACATTGCTGAACCGATGCCAACCGACGTTACCCACGAAACAATCCAGGCAACTGAAACGCCAGGGTGGAAGCCAGCCCAGGGAACACCCACTCCGGTCGGGAAGCCACTGATTAGCATCATTGTTCCCGCATTGAATGAGGAGAAATTGATCCAGCGGACGCTTGGTTGCTTCCCCCCGCAGCTACGCGAACGCTACGGGATGGAGCTGATCGTCAGCGACGGCGGTAGCAGCGATGGCACCCCGCTGATTGCCCAGCAGTGTGCCGATCTGGTTGCCCGCCACACCGAACCACGCCGCCAAACAATCGCCGAAGGGCGCAACCGTGGGGCCCAGCTTGCGCGTGGCGCGTTGCTGGTGTTTATCAATGCCGACACGGTGCCAAAAAACCCGCAGAAATTTCTGCAGGCTTTGCGGCAGATTGCTGAAAACTCTGCGGAGAATTCTTCGGACAACCGCCGCCGCGTTGTTGCCTACGCCTGCCCGGTTGAGATTGCCCCGGAAGAGCGCCAACTCAGCGACCGATTATTTCACGGGTTCTTCAACCGCTACGTCCGTTTTTTGAACGTGATCGGTTTGGGGATGGGGCGGGGTGAGTGCCAAGTGATCCACCGTGATGCCTTTGTGAACGCTGGCGGTTACGATAACGGCATGGTTGCCGGCGAGGATTTCGACCTGTACAAACGGCTGACCCGGCTGGGAACCATTGGCCACCGTGCGGAGTTGATGGTACATGAATCCCCTCGCCGTTTCCGCCGCTACGGCTATCTTCGCGTGTTGTGGGAATGGACCGTGAACGCGCTGTCGGTCATCTTCTCCGGCAAAGCGGTTTCTAAGGAGTGGGAGCAGATACGGTGAGATGATTCAAAAGTCATTGGTCATTGGTCAGTTGTCAGTTGTCAGTTGTCAGTTGTCAGAAGCCTGATTCCCGACAACCGATTCCCGAAACCCGATTCCCGACAACCGATTCCCGATAACCGATTCCCGAAACCCGATTCCCGATAACCGATTCCCGAAACCCGATTCCCGATAACCGACTACCAACTCCATGATTCGTTCCATCTTTCTCAGCCTTGCGGGGCTTTCGCTTCTTCTGATTTCGGCTTGCGCCGACAACTCCACCGGGCCCGGCGTTGGTTCGGGGAGTGAGTTGGTGGCAAAGATCAACGGAACAGAAGTGACCTTCACGTTCCAACCAGCGGTTGCCAGCTACGACCCCGCCACAAAACTGGGGCGGTTTGGCGGCACAACCACCGGCACGCCAACACGAACGATGACCCTTTCGTTCACCCACGACATTGATAACGGTTCCTTCCCAATTACCTTCAAGGACCCTGACATCAGCATCACCTACATCGAGATCAACGGAACCGACACAACAACAACCATCTGCGAACCGCTGAAAGGGCACTGCACGCTAACCCTTACCGACAGCAACGGCAGCATCGTTGACGGCACGTTTTCGGCAACTTTAACCGACACCAAGAACGCTTCCAAAACCTTCGATATCAAGGGCGGAACGTTCTCGGCGCGGCTGCGATAACAGGTTGCTGAAGGGCCGCGGCCTGCGGTGGGATGTGATTGTTTACTGCGAATTCCATTGCTGGGGGGGAAGCATACTTCCCCCCAGTTTCACAATACTTTCAAGGAGTTCCGCCATGCCACTGAAGATTACCGTAGAATCGCTGAACCGCGAACACTTGGGCGCTGCCCGCTGGGGCGGAACCCCAACCGACGGCGACACGCCAACCGTCTCGCTCAACATCCGAATGGTGAACGTGGATGCGCCGGAGGTTCACTACCCCGGCAACCGCAAGCCATCCGGCCAAGACAAAGCCCTTTCGGAATTACTCACCAAACGCCCTGAAGTTTTTGCTCCTCAGCTTCGGGAGTATCTAACGCCAAAGTTAGACGGCCAAGCCGGAACGCGCCAGATGGAATGGGGGGAGAAATCGCGCGATGCCTACGATGCGTTAGCAAAGGAGCTGCTCCAGTTCGACCCCGAGAAGGAGCGATACCGCAGGAAAGTTCATATCACCATCGGCAGCGAACCCTTCGACCGTTTCCAGCGGCTGCTTGCTTATGTTGCCCCAATGGAGGAAAGTGCCACACAGCGGAAGACGTTCAACCTGATGTTAGCCGAGCAAGGGTGGGTGATCAATTACTTGATTTACCCGAACCTTCCGCGGCGGGAAGACATCATCAAGCTGCAAAAGGCTGTGGCCACAGCGCGAAAAAATGAGCGTGGGATTTGGAGCGACCCGTTGTTGCTGGCCGGCTATGAATTCCGGAATCTTGTGGACACCGCCTCCAAAAAATCCAACGGCCCAAAGCGTCACTGTGCGGATATTTCCAAAGGGCGATTGTACCTGCCGGAGGAGTATTTCAAAATTCTGCCTGAGAACCGTTTGTTCATTGACCGGAAGCACCTGAAGGATGCCCAGGAAAAACTTGGGCTTACGTGGGCATAATTGAACAGAAAGCAGCAAAGCGATGAAGGTATTGATTGCCTTCATCGCTTTGCTGCTTTATGGGTTAAAGGTTACTCAATTCAAGAGCATAGCTCCAAATCCCCCACCAACCGCAGCCCTTCCAGCAGCAGCGCAAAGCTGCCGGCCACGGCTTCCTGTGTAGCCCTTTCCCCGCCAAGTATTGGGTTTGCCGAGCGGTAGTTGTTGAACTGCTGCAACAGATGCTGAATTGCAACCTTGAATGATTGTCCCGGCAACCTTCCCTCTTGTGATAGATGTTCTGGCAGCAACAGCAGCGATCCGAGCAAGGGGGTGAGAAGTGAGTTGGAAGGGGAGGGGGGAAGATGCCAACCATCACTGAGTCCGTCGTCGTTGGTGGTTCGCGGAAGTTTTTGGCTGGCCAGCAACAGCAGT
Source organism: Chlorobiota bacterium (assembly GCA_016788565.1). Lineage (GTDB taxonomy): Bacteria > Bacteroidota > Ignavibacteria > OLB7 > OLB7 > OLB7. Next base: position 2,154 of record JAEUSP010000069.1, on the reverse strand, counting down.
ACTCCATCAAGGTGAGTAATGGATAACTGGATGATTTGAAGCAGTTCGCTGGGAAGCAACGGGGAACTGGCGGCCGCACCGCGGGATGCAATGGCTTGATTGATTGCCTCCGGCAACCACCGCCGCACTCCTTCTGTGGCATGGCTCCAGATGTAGGAATCGCTCAATCGAAAAGCCAACGCTCCGCGCGGGGTGACGGCCGTGCTGAACTGATCTTCCCATTCTTCCGCTAATTGCGCTTGAATTTTTTTGGCAACCAACATCAGTTCCAAGCCGTCGTGCCCAGCCAACATCAGCGGGGTGTTGCTGCGCGCGTGGATTGCCGCCGAATGCCTCGGGAAATAGAGGTTCAGGGAGGATTTCGGGGCCGCAGGGTTGTGATTGCACACCGCAGCCCACAAGGCTTCCAGGATAAGCGTGCGGATCATCAATTATCGCTGGTTGCGGTGGCTCGATTCTTCACCCGGCTTCACTCCCCAGCGGGGGCATCCACCACCTTCTCAATTTTTGCATCGGACCAAATCCGCTCAATCTTGTAGAAATCCCGCGCTTCCTTGTAGAAAACGTGAACCACCACCTCAACAAAATCCAGAATAATCCACTGTTCCCCCTGCCACCCTTCGGTGCGGTAGGGCTTGATGTCGTACTCCCGCATGGTGTCCATCACGCTGTCGGCAATGGCGCGAAGTTGGGTGTCGCTGTCGGCGGAGCAGACCACAAAAAAATCGGCGATGTCGGTCAGCCCACGGATATCCATGATGATGATATCCTTCGCCTTCTTCTCAATCATCCCTTCGGCGCACCAACGGGCAATCGTCTTGGGGTGGCGTTGGTGCTGCAAGGGGCTTTCGGTGTTGTGTGTTTCGTCCATAAGGCCGCAAGAATACGGCAAACTGTGGTTTTGGCGAAGTCAAAATCGGTGAGATGGTGAGCAAATGCAGAATTGAACAAGCCGCGTGAACGCGGGTTCAGCCGCTTTTCGTAATCTTGCCGCCATGTTGGTCTCCGAATCACGCCGCCGACCCGGGGCGGTCCGTCCTTCATCGTTATTCCCGCACGAAGCGCAACAGCTTCTTGCCGATGGCTCCCTTCAGCAAGCAATGGAGGTCTGCCGGCAAGGGCTGGTCTATTTCCCTGACCAGATTGCGGGCTACATGATCCTTTCGCAAATTTTTCTTGCGATGGGCCAGCGCGACCGTGCCGCCAACGTCCTGCGCGATGGATACCGCCGCACCGGCGCGCCACACTTGCAGGAGCTTCACCAGCAAATCCTTCATCAATCGCACGATGCCAGCGGCCAGGAGCGGAGCGGTGGGGGCGTTACTCAGCTTCAGCGTCCCATTTCCCCCTTTGCCCGCATTGCCGATTCCCCAAGCGACACCGCCCATGCACAATCGCTGATTCCGATTCCGCTGCTGATTGCGCAAAACGATGCCGTTGCCCCAAAGCCCGATGCCAGCCAGCCAGCCGCTGAGGTTGTGAGTGAAACTGAGGTTGTGAGTGAAACTGAGGTTGTGAGTGAAACTGAGGTTGTGAGTGAAACTGAGGTTGTGAGTGAAACTGAGGTTGCGAGCGAAGCTGAGAGTGTGAGTAAAGTTGAGATTGCGCGAGAAGCTGAGAGTGTGAGTGTGAGCGAAGTTGAGAGTGTGAGTGAAGTTGAGATTGTGAGTGAAGCTGAGAGTGTGAGTGAAGTTGAGAGTGAGAATGAAGCTGAGAGTGTGAGTGAAGTTGAGAGTGTGAGCGAAACCGAGGTTGAGAGTGAGGTAGAGACGGAAACCGAAGCTGAAATTGCGAGCGAAAGTGAGATTGAAATTTCAACTGAAGTTGGCGCTGAAACTGAGAGCGAAACTGAATCAGCCAACCCGGTGGTGGATAGCCTTGTTGATGCTCCAATCGCTCCGCTGGTTCCCCCTCCCCTCCCAGATTTTTCGCTTTCTGCCGGAAGCAGTGGGGCGGCAGCGCAAAGCATTGACGCGCCACCGCGCCCGGCCGCTGTTGCGCCGAACCCCTTGGCCCCGGCCGCACAAGCCGACCAGCGGACGATTCGTGTGCTGGCCGCCGTAGATACGCGGGAGCAGGAAAAACAGGGGAACAACATCCGCCCGATTTCGGTGCTGGCAATTCATAAAGGGAGCAACGTTTCCCGGCTGCGGA